>NZ_QLMG01000003.1 GCF_003259905.1 Salipiger aestuarii | reverse complement strand
AACGGCAGACCATCCCGATTATCCCGATCCGGAAGAACGGGCGCGCCTGGAAGGAAGACTGCCCGGCGGCGAAAGCTCGGAACGAGACGCTGCGCGCTGCGAAACGCTACGGTCGTGCATTCTGGAAGCATTGGACCGGATACCACGCCCGAAGCCGCGCCGAGGCCAAGATGCGAGGCATTAAGGCATTCGGCGAACGCATCGCCGCAAGAGACCCCGACCGCCAGACCGCCGAAATCCACATCCGCATCGCCCTCATGAACCGCTGCTCGGCCCTCGGCACCGCCGCGATCGTCCGCGTGGCATAACGTCAGCGGGGTAACGGGAAATCACGCCTCAGGCGGGAGGTCTGCAACAACGCCGGTGGAAAGGAAAAAAATAATTGGTAAAATCAAATCCACAATTAGACGAGCAGCTTGACCGCTTCAAAGAAGCCGCACGCGAGGTCGAAGCCGACACGTCCGGCGATGCGCTTGAGCGGATTATGGACAAGCTGGACCTGACCAAGAAGCCGGAATCGGACGGCAAGAAGGACGACTAAGCACGCACTGTTGTGGCTGCGCTTAGGTTGATTACGCCATTGGGTACGGCAAGTATGATGCCGCCTAAAAAAACCATACCCGCCGGTGGCCGAGCCGCATATCGGACCGCCCCGAGCGGTTTATGAGACAACGCTTGGCAGAATTCCGTCTGCATGAACGAAGGCAAGAGGGTGGGCGACCGACCCTTATGGGTGGCGCCAGGCAAAGAAATCCGGCCCCGCCCGGCCCAGAAGCTGACGCGCCAGCGCCGCCCCAAGTTCGACCCCCTGCGATTCGGCGCCGCTTGCCTCGTCGGCCCAGGCGGTGGCCCCATCGGGGGACAGGATCTCGCCGCGCAGCCGCAGCGTGCCGCCGTCCAACTCTGCCAGACCCGCGATCGGGGTTTCGCAGGATCCGTCCAGCGTTGCAAGAAAGCTGCGTTCGGCGGACAGACGCAGCGCCGTGGGCGCGTGATGAATCGCGGCCAGCAGGGTCGCGGTGCAATCGTCGTTGATGCGCCGCTCGATGCCGATGGCGCCCTGCGCCACGGCGGGCAGCATGTCGCCGGGGGACATCGGTGTCATGGGCACATCCCCGCCTGTCATGCCCATCCGGCCAAGCCCGGCCATGGCAAGGAAGGTTGCTGCGGCCACGCCGTCATGCAGCTTTTTCAGCCGGGTTTGCAGGTTGCCGCGGAATTCCACCACCCGCAGGTCGGGGCGGCGGTTCAACAGTTGCGCCCGGCGCCGCAGCGACGAGGTGCCCACCACCGTTCCAGGCGCCAGATCCGCCAGCCCCGCTGCGCCCGGCGCGATGAAGGCATCGCGCACGTCTTCGCGGGGCAGGTAGCAATCCAGCAGCAGCCCGGCGGGCTGCTCGGTTGGCATGTCCTTCATCGAATGCACCGCGATGTCGATGCCCCCCGACAAAAGCTGCTCTTCGATCTCCTTGGTGAAAAGCCCCTTGTTGCCGATTTCCTTCAGCGGCCGGTCGGCTGCGATCATCGCGCGGTCGTCGCCGCTGGTGCGGATCACGACAACCCTGAATGCCGCCTCGGGCAGGTCAAACGCCGCCATCAGGCGGGCGCGGGTCTCGTGCGCCTGCGCCAGCGCCAGCGGCGAGCCGCGGGTGCCGATCTTGAGGGGGTGGTCGGGGGTCGGAAGCATATCGGTCATGGCACGAGCTTTATGTTGCGCGAGGGGCGCTGGCAATGGGGCGCGAATTGACATATTGCCGCCCGGAACGACACCGGAGGGGAAGCCGAATGACCAAGACCATCCTGCGCGCGCTTGCGGGCGAAACCCTGCCCACCCCGCCGATCTGGATGATGCGGCAGGCCGGACGCTACCTGCCGGAATACAAGGCGACACGGGCGCAGGCGGGCGATTTCCTGTCGCTGTGCTACAACCCCGATCTGGCCGCCGAGGTGACCTTGCAGCCGATCCGCCGCTACGGGTTCGACGCCGCGATCCTGTTCGCGGACATCCTGCTGCTGCCCCAGGCGCTGGGGGCGGATCTGTGGTTCGTCACCGGCGAGGGGCCGCGCCTGTCGACCGTCACCACCGATCCTGAATTCGACAAACTCGGGCGCGGCGGGATGATCCACGACACGCTCAGCCCGATTTACGAGACGATCAAGATCCTGCGCCGCACCCTGCCGCAGGACACCACGCTGATCGGTTTCGCGGGCGCGCCCTGGACCGTGGCCACCTACATGATCGCCGGGCGTGGCACCAGGGATCAGGGGCCGGCCCACGCGCTCAAGGCGGAAAATCGGGCGCTTTTCGAAAAGATCATCGACCGGCTGACCGAAAGCACCATCGACTACCTGTCCGCGCAGGTCGAGGCGGGGGCCGAAGTGGTCAAGCTGTTCGACAGCTGGGCCGGCTCGCTTTCGGGCGAGGATTTCGACCGCTACGCGCTGGAACCGGCACGGATCATCACGCAGGAGCTAAAATCGCGCCATCCCGGGCTGCCGGTCATCGCCTTTCCGCGTCAGGCGGGGGATAAATACATCGGCTTTCACGCGGCGACCGGCGCCGATTGCGTGGCGGTGGATGACAGTGTGACGCCCGAATGGGTGGCCGAACAGGTGCAACCGGGCGGCTGTGTGCAGGGCAATCTTGCCTCGTCGCACATGGTCACCGGCGGAGATGCGCTGATCGCGCAAACCCGGCGGGTGGTCAGCGCGCTGTCGAAGGGGCCGCATATCTTCAACCTCGGGCATGGCATCACGCCCGATGCCAACCCGGAAAACGTGCAGTTGATGATCGACACGGTGCGGGCAGGCGCCTGAATTTGCACGGCTCCACCGGACACGCAGGCGTGCGGCGGGTCTGATCAGGCGCGGACGCGTCTGCCTTTGGGGCCGGCGCCGGGCCGGTGTCCGCGCCGAGGGGGCGCGCGAAACTGAACGCCCAATCATGCGCAGGATCAAGACAGAGTTTTGCAATCTGTGGTAGATTGGGGCGGACACGCATGGAGGAGGCTGTCATGAACATGATCACCGACCAAGACCGGCTGCCCGTCGCACGGGAAGGTCATCCGGAATTCCACATCCGATGGAGCATGGAGCCTTGGGCCGCGACCGCGTCCGTGGACGCACTCGTCGATATCGGCTCGGAAATGCAAAGCTTCTGGGCGGCGCGTTTCCGCGAAGATTGCGCCAGCCATCACCGCTTTTTGCACAGCCGCAGCCCCGCCGATCTGGTGGAGATCCAGGCCGATTTCATGCGCAAGGCGGTCAACGACTACCGGCTTTACACCGCGACCATGGGCAAGCTTGCCGAACGGTTGTGGTTCGCAAAGCCGGCTGCCTAGCCAAAGACATAGGTGCCGGGCGCGGGGCACAGCGATGTACCCGCGTCGGCCACCGCCGGGCGCGTTCCGCTGGACCGCGCGATCAGCCAGTCGGTCCAGGCGGGCCACCACGATCCGTCCACCGGCGCCAGACCGGCCCGCCACAACGCCGCGTCACGCGCGTGGCCGGTGACCTTTCCGATCCGGTAATGCCGGCGCGGGTGACCAGGTTCGGACACGATCCCCGCGTTATGGCCGCCGCTTGTCAGCACAAAGGTCTTGTCTCCGTTGGCAAGGCGGTTGATCTTCCAAACCGACGGCCAGGGCGCGACGTGATCCTTTTCGGTGCCGACGGCAAAGATCGGCACGGAGATGTCCGCGACCGACACCGGCGTGCCGCCAACCTTGACGCGCCCGAGCGCAAGGCGGTTTTCCAGGAAAAGCTGGCGCAAATATTCCGAGTGCATCCGCGCGGGCATCCGTGTGGCATCGGCATTCCACGCCATGAGGTCGTTCATCGTACCGCGCACCCCCAGCAGATATTCGCGGATGGTGCGCGACCAGATCAGATCGTTCGAGCGCAGCATCTGGAACGCCCCGGCCATCTGCTCGGCATCCAGATAACCCTGATCGGCCATGATGTCCTCAAGAAAGGCCACTTGGCTTTCGTCGATGAACAACGTGATCTCACCCGCCTCGGTGAAATCGACTTGCGCCGCAAGCAGCGTGACAGAGGCGATCCGCGCGTCGTTTTCGCGCGCCAGCTTGGCGGCGGCGATCGACAGCAACGTGCCGCCGAGGCAATAGCCTGCGGTGTGGATGCGCTGCCCCGGCACGGCGGCGGCGATGACGTCCAGCGCGGCAAAGACCCCAAGGGTGACGTAATCTTCCATCCCCAGATCGGCGTCTTCGGCCTGCGGGTTCAGCCAGGAAATCATCCAGACCTCGATCCCCTGATCGACCAGGAACCGCACCAGAGAGTTTTGCGCCGACAGGTCGAGAATGTAGTATTTCATGATCCAGGCGGGCACGATCAGCAGCGGCTCGGCCTGCACCCGCGCGGTTGTCGGGCGGTAGCGGATCAGTTCGATCAGCCGGTTGCGAAACACCACCTCGCCGGGGGCAGTGGCCAGCGTGGTGCCGACCTCGAACCCCGAACCGGGGTGGGGGCGGTCGTTCTGGCGGGCGATGTCTTCCAGCCAGTTGTGAAAACCGCGCACAAGGTTCTGGCCGCGTTCGTGCCGGGTGCGG
Source organism: Salipiger aestuarii (assembly GCF_003259905.1). Taxonomy (GTDB): domain Bacteria; phylum Pseudomonadota; class Alphaproteobacteria; order Rhodobacterales; family Rhodobacteraceae; genus Salipiger; species Salipiger aestuarii. The sequence goes on along the minus strand of NZ_QLMG01000003.1, from coordinate 176,173 downwards.
TCCAGCACGACGGGATTGGTCGCCGCGTAATTCGACGGTGCCAGCATGTCCAGGGCCTGACGCGCGGCGAAATTGGTCATATGCGCGTGGCGCGCGGCGACGCCGGGCAGGTCGGTCGTCGCGGCGTTCCACCAGTCTTCGGTCAGCAGGAACCATTGCGCGAACATGTTGTACGGGTAGCGGCGCCATTCCGGGTCACGGAACCGCTTGTCTGCGGACATCGGGGGGCAGGCATCGACCTGCGCGGCCAGCGGGCAGATGACCGCCGCCTGCCAGGCGCGCGCGCCGTTGGCGACGGCCTTTTCATGCAGCGTGGCCAGCTTGGCCGGGGATCCCGAAAGGTGTATGCCCCAGTCGAACCACGCGGTTGCCAGCGCCATCGGCGACAGCCCGCCGGTGAGGCTGCCGATGGCTGCGTGGAACGCGCGATCTATGGCGCTGTGGCGGGCGGTGCCGGACGGCACGACCGGATCGGGTGATATGACAGGTTCGGCGTGTTTCATGGCCCCATCGTGCCACCGATGCGGGCGTCGCGGCTTGATCCTGCGCAAGTTCCACCGCCATTCGCGCGTACGGTAGCGCAATCCGTGCCGCTGGGCGCGGGTCAGACCGCCGCCGGCCGCGCGGCGGGTTTCAACCGCCCCGCCCCCCAGGCGCTGAGCGCCACCATCACGGCGGCTGTCCCAAGACAGGCGGGCAGGCCGCCCATCTGGTAACTTGCGCCCGACAGGACGGTGCCGATCAGGCGTCCGGCGGCGTTGGCCATGTAGTAAAACCCGACGTCCATGGTGACCCGTTTGTCGTTCGTAAACGCCAGAATCAGGTAGGAATGCAGCGCCGAGTTCACCGCAAAGATCGCGCCGAACGCCAGCAGACCGGCCACCACCGCCGCAGTCAGCCACGGCGTGGGTGCGCCCGCCGCCCAGACCAGCGCGGCCAGCAGCGCGGGCACGGCGGTCAGCGCCAGCGCCCAGCGGCGCGCATCGGCGACAAGCGTGTCGGTGCTGCGGGTTTTCGCGCGCAGCAGTCGTGGTGCCGCGGCCTGCACCGCGCCGTAAAGAATGATCCAGAGCGCCATGAAACTGCCGATGGTGAAAAAGGCAAGGCGGTCGCCGGCTTCGGTGCCATCCGACAGCACGGCGTAGAAATAGATCGGGATGCCGACCACGAACCACACGTCGCGCGCGCCGAACAGGAATACGCGGGCAAAGCTCAGCCAGTTGATGTTGCGGTTTTTTGAAATGACTTCGGTGAATCTGGCGTCCTTGCGCCCCCTCGGCAGGCCCGCCGGCATTTTCAGCGCCACGGCCGCAAGGATCGCCGCCAGAACGGCGGCCATGGCCAGCACGGCGGGCACGAACCCCACCACCCCCAGCAAGGCCGCCCCCAGCAGAAAGCCGACGCCCTTGACCGCGTTCTTTGAACCCGTCAGCGCCGCAACCCAGCGGAACAGCCCGTCACCGCCCTTGGGGGCGAGCAGCTTGACGGCGGATTTCGACGACATCTTGGCCAGATCCTTGGCCACGCCCGACACCCCTTGCACCAGCATGACGAACACCACCGAAACGCCGATGGTCCAGCCCGGGTCCAGCAGCGTCAGCGCCAGCAGCGCCGCGACCTGCAAGGTCAGCCCCGCATACAGCGTCGAGGTCAGCCCGAAGCGCGCGGCGATCCAGCCCGCGGACAGGTTGGTCGCGACACCTGCGATTTCGTACAGCACGAACAGATAGGCCAGCTGCACCGGGCTGAAGCCCAGCCTGTGAAAATGCAGCAATACCAGCATCCTGAGTGCGCCGTCGGTCAGCATGAACGCCCAGTAGGCTGCGGTGACGGCGACATAGGCGGCAAGAGGACGGTCTGACATGGCGGGGGGCGGCCTTGGTTGCAATTTTCAGAACGATGACGGCGTTGCGTGACGCCGGAATGTCAAAGGTTGGCGCCCACCATCAGCGCCACATCGGCGAGGCGGTTCGCGTAGCCCCATTCGTTGTCGTACCAGGCATAGACCTTGAGCTGGGTGCCGTTTGTCACCATGGTCGAAGGCGCGTCGATGATGCTGCTGCGCGGATCGTTGGTGTAATCGGCGCTGACCAGCGGACGGGTTTCATAGCCCAGAATCCCCTTGAGCGGCCCGTCGGCAGCCTGTTCGAACAGCGCGTTGACCTCGTCTGCGGTGGTGGCGCGGTCCAGCTCGAACACGCAGTCGGTCAGGGATGCGTTCAGCAAGGGCACCCGCACGGCATGGCCGTTCAGCTTGCCCGTCAGTTCGGGATAGATCAGGGTGATCGCGGTGGCGGACCCGGTCGTTGTGGGGATCAGCGAATTCAGCGCCGATCGGGCGCGGCGCAGGTCCTTGGCGGGCTTGTCGACGATGGTCTGGGTGTTGGTCACGTCGTGGATCGTGGTGATCATGCCGTGCTTGATGCCAAGGCTTTCATGGATGACCTTGACCACCGGGGCGATGCAGTTGGTGGTGCAGCTGGCCGCCGTCACGATGCTGTGCCGGGCGGGGTCGTAATCGTGGGTGTTGACGCCATAGACGATGTTGGCGGTCGGGCCGTCCTTGACCGGGGCCGAAACCACGACCTTTTTCACGCCGGCGGCGAAATAGGGCGCCAGCCTGGCCTCGGTCTTGAACACGCCGGTGCAGTCGACGACCACATCGACGCCATCCAGCGGCAGGTCTTGGATGCGCGTTTGCCGGTGCACGGGCAGGCGCGTGCCGTCGATGCACAGGCCGGTTTCGTCATGCGCGAAATCGGCGGGCCAGCGGCCGTGCACCGTGTCGAATTCCAGCAGGTGGGCGTGCATCGCCGGGTCTCCGACCGCGTCGTTGATCCAGGCGATGCCGGCGCCTTTTTCCAGCAGCGGGCGCAGGGCAAGCTTGCCCATGCGGCCAAGGCCGTTCAGTGCGTAGGTGGTCATTCGGTCAGGCTCTCATTGGTGTCGCGGGACAGCGCTAGGTCATCAAGGGCGTGTTGAAGCGAAATGCGGTCCAGCGTTTTCAGCGGCAGCGCGGTAAAGGCGATCAGACGATGTCTGAGCATGCCAAAGACCTGCTGAAAGGCCAGCATCTGTTCGGCTTCGGTTCCGGTTGCCTTGACCGGATCGGGCAGGCCCCAGTGGGCGCTGATCGGCTGACCGGGCCAGGCGGGGCAGTCTTCGTTGGCGGCGCGGTCGCAAACGGTGAACACGAAATCAAGCCGGGGCGCGTCTTTGCCCCAGAACTCGGACACATGCTTGGCGCGCAAGGCGGATACGTCGAACCCCTTGTCCGTCAGCATTTTCACCGCAAGCGGATTCAGCGTGGAATAGGGCCGGGTGCCGGCGGAAAAGGCGCGAAAGCGACCGTCTGCCAGCCGGGTCAGCAGCGCCTCGGCCATGATCGACCGGGCCGAATTGCCGGTACATATGAAAAGCACATTATACGAAGTGTCGGCCATGTCGGTGTCTTTCCTGTAGGGGGGCGTGGGCCTGCAAAGCTCGGGTCGGCCATGGCAGCAGTCGTCGATGAGAAACCCGACAAGCCCCTGCACCGCGGTCACATGCGCACGGTACAGCAGCGAACGCCCGTTGCGCGATTGCACGATCAGTCCCGCCTCGCGCAGAGCGGCAAGATAGACCGACGCGGTCGAGGGTTTGAGATCGAGCGCGGTGGCGATCTCGCCTGCCGCGACCGCATCGGGATAGCGCCGCATGAGCAGACGAAACAGCCCCATCCGCTGAGGGTGGCTAAGTGTGGCAAGCTGGTCGAATCGATTCATTTCCATAATTCATGAAATAATGAATTACGGAGCGTTTGCCAAATGAAAAACGCGCCGTCAAAGGTACTGCGCGTTTCAGGTCGATCATGGCGACCCGACAGGGCAGGGGTCGCATTTGCCGCTCAGGGCATGATGCGGGTCATCCTTGCGTGATGCAGCGCCGCCACCGCGCAGGATGCCAGGCGACTCATGTCGTCGTCCGCCCGGCTGTTCAGAATGATCGGCACGCGCGCGCCCAGCACAAGGCCAGCCGCCTCGGCGTGGCTGATATAGGTCAACTGCTTGGCCAACATGTTGCCCGCGTCAAGATTGGGCACCACGAGGATGTCGGCGCGGCCCGCCACCGCCGAAGTGATTCCCTTGGTGCGCGCGGCGGCAATGTCGACGGCGTTGTCCATTGCAAGGGGGCCGTCCACCAGCCCTCCGGTGATCTGGCCGCGCTCGGCCATTTTCGACAGCAGCGCCGCGTCGATCGACGAGGGGATGTCGGGGTTGACCGTTTCCGTCGCGGACAGCACCCCGACCTTGGGCTGCTGGATTCCGATCGAGATCGCAAGGTCGATGGCGTTCTGCGTGATGTCGACCTTGGTCTTGAGATCCGGAGAAATGTTGATCGCGGCATCGGTGACAAGGATCGGATGCGGCTGGCCGGGCACGTCCATCACGAAGATATGTGTGAAGCGCCGCCCCATGCGCAGCCCGGTCTGCTTGTCGAGAATCGGGCGCAGCAGCATGTCGGTGTGCAGATGCCCCTTCATGATCGCCTGCGCGTCCCCGGAATGGCACAGCTCGACCGCGCGGCGCGCGGCATTGCGGTGCAGCGGTTCGTCGACGATCTCGATTCCGTCCAGAGACGCGCCCATGGCCTTGGCCACCTCGGCAATCCGGGCCGTCGATCCGATCAGGATGGGGTCGATCAGCGTATGCTCGCGCGCCCTGAGCGCGCCGCCAAGCGAATTGGGGTCTTCGGGGCAGACGACTGCGGTGCGCAGCGCGGCAAGCGGTTCGGCCTTTTTCAGCAGCTTTTCGAAATGGCGGTGCCGTTGAACCACCAGTCCGGGCAGGTCGTGGCTGTTGTAGCTGACCTTGACCCGCGGCGCATAGACCTCGGCGACGCCGGACAGGACCAGCGCATCCCCCGAAATGCGACGCACCTCGGTGGCCAGAATGACGGTGGTATCCCGGACGTTCTTGTCGGTGACGGTGACGCGGACCACAAGTTCGTCGTCGGCAAAGACACGACCGTGAAATTCCCAGGTTTGCCGCCGGTAAAGCGTGCCCGCACCGGGCAGCACGTTTCCGAGCACCGCGCCGACAAGGGACGCGACAAAGGAGCCAGGGGCTATCGCTTCGGGATGGCCGTCGCCGTCGCCATCCTGGTCGTGAATATGGAGCGGATTGTGGTTACCCGACACATTTGCATAGACCAGCAGATCGTCGGCAGTGCACAGGCGTCGCAACTCGGCGTGATCGCCGACCTTGAGTTCGTCGAAGGTGCGGTTTTCGATATGCATTCGGATCTCCGGCTGGCTGACGGCCCTGCGCCGCATCTTGCGACGCCGGGCAGGGCTAATGGGTCAGCTATACCGGGAACGCGTCGGCATTCCACGATCCCGGCCTGCGTCCGCTCGCCGCAGAGCGGAGATACTGCCGTTCCGGGCCGCCCTGGTGAAGAAGCGTGCAGTCCGGCGTCAGCAGAGCAGTTCGCGCAGAAGCGGAAGCAACTGTTCAGCGGTTTCTTCATGCGCCTGGGGGCCCATGAGTTCCGCGGCGGCGTTTGCTTCGTAATCGCTGAAGATCATGCCGGGGGCGCCGCGCTTGCGCGCCGAAACGCTCAGCGGCGTTTCGACCAGCCCCGCAACGCGCGGGCGCAACGCCTCGACCATCGAGCGATCGACAAACAGCGGGTCGCCCCGGGTGTCGCCGATCGGTGTGTCCGGCGGAGACTGGTCGGCAAACCAGAGCAGAAGAACCCGGCCCCGCAACAGTGTCAGAAGGTGCTTCATGCGGGCCACCCAGGCAAGGCGCAGTTCCATGACCACTTCGTCGAACCGCTGGGCGGACAAGCTTTGAAGCCTGCCGAGCATGTGCCGGTTGAAATGGAACTCGGTAAAGTCGACCTCGGGATACAGCTGTTGAAGCCGGTCTGAGGCGCGCAGAAACCGGTCGTTGCGCCGAGGATGCACGCTGTAATAACGGTTCGACATGTTCTGCGCGCCCATGATCTGCAGCACGCAGGCGTCCGCGCGTTCAGCAAGCCCAAGCACCGCCGGATCGTGAAGATACAGATCCAGCCCGGCATTGACCGCGCCAAAGTTGACGCATGACTGGCCAAGCTGCTGTTCCAGCAGCGCCGGAAAAGGCGTCTCAATGAAACGCCCATAGGTTTCGGTACCGCCAAGGAAACCGACATAAGGGGCGTCGAGCCTCTGACGTGGTCCTCTGAACAGAACCCGAGATCTTCCGTATCTGCACGGAAAATAATCTAGCGCAGCCTGCGCTGATATGGCGACAGTCATCCACCCACCTTTCATCCTTCTCACCCGACTCTAAAACTGGGGGATTCTTCTTTCGATTTCGCTAAGACGAAAAAGCGAACCAAATGCGCCCGGCCATCCTTGCGACCACCGGCGGCGTGTGCCTATCGTACGCCGGTCAATTCAGAGGTGCGGACCATGGAAATCAGCAAGATCGGGGTCATCGGCGCGGGTCAGATGGGCAACGGCATCGCCCATGTGATGGCGCTGGCCGGGTATGAGGTGCGGCTGTCGGACATCAGTCAGGATGCGCTCGACAAGGCCGTGGCGCTGATCGCCAGAAACCTCGATCGGCAGGTCAGCCGCGAAAAGATCTCGGGCGAGGTGCGCGACACTGCGCTGGGCCGTATCTCGACGACGCTGGAAATGGCCGACATCGGCCAGACCGACCTCGTGATCGAGGCTGCGACCGAACAGGAAACCGTAAAGCAGAAGATATTCGACAGTTTGGGGCCTCATCTTCTGCCGCACACGATCCTAACGTCAAACACCTCGTCGATTTCGATCACACGTCTTGCCTCGCGGACCGACCGACCGGAAAAATTCCTTGGGTTTCACTTCATGAACCCCGTTCCGCTGATGCAGCTCGTCGAACTGATTCGTGGAATCGCCACCGATCGAGAGACCTACGAAACCTGTCTCAAAGTGGTTGAAAGACTGGGTAAAACCGCCGCCAGTGCCGAAGACTTTCCGGCCTTCATCGTCAACCGGATTTTGGTGCCGATGATCAACGAAGCGGTCTATACGCTTTACGAAGGCGTCGGTAACGTCAAGTCCATTGACATGGCAATGAAGCTTGGGGCGAACCATCCGATGGGACCGCTGGAGCTTGCGGATTTCATCGGACTCGACACCTGCCTTGCGATCATGAACGTGCTGCACGAGGGGCTGGCGGATACGAAATATCGGCCCTGCCCGCTGCTGACCAAATACGTCGAAGCGGGTTGGCTCGGTCGGAAAACCAAGCGCGGTTTCTACGACTACCGTGGAGAGGAACCGGTTCCCACGCGCTGACGCAGCGTCTGCAGCCAAGATTTTTCGTACGAAAAATCTTGGCGATTCCGGACGGCCTGAGCACAAGAAATTTCGTACGAAATTTCTTTGTCTCAAGCGCCGTTCACAAGACCGATGGTGCGTTCGCGCAGCCAGGCAATGAACTCTCGCTGCTTGCCGTTCCACCTCCGCATTTCTTCCGGACAGATCGGCGCGCCGACGACAGGTTTCTGCGGCCGTCCGCAGGCGTGCAGAACTTCGTGGATCAACAGCCCCTGGCGCAGGGTCGGCGACAGCCGGTTGGCGATCTGGTAGGCGCGGCTGTTTTGTCCGGGGAAATAGATCGGCACCACCGTGGCGCCCGACCGCTGAATCATCTTCGCGGTGAACGGATTCCAGGTCCCCTCGACCGCCGGGCCAAAAATCGTCCTTGACGCGGCCACCACACCCGATGGAAACAGCGCTATCACCCCGCCCTTGCGCAGGTGATCCATGGCATTTGCCCGCATCGCAAGGCTTTGTTCCCGAGCACCGGCCTCGTGCGGGAAGGGGACCGGGATCATGAACTCCTCGATTTCTTTCACGCCGGTCAGCAGCGCGCGCGTGAGGATCTTGTAATCGGTGCGGATGCGCCCGATCAGGTCGGCCAGGATCATCCCGTCCACAAGCCCGTGCGGGTGGTTCGCAACCACGACGACAGGTCCCTTTGCCGGGATCCGGCGGATCTGTTCCTCCGGAGTCAGAAGCGGGATGCGCATGTGATGCAGGGCGTGCGGCCAGAAGGCTTGGCCGTTACGCACGCCATCGCGTTCGACCCGTCGGACAAGGCGGATCAGAGGGATCTTGCCGGTCGCCCATTCCATCGCGCGGATGGTGTTCGCCTTCCAGGGATTGGTGAAGGTATTGGCGTAACTGAGCTTGCGCTTGTCATAGGGCGGATCGATTATCGGCGTCACCTTGCCTTGCCGATCCGAAGCCTGAAAACTGTCCACCATGCGCCCGCTTCGATCCGTCTCCTGGCCAGTTTCCTGGTCTGCTCCCCGGTTCCCGCCCCGGGGCTGTCAAGGTGCGCACGGGCAGAGCCCCGTCGCCTAATTCTCTTCCCCGAAGCGGTTGGCGACCAGGGCTTCCAGAGCATCGGCAAGCGCGGTCGCGTCCGGACCGGAGGTTTCAACCTCAATAAAGCTTCCCCTGGACGCTGCCAACATCAAAAGACCCATGATGCTGTCGCCACCGGCGCTCAGACCGTCCTTCGAAACCTCGGCCCTTGCATCGAAGCCTTCCACCACTTCCACCAGTTTGGCCGAAGCTCGGGCGTGCAGCCCTTTTTCATTCACGATCTTCAGCTTGCGCTGCACCGTCTCGGTCATCTTGTCTTCCCTGCGCGACGCCCTCAGGCTCGTCAATGGGGATCGGGCCTGACGTTCACGCTGTCAATATATTTCCGCCCGGCCTCCAGCGCGCCCTTTACCGCGTCTGGCACATCCATCTGGCGGCTCTTGGCCAGCTTGATCAGCATCGGCAGGTTCATGCCATAAACGATGCGCCGGTTTTCCGGCTGGCAGGCCAGCAGCGACAGGTTCGACGGCGAGCCCCCGAACAGATCGGTGACCACAACGACGCCGCCGCCGGTGTCGACCTCGTCGGCGGCGACGCAGATCTCGGCCTGTTTGCGGTTGCGGTCGTGGTCGGGTTCGATCGCGACGGCAACGACGCCGGGCTGGACGCCGACCACATGTTCGACCGCCGCGAGATATTCCCGCGCCAGCCCTCCGTGGGCAACGATCACGATGCCGATCACCCCTGCCTTCCTCCGACGTCACCGGGTTGGGACGCAACTGCGGCCAGTCCCCGGCGTTCAAGTTCGCGATGCCTACATGACACCTGCCAGTCTTGCTCTGCAAGGCTGCGGGCGAGTGTTTCGGCGACGGTAACGGAACGGTGCTGGCCTCCGGTGCACCCAAGACCAAAGGCAAGATGGGCCTTGCCCTCCTCTTTGCAGGCCGGCAGCACGAAAAGCGCCAGCGCGCAAAGCTGATCGACAAACGGCGCGAAGCGCGCGTCGCGCCGGACATGCGCCTGAACCGCGGCATCCAGCCCGGTCAGCCCGCGCAGGTCCGGGTCCCAGTGCGGGTTGTCCAGAAACCGGCAATCGAACACCCAGTCCAGCCCCTGCGGCAGGCCGCGCTTGTAGGAAAAGGATTGCACCGACACCGCAAGCTGTTGCCCGGTGGCATCGGCAAACAGATTTTCCATCCTGGTGCGCAGATCGTGCGGCGACAGCTCGCTTGTGTCGACAAGAATGTCAGCAACGCCGCGCGCCACCTCAAGCAACGCGATTTCGCGCGCGATGCCTGACGTATAGCTTTCATCGGGGGCCAGCGGGTGCCGGCGGCGGGTCTCGGAATACCGTCGCGCCAGCACCTCGGGTGTGCAGTCCAGATACAGCAGTTGCGCGTCCAGGCGCGGATCCTGCCCAAAGTCGCGATACAGGTCAATCAGCCGCTGCACGGAAAAATCCCGGTTGCGGATGTCTACGCCAAGCGCCACGGGACGCGCCAGCGCACCGCCTTCGAGCAGCCGCGGGATGAGTCTGAGCGGGATGTTGTCGATGGCCTCATAGCCGAAATCCTCAAGCGCATTGATCGCGGTGGACCGTCCGGCGCCCGATGGGCCGGTGACCAGAACCACGCGCTGGGTTCGTGCCTGCTGGTCCGTGATCAAGGGGGAATTCCTTCGTCCACTGCGGAGATATTGCACAAGCGCTGCCGGGAAGGTGGGGGTGCCTGCGTGGTGAAGCAAGGGGATTCTTTGCCCGTGCAGCACGATTTCGCGGCGCTGCGGCATGCGGGCCGTTTCGACATTGTCGAGGTCGAGTACCGCGCACAACCGTACCGGGTGTCCAGGCGTGGTGCGCAGCAGCCCGATGCCGCGCGCTTCTATCATGCCGCGCAGCGGGGCGGGGCAGGATAGCCACAGATGCGCGCCGCGCCGCTCGACGATCACCCGGTCGTCAGCGACCAGAACCGCGCCGCGCGCCATCATTTCAAGCGCCAGTCCAGACTTGCCGCGTCCGGATGCACCGCGGATCATCAGGCCCCTGCCATCGACCGCAACCGCGGTGGCATGATGGACCGAGGCGCCTGGCGGGATCATGCGATCAGATCGGCAGGCCGACCACGAAGCGCGCCCCGAGCGGTTCGGAGGTGACATCGGCTTCGGTGGGGCGAATGTTTTCGGCCCAGATCACGCCGTCATGCGCCTCGACGATTTGCTTGGAGATCGCAAGGCCAAGTCCCGAGTTGTTGCCAAAGTCATTTTCGGGACGATGCGAGTAGAACCGCTTGAATATCTTCTGAAGCGCCTCTTCGGGGATGCCGGGTCCGGTGTCCTCGACCACGACCAGCACGCGGTTGTCGCGGCGCCGCGCCCAGACGCGGATCGCGTCGCCGTCTTCGCAGAACGACACCGCGTTGGTGATGAGATTGACGAAAACCTGCGCCAGCCGGGGTTCCAGCCCGTTGATGCGGATCGGCTGCGGCGGCAGGTCCGTGATGAATTCCACGCCCTTGCGCCGCGCGTCCTCGCCAAGGAACTGCGCAAGATTTCCAAGCATTTCCAGTAGGTTAAATTCCTGCTCTTCTTCCTTGACCAGTTCGGAATCCAGCCGGGAGGCATTCGAAATGTCGCTGACCAGCCGATCCAGACGGCGTACGTCATGTTCGATGACGTTCAGCAGTTTTGCCCGGTGCTCGTCTTTCTTGACGATCCTCAGCGACCCGATGGCAGAGCGCAGGCTGGCCAGCGGGTTCTTGATCTCATGCGCGACATCGGCGGCGAACTGTTCATTGCTGTCGATCCGGTCGTAAAGGGCTGCGACCATGCCGCGCAGCGCGCCCGAAAGGCGGCCGATCTCGTCCGGGCGGGCGGTCAGGTCGGGAATACGGATGCGGCGCGACGTGCCGCCCTTGGCCTTGTTGTTGCGGTCGCGACCGATCTCGGCGGCATCCGCCAGATCGGAGATCGGGTTCGCGATGGTCGACGCAAGAACGAGGCTCAGCCCGATCGACACCAGCGTGGCGATGACGAACATTTGCAGCACCCGTTCGCGTTCCGCGCTGACGGCGGCGTCGATTTCCGCCGCCGCCGAGACCATGGCCACGGTGCCGACGATGGCGTCCCCCTGGCGGATCGGCGACAAGGCGGTGAACAGCGTGGCGCCGGTCGGTCCCTTGCCGGGTACGACGCGGGTTTGCGCCGGATCGCCGGTTTCGATCATCCGGCGCAGGCGGTCTTCGAGCGCAAGATCCGGAGTGTCCTCGAAATAGGCGAACATGCCGGCGATGCCGCGCCAGACGGTGTCAAGGAAATCCGAGATCAATGTCGGATGGTTCTGCCCCCTGGGGTCAGAGGTGTGCAGCTCGGGCTGGGTGCCGACCGTCTCGCCAACCAGGAAATTGCCCGCGTCGAATACCAGAAGCTCCACCCCCTGGCGCAGGTCGAGCCCGGCCAGCGTGGCCGGGATGTCGATGCCCGGCGCGGTGCCGATCGGCACCGGTGCCCCGGCGGGCAGGCGCAGTTCAAGCGCGTCGGCGATCAGTTCGACTTCCGAGCCAAGCGCGTTGCCGCGTTGCAGCACCAGAGTGTCGCGCGACGAGTTGAGCCACAGGATCCCCGCCACCAGCACATTCAGCGCGATCAGGTTGAACGTGATGATCTTGCGGGTCAGCGGCGAACGGTTGAGCGAGAACAGGCTTCTGCGCGCGCGGCTGTCGCGCAGTTCCTTTTCCACGGTGCTGTCGGGCGCGACCCAGTCATCGCCCAGCATCACATCAGCGTCCTGCCGGCCCCCGGACTGTTCGTCGCGCATCAAGATCCCTTCGGCAAGCGCCATGCGTCACTCTTCGTTGTAACGGTAACCGATCCCGTACAGGGTTTCGATGGCGGAGAAATCCGCATCGACGGTCCGCATCTTCTTGCGCAGGCGCTTGATATGGCTGTCGATCGTGCGGTCGTCGACATAGACCTGATCGTCATAAGCCACGTCCATCAGCTGATCGCGCGACTTGACAAAGCCGGGGCGCTGCGCCAGCGCCTGAAGCAGCAGAAATTCGGTGACGGTCAGCGACACGTCCGCGCCTTTCCAGCTGACCGCGTGGCGCAGCGGGTCCATGGTCAGCGAGCCGCGGGTCATCAGCTTGGTTTCTTCGGTATCGCCCACCATGTCGCCGGCGACCGCTTCCTGACGGCGCAGCAGGGCACGGATGCGTTCCACCAGAAGGCGCTGGCTGAACGGTTTCTTGACGTAGTCGTCGGCGCCCATGCGCAGGCCGAGCACCTCGTCGATTTCATCGTCCTTGGATGTCAGGAAGATCACCGGCATCTTGGATTTCTGGCGCACGCGCTGCAACAGGTCCATGCCGTCCATGCGCGGCATCTTGATGTCAAAGACGGCCATGTCGGGCATCTTCTTGTTGAACGCGTCCAGGGCGGCCTGCCCGTCGTTGTAGGTTTCGACTTCAAAGCCCTCTGCCTCCAGAGTCATCGAGACGGATGTCAGAATATTCCTGTCATCGTCCACAAGGGCGATCTTCGACATTGGATGTTTCCTTTAGCTGCTCTTCTTGCCTGATTTTTTTGCCACTATGCGGGATTTCGCGCTTTCCGACAATGTTTAACAGCGAATCAGGCCCGGCTCAGACCATATTGGAACCGAAAGTTCGTAAGGAATGGCTAAAATGTCTCAGCTCGGCCATGTGCACAATCAATCGCGAGGAATGCTAACGCTAAACGAAACTTGGTTGCGCTAACTTTGACCTGTATCCTGTTCCCGACTGAAATTGCTGTGCTAAAGCAGTCGTGCCGACAGTGGAAGCTGTCGGTGAACGGACGTTCTTTGCCGTTCTGAACAACGACGCGGCGCAGGCCGCCGCTACAGGAGCTTGGCAGATGACATTTGGACGGGTGAACCCGGAATTCCGGCTTGAAGATCAAGGGATCGACGGGCTCGGCGATGTCCACTACAACCTTACCGAGCCGGCGCTGATCGAGGCCGCCCTCAAGAAGGGCGAGGGCACTCTTGGCAAGGGCGGCGCGTTCTACGTCACCACAGGCAAGTTCACCGGCCGCTCGCCGCAGGACAAGCATGTGGTCAAAAGCCCCTCGGCGGTCGACAACATCTGGTGGGACAACAACCGCGAGATGTCCGAAGAGGGTTTCGACGCCCTGTACGCCGACATGCTCGAACATATGAAGGGCAAGGATTACTACGTTCAGGACCTGATCGGTGGCGCCGATCCGGCCTATTCGATCAAGGTGCGCATGGTCACCGAACTGGCCTGGCACGGGCTGTTCATCCGCCACATGCTGCGCCGTCCCGACCGCGACGCGCTGGACGATTTCCTTGCCGAATACACAATCATCAACTGCCCGACCTTCAAGGCCGACCCCGAACGGCACAACTGCCGCAGCGATACGGTCATCGCGCTGAACCTCGACAAGAAGACCGTTCTGATCGGCGGCACCGAATACGCCGGCGAAAACAAGAAATCCGTGTTCACGCTGCTGAACTTCATCCTGCCGCTCAAGGGCATCATGGCGATGCACTGCTCGGCCAACCACGCGCCGAACAACCCGGTCGACACCGCCGTGTTCTTTGGGCTGTCCGGGACCGGCAAGACCACGCTGTCCGCTGACCCCGAGCGCGTGCTGATCGGCGATGACGAACACGGCTGGTCCGACCGCGGCACCTTCAATTTCGAAGGCGGTTGCTATGCCAAGACCATCAGCCTGTCGCCCAAGGCCGAGCCGGAAATCTACGCGACCACCTCGAAATTCGGCACCGTGATCGAGAACATGGTCTTCGATCCCGAAACCTTCGAGCTGGACTTCGAAGACGACAGCCTGACCGCCAACATGCGCTGCGCCTATCCGCTGGAATACATCTCCAACGCGTCGTCCACCGCGATGGGCGGGCATCCCAAGAACATCATCATGCTGACCTGCGATGCGTTCGGCGTGCTGCCTCCGATTGCCCGGCTGACCCCAGCCCAGGCGATGTACCACTTCCTGTCGGGCTTTACGTCCAAGGTGGCGGGCACCGAGCGGGGCGTGACCGAACCGCAGCCGACCTTCTCGACCTGCTTTGGCGCGCCGTTCATGCCGCTGCGCCCCGAGGTCTATGGCAATCTGCTGCGCGACAAGATCGCCAAGCACGGTGCAACCTGCTGGCTGGTGAACACCGGCTGGACCGGGGGCGCCTATGGCACCGGCCACCGCATGCCGATCAAGGCCACCCGCGCGCTGCTGCATTCGGCGCTGAACGGGTCGCTGTCCAAGGTAGAATTCCGCAAGGACGCCAACTTCGGCTTTGAGGTTCCCGTCGCGGTCGAAGGCGTGCCCGAGCTGCTGCTGGATCCGCGCCGCACCTGGTCGGACAAGGAAGCGTTCGACGCCCAGGCCCGGAAACTGGTCAAGATGTTCGCCGACAACTTCGAACAATACGTGCCCTACATCGACGAAGACGTGAAAGCTGCCGCGATCGGCTGAGCCTCGCCGATGAATCACCGGAAACGTCCGCCTCGCCCGGCGGGCGTTTTCCCATGGGGCCGGCGGGCGTTTTCCTTTGGGCCCGGCTGCGTTAAGGCTGCGGCCTATCCCGCGACCCGGAGGTGCCCATGTTTGCCCGTGCTGCTTTGCTCGTCCTTGCCTCGACGCCCGCCGTGGCTGCCCCGGCGGAGTCCTTTGCGAACGATCCCGTGGTGTTGATCGATTATGGGGTGATCTGCCAGGTGGCTTCCAGCGGCAGCCGTCCGGCGCCGGAAACCCTGCTGGGCGAAATCAACCTGATCGACCAGACCCGCGACATGGACGTGACCACCCGCGTGGTGCCCGCCAAGGCTGGCATCAGCTTTGGCGTCAAGTTCACCGTCGTCCCCGGCACCGGCGATCTGCCGGTCACGGTGATCGTCACGCACCCACCGATGGGCGATGCCGCGATGACACGCGAAACCTGGGGCGCGCTGATCCAGGAAAACGGAAGCAGCCTGAACCTGTTCACCTTTGACTTCCCGTTCGAGATGCGCCCCGGCGCCTGGTCGATGGCGATCGAGGCGGATGGTCGCCGCCTGATGGAGCAGCATTTCGATGTGGTTTCCGAACTGGCCGCCCCCGCCGTGCTGTCGGTGTGCTACGGGCAGGATTTCGTTTCCTAGGTTTGTTCACTTCTTGTTCACTAAAAGTTTTCCACATATACACAGGTGTGACTTGCGTATTGGCGCGAGGCATCCACAACTTATTGCGTTGTCCACAAATATTTCGCTTTACACAAACGCCCTGCCACAGGCACGATATGTGGTAAGGGGAGGGTAACCAGGCCCAGCCCCTAGAGCAGCAAGCAAGCCATGGGGCGCTGCCACGTCCACGGCTGCAAGAGAACAAAGAGGTGGCGCATGGCACTGACCGAAGAGTATCTGGGTGACGAGCTTCACCCCATCGACATCGTCGAAACTCTGGCCGAACACCACGACTGGGATTTTGACCGGCTGGGCGAGGATCAGATCGCCATGGCGGTCGAAGGTCAGTGGCGCACCTATTCCATTACGCTCGCCTGGTCGGCCTATGACGAAACGCTGCGGATGATCTGCTCGTTCGAAATGGACCCGCCCGACGCCGCACTGCCCGAACTTTACGCCGGGCTGAACCTTGCCAACGATCAATGCTGGGCGGGGGCGTTCAGCTACTGGGTTGAACCCAAGCTGATGGTCTACCGCTATGGCCTTGTGCTGACGGGCGGGCAGGTGGCCAGCCCCGAACAGATCGACACCGTGATCGCGACGGCCGTGGCCGCGTCGGAACGCTATTACCCGGCCTTTCAGTTGATCTCATGGGCGGGAAAGCCTGCGCATGAGGCGATCAAGATCGCCATCGCCAAGGCCTACGGGCGCGCGTGACGCCGCCTTTTGCCAGATGATCCAACCGCCGCAGCGTCCCCCCCGCCGCTGCGGCCGTCTTTGCCTGTGCGCACCGGCAAATGACCGCCGTCGCAAGGCGCGACCTTGCAACCCCGCGTCTGGCAAGCCAGATTGGCCCCAGTGTCAGGGAGACATCACGGCATGAAAAATGGTGAAATCGCGCAACGGGGCCTGATGCTGCTGGGCTGCGGCAAGATGGGGTCCGCGATGCTGGAGGGCTGGCTGGCGCGCGGGCTGCCCGCCGCGTCGGTGTTCGTGATGGACCCACACCCGTCGGATTGGCTGAAGGCGCAAGGCGTCGTGCTGAATGAGGATCTTCCCGAAGATCCGGCCATTGCGCTGATCGCGGTCAAGCCGCAGATGATGGCCTCGGCGCTGCCATCGCTCATTCCCTATGGCAATGGCTCGACCCTGTTCCTGTCGGTGGCCGCGGGGGTGACCATCGCGGCCTACGAAAAATCGCTGGGCGAAGACACCCCGGTGATCCGCGCCATGCCCAACACGCCCGCCGCGGTCGGCCAGGGGATCACCGCGATCGTCGGCAACGCGCACGCCAGCGCGATGCAGATGGACCAGGCCGAGGATCTGCTGCGCGCGGTGGGCGATGTCGTCCGGCTGGAGGACGAGTCGCAGATGGATGCGGTCACCGGTGTCAGCGGCTCGGGTCCGGCCTATGTGTTCCACATGATCGAATGTCTCGCCGCCGCCGGGCAGGCGCGCGGCCTTGCGCCCGACCTTGCCCTGCGGCTGGCCAAGGCCACCGTCGCCGGGGCCGGGGCGCTGGCCATGCAGGCGGGCGAAGATCCCGCGCAGCTGCGCCGCAACGTGACATCCCCCAACGGCACCACACAGGCTGGGCTTGAGGTGCTGATGAACGAAGATACCGGTCTGCCGCCGCTGATGCGCGACACCGTCGCGGCCGCCGCCGACCGGTCAAGGGAGCTTGCCAATGGCTGAAATCACCTATGACGATTTCGCAAGGATCGACATCCGCGTCGGGCGCGTGATCCGGGCCGAACCTTTCCCCGAGGCCCGCAAACCCGCCATCAAGCTGTGGATCGACTTTGGCCCCGAAGTCGGGGAAAAGAAATCCTCGGCGCAGATCACCGTGCATTACGCGCCCGATGACCTGCCGGGCCGCATGGTCATGGCGGTGACCAATTTCCCCCCGCGCCAGATCGGACCGTTCGTGTCTGAATGCCTCGTGCTCGGGGTCATGGACGACAGCGGCGCCGTGGTGCTGGGCGCTCCCGACAGGGAGGTGCCCCTCGGGGCAAGGCTGCATTGACCCCGCGCGTTCTGATCGCCCGCAATCTGCCACCCAGCGTCGTGGCCCAGGCCCGCGCGCTGTTCGATGTGGATTACCGCGACCGCCCCCACCCGCTGGACGCCACCGAGCTGCGCGCCGCGCTTGCGGAATACGACGGTGCGCTGGTAACGCTGGGGGACCGGTTCGACGCTCGGGTCTTTGCCGACGCCGGGGTGCCGCGCGCCAGGATCCTGGCCAATTTCGGCATGGGTTTCAATCACATTGATGTCGAGGTGGCGCGCAGCGCGGGGGTCACCGTCACCAACACGCCGGGAGCCGTGACCGACCCCACCGCCGATATTGCAATGACCCTTATGCTGATGAGCTGCCGCCGTGCCGCCGAAGGCGACCGTCTGGTGCGTTCGGGCGGCTGGCAGGGGTGGCACCCGGTGCAGATGCTGGGGATGCATGTCACCGGCAAGCGGATCGGCATTCTGGGGATGGGCAACATCGGGCGCGCCATCGCGCGGCGTTGCCATTTCGGGTTCGGGATGGAGGTGTTCTATACCTCGCGGTCGGACAAGGATCTGGAGTTTCCGGCCACACGCTGCGACGATGCGCGCGCCCTGGCCGCCGAGGTCGATGTGCTGTTCGTGACACTGGCCGCCAGCCCGGAGACGCATCATACGGTCGATGCGGAGGTGATCGGCGCGATGAAGCCGCACGCGCATCTGGTGAACGTCTCGCGCGGCGACATCGTGGACGAGGCGGCGCTGACCGGCGCGCTGGTGTCGCAGCGTATCGCGGGGGCGGGGCTGGATGTCTATGAACACGAGCCCGACGTGCCGCAGGCGCTGCGCGCGCTCGACACCGTTACGCTGCTGCCCCACCTCGGCACCGCCTCGCTGGAAGCGCGCGAAGACATGGGCCGCATGGCGGTGGAAAACCTGCGCGCGTTTTTCGCGGGCGAGGACGTGCCGAACCCGGTCTGAGGCCGCGTCGCCGGACCGGGCCGTCAGTCTTCGATCCGGCGTGCCTCGTCGACCAGCATCAAGGGAATCCCGTCGCGGATCGGATAGGCCAGCCCGGCGCCCCGGCTGACCAGCTCGCACCGGGCGGCGTCGTAATCCAGCGTGCCCTGCGTCAACGGGCAGACCAGCGATTCAAGCATGCGCCGGTCGAAGCTGACCGGGCGTGTTTCCGAAGGGGGCAACTCGGCGTCGTTCATTGCATCTTGTCCTCTGCTCTGCCGCCGCCCCGCAGCGCGAATTCTATCAGGGTCACCAGCGTTTCGCGGCGGGTGCTGAGCGAGGGCGCCTCCAGCAGCGCCTGCTTGTCTTCGGGGGCGAATTCCAGCAGCATCGACAGCGAGTTTATCAGCAACTCGTCATCCGCATCCTTCAGCGACGCCCAGTCGGCATCAAGCCCGCAAGACACGAAATATCGTTCAAGCGTTCCGGTAAAGGCATCGCGGTCGAAATCGGGGTCGTGTTCGCTGCCCGCCAGATCGCGGTCAAACCCCTCCCAGCTGACCTTGCAGCGCCGGTAGGGGGTAAAGCCTTCGATTTCTTCCAGGATGCGATACCGCGACAGACCGCTGAGCGTGACCATGTAGCGCCCGTCCTCGGTTTCCGAAAACTGCGTGATGCGCCCGGCGCAGCCGATGCGATGCAACCCCGTTCCGCCGGCCTTTTCGGACATGCGGTCGGGCTGGATCATGCCGATCAGCCGGGTTTCTGTTTTCAGCGCGTCGTCGAGCATCGCCAGATAGCGCGGTTCGAACACATGCAAGGGCAACCGGGCGCGCGGGAGCAAAAGCGCGCCGGGCAGAGGGAACACCGGGATCACGTCCGGCAGGTGAAAACGTCTCGACATGGGGTGCCAGCTAGCCCGCCGCGCCCGTCAGGCAAATATCAACGAGCTGAGTTTCCGACGCCCGTTCAGCACCACCGGATCGTTGGGCTTGAGCGCGTCGAAAATGGTGAAAAGCTGCGTCTTGGCGGCGCCGTCGTTCCATTCGCGATCGCGGCGGAAAATGTCGAGCAACTGATCGACCGCGCCCTGCGCGTCGCCATGGGCATAAAGCGCCTGCGCCAGGTCGAACCGGGCCGACAGATTCGCGGGATCGGCATCGACGGCAGCGCTCAGCTCGGCCACGGGACCGGCATTGGCGGCCTGTTTGGCCAGCTCCAGCGCGGCGTGGGCGGCATCGAGTTCGGGGGCGGTGCTGATGTCGGCGGGGGCGCCGTTCAGGATCGCCTCGGCCTGGTCCAGATCGTCCAGCGCGATATAGGCGCGCACGAAACCGCCGTACGCACGGGCATTGGCCGGGTCTTCTTCTAGGATGGCGGCAAAGGTCTGCGCGGAATCGGAGGCGGCGCCCTGATCCAGCATTTCCTCGGCGGCCTCGATGGCGGCGTCCAGCCCGCCCGAGGCATCCCCGCCCGCAGCGGCGATCACCTTGTCGACAAAAGCCTTCAGCTCGGACGCGGGCAACGCGCCCTGAAAGGCATCAATCGGCTGACCCTTGTAGAACGCATAGACAGTCGGGATCGACTGGACGCGCAGCTGGCTTGCGATCATCTGGCTTTCATCGACGTTGACCTTGGCCATGACCACCGCGCCGCGTGCCTCGGTCACGACCTGTTCCAGCGCCGGGCCCAGTGTCTTGCACGGGCCGCACCAGGGGGCCCAGAAATCGACGATGACAGGGACCTCTTGCGAGCGGTCCACCACTTCGGCCATGAAATCGGCTTCGGTCACGTCCTTGATGAGGTCTTTTGCAGGCGCCGGCGCCTGTCCACCCAGTTCGAGCATGTCATATCCCTCGGCTGCTTGCGGTCATATCGGATTGACAGATGGCGCATGCGGAGGCGGGTTGCAAGAGCGGTGCTCGGTCGCGACCCGTTCCAGATCGGCCCAGATCGGCAGGTGATCCGACGCCGTGCGCGCCAGCGGCCCGGTATCGACCCCCATCGCGGTGATGTCCAGCCCCGTACCGTGCGCGATGCCGTCCAGCGCCGCGACCGGGCGGCGCGCGTGATAGCTGCGTCCCGGAAGGCACAGGTTGAAATGCCCCTCCCACGGCTCATAGCCGCGCACGTCCGACCATTCGTTGAAATCCCCGGCGATCAGCGCCAGCGCCTCGCGCCCCCTGAGGTGCTCGCGGATCTTTGTCATCTGCAACAGCCTGTAGCGCCGCATGAGTCCCAGATGCGCGCCCACGAACGTCAGCCCGTCGACCTCGACCAGCACGGCGCCGCGCGGTTCAAGGCCGGGCAGGGGCAGGCGTTCGGTGCGCGGGCAGGCCAGCCCCTTTCGCACCAGCACCGCGTTGCCGTGCCAGCCCAGGCTGACATCGTTGATGGCCACATCCGCGACCTTGTAATCGGTTTCCTGCGAAATCAGAAACCGCGGCAGGGCGGTGGGCCGCGGGCCAAGCCGCAGGTCGGCCTCTTGCAGCAGCACCACATCCGCCCCGATCCCGTTCAGCACCGACAGCACCCGCGCCGGATCGCGCCGCCGGTCGGTTCCCAGTGCCTTGCGAATGTTGTAGCTTGCGATCTTCATGCGCTCTCCTACAGGACAGGGGCCAGCAGACGCGCCGCCCGCGCGCCGACGCGCAGCCACAACGGCTGGTCGTCAAGCGATGTGACAAGATTCGTGGCGCTGGCGAAATCCTTGTCCAGCATGGCCGCGACACGCTGGCAGAACCCGTCATCGAACACCGTCACCATGGTTTCGAAATTCAGCCGGAACGAGCGGTTGTCCAGGTTTGCCGTCCCGACACCCGCAAGTGCGTTATCCACCAGAATGACCTTCTGATGCATGAACCCCGCCTGAAACCGCCAGATCGCCACCCCGGCAAGGCGCAGCTCGTCGAAATAGGAAAAGGCCGCCAGCCAGGTCGACCAGTGATCGCGCCCCTCGGGCAGCAGGATACGCACGTCGCAGCCTCGAAGTGCCGCCGATTTCAGCGCGGCAAGCACTTCGCCGTCGGGCACCAGATAGGGGGTCGCGATCCACACCCGGCGTCGGGCCTGCGCGATGGCGGTGACGTAGTACAGCGACCCTGTGTCCAGCTCGTCCACCGGACCCATCGGCACGACGACCGCATCGGCGCCGCCCTCTTCGGGGTCGGGCATCCAGTTCAGCCGGGTTCCCAGCGCCTCGTCCGTCGCCCAGTGCCAGTCTTCGACATAGGACAGCTGCAACTGCGCCACGGCGGGGCCTTGCAGATGCAGATGCGTGTCGCGCCACGGCCCGGATTTGGCGTTCAGGCCGCGATAGGTGTCGGACATGTTCAGCCCGCCGGTAAAACCTTCGACGCCGTCAACGATCACCGTCTTGCGGTGGTTGCGAAAGTTGAGCTGAAACCGCGAGGTCGGCCCGCGCGCGCCGCGCGGATCCACCACCACGACGCCCGCCTTTCGCAGCCGGTCGATGTAGCGGTGGTCAAGCCCGTAGCTGCCCACCCCGTCATAGATCAGCCGGACATCGACATCGCGCGCCGCGGCAGCGATCAGCCTGTCGGCAAGCGCATCGCCGGTGCTGTCCGCGACAATCGTGTAATACTGCACAAGCACATAGCTTTGGGCGCGGTCGATGGCGGCATGAATGGCGCCAAAGGTTTCGTCGCCGTCCACCAGCAGGCGCAGGCTGTTGCATCCGGTCACCGGCATCTCTGCCAGCCGCGCAAAGGCGGCATGTTCGGGCAACGCTTCCCTGGGTTCCACCTTGCGCGCGTAGCCGCCGAATTTCTTCATGACCTGATGGCTGATGCGGCGGCGTTTCTTGTAGCCGTGCAGCTTGTGATGACCAAAGAACAGATAGGCCGGCAGGGCGAACCATGGCGCCGCGAGCAGAAAGGTCACCCAGGCGACCGACCCCTGCGGGGTGCGCGCATTGGCAAGCACCCGCCAGATGGCGACGGCGACCCCGAGCGGCAGCAGGATGGCGATGGCCACGGACCACAGGATGCGCAGGTCAGGGAGCATGGAGGGCTTTCGTTGGGGCCGGGATCAACGAAGTCAGCGGGCTGCGGGTTCCGACCGCGCCATGGATGCGCCGCATCCGCACGATCGGGGCGCGCGTCAATACCACGCCCCGCCCTGTCTGGCAGAGCCCGCGCGCCCGCGCAAGCTACAGATCGAAGGTCGCAAAGACCGGTGCGTGATCCGACGGTTTTTCCCATCCGCGCGCCGCGCGCAGAACCCGGCTGCCGTGCGCGGCGGATGAAATGTCGGGCGTGGCCCAGACGTGATCCAGGCGGCGGCCCTTGTCGGCGGCATCCCAGTCGCGGGCGCGATAGGACCACCAGCTGTAAAGCTGCCCCTCGGGGATGTCCTGCCGGGTGATGTCGACCCAGGCGCCGGCGGATTGGGTCTCGGCCAGCGCCTCGACCTCGATCGGGGTGTGGGAAACCACCTTGAGCAGCGCCTTGTGGGACCACACGTCGTCTTCACGCGGGGCGATATTCAGATCGCCCACCAGGATCGCCTTGCGCGGCGGCTCGGCCCGGAACCAGTCGCGCATGTCCGACAGGTAATCCAGCTTTTGCCCGAATTTCTCGTTCACGGCGCGGTCGGGCACATCGCCCCCGGCGGGAACGTAGAAGTTATGAATCGTAACGCCGTTTTCCAGTTCCGCCGCGACGTGGCGGGCATGGCCGAGCGTGGCGAAATCCTGATCGCCCATGTCCCGGATGGGCTGTTTCGACAGGATGGCAACGCCGTTGTATCCCTTTTGCCCGCGGGCGACGATGTGGGTATAGCCAAGCGCGCGGAATGCCTCCAGCGGGATCTTGTCGACCGGGCTTTTGCATTCCTGAAGGCACAGGACGTCAGGCGACTCCTGTTCCAGAAGCTGGCACACCAGCGGCTCGCGCAGGCGGACCGAGTTGATGTTCCAGGTGGCAAGGGTGAAGGGCATTGCGGTCTCCTGCTGGTTGCGGGGTCATCGCATCCGCGGGGGCGGTGTGCAAGTTGTCAGAGCACCAGAACCAGTACCAGGATCGACAGCGCCAGAAAGCCGATGCCGGTCAGTTCGCGACGCGTGATCCGTTCGCGAAAGAACAACACCGAAGCGGCGAGCGAAAAGATCAGCTCGACCTGCCCCAGCGCCTGCACATAGGCGGCGGTTTGCAGCGTGAAGGCGGTGAACCACGACAAGCTGCCCAGCATCGAGGTCAGCCCAAGCCAGACCGCGACCCGGCGCGCGGACCATACGGCCGCGATCTGTCTCGGCTCGCGCAGGCGCAGCCACAGGGCCATGGCGATGACCTGGCTGACGACGACGCAGGTATAGGTCACGGCGGCGCGCATCACCGGGTCGTCGGCGGCGATCTGCAACGATGCGCCCCGGTAGCCCACTGCCGAAACCGCAAAGAACAGTCCCGAGGCCAGCCCCAGCGCCACCGCCCGGCCGGCGATGCGGCGCAGGAACGATCCCGTCAGGCCCGGCGTGTCGGACAGCAGCAGCACGCCCATCAGACCGATCAGGATGGCGCCCCAGCCAGGCGGCGTGATCGTCTCGCCGAGCAAGACCAGGCCCAGAATCGCGGTCTGGACGACTTCGGTCTTCTTGAAGGTGATGCCGACTGCGAAATTGCGTTGCCGGAACAGCGCGACGACGCAGATGGTGGCAAGGATCTGCCCCAGCGCGCCGACCAGCGCATAGGCCCAGAAGGTGGCATTCAGCGCGGGCCAGTGCTGTCCAGTGGCCAGCATCCAGGTTGCGGTGAACGCAAGCGCGGGCGGCATGGCATAGGCGAATCGCGCAAAGGTCGACCCGGTCGAGGTCAGCGTGCCCATGCTGAGCACCTTGTGCAGCATGAAGCGCAAGGTCTGGAACAAGGCAGCGGCGAGGGTGACGGCGATCCACAAATCCATCGGTCGAGCTTTGACCCCGGTTGCCGCGAATGACCAGAGGCCTCGGGCATCGCCCGGTCAAAAGCGCGGATGTTCTGCGCCGCCCCGGACAAAAAGAGCCGACGCCGAGTGGGGATACCAGGCGCCGGCATTTGTTTCAAAATTCAAAGCTATCGGCGCCCACTCACTAGCGCCAGGAAATTACTGACAAAAATACCAGTGTTGCGGGGAAAGGCGCTATGACGGGACATCTTTGCATCGTCCACTGCAACGATGGAAAGGATGGCACAGGACAGGCCCCAGAAACATTCGTGTGATTGCCTGCGTAAAATTGCCTACGGGCGCGGGTGCGTCAGATCCGGCGCAAAAGGGCGGTCGCGACCACCGGCCCGGTGGCCTGTCCGCCGGGGGCGCCGCCCGCGGGTTCTTCGGTGATCGCAAGGGTGGCACCGACCATCTCGGCGCGCAGATCCTCGGGGATGGCCATGGCGGCAGAACCCGTGTGCGGCATCACCCCGAGCGACACCGGAGCGCCGCCCCCCGCGATCATCCACAGTTCGAAATCGCGGTCCGGCGCGGGCGCGTCGCCGCCGACCGAGACGCGCATCTCGCCCCGTGCCGCATCGTACAGCGCCGCCAGCCGCACGCTGCCGTCGTCGGATACGAGATCCGAGATCCACAGCGGCCCCTGCGCCCGTTGCATCGGCTCGCCCAGCCAGAGCACCGCCGCCAGCAGCGCGGTCGACAGCCCCGATGCGATGCCCAGCCATGCCCAGGCGGATCGCGGGCGCGGATCGTCAGGTGGGGCAAACAGCCGGGTTTCCAGCGCGGCCCAGCCATGGGCGGGGGGCGTTTGCGGGGCGACCCGATCCAGAAGCGGGTCAAGCCGGGCTTCCCACGCGGCGACTTCGGCGGCAAAGGCGGGGTCTGTCGCGATACGGTTTTGTGCGTCGCGGCGTTCGGACCGATCGAGCGCGCCCAGAACGTATTCGGCCGCAAGGGCGCTGTCGTCGTCGGACACCGGCATCACGACGCTGGCCCGAGGCAGTCGCGCAATTGCAAGAGGCCCCGCCGGAGCCAGGTGCGCAGCGTGTTCAGCGGAACCTGATAGCGTTCGGACAGGTCCAGATAGCTTTCGCCCTCGACATAGGCAAGGCGGATCGCCTCGGCCCGTTCGGGCGCAAGACGGCCCATGCAATCGTCGATGCGCCGCCCGTCGTCGCTGTTGATCGCCAGCGCTTCGGGGCCGGAAGACGGATCGGCGAAGCCATGAGCGATGTCGAGATCCGTATGGGGCGAGCGGATCTGGCGCAGCCGGTCGATGGCGTGGTTGCGCGCCACGGCGTTCAGCCAGGCGGACGGTCGCGACACGCCGGATGCGAACCGGTCTGCCCGGTGCCAGATCTTGACGAACACCTCCTGAAGGGCGTCTTCGGCCTCGCGCCGGTCGCGCAGCAGGCGCAGACAGATGGCGAACAGTTTCGGCGCGGTGGCATCGTAAAGCGCCCTGAACGCCGCCCGGTCGCGCAGGGCGATCCGGGCCAGCAGATTCGACAGGTCTTCGGTGGGGATTTCGGGCACGGGTCGGCGCTCTCTGCCTGTCGGTTTGCGTCGCGATTGCGAAAAAGCTGAAACTTTATCCGCGCGGCTCTCGTCTCTTTCATCATGACATTGGCAGAGCGAGGCAAGGGTGACAACCAAGCGTATCAGGACGGCCGTGATCGGAAGCGGTATTTCGGGGCTGGCGAGCGCCTGGCTGCTGGCGCCGCATCAGGATGTGACCGTGTTCGAGGCCGCGTCCATGCCCGGCGGTCATGCCCGCACGCGGCAGGTGGATGGCGTGGCCGTGGACACCGGGTTCATCGTCTGCAACCGGCGTACCTATCCGCTGTTCATTCCGCTGCTGGAGCATCTCGGGGTCGATCTTGCGCCCAGCGACATGAGCTTTGCGGCCAGTTTCGATGATGGCGCGCTGGAATACGGCACCACCGGCCCGCTGGACATGTTCGCCCAGAAGCGGCGACTGCTGGATCTGTCGCATTGGCGGATGATCCGCGACACGCTGCGGTTCTTCCGACAGGCGACATCCCAGGTGCGCGACGGCGAAAGCATCGGGGATATGCTGTCGCGCCTCGGGCTGGGCGCGGATTTCCGCGATCGGTTCCTGATGCCGATCTCGGGGGCGATCTGGTCGATGCCGACGCGCGACATGCTGGATTTTCCCGCCACGGCCTTTGTGCGGTTCTTCGAAAACCACGGGCTTCTGACGGTTGACGATCAGCCCGAGTGGATGACGGTGCGCGGCGGTTCGGCGCGCTATGTGGCGGCGCTTCTGGACGCCACGCGGGCCGAGGTGAAGCTGAACAGCCCGGTGCTTGCCGTGAAACGCGGTCTGGACGGCATCGTCGTGACCAGCGGCGCGGGGGATGATTGCTTTGACCGCGTCGTGCTGGCCACCCATGCGCCCCAGGCGCTGGCCCTGCTGCGCGACGCGGACGCCGAAGAGAGCGGCATCCTGTCGGCCTTTCGCGCCGAACCCAACCGGATGGTGCTGCATTCGGATGTCTCGTTCCTGCCGCGCACCCGGTCGATCTGGTCATCGTGGAACTATGTCACCCGGCACGATCAGATGCTGAAGGAAGCGCCGATCAGCCTGAGCTACTGGATGAACCGGCTGCAACCGCTGGGCACCGACAGGCCGCTGATCGTGACGCTCAACCCCGAACACGAGCCGGATCAGATCCATGACGAGGCGACCCTGCACCACCCGCAGTTCGACGCGGCCGCCGTTCGCGCCCAGTCCCGGCTGGGAAGCATTCAGGGGCGCGGGGGTGTGTATTTCGCCGGAGCCTGGACACGCTATGGCTTTCACGAAGACGGCGTGCTGTCGGCCCTGCGCGTGGCGCAGGCCATGGGCATCGACTGGCCGCTTGGTGCCGACCCTTGGGCCAGTGAACGCATGGACCCGTTTCGCGAGGCCGCCGAATGACCAGTCTGTGGCACGGGGCGCTGATCGACGCGCATGTCTGGCACGCCCGGTCGGGTCGCGTCGGACGGCAGTTTCGCTATGACGCGTGCTACCTTGCGCTGCCTCTGAACGGGTTCGAAGAAGGCCACCTGCCGATCACGCCGGACGGCGCGGGCATCTGGTCCGTGCGGCTGCGCGATCACGGCGCCCGCGACGGCAGCGCCCCCAGCGCCTTTCTGCGCAAGGTGCTGGCGCCGCTGGGGCTGGCGCATTGCGAGGGCACGCTGGTCACCATGCCGCGCAGCCCGTTCTACGGGTTCAACCCGGTCAGCTTCTGGCTGGCGCGCGATGGGTCCGGCCTGCGCGCGGTGTTGGCCGAGGTGTCCAGCACCTTTGGCGAACATCATTTTTACCTCTGCCACCATCCCGACAACCGCCCCATCGACCGCTCCGACCGGATCTCCGGGCGCAAGGTCTTTCACGTCTCGCCCTTTCTGCCGCGCGACGGACATTATGTGTTTCGCTTCGATTCCGGTCCGGGCCGGTTCGGCGCCTGGGTCGACTGGGTTGGCGCGGACGGGCAGACTGGGCTTCAGACCTCTCTGGCGGGGCCGGCCCGGCGTCTGACACCGCGCGTGTTGTCGCGGGCCGCGCAAAAACACCCGTTTCAGGCGCAAAAGATCATGGCACTGATCCATTGGCAGGCCGCGAAACTTGCCCTGCGCGGCGCGAAGTTTAGATCCAGACCCAGGCAGATGGACCAAAGGAGTTCCGAGGCCACCGACAGGGTAGAACGCGATGTTTGAACGCAAGATGGAACGCAAGCTTCTGGGCTGCATGGACCGTATCAGCCACGGCCGGATCACGCTGACGTTGCCAGACGGCAAGACGCATGTTTTTGAGGGCGCCCAGCCCGGCCCCGACGCCGACATGACCGTCACCGACTGGCGCGCCGTGGTGGCGACGGCCGCCAGGGGCGACATCGGCCTGACCGAAGCCTACCGCGACGGGTGGTGCGACAGCAGCGACCTGGCCGCGTTCCTCGCCTTCGGGTTGCGCAACGAAGAAGCCGTCGAGCCGTTTCTCTACGGTCATCCGGTCCAGGCGCTGATGATCCGGGCGCTTTACATGGTCAACGCCAACACCCGCCGGGGATCGCGCCGCAACATCCAGGCGCATTACGATCTGGGCAATGCATTCTACCAGCTGTGGCTGGACGATACGATGACCTATTCCTCGGCGCTTTACGCCCCCGAGGATGCCATGGCGGCAGACCCGCTGGTGTCGGCGCAGCAACGCAAATACGACCGTATTCTGGATGGGCTGGGCGCTGGGTCGGGCCGGGTTCTGGAAATCGGCTGCGGTTGGGGCGGTTTCGCCGAGCGGGCGCTGGACCGCGGAGATTTCGCGCCAAAGGGGCTGACGCTCAGCCACGAACAGGCCGCATTCGCCCGCACCCGTCTGGGGCAGGGGGCCGAGATCGCCTTGCAGGA
Organism: Salipiger aestuarii; assembly: GCF_003259905.1. GTDB lineage: Bacteria > Pseudomonadota > Alphaproteobacteria > Rhodobacterales > Rhodobacteraceae > Salipiger > Salipiger aestuarii. The sequence continues at coordinate 147,328 of NZ_QLMG01000003.1, read as the reverse complement.
TTATCGCGATGAACAGGGCCGCTATGACAGCGTCGTGTCGATCGAGATGTTCGAAGCGGTGGGCGAGCGCTACTGGCCGACCTATTTCGGAAAGCTGCGCGAGGTGCTGTCGGACAAGGGGCGCGCGATGATCCAGACCATCACCGTGGGCGAGCCGCATTTCGATCGCTACCGTCAGGGGGGCGACATGATCCGCAGCTTCATCTTTCCCGGCGGCATGCTGCCGACGCATACCGCATTTGGCGCGCAGGCCAACCGCGCCGGGCTTCGGGTCGAGGACGCGCATCGCTTTGGTCAGGACTACGCCGAAACGCTGCGCGTCTGGCTGACCCGGTTCGAATCGCGCCTGAGCGACGTGCGCGCGCTGGGCTTTGACGAAAGCTTCATCCGGGTCTGGCGGTTCTATCTTGCCGCCTGCATCGCCGCCTTCGATGTCGGCCGCACGGATGTATATCAGTACCGGCTTGCCCATGTCTGACGGGACGCCGGGCGAACGGATCTGGATCGTCGGCGCATCGACCGGCATCGGCGCCGACCTGGCCCGCGCCTATGCCAGGCGCGGCGCGAGGCTTGTGCTCTCGGCGCGTTCGGAACAGCCGCTGATCGAATTGGCGGCGGAAATCGGCGGGGCCGAGGTGATCGCGGTCGATACCGCCGATCGGGCCAGTCTTGACGCCGCAAGCGAGCAGATCGCTGCCGGTGGCCCGCTGGACCGGGCCATCAGCCTTGCCGCGCTTTACGATCCGGGCAAGGTGCTGGACATCGACCCCGACACGGCGGCGCACCTCGTCACGGTGAACCTGACCGGCAGCTTCCTGTTCGCGCGCGCCGCCGCGCCGCTGTTGCGCGACGGCGGACAGCTCGTGTTGACAGGATCCGTGGCGGGGTATGTCGGCCTGCCTCAGGGGCAGATGTATTCCGCATCCAAGGCAGGCGTCATCAACCTGTGCGAGACGTTGCGTAACGAACTGGCGCCGCGCATCCGCGTGCGCATGATAAGCCCCGGCTTTGTCGACACGCGCCTGACCGAAAAGAACGATTTCAGGATGCCCGGCCTGATGCAGCCGGCCGACGCCGCGGCGCGTATCGTCAAGGGGCTGGACGGCACGCGGTTCGAGGTGCATTTTCCCCGCCGGCTGACCCTGGTGCTGAAGCTGTTGCGCAAACTGCCCTACGCTCTGTCGCTGCCGCTGCTGAAACGCCTGGCGGCATGACCGGTTGGCGCGCGCCCCTGACGCTGGTGCTGTGCACCAGTTTCGCGGCCTCGCCCCTCCTTACCGGAGGTTTTGCCGGGTTCGTTCCGACGCAGTTTCCGCTGGTTCAATCGCGCTGGCCGGTGCTGCCGGTGGGCTGGGCGTTTTCCATCTGGGGGCCGGTGTTCGCGTTGCTGGTCGCAAGCGCCATCCGGGGGGTGTTGCGCCCCGCGGATGACCCGCTCTGGCAGCCGATGCGCCTGCCATTGATGCTAAGCGCCGGTATCGGTACGCCGTGGATCGCCGTTGCAGGGCTGCAACCGCTGATGGCCGCGGTGATGATCGTCTTCATGGCCGCCGCCGCCATCGAGGCGCTGTTGCGCGCGCCACGCCAGCCTGCCGCGCTGTGGCCGGTGGGGCTGTACGCGGGATGGGTGACCTCGGTCGCCTGCATCGCTGTGGCTGTGGTGCTTGGCGGTTACGGCGTGATCAACACGCAAGGCGCGGCCCTGCTGCTTCTGACGTTTCTGGCGGGACTCGCGGGGGCGGTGCTGTGGTACCGCCCCCGGGCGACGGCGTTCGGTCTGGGGGTCGGGTGGGCCTATGCCGGGGTGCTGATCGCCAATCTGGACATCGCCAACGTCCCCGTCATCGCGCTGTGCGCCGCGGCGCTTTTGATGCTGGCGGCGGTGCCCCTGCTGCGTCCCCGAACGCGCCCCCGCCTGCCCCCGCCTCAGCCATGAATCCAGCGCGTCACCATCAGCCCGGCCCAGGCCGAGCCACCCGTCAGCGCCGCCCCCCAGAGGCTGTCGACGATGACCTGGTTCCACGACCAGCCGCGCAGAGTGGCAAGGTTGGTGAATTCATAGGTGCCATAGCACATCAACCCCAGCAACGCGCCGCCCAACAGCGCCTGCACCGGCTTGTTTTCGGCCATGGCGGGCACCGAGACGAACCACAACAGTCCGACGACATAGAACAGATAGAATGCCGCCGCAGGCCCGAGCCTCAGCGGGTCGGCCATCATGTCGCCGACGTGGCGCTGAAAGATCGGTTTGATGATCGTGCTGATGCCCACCATATCGATCACCAGAAAAATGACGATCGTGGCGGCATAAAGAGTGAAAAGCTGCATGGGATGTCTCCGCTGTTTGCTCAAGAGACGATCCCGGCGCGCCCAAAGTTGCACCCCCGCCGGGATTTTTCCAAGACACCGTGACTATCAGGTCCAGGATTCCGAGCTGGGGAGGTATCGGGTCCGCCACCGTCTGCGCCTTGCACGCCGACGGTGGCGCACCGCATCCGGCGGGCCGCGACGCCGCGCGGCTGGCGGAACTGGGGGCGGAACTGGGGGTCGAACTTGGGGGCCGGCGCCCCGGTCGCCGACGTCACGGCAGACGATTTCGCCCGCGTTCCTTCTGTCGGGCAAGGCATCGTGGATCACCGGGCAGATGATCAGAGCCGACGCCGGGCGCGGCCGGAACGCATCAGGGGGCTGAGCCCATGACGACGCGTCTCACGACCTTTGGGACCGGGCGTGCAGGCGCAGTATAGCCGGTCATGACGGCCGGCCCGCGCCCTTTGCGCCCGGACGGCTGGCCCCGTGCCGTGGTGCGCAGCCGATCGTCGCGTCGACCGCGCGGGCACTGAACGGTCAAGTGGGCAGACCGGGTCGTTTCGGCGGGTCGGGCCGGCGTTGCTCGCGCTGCGGAGAATGCCGGCCCGTCGTCGTCAGCTGGGTTTGCAGGCCCGCCTCAGCATGTCTTCGAAAGCGGAAAAAACCCGCTGCATGTGTTTTCCCTTGTAGGGAAACGTGGTCTTGCATTCCAGGTCGTGCACGATGAGCGAATTGTCCGCCTCGAACACGACGAGATTGCCATGCCTGTCCTCGGCACAGTCGATGCCGAAGTAATCCATCCCGATGCTGTCGGCGATGGCATCCAGACCGGCGGCGTGTCGCCGTGCGAAATCATGGTCGAACGCATCGAGAAAGGCGGATTCCTCGGCCCGTTTTTCGGCGGACTCTTCCATGCGGGCGTTGGTGTACCAGACGTCCCAGCGTTCGGCGATTGCCAGGTGGCAAGGGTAGGGAACCCCGTCGATGAACGCGATTCTGCATTTGCGGAACCGGCCATCATGGGGGGACGCGTAGTCGATGAACTGACCCAGATGGAATTCTGCGTCGTCCTGCCGCGCCAGATACGACGCCATGTCATCGGCGTTGTCGAGCTTTTCAAGGCCGCGCCCGGCGTGCGATCCGACCGGGCGGATGACGACAGGGTAGTCGCCAAGCGGCTGCAAGGGTGTACCGTGCCACGGTCGCGGGCCGAGCTGCGTCAGCGTCGGGCGATCGCATGATACCGCCGCGGGCAGCCTAAGCCCGTCCATCCGGGGCAGCTGATGTTGCAATGACAGCCTGCTGATGTCGACCGATGGGTCATGAAGGTTCAGCACTTTGGTGCCCGAGCCCGCCAGCGCCCGCCGGATGGTCTGCGAGAACCGCAGCGCGTCTTCGGCATCGGCCGGGGCGGCGCAAAAGGCCACGTCATGATCGGGCAGCGCGGCCGTCGCCCCGCCCGCGGAGTCGTGGTTGAGATAGCAGGTAACGATCTCGAATTCGTCACTGGTGACAAGAAACTCGATGGGCGTGTTGCTGCCGATGTCGACAGGCAGGGCGAAGACAAGCAGCGTCTTTACCCCTGTACGGCCGCGATCCGTGCGAAACAGCGTGCAGGTTTCAAACGCGCGTGCCTGCCAGGCCAGACCTCTTTCAAGGTCTCCGTACAGCTGATCTATGACCGACAGATCCATCAGCGCGGCGGCGTGGTCTTCGCCTTCGATGCATTTGCGCAACAACTGGCATCGCAGCGGGTTCAAATCCACGCCTTGCAGCGCGAGGTTCGTCAACTGGGCCACGCCCACTCTGTTTTGCGGTTCCATTCTGGCTCCCTTGTGAATGGTCAAGGGATGCCATATCGTCATTAAGGATCCGTTGTGCTTAATGCGCGGGATACCATGATGCCAAACCACGCGCCTGCGAAGCGACCACTGGTCTTTCTTTGACGTGCGGACTCGCTATTGACGGCAAATGGGCGCATAGATGGGGCTGGTCACGGCAGCCATCCGCGCAATCGTCTGCGCAGTTCACCGAAAGGGGCCTGCCGCGCGCACGCTCGTTTTTCCAGTCCACCGCCCGTAGCGACCCGCCGGGTGACCGGAATGGCGCCAGCCAAGATACCGGACCGGAAAACAGGACCAGAAGAAAAGGCCAGAAGACAGGGCCAGACCTCGGCCACGTCACCCGGTCCGACCCGGGCTCCCGACCGCTGCGGGGACTTTCGTTTGCAAAGCCCATGCGTGACCCCGACCGCATGGCGACCACCAACAGGAGACGAAAGATGAAAACCCCCGACACCCCCGACACCCCCACAGATGCCGCCAAGGCCCCCGTTCGAGAGAGCAAGCTGAAACCGACGGGGTCGTCCCGTGAACCCGGCGCCAAGCGGTCGATCTTTGACGATTCCTATGGGCCGGTCGGCGCCGAGACGCGCAAGCCGTGGTCCCGCCACACCCGCAAGGACAAGGACTGATTGCCGACCAACCGGCCCGCCGCATCCCATTCCCCGACCCGAGGTATTTCGTGACGCCCCCTGACATCAGGCTGAGACTCGGCTGCCGGTTCCGCCTGGAACTGCCCCAACCGACCCCCATGATCGCGTTGCTCAACGTGCATTTTTCGCAAATCAGCGATCTGGAAAAGCCCGACCATGTGGTAACGGCGCCCGGCGTGCCGCTGACAGCCTATCGCGATGGGTTCGGCAACTGGTGCACGCGCTTCGTCGCGCCCGCCGGAGACCTGACGCTGTCCACCGACGCGATCATCCGCGTCAGCGGCGCGGTCGATGCGCATCCGGGCGAGGCGCCGCAGGTGCCGGTGGAATACCTGCCCGACAACACGCTGGTGTACCTGCTGGGCAGCCGCTATTGCGAAACCGACCTGCTGTCCGACATCGCCTGGTCGTTGTTCGGCTCCGTGCCGTCGGGGGCCGCGCGGGTGCAGGCGATCTGCGACTATGTGCACAACCACATCCGGTTCGACTATCTCAAGGCGGATGCGACGCGCGGGGCCGCAGGCGCCCATGCCGCGGGCGAAGGCGTTTGCCGCGATTTCGCCCATCTGGCCATCGCGCTGTGCCGCTGCATGAATATTCCGGCGCGGTACTGCACCGGCTATCTGGGCGATGTCGGAACGACGCCGCCCTATCCGCCGGGGGATTTCGCGGCCTGGATGGAGGTTTGGCTGGGGCACCGCTGGTGGACGTTTGACGCACGCAACAATACCCCCCGGATCGGGCGCGTGCTGGTCGCGCAGGGGCGCGATGCGGCGGATGTGCCCTTGCTGCATTCCTTCGGAGCGAATGAGCTCAGGGAGTTCGTGGTCTGGACGGACGAGATTCGCTGACCCGCGAGCCGGGCTGACATCGGGGTCGGAACCGGGCCAAAAACAGGGCCGGGCGGGTTACGCCGCGAGCCCCTTTTCCCCGATGGTCAGAAACTTGTCACGCCGCGCCTTGACCAGCGCCCTGGGCTTCAGGTCGTCCATCTCGGTCAGCATCGCGGTGATCGCCTTGCCCACCGCCTCGATGGTGGTGGCGCGGTCGCGGTGCGCGCCGCCCAGCGGTTCCGGGATCACCCGGTCCGTCACGCCCAGCTTGAGCAGATCCTGCGCCGTCAGACGCAGCGATTCGGCGGCTTCGCGCATCTTGTCGGAATCCTTCCACAGGATCGACGCGCAGCCCTCGGGCGAGATCACCGAATAGACCGAATGTTCCAGCATGGCGAGCCGGTTGGCCGTGGCGAAGGCAACAGCGCCACCCGATCCGCCCTCGCCGATGATGACCGACACCAAAGGCACGCCGATCTGCAGACATTTCTCGGTCGAACGGGCAATCGCCTCGGACTGGCCGCGCTCTTCGGCACCTTTGCCGGGGTAGGCGCCGGGCGTGTCCACCAGCGTGATCACCGGCAGGCCAAAGCGGTCCGCCATGTCCATCAGGCGGATCGCCTTGCGATACCCCTCGGGGCGCGCCATTCCGAAGTTGCGCGCGATGCGGGTCTGGGTGTTGTTGCCCTTTTCGTGGCCGATCACCATGACAGGGCGGTCGTTGAACCGCGCCAGCCCGCCCATCACCGCGTGATCGTCGGAAAACCCGCGATCCCCGGCAAGGGGGGTGTATTCGGTGAACAGCGCCTCGATGTAATCCTTGCAATGGGGCCGGTCGGGGTGCCGCGCCACCTGGCATTTGCGCCAGGGCGACAGCTTTTTGTACAGATCCTTGAGCAGATCCCGTGCCTTGCGATCCAGCGCGGCGGCCTCATCCTCGATATGCATCTCTTCGTTGGCGCGCGCCATGTTGCGCAGCTCTTGCGCCTTGCCTTCGATTTCGGCGAGCGGTTTTTCGAAGTCGAGATATTGCGTCATGCCGTGGGAACCCCTGTTTCGCGCGGCCTATATGGCGTCTGGCAGGGCGGGATGCAACACGGCTCAGGCGACAAGCGCGGGGATGAGCGACGCCACAAGAAGCACGGCCATGGTCCAGTTGAACACGCGCAAGCGCCGCGGGTTGGACAGAAAGCGGCGCAACTGCCGCCCCAGCACCGCCCATGTGGTGGTCGACACGATCCCCGAAAGCACATAGGCCGCGACAATCCACAGGATGGCAGGCAGCTCCCTGCTGGCGGCATATAACGCGATGGACGCAAGCGCCATCGACCACGCCTTGGGGTTGACCCACTGGAACGCGGCGGCCTGCAAAAAGGTCAGCGGGCGCCCGGCGGACTCCGTGCTCCGCGCAGGCGGCGCGGCATGGGCGATCTTCCAGGCGAGCCACAGCATATAGACGCCGGACACCACCAGCAGCACGTCCCCCAGCAGCGGAAAGTGGTCAAAGACCCGGCTGACGCCGACACCGACCAGCAAAACCATCCCCGGAAAGCCCAGCGCGACCCCGGCCATGTGGGGCAGGCTGCGCCGCACGCCGTAGTTGGCTCCCGACGCCAGCAGCATCAGGTTGTTTGGCCCCGGCGTGATGACGGTGACAAATGTAAAGGCGGCAAGGCCAACAAGAAGATCAGGTGTCATGGCGCAATTAATGCCTCGGATTTTTCGAATGAACCTTGCGAAATGCGCCTGGATTTGTGCTATTACACAATTTATGAGCGCCTTGGATGAAACAGACAGCAGGATATTGCGCACCCTTCAGCGGGAGGGGCGCATCAGCAATCTTGCCCTGGCCGATCGGGTGGGCCTGTCCCCCTCGGCCTGTCTGCGCCGCATGGCGAATCTTGAGAAATCGGGCGTGATCCGGGGCTATCGCGCGGTGCTGTCGCCGGAAAAGACCGGCGTGGGCTTTGTCGCCTATGTGACGGTGGGTCTGTCGGCCCATACCAAAACCGCGCAAGAGGCGTTTGAACGTGCCATCGCCCGCGCGCCCGAAGTGCGCGAGTGTCACAACATCACCGGCAACGTGGAATACCTGCTGCGGATCGAAGCGGCGGATCTTGCCGCCTACAAGCACTTTCACACCGAAGTGCTCGGCACGCTGCCCCAGGTGAACGCCATCACATCCTATGTGGTGATGGGCTCGCCCAAGGACGACCGGGCCTAGGCGCGTCGCCCCCATTCATCTCGCCAGGCAAACTCCCGCCGGAGGCAGGCCGGCCCGTGCCACCCGGCGCCGGTGTCGGATCAGAGCGCGCGCCACCGCCCCGGCGCCAGCCCGTCCAGCGTCCAGTCGCCGATCGACCAGCGCACCAGCCGCAGGCAGGGCAGCCCGATATGGGCCGTCATGCGCCGCACCTGCCGATTGCGCCCCTCGGTGAGGGTGATCTCGATCCAGCAATCGGGCACGGATTTGCGAAACCGCACCGGGGGCACGCGCGCCCACAGATCGGGGGTCGGGATGCGCCGCAGCGTGGCGGGGCGCGTCGGCCCGTCCCTGAGGGTGACGCCCTCGCGCAGCGGCTTTAGATCCGCCTCCGTCGGGTCACCCTCGACCTGCACGAGATAGGTCTTGGGTTTGCGGAATTTCGGATGGGCGATGCGGGCCTGAAGCCGCCCGTCGTCGGTCAGCAGCAACAGCCCCTCGCTGTCCCGGTCCAGCCGCCCGGCAGGATAGACCCCCGGCAGAGTCACATGATCCGACAGCGTGGGGCGCGGGCTGCCCGCGTTGCCCTTGTCGGTGAACTGCGACAGCACGCCGAAAGGTTTGTTCAGCAGAATCAGCATGTCCGTCTGTCCCTGAAGAAATCACGCAACAGCGCCTCGGCGGGTGCGGCGCCGATGCCGTCGTACACGTCTGGGACGTGATGGCATTGCGGATGGCTGAAAACGCGCGGCCCCTGCGCGATACCGCCCGATTTGGGATCTGCCGCGCCGTAGCAAAGCCGCGCGATCCTGGCGAAAGAGATGGCCGCGGCGCACATCGGGCAGGGTTCGAGCGTCACATACAGCGCGTGTCCGGGCAACCGTTCGGACCCGGCAGCGGCACAGGCGGTGCGCAGCGCAAGGATTTCGGCGTGGGCGGTGGGGTCGCTCAGCTCGCGGGTGCGGTTCCCCGCGGCGGCGATGATCGCCCCGCCGGGCGAGACGACCACGGCCCCCACCGGCACCTCGCCGCGGGCGGCGGCGGCGCGGGCCTGTTCAAGGGCCGCGTCCATATGGCTGCGAAAAGTCATGCCCTTTCGCATATCCGAGCGCGCCGCGCTTGGCGAGACGCTTCCCAGCGCGGGGCGCTTGATGTATGGGGCGATCATGACACCCAAGCCCCCTCGCAGCGGCCGCTCCGGCCCGCCCTCGGCCCGCGTCGGAAGCGGCCGCAACTTCGGCCCGAAGACTGGCCCGAAGACTGGCCCCAAATCCGGTCCCAAATCCGGCCTGAAACCGGCTGCCAGCCCAGGAGGCAAGCCAGGGTTCAAGTCCGGCCAGAAGCCCGGTCACACCGGCGCAAAGGCAGGTGCCAGACCGGCCTTCAAGCCCGGCGCAAAGGCGGGCCCCAAAACCGCACCCCGGCCCGGCGTACAACCCGCTTCACAGCCCGGCAGCGATGCGCCCGCCGTGCCCGAGCGCATCGCCAAGGTGCTCGCGAGGGCCGGGATCGCCAGCCGCCGCGACGCCGAAAAGATGATCGAAGACGGGCGCGTCACCGTGAACGGGATCAAGATCGAGCGCGCAGCCCTGAACGTGCTGCCGAGCGATGACATCACCGTCGACGGCAAGCCCGTGGCAGACCCGGAAGACGCCCGCCTGTGGCTGTATTACAAGCCCGTCGGCCTTGTGACGACCACCCGCGACGAACAGGGGCGCGAGACGATCTTTGACAGGCTTCCCGAAGATCTGCCCCGCGTGGTGACCGTCGGGCGGCTTGACCTCAATTCCGAGGGGCTGTTGCTGCTGACCAACGACGGCGGCATCAAGCGGCGGCTCGAACTGCCCTCGACCGGCTGGCTGCGCCGCTATCGCGTGCGCGTCAACGGCCGGCCCACCGACGACACCTTCGCCCCGCTGCGCGCCGGAATCACCGTGGACGGGCAGTCGTTCCAGCCCATGCAGGTGGTGATCGACCGCCAGCAGGGCGCGAATGCCTGGCTGACCGTCGGCCTGCGCGAGGGCAAGAACCGCGAAATCCGCCGCGCCATGACCGACATCGGCCTGACGGTGAACCGGCTGATCCGCGTGTCCTACGGGCCATTCCAGCTGGGGCAGTTGAAAGCAGGCGAGGTGCAGGAAATCCGCGGCAAGGTTCTGCGCGACCAGCTTGGGCTGGAAGGCGCCAGGCCCGACCGTCCGACCCCGACGCGCCGCCGCAAGCCGCCCGCGAAAGCGCCGTGACGCTGAGCCGTAGATCTTAACGGTTTGGTAACCTTGATGAAGATTTCGCGGAATTTCCCGGGCGGCGCCGCTTTTTCGCCCGGATTCGACCTCAGCATCGGTTGCATGATGACGACGATCCTGGCCTTTGCGATTCTGACCGCCACCACGGCGCTTGTCCTGGGGAGCCTGCGAACGGTTGCCCGTGATACCTATGTCGCGCTGAATGGCGCGGCAAATCGCATGCGCCACACCGGCAAGCCCGCCGCGACACTGTGCTTTGCGGCGCTGTGGGTGATGATCTTCGCGTTGAGCTATTTCTTGTGACCCGCCTGTGACCTGTCTGTGTCGCGGCAAGTAAGGGAAACCTGGGCATGACGAAGACCCCGGCGAACAAGTCGAGCAAGGGTATGACCACCGGCCTTGCGACAGACATGGCGTGGGATGTGGCCAAAGGTATGTCCAGGGCACGGATGGCGCCCAACGACGACTCGTTGGGCCCGCTGGATTCCGCGCTGGGCGTTCTGTTCCTTGCCTCCTTTCCGGTCTTTCTGCTGCTGTTTCAGGGCAGGGGAGTCGCCGTCTTTACCGCGATCCTGCTTCTGGCGCTGTTCCTCGTGGCGCTTCGGCTGATCCATCGCGGTCAGCAGATCTGCAACGCCTATGATCGGGCCGGGTCCGCGCGCGCCCCGAAGGTGCCGCGCAAGGCTGTGGGGGCGGCGTTGATCGGGCTGATGGTGGCGCTGCTGGCAGGGCACCATTTCGATGCGCTGTATGCGCCGGCGTTGCTGGGCCTGCTGGCCACCGCGCTGGGGATCGCCGCCTTCGGTATGGACCCGCGCAAGGACAAGGGAGAGCCGGGGGCGCTGCGCGCGACGGACGATCCGGTCGATCTGCACCGGCTTCAGCCCAGCACCTCCGAGACGCTGATGCGGATTGATGCCAAATTCGAAGAGCTGGCCACCGAAATTGCCAACCTTGGGGATGCCGAGGTCACCCGCCGTTTCGAGGCGCTGCACATGGGCGTCATGGGGCTTATCCGGGCGCTTGGCGAGGACGGTGCCGGAATGCGCCGCCTGCGCAAGCCCGTCACCACCCTTGTCGAGATGATCCGGCGCGAGAACGCCTCGTTGCAGGTCGCGTGGAGCACCGGGGACCGGTTTCGGGCGCGGCGCCGGTATCTGGCCCATCTGACCGCCATCGGCGAGGCGTTCGAGGTCTGCGCGCGCAAATCCGGCGCGAAAACCGGCCGCGATGCGTTCGAATTGCAGGCCGACGTGCTGTGGAACCGGATGCCGCGCGACCGGGTGGCCTGACCTGCGGTTCTGCGGATGCGAAACGGCCGGGTATTCCCCCCTAGCAACTTGCCCGGATTGTGCCTAGGTTTGCCGTGTACAGCGGCAAGACAGGAGGCCATATGTCCGGCAGCGCCCTGCAAAAAGCGGCCTATGTGCTGCTGATCGTCCTGCTATTCGGGGTGACTTCGGGCTGGCTCGGGGGGCTCTGACCATGGCGAAACGCTACGGGGGCGCCTTTAGCCCCGATGCGCCCGAACCCACCGCCAACGATCCGATTCGCCCCGGTCATTACAAGGGGGCGCGGGTCGATCCGGTGGGCGCGCGGTCCAACGTGCTGTTCGCGCCGCCGATCGTGCTGGCGGCGACGTCGCTGAACGACGGTGCCATCGGGCTGGCCGCCGGGCTGGCCGGGGCGGGCATACTGCTGCTGGGGGCCTGGCTGCTGCGCGACGGGCTGCGCGCGCACGCCGCGTTCGATGAGCGCCGTGTGGCACGCAAGCCCGCGATCCCGCGCAAGATTCTGGCGGCGGTGGCCACCGGCATCGGCGTCACGGTGGCGGCGCTGCGCGGCGACGGCAACCTGCTGGCGGCCCCGCTTTACGGGGTCTGCGCGACCGCGCTGCACCTTGCCGCCTTCGGGATCGACCCGATGAAAAGCAAGGGCATGGAAGGCGTCGATGCATTCCAGCAGGACCGCGTGGCCCGCGTCGTGGACGAGGCCGAAACCTATCTGACCGAAATGGAAGACGCGGTGGGTCGCGCCGGGGATCGCGAGGTCGAGGCGCGGGTGGAACGGTTCCACCTGAAGGTGTCGCAACTGATCCGCACCGTCGAAGAAGATCCGCGCGACCTGACGGCGGCGCGCAAATATCTCGGGGTCTACCTGATGGGCGCGCGCGACGCGGCCGTTAAATTCGCCGATCTTTACTGCCGCGCGCAGGATCGGGGCGCGCGGAGCGATTTCATGACGCTGCTGACCGATCTTGAAGACAGCTTCGGGAAGAAGAACGAAAAGCTCCTGCTGGACAGCAACGCCGATCTGACGGTCGAAATCGACGTTTTGCGGGAACGCTTGCAACGGGACGGTCTGCGCCCGCGTTAGGCGTGAAGGCCCCACAGAGATACAGTCGGGAGAAAAACGGATGTCCGAGAACGTAAGGGCCAGCGCTGCGCAGTCGGTGGCGATGGTCGATGAGGTGACCGCAGTCATCCTGCCGGAACCCGGCGATGCGCAGGCCGTGGTGCCGCTGGCCGACGCCAGCCCCGAAGCGGGCGAGGAAATCCGGTCGCGGATGGCCGAGATCGACATGGACGACACCAATTCCATCGTCTCCTTCGGGTCGCACGCGCAGGCCGAGCTTCAGGAAATCTCGAAGGCGATGCTGGATGGCGTGCGCAACAAGGATGTCGGCCCGGCGGGGGATTCCCTGCGCGACATGGTGACCTCGATCCGGGGCTTTTCGGTCAACGAACTGGACGTGCGGCGCAAGCGAAGCTGGTGGGAAAAGCTGCTGGGCAAGGCCGCGCCCTTCGCCAGGTTCACCGCGCGCTACGAAGAGGTGCAGAGCCAGATCGACCGTATCACCGACAATCTGCTGAAGCACGAACATGTGCTGCTCAAGGACATCAGGTCGCTCGACATGCTGTATGACAAGACGCTGTCGTTTTACGACGAACTGGCGCTGTATATCGCGGCGGGCGAGGCCAAGCTGGCCGAACTGGATGCCGTCGACATTCCCGCAAAGGACGCCGAGGTGCATGCCGCGCCGGAAAACGACCAGGTCATGAAGGCGCAGGAACTGCGCGATCTGCGCGCCGCCCGCGACGATCTGGAACGTCGGGTGCACGATCTGAAACTGACGCGGCAGGTGACAATGCAGTCGCTGCCGTCGATCCGGCTGGTTCAGGAAAACGACAAGTCGCTGGTGACCAAGATCAACTCGACCCTGGTGAACACGGTGCCGCTGTGGGAAACCCAACTGGCCCAGGCTGTCACCGTTCAGCGCAGCTCGGAAGCGGCTGCCGCGGTGCGCGAGGCGAACGACCTGACCAACGATTTGTTGACGTCCAACGCAGCCAATCTGCGCGAAAGCAACACCGCGATCCGCACCGAAATGGAACGCGGCGTGTTCGACATCGAGGCCGTCAAACAGGCCAATGCCGACCTGATCGCCACCATTCAGGAAAGCCTGGCCATCGCGGATGAGGGCAAGGCCCGCCGTGCCAGGGCCGAAGATGACCTGAAAAAGATGGAACACGATCTGCGCGATACGCTCGCCTCGGCCAAGGCGCGGCAGGACGGGGTGGGCGACACTGCGGGCACCGCCGTGCCCGGAGCCGCCTGACCCATGCGCGCGGGGCTGCGCCATATCGCGCTGTGCGCGCTTGCGCTTGCGGGCCTTGCGGCCTGCGAGACTTCCAGCCTTGCCCCGCGCGAAACCACCGTGCCGCCACATGCGCGGCCCGGCCCGACCGAGCCCGAGCCGCCGGCCCCCGCCCCCGAGCCGCGCAGCCAGTCGCTGGCCAGCCGCGACCTTGAAACCTATTATGCGCGGGTGCAGGCCGACCTGCTGGCGCAGGGGTTGTTGCGCACCGATGGCGGCGGCCCCGACACGCCGTTCACCGACACCATGCTGCTGCGCAATTTCGAACGCATCGCCCTGGCTGAGGAATATGAGCGCGGCGCCGGGCTGCGCCCGTCCGACGGCAAGCTGGGGAAGATCAAGAAATGGGAACAGCCCGTTCGCGTGACCATCGAATTCGGCGATCATGTGCCCGACGATCAGCGCACCACCGACAGCAACATGGTGATACAGTATATCAACCGGCTTGCGCGCGTGACGGGGCATCCGATTTCGGTCACCGGCGGGGGCGCCAATTTTCATGTGCTGTTCATGTCCGAGGACGACAAGGACACGCTTGCTCCCCGGATCCGGGCGCTGGTGCCGGATGTGAACCCCTCCGCGCTGGAGATTTTCGACGACCTGCCGCGCTCGATCCACTGCCTGGTCATCGCGTTTTCCGAACAGCGCGGCGGCTATGCCTACGGCGATGCCATCGCCGTGATCCGGTCCGAGCATCCCGATCTTCTGCGCCAGTCCTGCGTTCATGAGGAAATCGCGCAGGGGCTGGGGCTGGGCAACGATTCCCCCAACGCGCGGCCCTCGATCTTCAACGATGACGACGAATTCGCGCTGCTGACCACGCAGGACGAGATGCTGCTGCGGCTGCTTTACGACCCTGCCGTCGTCGCCGGGATGACTGCGGACCAGGTGCGCCCCATCGTGCGCCAGCGCGCCGCCGAGCTTTTGGGCGGAACATGACCCGACTGGATTAAAGCGACTTTCATGTTTTGCCGCTATCCCCGTCGGGAGTTGCGGCAGGAGGGAAGCGTATGTTCGAAGATGCGGTAAAACAGCAGATCCTGTCCACTGTCGGGCGACTGCGCATGGCGAACAGCGGGCTGACAATGGATTTCTATGCGCGCCTGTTCCGGCTTGCGCCGGAAACGCGCAGGATGTTCCCCAAAGGACCTGACGGAATGCTGCGCCAGTCGGAAAAGCTGTTCGACATGATTTTGGTGCTTGTCCAGTCGTTGGACCACTTGCAGATGCTCGTGGCCGAAATCGAGGTGATGGGCGCGCGGCATGCGGAATACGGCGTGACCGAAGCGCAATACGATCAGGTCAAGGCCGCGCTGATCGAAACGCTGGCAGAGCATGTCGCCGACTGGAACGTGGCGGACGCCGACGCCTGGGGCCAGCTTTTGGATTACGTCAGCGACCTGATGGTCTCTGGCGCGCGGGATCGCGCCGCGACCCTGGCGCGCTCGGCCTGATTGCGGCGGCCCGATAGCGTGCATTTGGCACGCGCAATGCTTGTACCCGGCCGGCGCGTGGTTAAGTTGGTCGCTGACAGCATTTTTGACCGGGGGCCGTAATGGGCATTCTTGATTTCCTTTCGGGCCAGTTCATTGACGTGATCCACTGGGTGGATGACAGCCGCGACACAATGGTCTGGCGATTTGAGCGGTACGGGCACGAAATCAAGTACGGCGCCAAGCTGACCGTACGCGAAGGGCAGGCGGCGGTCTTTGTGCACGAGGGCCAGCTTGCCGATGTGTTCACCCCCGGCCTTTACATGCTTGAAACCAACAACATGCCGGTGATGACGTCGCTGCAGCACTGGGATCACGGCTTCCGCTCGCCTTTCAAATCCGAGGTGTATTTCGTCAACACGACGCGCATGCCCGGTTTGAAATGGGGCACGAAGAACCCGATCATGTGCCGCGATCCGGAATTCGGGCCGGTGCGGCTGCGGGCTTTTGGCACCTATTCGGTGCGGGTGGCCGATCCGGCCCGCTTCTTGTCGGAAATCGTCGGCACCGACGGTGAATTTACCAGCGATGAGATCAGCTTTCAGATCCGCAACATCATCGTGCAGGAATTTTCGCGCCTGATCGCGGGGTCGGGGATTCCGGTGCTTGATATGGCCGCGAACACGCAGGATCTGGGCAAGATGCTGGCGACGGGGATTTCGTCGACGATTGCGGAATACGGGTTGGAACTGCCCGAATTGTACATCGAAAACATCTCGCTGCCCGATGCGGTGGAAAAGGCGATGGACAGGCGGACCTCGATGGGGGTGATCGGCAATCTCGATGCCTACACGAAATTTCAGGCCGCCGAGGCGCTGGGGCAGGTCGGGTCCGCTGCCGGAAACGCCATGGGCACCGGCCTGGGGGCGGGACTTGGCATGGCGATGGGCGCCCAGATGACCGGTCAGGCGCAGGCCGGGCCGTGGGGCGCGCGCCCGTCGCCGCCGCCCCCTCCGCCGCCGCCGGTCGAACACGTCTGGCATCTTGCCGCAAACGGTCAGACCACCGGCCCGTTCAGCAAGGCGCGGCTGGGCCGCATGGTGTCCGAGGGCGGGCTGTCGCGCGACACCTTCGTGTGGACCCAGGGTCAGGACGGCTGGAAGCGGGCCGAAGACGTGGCCGAACTGGCGCAGCTTTTCACCGTGATGCCGCCCCCGCCCCCCGGAGCGCCCTGAAATCCAGCGCCCCGATCAAGTCCGGCCTCGGGCAGGCGTCGGCGGGGAACCGGACCGAGGGGTCGGGCGTCGCCGGAAAGGGTTGGTCGGGGGCGACTTGCGAACCCAGGACCAGCCGTCCGTCCACGCACAGATCCTGCGCCGCATTTCCGATGTTGAATCCGAAACCGCTTGCGCCGCAATCAGTGCCGAAACCATCCATGTTCCAGGCCTGTGGCATCATGTGCCGGGGACCGAACACCGCAAACGCGGCATCCTGGGGCAGAAACGTCAGCGCCCATGTGGTCTGTTCATTCAGCATCCCAAGCGCCCAGCGTCCGATCGGCGTTCCGTTGTGTGTGCCTTCGATGACGAAACAGCTCAGGTCGCGGGCGTACACTTCGGGGGCGGTCATCAATGCGCTGTCAAAGGACATCGCCCCGCGCATTTCGTGCCCGTTCCCGCCCTGCCAGACAAAGCTGTAGGACACATCGGTCGCTGCCGCCGGGATGCCCGACGCAAAAACTGCGGCGATGATTGCCGCGCCTGCCCATCTTGACACGTCGCCGGTTCCCTGTGTTGTCATCCCTAGCCTAACCCGTGGCGCTGGGCAGGAAAACCGGGTTTCCTTGGCGCTTTATCGCGCCTAGGCTCGCGCCGTTCAGACCGCGCGCGCAGATCAGCCGAGCATCCGGAAGGGGCCAGCATGAACAACGACCACCGCTTTCCCTGCGAACAATGCGGGGCGGATTACCGTTTCGATCCCGCCAGGGGCGAGCTGCACTGCGACCACTGCGGTCACGTCAAGCCGGTCGAAGACGCCGGCCCCTGGGGCGGGTCGATCCGCGAACTCGATTTCCGTGCGGCGCTCGACAACCTTCTGCCCCTGCAGGAAATGGAGGATCTGCGTGTCACGCAATGTTCCAACTGCGGCGCAGAGGTGGAATTCGACCACGACACCCATGCCTCGGAATGCCCGTTCTGCGCGACGCCGGTGGTG
The DNA here is from genome assembly GCF_003259905.1 of Salipiger aestuarii. Classification (GTDB taxonomy): domain Bacteria; phylum Pseudomonadota; class Alphaproteobacteria; order Rhodobacterales; family Rhodobacteraceae; genus Salipiger; species Salipiger aestuarii. Next base: position 129,937 of record NZ_QLMG01000003.1, on the reverse strand, counting down.
GCGGACACGGGCACCCATCGCCAGATCAAGCCGCGCGGGCTGTTGCCCTTTGCGCTGGACGAGGCGACGGCGCGTCAGGCGATGACCGACTGGCTGGGCGGGTTGTGGTTCGCGCCCGGTGGCTTGCAGGATTACGCCCGCAAGGGCCGCAAGATGCAGGGCATCTATGTGCCGTTCTGGACGTTCGATGCGCAGTCCACCACCGCCTACCGGGGCGAACGCGGTACGGTCTATCACGAACGTCGACAAGTGGTGCGCAACGGCAAGACACAGACGATCAGCGTCGCCAAGGTGCGATGGCGGTCGGTGGCGGGGCGGGTGTCGCGGTTTTTCGACGATGTGCTGGTGCTGGCCTCGCGCAGCCTGCCGAAGAAATACACCGATGCGCTGCAGCCGTGGGACCTGACGCGGATGGAACCCTATCGCCCCGAATTTCTTGCCGGCTTCCGGGCCGAAGTTTATCAGGTCGATCTGGACGAAGGCTACCGCGAGGCGCGCGCCGTCATGGATCGTCAGATCGAACGGGACGTGAAATTCGACATCGGCGGCGACCGGCAGCGCATCCGCGCGCTGGATACGCAGGTGTCCGCCGTGACCTTCAAACATGTGCTGCTGCCGGTGTGGCTGGCCGCCTACAAGTACAAGGGCGAGACGTTTCGCTTTGTCGTCAACGGCACCACCGGGCGGGTGCAGGGGGAACGGCCCTGGTCGGCGTGGAAAATCACGCTGGCGGTGATTGCCGGGCTGATCGTCGCGGGGGCGGTTGGGTATGTGTTTGCGATCAGTCAGTAAGGCGGACGCGCCGGTACGCCGGAACGGACAGGGGTGGGCATTGCTGCCCACCCCATACACGACGACCCGGAAAAGGAACGCGGGGAAGACGAGACGGGGATCATCGCCTTTCGTTGCCCTTTCCCACCGCCTCCGTGAACCTTGGGTCCGCTTGCTCCTCGGGCGCGCTTGCGCGGCACCTCTCATGCGGACCCCGGTGTTCCCGGAAGGATGATCGTCGCGCTCCTCCTGCGTGAAGAAGCGGTCTTGCGGGTGGCCTAGCCCTCTGTGCGACCCGCCGCATGTCGTGGGCGCCGGTGGGCGAACCTTGCGCGTACCGTAAGGCCCCGAAGAGCGGCGTATCCTGCCAGTGCCAAAGCGCGCCACGGTACCGGTGTACCTGCGCAACCTCTCCTTTCACGCCCCGATGTTAGGCCGGCGCGGCGCAACGCGCCATGATCTCGCTCAAGTCCGAAGCGACCGCGGCGGTTTTCTGCGCTTGCCCTGCGCCCCCGATCGGGGCAGATTGCGGCGCTAACATTCAAAGGAGGTCCGGCCATGATCCTGTGTTGCGGAGAATCGCTGATCGACATGTTGCCGCGCGCCACCACCGCAGGCGAACAGGCGTTCGTGCCCGTGGCCGGCGGGTCGGTGTTCAATACCGCGATCGCGCTGGGCCGGCTTGGCGCGCCGGCGGGGTATTTCGGCGGGCTGTCCACGGATCTGTTCGGGCAGGTGTTGTCCGGCGCGCTGACGGCAAGCCGGGTCGATGCCGCGCTGGCGCCGCGCAGCGACCGCCCCACGACGCTGGCCTTCGTGACACTCACGGACGGACATGCGCAATATGCGTTCTACGATGAAAACACCGCCGGTCGGATGCTGACCGGGGCGGATCTGCCGGTGCTTCCCGATGACGTGGCGGCGCTGTTTTTCGGCGGTATCAGCCTTGTGTCCGAACCGGGTGCCGAGACCTACGCATCGCTGTGCGCCGACGCGGGCGAGCGCCTTGTGATGATCGACCCCAACATCCGCCCCGGCTTTGTCACGGACGAGGCCCGCTACCGCGCCCGCCTGTGGGCCATGCTGGCACGCGCCGACATCGTCAAGATTTCCGACGAAGACATGCAGTGGCTGGGCACCACCCCCGCCGCGCTGATCGACGCGGGCGCCGCGCTGGTGCTGGAAACGCGCGGGGCCGAAGGCATTTCGGCGGTTTCGGCACGGGGCGAACTGCTGGTTCCCGCGCGCAAGGTCGAGGTGGTCGATACCGTTGGGGCGGGCGACACGTTCAACGCGGGGCTGCTTGCCGGGCTGTGGCGGGCGGGGCTGTTGTCGCGCGCCGCAGTGCGCGCGGCCAGGCTGGACGATCTGGGCCCGGCGGTGATGCTGGGGGCGGCGGCGGCGGCGGTTACCGTGTCGCGCGCCGGGGCCAACCCGCCCTGGGATGCCGAGATCGACGGCATATGAGAGCGCTTGTTCAGCGCGTCACCCAGGCGCGGGTCAGCGTTGCCGGGGCCGTGCTGGGTGACATCGGGCCGGGTCTGATGATCCTTGTCTGCGCCATGCGCGGGGACACCGGCACCGAGGCTGAAAAACTTGCCGCCAGGGTTTCGAAGCTGCGGGTTTTTCGCGACGATCGGGACCGGATGAACCGGTCGCTGCTGGATGTGGGCGGGGCTGCGCTGGTGGTCAGCCAGTTCACGCTGGCCGCCGACACGCGCGGCGGCAATCGTCCCGGCTTTTCCGCGGCCGCCGCGCCCGAAGACGGCCAGCAGCTTTACGAGCGGTTCGCCGCCCATCTGCAAGGGCTGGGGGTTCCGGTCGCCACGGGGCGGTTCGGTGCCGACATGCAGGTATCGCTGGTCAACGACGGGCCGGTGACGATCTGGATCGACACCGACGTCTGATGCGCCGCCTACAAAAGGACGAGCGCGCGCGCGAACACGCCCGCATCGACATTGCCGCCCGACACGGTACAGATCACGGCATCGCCTTCCAGTTCATCGCCCCGGAACAGCGCCGCCGCCAGCGCCACCGCGCCGCCCGGTTCGGCGACAATTTTCAGGTGGCGGAACGCAAGGGCCATGGCGCTCAATGCCTCGTCTTCGGTGACTGCAAGGCCCGGTCCGCACAGACGCTTCATGATCGGAAAGGTCAGGTTGCCCGGTTGCGGCGTGACGATGGCGTCGCAGATATTGCCCGACAGCGCCGCGTTGCGTTCGATCCGGCCCGACGCCAGCGAGCGGCGCACGTCGTCGAACCCTTCGGGTTCCGCAGGGCGCACGCGCAGCCCCGGTGCGCGCGCCTCAAGCGCCAGCGCGATGCCCGAGGTCAGCCCTCCGCCGCCGCAGCACACCAGCACGTCGGCGCGCGTGACTCCCGCCTCGGCGGCCTGTTCGGCGATCTCCAGCCCGCAGCTTCCCTGTCCCGCGATCACCTCGGGGTCATCGAAGGGTTTCACCAGCGCCAGGCCGCGTTCCTGTGCCAGTCGCGCCCCCAGCGCGTCGCGGTCTTCGGTGGCGCGGTCATAGGGCACAACCTCGGCCCCAAGGCCCCGCGTTCCTGTCACCTTGGCGGCCGGAGCGTCGGACGGCATGATGATCACCGCAGGCACGCCGTGCAGTTTTGCCGCCGCCGCAATGCCTTGCGCATGGTTGCCGGATGAAAACGCGATGATGCCACGGGCCCGGGTCTCGGGCGGCAAGGCCGAAATCGCCGACCAGGCGCCGCGAAACTTGAAACTGCCGGTATGTTGCAGGCATTCCGCCTTGACCAGCACCCGCCGTCTGGCGATTTCGTCGAGAAACGGCGAGCCAAGCAGCGGCGTCCGGCGGGCGTGACCGGCGAGACGCTGTGCGGCGGCTTCGATGCGGGCAATATCCATGGCGCGGAGTCCTTTGTGATGGGGTCGGCGGAACCTGCGCCCACCTCGGGGGGGTGTCAATCGGTTGCGCCCGGCAGCGCGCACAGGCATGAGGCGGCACCATGATCGAAAGACATCACACCGAGGCGGGCGTCACTTCGCGCGCGCTCTATTCCCCCTGCGAGCGCTATCGCTTCGGGCTGGAACGGCGCTGGGGAACGGGCGGGACGCTGCTGTGGATCATGCTCAACCCGTCGACTGCGGACGAACGGCGCAACGATCCGACGATCGAGCGGTGCCAGCGGCGCGCACGGCGCATGGGGTTCGGGGCGATGCGCATCGCCAACCTGTTCGCCTTTCGCGCGACGCGTCCCGCCGATCTGCGGCGCGCCGACGCCCCGATCGGCGCAGAGAATGACGCGCTGGTGCACCAGTGGCACGAGGAGGCCGCCATGACAGTTGCCGGATGGGGCGTGCACGGCGCGTTCATGGGGCGGGGGCCACGCCTCGCTGGCGACCTTGCGGCGCCGGTGCACATGCTGGGGCTGACACGCGGCGGCCACCCGCGACACCCCCTTTATGTGGCCTATGACGTCGATCCTACGCTCTGGCACAGGAGAGCACCCTGATCCGTTGCGGGCATGTTTACCTTTGGGTGTCAGAGTCGGGGCGTGACAGTGGCGTATCGGGGGAACTCATGCTTTGGCTGGCCGGGCTGATGGGAATGATGGTGCTGGGATCGGTCGCAGTGATCGGGATGCGGGGCGCGGGAAATGCCGGCGATGGGCGAGGTCCTTTCGCCTTGGGCCATCCCAACGGCCCGCGCGCGTCTGCGGCGCCCGCCTTGCCCCCGAATTGGCCCCCGAATTGGCACGCTGACCGGGCCGCTGACGGGTCCTCTGACGGGCGCCCGGACCGGCCCCCGGGCGGAGATGCGGCCGTGCCGGATCCGGAACCGATCCGGGCGGCGGGGTTTGATCCCGCACGGGACCGGCTTGTCGTGGTCTGGGACGACAGCGACAGGGGGGCGCCGCCGATGCTTGGCCTGCGCCTTTCGGACAGGCCGGGGATGACCGACATCCTGCTGGACGGTGTGCCTGTCGCCACTTTGCCCGACGACACTGTGCCGTCGCTGGATCACATCGCCTTGCTGCGCGAAAGCACGGCATCTGCGCTGGCCGCCTGACCGGCGGTTTCCCTTTGCCAACCGCGCGGAATCGCCCTATACGCGCGCATTCGCTGCGGCATGCCGTGACGGATCTCTCCACGGGCCCTGCTGGACGACATCCCGGCTTGCGCCATTCACACAAACCCATAAGGAGACCCCGATGTCGATCACCGTCGAAGAAAAGAACCGCCTGATGAAGGAATACGCCACCAAGGAAGGCGACACCGGCTCGCCCGAAGTTCAGGTGGCCATCCTTACCAGCCGTATCACCACGCTGACCGAACACTTCAAGACCCACAAGAAGGACAACCACTCGCGTCGTGGCCTTCTGATGATGGTGGCACAGCGCCGCAAGCTGCTGGACTATCTCAAGGGCAAGGAAGAAGCCCGGTATCAGGATCTGATCAAGCGTCTCGGCATCCGCCGCTGAACGTCCGGGGCGCATCGCCACACCCGGTTACGCAAACGCCCGCTTTTCCGAAGCGGGCGTTTCGCGTTTCAGCCCTTATGCGCGAAGGCGCGGGCCAGTTTGCCGACGCTCAGCCCCTGCACGACGATGGAAAACACCACGATCACATAGGTCGCCGTCAGGATCACCGGCTTCCACTCGCCAGCGGGCAGGGCGAGAGCCAGCGCCACCGAAATCCCGCCCTTGAGCCCGCCCCATGTCATGATCGGGATCACGCCCCTGACCTGGCTGCGAAAAGGGCGCAGCGCGAGCACCGGAAGCGCCACGGCGATCAGCCGCGCCCCCAGCGCCAGCGCCACCGACGCCGCCCCCGCCAGCAGCACGTCTGTCTCCAGCGTGACGGCAAACACTTCGAAGCCGATCATCATGAACAGCAGCGCGTTCAGGATTTCATCCACCAGCACCCAGAAGGCATCGACGTATCTGCGGGTTTCCTCGCTCATGCCGTAGCGGGCGCCGACATCGCCGATCAGCAGCCCGGCGCACACGGCCATGATGGGGCCTGACACATGCAGCGCCTGCGCCAGTTCATAGCCGCCAAAGGCAAGCCCCAGCGTCAGCAGAACCTCCAGCGGATAATCGTCGATGTGGCGCATGACGCGAAACACCAGCCAGCCCAGCACGACGCCCAGAAGCGCTCCTCCCAGAGCTTCCTGCACGAACAGTTCCAGCGCGGCGATCACCCCGGTATCCCCGGTGCCATGCGCCGTGGCGGGCCACGCCAGCCCCACCAGAATCAGGTAAACGACATAGCCGACGCCATCGTTGAACAGGCTTTCCCCGGCGATCTGGGTTTCCAGCGTCTTGTCCAGCCCCGAGCCGCCCAGCACCCCCAGCACCGCCACCGGATCGGTGGGCGAGATCAGCGCACCGAACACCAGCGCGATTCCCAGCGGTGCCCCCGTCAGCCAGGAAAACCCGACCCCGACGATCGCCGTGGACAGCACCACGCCCAGCGTCGCCATCAGCAGCACCGGCACCCAGACCGTACGCAGATCGGACAGCTTGATGTGCAGCGCCCCGGCAAACAGCAGCAGCCCCAGCACGCCTTCCAGCAGGGTGTCGGAAAAGTCGATCTCCAGCAGTTGGCTGCGGATCAGGTCTGCCAGGTCCAGTGCGAACAGCCGGTCGACGATCAGCAGCACGAAGGACGCGCACAGCGACACCAGCAGGATGCCGATCGACGACGGCAGGCGAAACACGAAATGGTTGATGGCGCCAAAGGCCCCCGCAAGGACGATCAGCAGCGAAGCGATCTGAAAGACGGTCATGTGACATCCCGACATGGTGAGGGTACAGGGTTTCCACATGGCAGCCGGGGCGAAAAGGGCAAGCCCGGGCGCGGCAACATCGGCGGGCAGCTTTTCCGTCGGCTATCGTGACAGATGGCGCGCGCCGCGTCAGTCCGGTCTTTGGGATCGGGCGCAGGGGGTTCGGGGCCATGAAACACGAGGGTTTTTCTTTTCTTCCAGCGCGAAACGCTGTATGGCCCCCACATCTGAGACGTGACGCTTCCAGCCCCCGGGCGCGTGCAAGAGGATCAGGGGGAGGCGGCAATGGGGCCGCCATGAAAACGGGAGACGCGGGAAGGCCCGCGAGTGCTCCCTTACAGGATACGAAAATGTTCAACATCTCCAAGAAAACCATGCAGTGGGGCGAAGAAACCCTCACTCTGGAAACCGGCAAGGTTGCCCGTCAGGCCGACGGCACCGTGATCGCCACTTTGGGCGAAACCTCGGTCATGGCCAACGTGACCTTTGCCAAGGAGCCCAAGCCGGGTCAGGATTTCTTTCCGCTGACCGTCCATTATCAGGAAAAATATTACGCCGCCGGTAAAGTGCCGGGCGGCTTTTTCAAGCGCGAGGCGCGGCCGACCGAAAAGGAAACGCTGACCGCCCGCCTGATCGACCGTCCGATCCGCCCGTTGTTCGTGTCGGGTTTCAAGCACGAGGTGCTGGTGATGTGCACCGTGCTGAGCCACGATCTGGTCAACGACCCCGATATCGTCGCGATGATCGCCGCCTCGGCCGCACTGACCATTTCGGGCGTGCCCTTCATGGGCCCGATCGCGGGTTGCCGCGTCGGTTTCGAGGATGGCGATTACATCCTGAACCCGACCGTCGACGACATGCAGGGGCTGCGCAACAACCCCGAACAGCGTCTCGATCTGGTTGTCGCGGGCACCAAGGACGCCGTGATGATGGTCGAATCCGAAGCCTATGAGCTGACCGAAGAGGAAATGCTCGGCGCCGTCGTATTCGCGCATGAGCAGATCCAGCCGGTTATCGACCTGATTATCAGCCTTGCCGAAGACGCCGCGAAAGAGCCGTTCAACTTCCAGGCGCCCGACTATTCCGAACTGTTCGGCGTGGTGAAAGGCATTGGCGAAGACAAGATGCGCGCCGCCTACGCGATCACCGACAAGCAGGCGCGCGTAGCCGCCGTGTCGGCCGCCAAGGACGAGATCAAGACGCAGCTGTCCGAAGAGCAGCTGGCCGATGCCAACCTCGGTTCGGCGCTGAAAAAGCTGGAATCGACAGTTCTGCGCGCCGATGTGGTCCGCAACAAGCGCCGCATCGACGGGCGTGCGCTGGATCAGGTGCGCCCCATCGTGTCGGAAACCAAGGTTCTGCCGCGCACGCATGGGTCGTCGCTGTTCACCCGTGGCGAAACCCAGGCGCTGGTCGTGACCACGTTGGGCACCGGCGACGACGAACAGTTCATCGACGCGCTGCACGGCAACTTCAAATCCAACTTCATGCTGCATTATAACTTCCCGCCCTATTCGGTCGGCGAAGTGGGCCGCGTGGGCAGCCCCGGTCGCCGCGAAATCGGCCACGGCAAGCTGGCGTGGCGCGCGCTTCAGGCGGTTCTGCCGGCCCCGACCGATTTCCCCTACACCATCCGCATCGTGTCCGAGATCACCGAATCCAACGGCTCGTCCTCGATGGCGTCGGTCTGCGGCGGCTCGCTGTCGATGATGGACGCGGGCGTTCCGCTCAAGGCGCCGGTGGCCGGTGTGGCCATGGGCCTCGTGCTGGAAGATGATGGCGAATACGCCGTTCTGACCGACATCCTTGGCGACGAGGATCACCTCGGCGACATGGACTTCAAGGTTGCGGGTACCGAAAACGGCATCACTTCGTTGCAGATGGACATCAAGGTCGCGGGCATCACCCCCGAGATCATGAAGCAGGCGTTGTCGCAGGCCAAGGCTGGCCGGCTGCACATCCTGTCCGAAATGTCCAAGGCGATGACCGAAGCGGGCGAATTCAGCGTCCACGCGCCGCGCATCGAGACCATGCAGATCCCCACCGACAAGATCCGTGAAGTGATCGGTTCGGGCGGCAAGGTCATCCGCGAGATCGTCGAGATGTCCGGCGCCAAGGTCGACATCAACGACGATGGCGTGATCAAGATCGCCTCCGCCAACGGCGAGGCCATCCAGAAGGCGTACGACATGATCTATTCGATCGTGGCCGAGCCCGAGGAAAACAAGGTCTACAAGGGCAAGGTCGTGAAGATCGTCGATTTCGGCGCCTTCGTCAACTTTTTCGGCAAGCGTGACGGCCTTGTGCATGTCAGCCAGATCGAAAACCGCCGCCTGAACCATCCGTCGGACGTGTTGAAGGAAGGCCAGGAAGTCTACGTCAAGCTGCTTGGCTTCGATGATCGCGGCAAGGTGCGTCTGGCGATGAAGATGGTCGATCAGGAAACCGGCGAAGAGATCGCGCCCGAGGCGCGCAAGACCGAAGACGCCGAGTAAACCCAAGGGTTTTGAGGACATGGAACGCCCCGGCCGCAACGCCGGGGCGTTTTTCGTTGCGTGAGGGTGACGTGATTTTGCAATGGTGCCGCCCGGGGGGAGAGCGCAAATCGCGATGGCCGGGGGCTGTCCACGCTTCGCGATCTTCGGCGGACGTGGGCGACACCGGGGCATACCCGCAGACGATCAGCCTCTGGCGCCCCCGCGCGGGGGCGGCGCGTTCATGGCTGCGGCGCGGATCTGACGGCACAGGTGTTTGCGTTTTCGACGGTGGCATCGTCCGAAGGCGCTTGAGGGTCGCACTTCGGCGGCCCGAATGACCGGCGGCCAGCCATGTGCGGCCGCGGTTCCTCGGCTCCGCCGCCCCCCGAAGCCCGCGCCGGGGGTAGGTGGGCCTGCTCGGCACGGCCGTCCCCGGCGCGGGCACGGCGATGGTGTACCGGACCCCGCCGCCAGCAGCTGTGCGCAATACCATCTGCCGCAGCCTCGAACTCAGGACGGCGGAGCGGCCAGCGATGGAACGCGTGACGCTCTTCCTCCGTTGTCAGCGCGGTCATCTACGGTCATGAACGGTGAGCGTAGCGGTGGCAAATGCGGTGTTTTTCGAGCCCGTGTGTGGTTTGGCACAGGCGTTGGATAGTCCAAAAAAGCGGACGGTATCTCTAAAGTTTGCAATTTCTTAACATTTCCATGACATTTTTGATGAAACGTGACACGGCGGCGCCGCTCACGGACCAACGCCGCCAACGGGCCTCGGGGGGATTCCGGGGCCCGACCTGTTTTTCGGCTTTCGGGATGGTCTCTGCCCATGCCCCGTAGGCGCCGGTTTGAGCGGTCGGGTGCAGGTCGGTTGTCCGAGACAAAAAAGGCCGGGCGTGAAGCCCGGCCAGGTCCAACAGGGAGGTGCATGTGAGGACCCGCACATGCAACGGGATACCCCGTATCTAAGCCCCATGCTCGTCATTGCAATCCGTTTGTGATTTCGCTCGAAGCGGAAGTTCGCCGGTCGCTGATTCCACGGATATGTTTCGTGTCTGTAACGAAAGGGAACACGGCCAAGACCGCCAGCGCATCGGGTCTCACCGCAAAGGCTATGCTGTCGGCGTGGGGGAATGCCCCGGGCCGCGCGTATCCGTTCCGACCCATGCCGTCCGATATACCAGACACTATAAATGCTTGCCGCCCGCGGGCGGATGATCGCGCGGGGCCGCCGCCTGCCGCCAAACGTTTTTGGCCCCGGTCCCGAACCCGGGGTGGCGCGCGGGGCTGGGGCATATTTCCATGGCCTGGGGGCGCCATGGTCGCGACTGATCTGTTCCTCGCCTGACGTCTGAAGCGCAGTCCGCAAGCGGCCGTTTCCCCCCAGGCCCGGCCAGATTCAATGGACGGGCGGTTCGGTGCCAGGCCGATCGGCGCCGCGCCGCCATGTGTCCGGGCGGTACCGATGAAGGGCGCTCTTGCCCAGGCGCTGCTTTTCTCGATTGGTGCCGGAGGGGGCGCTGCCCCCGCCCTTCGGGCCCCCCGGAGTTTAACCGGCAAGATGAAGCCAGGGCGCCGCACCGCGTCTTCATCTTGCCCTTAAACTCCCGCCAAACTCCCGCCGGAGGCAGGCCGGACCGACCGGCCAGGTGGTCGTTCCGGGTCAGGAGACCAACCGGTACCCTCCGGATTCCGTCACCAGAATACGCGCATTCGATGGATCGGGTTCGATCTTTTGCCGCAGGCGATAGATGTGGGTTTCCAGTGTATGGGTCGTGACGCCGGCGTTATAGCCCCAGACCTCGTGCAGCAGGATGTCGCGGGGCACCACGCCTTCGGTCGAGCGGTACAGGAACTTGAGGATGCTCGTCTCCTTTTCCGTCAGGCGGATCTTGCGGTCGTCCTCGGTGATCAAAAGCTTCATCGCCGGTTTGAAGCTGTAGGGCCCGACGGTGAACACCGCATCTTCGGATTGTTCGTGCTGGCGCAGCTGGGCGCGGATTCGGGCCAGCAGGACCGGGAATTTGAACGGCTTGGTGACGTAGTCGTTCGCGCCTGCATCGAGGCCAAGGATGGTGTCGGCATCGGTGTCGTGGCCGGTGAGCATGATGATCGGAGCCTTGACGCCCTGCTTGCGCATCAGCTTGCACAGCTCGCGCCCGTCGGTGTCGGGCAGGCCGACATCAAGGATGATCAGTTCGTAATTCTGTTCCTTGACGCGAGACATGGCGGCGGTGCCGTTCTCGGCTTCGAACACCTCGAAATCTTCGGTCATGATCAGTTGCTCGGCGAGCGCCTCGCGCAGGTCGTCGTCATCGTCGACCAGCAGGATGTTTTTGATCTGGGGCATGTGTCGTGTCCTTGTCTCGTTTGACCTTCACATGGAAACACCGTTGCGTGTGGGCAAGTTTTGCTGCACCTGACTCACGCCCTCGTGTTGCCGTTGGGCTTTTGTTACAGGTTCGGGGCTGCTTTGTTTCAGTGTCGGCCCGAAACGGTCGCCCGAATGATCCGCCTCGAAAGATCCGTCATGTCCCTTGCCCCGAGCCTTATGGAACTTCTTGCCCGCGCCCGCGCCGATCTGCGCATGGGGGTGCCGGTGGTTCTGACCGGCGGGGACGAGGGTGTGCTGGTGATGGCTGCCGAGACGGGGTCGCAGGCGCGGCTGCAACGGTTCCGCCGGGAAGGCGAGGTCGATCTGGTGCTGACCGCGCGTCGGGCCGAGACGCTCAAGGCACGGGCCTACGATGGCGATGTGGCGCGCGTGGTGCTGCCCAGGCGTGCGGACATGGCGGCGGTACAGGGGCTTGCCGATCCCAAGGACGACCTGACAAAGCCGATGAAGGGGCCTTTGACGACGCGGCGCGAGGGCAATGCCACGTTGCACCGGCTGGCCATCACCCTGACGAAATCGGCGCGGCTGCTGCCCGCCGCGCTGGTGGTGCCGGTGAGCGATCCGCGCGGAGTGGCGCTTCGGTCGGTGCTGACGCGGATCGACGCTATCGAGGCGGCGCCTTACCTGCTGACGCTGGCCCGGCTGGATCATGTGGTGTCGGCCCGTGTGCCGCTGCGCGCCGCCGAAAACGCCCGGTTGCATATCTTTCGACCCGAAGACGGGTCGGATGAGCATTACGCCATCGAGATCGGTCGCCCCGACCGTAGCGCGCCGGTGCTGGCGCGGCTGCATTCGGCCTGTTTCACCGGCGATCTTCTGGGGTCGTTGAAATGCGATTGCGGCCCGCAGCTGAACGCCGCGCTGGCGAAGATGGGGCAGGAGGGCAGCGGCGTGCTGCTGTATCTCAACCAGGAGGGGCGTGGCATCGGGCTTGCCAACAAGATGCGGGCCTATGCCTTGCAGGATCAGGGGTTCGACACGGTCGAGGCCAACCACCGCCTGGGGTTCGAGGATGACGAGCGCGATTTCCGGCTGGGCGCCGAGATCCTGCGCAGGATGGGCTTTGGCGGGGTGCGCCTGCTGACCAACAACCCTGCCAAGATCGCGATGATGGAACGCTGTGGCATTTCGGTGGCCGAACGTGTGCCGCTGAGGGTCGGGGAAAACCCGTTCAACGAGGCCTATCTTGCCACCAAGGCCGCCAAATCGGGGCATCTGCTGTGATGGTTCTGACGCCGATGGGGGTGCGGTTTGCCGGACGGCTTTGGCCGTGTTCGATCGGGCGTGGTGGCGTGCGAGGTGACAAGCGCGAGGGTGATGGTGCGACGCCGGCTGGTGTGCACCGCATCGTCGCCACCTTGTACCGCCCCGACCGGGTGGCGCCGCCCGCGCCCTGGGCGCGGCCAATCCGGCCGGGCGATCTGTGGTCCGACGATGAGCGCGATGTGGCCTACAACACCCTGGTGCGGGCGCCTCATGCGCACAGTCACGAGACGATGCGCCGGGCGGATGCGCTGTATGACATCGTGCTTCTGACCGATTGGAACTGGCCCGAGGCGACGCCGGGGCGCGGGTCCGCGATCTTTCTGCACCAGTGGCGGCGGCCCGGCTATCCGACCGAGGGCTGCATCGCGTTTCGCCGTGACCACCTGCGCGCCGTGGCGGCGCTGGCCGTACCCGGGACGGTGCTTGCGGTCGGCGGCTGACGCAGCGACCGCGCCGCATCGTATGGCGCGGCGACTACGCCGCATCGTATGGCGCGGCGACTACGCCGCGACGCTGCGGGCGATGCCGGTCAGCATATCGAGGCAGGCGGCAAGCTCGCTGCGGGCGACGAATTCGTTAGGCTTGTGTGCCTGCGCGATCGAGCCGGGGCCGCAGACCACCACCGACATGCCCATTTCCTGAAACAGCCCCGCTTCGGTGCCAAAGGGCACCACGTCGCAGGCGTTGTTGCCGGTCAGCTGCGCCACCAGATCGCGCGCGGCGTTGTCGGCAAGGGGTTCCAGCCCGGCGACCTCGCCAATGACCTGGGTGTCGATGCGGGCGTCCGGGTAAACCCGTCGCATTGCCGGCAGCAGGTCGGTTTCGACATAGGCGCTCAGCGCGTCCTTGACGAATTCCGCGTCGCCCGGCTGCACGGGGCGCATTTCCCAGTCGACCTCGGCAAAGCCCGGAATGACGTTATGCGCCACACCGCCGTAGAGCCGCCCGAGGTTGACGGTGGTCCAGGCCGGATCGAACCGCGACCCCGCCGGCGCGCGGGATTTCAGCGCCTCGGCGAGAGCCATCAGGCGCGTGACGTAGCGTACGGCGTATTCCACCGCGTTGACGCCAAGATCGGGAGCGGATCCGTGCCCTTCCAGCCCGTGAAAGCGGCAGGTGTATTCGCAACAGCCCTTGTGGCCCTCGATGATGCGCATCTCGGTCGGCTCGCCGACGATGGCCATGCGGGGGACCTTGCCCAGGCGTTTGAGCTCGGGCACCAGCGCGCGCGCGCCCATGCAGCCGATTTCCTCGTCATGGGTAAAGCACAGGTGCACCGGACGCTTCAGCGTGGCCTGCGACAGCGGCTCGGCCATGGCGAGCGTCGCCGCGATGAACCCCTTCATGTCGCAGCTGCCGCGGCCATGCAGCAGATCGTTCTTTTCGGTCATCTGGAACGGGTTGGAATGCCAGACCTGGTCAGTCACCGGCACCACGTCGGAATGCCCCGACAGCACCACGCCACCGGGCACGTCCGGCCCGATCGTCGCGAACATGTTGGCCTTGGCACCGGTGTCGTCGGCAAACAGTTCGACCTTGGCACCAAGATGTTCCAGCCGCTCTGCCATCCAGTGCATCATGTCGAGATTGCTGTCGGTCGACACGGTCGGAAAAGCGATCAGATCGGCGAGAATGGCCTCGGTCTTGTCTAGCATGGCGGGTCCTGTGATGCGGGCGAAACGGGCGCGGGCGACTCGGGCAAGGCGCCAATTGTCGGGGGCTGTGATGGGGGCTATCGAATTTCCAGCCATATGGTCTGTCTGAAAGCGACATGGGGGGTCGCTGAGGGGCGCAGGCGGGGCCGGCTGTCCAAATAGGTCTCACCTGCTGACAAATTGTGCGCCCGGCGCCCTTCGAATGCAAGGATTCGAACGATTCTGCGCCTTGAGGCGCCGGTGGATGCTGTGTGCAGGTCCCGCCGGGGGCACGGCACCGCTGGTCGAATGGCCTGAATGACGGGGATTTCATGGCGTATTCGCCTGTAAAGCGTCGCTTTCGACAGGGAACTTCCCGTGTTTCGCCCAAGCCGGGCGGCGACGCGTCTATGCGGTTGCAACACGGGGGCCAAAGCGGTTTAGTTTGGCAATAAGACAGCGAAGAAAATTCGCGAGACATCAACGGGGAGCCGGATTTGCCAGACACCGGAGCAAGCGACGCTTTCGTCGCATTCGAACGGGTTCAGAAAAGCTATGACGGCGAAAGCCTTGTGGTCAAGGACCTGAATCTCAGCCTGCCCAAGGGCGAGTTTCTCACGATGCTCGGGCCGTCCGGGTCGGGCAAGACCACCTGTCTGATGATGCTCGCGGGGTTCGAAACCGCCACCCACGGCGAAATCAAGCTGGATGGCGTCAGCATCAACAACATTCCGCCCCACAAGCGCGGCATCGGCATGGTTTTTCAGAACTATGCGCTTTTCCCCCACATGACCGTGGCCGAAAACCTTGCCTTTCCGCTTGAGGTCCGAAAGATCGGCAAGTCCGACCGCGAGGCCAAGGTGAAGCGCGCGCTCGACATGGTCGAGATGGGCGATTTCGGCGGACGCCGTCCCGGCCAGCTTTCAGGGGGGCAGCAGCAGCGGATCGCGCTGGCGCGCGCGCTGGTGTTCGAACCCGAACTGGTGCTGATGGACGAACCGCTTGGCGCGCTCGACAAGCAGTTGCGCGAAAAGATGCAGTTCGAGATCACCAACCTGGCGCACAGCCTTGGCATCACAACGGTCTATGTCACGCACGACCAGACCGAGGCGCTGACCATGTCCGACCGGGTCGCGGTGTTCAACGACGGCCGCATCCAGCAGCTTGCGCCGCCCGATGAGCTGTACGAGGCGCCGCAGAACAGCTTTGTCGCCCAGTTCATCGGCGAGAACAACACGCTGGAAGGCACCGTCCAGCAAATCCAGGGCGACCGCTGCACCGTACAGCTTGCCAATGGCGAGGTGATCGACGCCAAGCCCGTCAACGTGACGCAACCGGGCGAACGGACGCGGGTCTCGATCCGCCCCGAGCGTGTCGAGGTGAACCCCGAGCTGGGCGACACGGCCCATACGCTCAAGGCCAGGGTGCTGGAATTCGTTTACATGGGCGACATCTTCCGCACCCGGCTGGAAGTGGCCGGCAACCGCGATTTCGTCATCAAGACGCGCAACCGCGCCGATCAGGAACGCCTGACGCCGGGGCAGGAGGTGGCCATCGGCTGGCTGCCCGAAGATTGCCGCGCGCTCGACGCCGACTGACACACGCATACGGGGCAGGCGGAGGCGCATGGCGCCGCGCCCGTTCCGCAACCGAAGCCGCGACCGTGACCCGTGGCGCGGCTTCATCGACCAAACGGGTACAACACCAGGGAGCACCCAATGAAACTGACCAAGACCCTCCTGGCCACGACGGCACTGACCGTCGCCGCTGGCGCGGTGGCCGCACAGGACATGGCCGACAGCATGACGCTCGTCTCCTGGGGCGGCGCTTATCAGGCGAGCCAGGACAAGGCCTATGCCCAGCCCTATGCCGAGATGCACCCCGATGTGACCATCTCGTGGGATGAATCCTCGAATGAGGCCGTGGCCAAGCTGCGCGCCATGAACGAGGCCGGCAACATCACCTGGGATCTCGTCGATGTCGTTGCGTCGGATGCCATCCGTCTGTGCGATGAAGGTCTCGCCATGGAATACGACCCCGACGAACTGCTGGCCGCCGCGCCCGACGGCACCAAGGCGTCGGACGATTTCGGCGATCTGATCGTGTCGGACTGCTATATCCCGCAGATCGTCTATTCGACCACCGTGGGCTATCGCACCGACCTGGTGGGCGACACGCCCCCGACCGAGATCTGCGCCCTGTTCGATCTGGACACCTATCCGGGCAAGCGTTCGCTGGAAAAGCGCCCGATCAACAACATGGAATGGGCTCTGTATTGCGACGGCGTCGCCAAGGCCGAGATCTACGACGTGCTGGAAACCCCCGAGGGCCAGGATCAGGCGCTTGCCAAGCTGGACACCATCAAGGACCAGGTTGTGTGGTGGTCCGCCGGTGCCGATACGCCCCAACTGCTGGCCGACGGCGAAGTCGTGATGGGCTCGACCTACAACGGTCGCCTGTTCTCGGTCATCGAAGAGCAGGACCAGCCCGTGGGCATGCTGTGGGACATGCAGGTGTTCGACCTTGACGGCTGGATCATTCCGACCGGCCTGTCGGACGAGGCGCTCGCCCGCGTCAAGGATTTCCTCTACTTCGCCACCGACACCCAGCGCCTTGCGGACCAGGCCGCGTACATCTCGTACGGACCGGCACGCGAATCCTCGGCGCCGCTGGTTGGCGAACACGCCGAGCTTGGTATCGCCATGGCGCCGCACATGCCGACCGATCCCAGGAATGCGTCCAACACGCTGCTTTATAACTACGAGTTCTGGGCAGATTATCGTGACGACATCGACGCGAAATTCCAGGCCTGGCTGGCTCAGTAAAATCAGGGCGGCGCGGGTTTCGGCCCGCGCCGCGCCATTTCGGGGCGGGTGCCCCGCGCAGACGATCCGTCAGAGATCGCGCTATACAAACAAATCCACGGGGATGATATGACCGACGCCAAAGGGGACGCCACAGAGGGCTCTGCCGGGCCCATGATGGCCGCCGACGGAACGCCTCTCAAGAAAAGCCTGGCGCGTGCCCTGCGCATGCAGAAGATGCGCGCGCTGATGCTGATCGCGCCGCTGCTGCTTTTTGTGCTCGTCACTTTCATCGCCCCGATCGCGGACATGCTGTTTCGCTCGGTCGAGAACGACATCGTTTCCGATACCATGCCGCGCACGACCGCCGTGCTGGCGGATTGGGACGGGCAGGGCATGCCGCCCGAAACCGCCTTTGAGGCGGCGTATTTCGATCTGTATATCGCCGCCGAGCGCAAGCTGCACACGCGTCTCGGCACGCGCCTGAACTACGAACAGACCGGCGCCTCGTCGCTGTTCCGCAAATCGGGCCGCGGGCTTGATGACATCGGAGAGGTCTATCAGGACCAGTTCGAGGATCTCGACGAGGGTTGGGACGAAGCCATGCCCTGGGCCGAGCTGATGGGCGACCCCGAGTGGTTGTCCGAACAGGCCGCCTGGACAAAGGGCGCGCGCCAGCCCGAATTTATCCTGCGCGACGGTATCGCGGATCTGTTGCCCCGGACCGCCGAGCAATACGAGGCCTTTGCGCTGTATCTCCAGGACGAAGACAACAAGAGCCCGCTCGACGAAGAACCCTGGTCGGCGGTCCACACCGCACTGTACGAAGATCTCGCCGCTGGCGATCTGTCGGGCTACAGCGGCCCGCGCGCCGACATGCTTGTGGCGGCGGATGCGCTGGTCGACAGCCCCGATTTCGAGACGGTCAGCTTTGCCCGGGGTTTCGAGGACATCGACGAGGACTGGGCCGACCCCGAGATCTGGCGCACCATAAAACTGTATTCCCCCGAAATGACTCCGGGCTATTTCCTGAATTCGGTCGACATGCAGCTGACGCCCGAGGGCGTGGAAATGCGCCCCGACAACCAGCGCATCTACATGCTGCTGTTCAAGCGTACGATCTTCATGTCGATGGTCATCACCTGCAGCTGCATCCTGCTGGCCTATCCGGTGGCCTATATTCTGGCGAACCTGCCAGCGCGCAAGGCCAACCTGCTGATGATCCTGGTGCTCTTGCCGTTCTGGACATCGCTTCTGGTGCGCACCAGCGCATGGAAGGTGATGCTGCAACAGCAGGGCGTCATCAACGACGTGCTGGTCTGGCTGGGTCTGGTGGCGGATGACTCGCGCCTTGCGATGATCAACAACCAGTTCGGCACGATCGTGGCAATGACGCATATCCTGCTGCCGTTCATGATCCTGCCGATGTATTCGGTGATGTCGACCATCCCGCACACCTATGTGCGGGCGGCGAAATCGCTGGGGGCGACCGACTGGACGACCTTCTGGCGGGTGTATTTCCCGCAATCCATTCCGGGCATCGGGGCTGGGTCGATCCTCGTGTTCATCCTGTCGATCGGCTATTACATCACGCCCGAGATCGTCGGCGGCACCACCGGGACGTTCATTTCGAACCGCATCGCCTACCACATTTCAAGCTCGCTCAACTGGGGCCTCGCGGCTGCGCTCGGGACGATCCTGCTTGCGGTGGTTCTTATTCTCTACTGGGCCTACGACCGTATCGTGGGCATCGACAACGTGAAATTGGGGTAACGGATATGAACGACGTCATCCTGACACCCGAGAGCGAAAAGCCGCTGGGCTTCACCCTTGGGGTTCTTGCCGCCGCCGGCGCCTTTGCCGGGATCTTTGTCGGGGCGGCCAACGGGTCTTCGCCGCTTGGCATCGTGGCCGGGGCCATCGTCATGGCGGGCATCGCCTTTGTGCTGGTCAGGCTGCTGGGCGAGCGCCATGAGAAACCCGCGCGCTGGGGCGTGATCGTGCTGTTCGCCATTGTCGGGTTCTTGCTGGGGGGCAAGCCCGGTCTGGTCATGGGCGCGCTGTTCGGCTGGTTCTTTGGCTGGTTCACCTACTGGATCGGCTTTGGCCGCTACCGCCGCGCGCTGGTGCCTTATCTGACGTCAGGTCAGGTGTTGTGGCACTATACGTTTCGGGTGATTTGCGGCGCGATCTTTGTCTTTCTGATCACTCCGATCCTGGTGGTCATGCCGCTCAGTTTCAACGCCGAGAATTTCTTCACCTTCACCCCCGAAATGCTGAGCTTCGATCCCGCGGGGTATTCGCTGAAGCATTACCGCGATTTCCTGACGAATTCCGAATGGACTAGTGCGGTCCGGAATTCGTTGATGATCGCACCCGTGGCGACGGTGATTTCGGTGTCTCTGGGCACGCTGGCGGCCATCGGCCTGTCGCAAAGCCACGTTCCGGGCAAACGCGCGATCATGGCGATCCTGATTTCGCCGATGATTGTGCCGCTGATCATTTCGGCCACGGGTATGTATTTCTTCTATTCCAAGATCGGCATCGTGGGCACCTACTGGGGCGTCGTTCTGGCGCATGCGGTGCTGGGCATTCCCTTTGTCATCATCACCGTGACCGCGACGCTCGTGGGCTTTGACCGGTCGCTGACGCGGGCGGCGGCGAACATGGGCGCGGACCCTGTGACCACCTTCTTCAGGGTGCAGATGCCGCTGATCCTGCCGGGCGTGATTTCGGGCGGGCTGTTTGCGTTTATCACGTCCTTTGACGAGGTGGTCGTGGTGTTGTTCATCGGCTCGGCCGAATTGCAGACGCTGCCCTGGCAGATGTTTACCGGCCTGCGCGAACAGATCTCGCCGACGATCCTTGCCGCCGCGACGATTCTCGTGGGCATCTCGATCATGCTGCTTGCCACGGTGGAACTGCTGCGCCGCCGGTCTGAGCGGCTGCGCGGACTAAGCCCGAGCTGATTGCGGCGGCTTCGGTCCCGGCATTGCCGACAACTTTCGAACGCGGGCGGAAATCTCTGCCCGCGTTCAGCATTTGGAAAGGGTGCCGAAGGCATTGTCCGGGGTGAACGCCGCTCTGATTGCACGAGGCCCCGATGTCACAACACGATTCCCAGCTCATCTCGCAAACCCGGTCTTCCGGCGTCGGAGAGGTGCCTTTCGAGGCATCGAGCATGTTCTATTCCCGCACCGATCAGGGTGGCGTGATCGTCGAAGGCAACAGCGTTTTCCGTCGTATCTCGGGGTTCAACTGGGACGAACTGAAAGGCGCGCCGCACAAGGTCATCCGCCATCCGGACATGCCCAAAGGTGTGTTCCAACTGTTCTGGGATCGGTTGAAGGCAGGCAAGGAAGTGGCCGCCTATGTCAAGAACCGGGCCAAGGACGGGCGTTATTACTGGGTTCTCGCGGTGTCATGGCCCATTCCCGATGGCTATATTTCGGTGCGGATCAAGCCGCATACGCAGCTTTTTCGCGATGTGACCGAAATTTATACCGAACTGCGCCGGGCCGAGCGCGACGACAACGTCAACGCTCAGCGCAGCGCCGAGGCCCTGTTGGCGGCACTTGCCGACAAAGGCTTCGATACCTATGAATCCTTCATGTCTGCGGCATTGTCGCTGGAACTGGAAGAGCGGGCGAAAAAGCTGGGCATCAGCTTCGACTCCAGCCAGCAGCGGTTTCTGACGATGACGCGGACGATCGCGCAGATCCGCCAGGAAGCCGACGAGATGACGGAGGTCATCAAGGCGATCCGCACGGTGCCGATGAACATGCGTATCCTGGCGTCGCGACTGGAAAACGCCGGCGGGCCGATCAGCGCGATTTCTGTGAACTACGGTTCCATGCTGGACGAGATGGCCACTTGGGTCCGCACCTTTGTCGACGGCAAGGACAGCACCTACGTCCGTATGCGTGAAACCATCGAACGCGGCCAGTTCCTTGTTTGTGCTGCGACCCTGCAACGCGAAATGTCGACGCTCTTCGAAGAAGACATCCGCCTGGCTACGAACGTAGCTGCGCTTCACGAAGACCGCGACACCCTGCGCAAGGAAGCGGATAATTTCAACCGCCGCAGCGGCGATGCGTTGAAGGTTGTTGAAACCGAAGCCACGCGCCTTGGACGAAGCGTCCTGGACATGAAGCGTTATGTCACCGGGCTAAGCTCAACCCGAATGATGTGCAAGATCGAAAGCGCGGCGCTCAATGGGTCCGGGGATTCGCTCGCGGGAATCGTGGACCAACTCGATGCCGGTCAGGACGAGATCGAGGCGCGTCTTGCCAGAATCGTCGACTTGAACACAACGATCCAGTCGAACACGGCTATGCTGCGCGCCGTGCACTAGATTCGTAGCGGTCGAGGGACTGAATGGATGCAGTCCGTCAACGCCGGCATTTTACCTGCCGTGCATGGGATCGGGCGCACTGTCGCCGCGCCGCCCAGGCTCGGGAACGACTGGCTGCAAGCGGGGATGGTGATGCGCGGCGCAGCGCCAGAGCGAACGGCAGGCTCTGGCCGATGCTGTTAAAACGCTCGGTTATCGTGATCGGGAGCAATTCGGCGCATTCTTTCGCAGCGACCCTTCGACGCCTGACGCGTGCATGATCGGCTTTTCAGCCGGTCCGCATCGCGGGGGCCGTTGTGGGGCAGAGCTTGGTCAATTTCCGGAGGTCCTGGGCGGTGGCGGCGGGTATCAACTCGTCCTTCACTCCTGATGGCCCCCTCAGCCGTAGTCGGTTGAGCCCAAGGATACGTTGCAGAATCTCGACCTCCCGGCGCCGCCTCGCGGTCGTCTCGTTGGCGCCAGACGCTTTGCAGATTCGGGCGAAGTCGCGCACGATCCGTTCTTCCCGCGCTGCAGGCTGTGCGTTTCGCTGTTCTGGCAGCATTGCGCCTTCAATGGACAAGCCAGACAGTCGGCTTTCGCAGCGCGATACCTGCGTGGTTTCATCTCGGGCGCGAGTCGCCCCGGACCTGGATAATTCCGTTGCCTGTGCGCCAGCTCCCTAGCTTTGGGGCAGACTTCGCAGTCATTCTCTTCCTCGCAGGTAAAGTCGGAAGGTGACAACGTTCCGCCCGTGCGCGCACCCTTGTCGATCACCGGGATGAAGGGCAGAATTCGCCGTCTCAGGACGATTTCGACCAAGCACTCTTCGGAGTCAAAGACCGTCTCGGCGACCGGCCAGTCGGCGCGGACAGCGGAGCGTTCTGCCGTGCGATCCAGCTTCGCAAGCGTCAATCCTGACCTCAGCCTGCCGGACAGAACGGGTCGCATCGACATCCATGATGATCCCGTGATCCGTGTCGATCAGGTAATTGCCTGAATAGGCGAAGAAAGCCGGGCCCTTGCGCGCCGCCGTCCGCTGGCCGGCATCAACAGCAAAACCCTTGCCCCGATCAAACCCTCTGTTTTTCAACAGCATCAGGCCGGGGTGGACGGGCGGACTGCCGCTGCAAAATTCGCCGGTGCCCCCCAATTGCCAGCCTCACAACGCGCAAGCCGCTCCGAAAGCGCCTTCGGCCCGCACAACGCCAGCCACGTCACTCACTGTCGACGAGACGCTCACGCGATGACAAACGAGCCAGCAGCCCCCGTATCCGCGGCTTGCCTCAGAGAAGACTGTCACACCCTCATCTGGTCACGCGCGGTTCAGACAGGGACACGCTGCGAAGCACCCCAAGCGCAGAATGGCCGGGGATGGTTATGTTGTTCAGGATACCTGAACAGGAAAAGGCCCTTGCGTCAGGAGCGCTTCACCAGCGGTGATCCTCCTGTCGGTACGCGTCGCGGTCGTTCCCATCTTCTGACCATGCGGTATGAAACCTGAGCCAAAGGGACCGGGTTCTTCGCAAATACCGGTCGGCACCATGGTCCGCGACCCGCTTTACCTGCCCTGTCTGCACACCGCCCGAGGCGATCTTCGCCGATATCAGCGGAACCGCAACCAGGGCCCGCCCCCGACGTGTTCCGCCACTTGCCGCGTCGGAGGAACCTTGCCCGGCGGTCAAACCGGCCACGCGCGCCAGAAACTCCTGGCCGGTCCAGGGGTGCAATTCGGCGAAAGACGCCGTCCGCGACAGGCGGGCTGTTCGCAAGCTGATTCCGCAGGTCCAGGAGATCGGCGCCAGGTTGCCACCCGCTTTGACCGGTGTGCACATGTGGCAAGACCCGTCATTGCGCGCTGATCGCCATCACGAGGCTGTAATAACACCCAACGCGCCCGGCGCCCTGCCCATGGTCAGCCTTTGCGCAGCCCGGTTGCAATCAACATGCCGCGCCGCTTGGCTTCATAATAATAGCCGCGCGCATACCAGGAAATCGCCTTGTCCTGATCGCCGTCGGACACCAGCCAGGCGCCGCGCAGGTATTTCACGGCATATTGCAGGTTTGTATCAGCGTTCAGCAGTTCGGTCGCGCTGCCCCGAAATCCCATGCCTCGCGCGGTTTGCGGCAGGATCTGAAGAAGCCCGTAATAGGGGCCGTTGCGCGCGCCCGGATTATGCGTGCTTTCGCGAATGGCCAGCCGATGAACCAGTTCGCGCGGCACCTCGTAATTGTCCGACCACTTGTTGATCAGCCTGCGCAGTTCGGCGGTTTCGTTCGGATAAAGCGGCGGGTTGAACTTCATCGTCCGTTGGGGTGCGGCCTGTTCCGGGGGAAGGCCACAGGCGGCAAGCGCGCCGGGGAACAGCGACAGCACATGTCGGCGGGTAAACGGAATCATGGTTCCTCGTGAAAACTGTCCAAGCCTGGCGCCTGACTAGCGCAACCGGCGGTGGCTGCCTATCCCGTGCCGGGTGCATCGGCGCGAGTTTGCCCATCCGGCGCGGCTTGCATGTTCCGGCGCCGCCCGGCAGGCTGTCTGTATGAAGAATGTACTGCTTTCCCTTGGGCACGGGTATTCCGCCCAGGCGCTTGCCGATCGCCTTTTGCCTCTGGGCTGGAAGGTTCTGGGCACCACCCGCGATCCGGCAAAAGCCGACCGGATGCGGGCGCGCGGCATGACCCCGGTTGCCTGGACGCGCGAGGCCGTTTCAGCCGCGCTGAACCTGGCGAGCCATCTGCTGATCTCTGCCGGACCGGGCCCCGACGGAGACCCGTCGCTTGCGCTTGCGCATGAAACGCTTGCCGCCCGCGCGCCTGATCTGACATGGGCCGGCTATCTGTCGACCACCGGCGTTTACGGAGATCACGCGGGGGAGTGGATCGATGAAAACGCCGCTCTTGATCCGTCGACCCGTCGCGGCCGCCTGCGGGTCGAGGCGGAAACCGCATGGCAGGCCATTCCCGATCTGCCGCTGCACATCTTCCGCCTTGCGGGGATTTATGGCCCTGGTCGCGGGCCATTTGCCAAGGTGCGCGGCGGCACTGCCCGTCGTATCGTGAAGCCCGGACAGGTGTTCAGCCGCATCCACGCCGCGGATATCGCGCAAAGCCTGGAAGCGTCGATCAGGCGTCCGCAGCCCGGTGGAATATACAACCTGTGCGACGACGCCCCGGCGCCTCCGCAGGATGTCATTCTGTTCGCGTGCGAGCTTCTGGGCGTCACCCCGCCGGCCGAAGAAGATTTCGCCACGGCAGAAATGACCTCGATGGCGCGCAGTTTCTACGCCGAAAGCAAACGGGTCTCGAACCGGCGGCTCAAGGAAGATCTGGGGGTGCGGCTGATGTATCCCGACTACCGGACGGGGCTGCGGGCCCTGCTTGCCGAAGAAGGGCTGCAAGGAGCCTGACCGGGGCGGGGCGCCGCCTGCGCCCTTGCGCCCCGCCGGCATCCCAACCCCAAGAGGCGCCGCGCGCTACGCCTTGCGGCTGATCAGATCCACGCCGAGAGTCGTCAGCACCTTTTCTTCGATGCGGGCGGCATCCAGCCCGGCGGCGGCGTACATCGCGTCGGGGCTGGCGTGGTCGATAAAGCTGTCGGGCAGCACCATCGAGCGAAATTTCAACCCGTGGTCAAAGATGCCTTCGTCCGCCAAAAGCTGCGCGACGTGGCTGCCAAAGCCCCCGATCGCGCCTTCTTCGATGGTGACAAGCGCCTCATGCGTGGTGGCGAGTCGCAGGATCAGATCGCGGTCGAGCGGCTTGGCGAAGCGGGCATCGGCAACGGTCGCAGCGATGCCGCGCGCGTCGAGCCTTTCGGCGGCGGCAAGCGTTTCCCCCAGCCGCGTGCCAAAGCTGAGAAGGGCGACGCGGGCACCTTGCCGGATCAGGCGTCCGCGTCCGATTTCAAGGATTTCGCCCTGTTCGGGCATGTCGACTCCGCGCCCTTCGCCGCGCGGGTAGCGAAAGGCGATGGGGCCGCTGTCATACGCCGCGGCGGTGGCAACCATGTGCTTCAGCTCGGCCTCGTCGGCGGCGGCCATGACCACCATGCCCGGCAAGTTGGTCATGAAGGCGATGTCGTAGGCGCCCGCATGGGTCGCGCCGTCGGCGCCGACAAGCCCGGCGCGGTCGATGGCAAAGCGCACCGGCAGGCGCTGGATCGCCACGTCATGCACAACCTGGTCGTATCCGCGTTGCAAGAATGTTGAATACATCGCGCAGAACGGCCGCAGCCCGCCCGCGGCCAGCCCGGCGGCAAAGGTCACCCCATGCTGTTCGGCGATGCCCACGTCGAACACGCGCGCCGGAAAGCGTTCGGCCATCAGGTCCAGCCCGGTGCCGTCGGGCATGGCGGCGGTTACGGCGCAGATGCGGGGGTCGACCTCGGCCAGACGGGTCAGTTCCTTGGCAAAGACCGAGGTGTAGCTGGGCGCGTTCGATGGCGCCTTTTTCTGCTCGCCGGTCGAAACGTCGAATTTCGCGCGCGCGTGGCCCCGGTCGGCAGAGCCTTCGGCGGGGGCGTACCCCTTGCCCTTTTTCGTGAGCGCGTGGATCAGGATCGGACCTGTGGCGCGGTCGCGCACGGTGCGCAACACCGGCAGCAGCTGGTGCAGGTCGTGACCGTCGATGGGCCCAAGGTAGCTGAATCCGAGTTCCTCGAACAGGGTGCCGCCGACGGCCATGCCCTTGATCATCTCCTTGGCGCGCTTGGCGCCCTCGCGCAAGGGCGGGGGCAACAGCGCAACCGCGCCCTTGGCGGCGACTTTCAGATCCTGAAACGGTGCTTCGGCATAGAGCCGCGACAGGTAGGACGACATCGCGCCGGTGGGCGCGGCGATGGACATTTCGTTGTCGTTCAGGATGACGATCAGCCGTTTGCCAAGATGGCCGGCGTTGTTCATCGCCTCGAACGCCATGCCCGCCGACATGGCCCCGTCGCCGATCACTGCGATGGCATCGCCCGCGCCGGTGTCGGTGGTGCCGCCCAGATCGCGCGCCACCGCAAAGCCGAGCGCGGCGGAAATCGAGGTCGAGCTGTGCCCCGCCCCGAAGCAATCGTAAGGCGATTCGCTGCGTTTGGTAAAACCGGACAGCCCGCCCTGCTGCCGGATGGTGCGGATGCGATCCCGCCGCCCGGTCAGGATCTTGTGCGGATAGGCCTGATGCGACACGTCCCAGATCAGCTTGTCGCGCGGCGTGTCGAATACCGCATGGAGCGCGACCGTCAGTTCGACGACGCCAAGGCCCGCCCCCAGATGACCGCCGGTTTGCGACACCGCCGCGATGGTTTCGGCGCGCAGTTCGTGCGCAAGCTGTTCCAGTTCGGCGTCCGACATTCGTTTCAGATCCGCCGGTGCGGAGACGCGATCAAGAAGCGGGGTGTCGGGGCTGGCGGTCATGGCGTCTCTCGCGGTCAGGTTCGTCGGGAGATAACGAAGCGGGCGGCTTCCCGCAAGGCATCCGCCCCGGCGCCGTATGACGATAGCGCGTCGCAGGCATCAGTCACGAGGGTTTGTGCGCGCCGTTTCGCACCGTCCAGCCCCAGCAGCGACACAAAGGTGGCCTTGCCGCGCGCGGCGTCCTTGCCCACCGCCTTGCCCACGGTGTCCGCATCGCCGGTGACATCCAGAATGTCGTCGGCGATCTGAAACGCAAGGCCAAGGCGTTCGGCATAGGCGGTCAGCGGTGCAAGGTCGGCCCGTGCCAACCGCGCGCCCGCCTGCGCCGACCATGTGATCAGCGCGCCGGTCTTGCCCGACTGCAACGCGGTGATCTGATCCAGCGTCAGCGGCCGGGTGGTCCTTTCGGCGGCCATGTCCAGCGCCTGGCCCAGCACCATGCCGCGCGCCCCGGCGGCCCGCGCAAGGCTGAGGGTCAGGTCCGCACGCACGGCTGCATCCGGGTGGCATCGCGGATCGCTGACCATCTCGAACCCCAGTGCCTGCAGCGCGTCGCCGGCCAGAACGGCGGTGGCCTCGTCCCATTCGCGGTGCAGCGTGGGCCGGCCCCGGCGCAGGTCGTCGTCATCCATGCAGGGCAGGTCGTCATGCACCAGCGAATAGGCGTGGATCGCCTCGATCGCGCAGGCGGGCCAAAGCGCGCGGTCCCGCGGCACGTCGTGCAGGCGCGCGCTTTCCAGCACCAGCCAGCCGCGCAGCCCCTTGCCGCCGGATACGGCATAGCCCATGGCGCGGGTCACGGGCAGGTCGTCAACCCCGCCCAGAACGCCGGCGAAATGCGCATCCACAGCGCGCGCGCCGCGGCCAAGACTGTCCTTGAACATCGGGCGTTACAGACCTTCGACGGGCTTCAGGCCGGTCGGCTCGCCCGCAGCGTCGAGCTGGATCGCGGCCACCTTTTCCTCGGCGCTCTTGAGCTTGGCTTCGCAGTGCTTTTTCAGCGCGTCGCCACGCTTGTACAGTTCGATCGACGCCTCAAGCGGCACATCGCCGCGTTCAAGTTGGCCGACCACTTGTTCAAGCTCGGCCATGGCCTGTTCGAATGTCATGTCCTTGACGGCGGTGTCGGTCATTTTTCTGGCCTCGATCAGTTCTGTTATCGGCGCCGGGCCTGTGGCCTTGGGCGCGTCCGGATCATAGTCGTGTTCGTCCCCCGGGACCACCCGCAGGGACGGTATTTCGGGGGCCGCGCGTCAGTCAGGGGCCAGCATGTAGCCCGCGCCGCGCACCGTTTGCAGATAGCGCGGTTGTTTGGGGTCGGATTCGATCTTGCGGCGCAGGCGGGTGATCTGCACATCGACGGCGCGTTCCTGCGCCTGGCCCTTGTCGCGGCCCAGTTCCTCGACCAGTTCCGTGCGGGTCAGCGCCTCGCCGGGTCTGGCGGAAAAGATCCGCATCAACTGGCTTTCGGTGGCGGTCAGGCGGATCTGGTCCTCGCCCTGCCACATCTCTCCGCGTTCGATGTCGTAGCGGATCAGCCCAAGTGTCAGCAGCTTGGGCGCCGAGGCATCGCGCGGCGGGTCCGGCATCCGGCGCAGGATGGCGGCCATGCGCAGCAGCAGTTCCTTGGGTTCGAACGGCTTGGGCAGGTAGTCGTCGGCGCCCGCTTCGAACCCCTTGATGCGGTCGTCGGTTTCGCCCCGCGCGGTCAGCAGCATGATCGGCGTGGTCGAGGTTTCGCGGATGCCGCGCGTCAGGCTGACACCGTCTTCGCCGGGCATCATCACGTCCAGCACGATCATGTCGAAATCCAGTCCCCGCAAGATGCGCCTTGCATGGGCGGCGTCGCGCGCGGCGGTGACCAGAAATCCGTTGCGGATCAGGAATTTCTGCAGCAGCTGACGGATGCGTTCATCGTCATCGACGACAAGGATATGGGCGTCGGGTTCGGCCATCAGCGCGGTTCCCTCAGGCCTGAGTAGTGGCGTTGCAGGTCGGGGTCCATCATCGCCTCCAGCACCTTGCGAAAGCCGACCACCGCCTCGGGGCCGGCTTGTCGATAGGCGGCCCGCATGCGGGCGCGCTGCGCATCGGACAGGCGGTGTTCCAGGTCGCGCCCGTCCGGGGTCAGGAACAGGTGGCGTTCGCGCTTGTCGGTCCGCCCGATCCGGCTTTCGACCAGCCCGTCGTCGATCAGCGTGCGCAACACCCGGTTAAGCGATTGTTTCGTCACCCCCAGGATCGACAGCAGGTTGTTGACGGTGGTGCCCGGCACGATGTGGATGAAGTGGACCGCCCGGTGGTGCGCCCGCCCGTAGTGCATTTCAGACAGAATGCGGTCGGGGTCGGCGGTAAAGCCGCGATAGGCAAAGAACATCGCCTCGATCCCCTGGCGAAGCTGCTCGTCCGTCAGGAAAAGCAGAGATTCCCCCGTGTGCCCTTGCGTTCCAGGCAGATCCGCCATGCCGTCCCTCTTTCTGTGCCGTCTTTTGTTGGGACTTTAAGTCAGCCTTGTTGACATTCCAAGTGTCAACTGGTAGCGAGTCGCAGTTTTCGCGTAATTATATGTCCATAACGGCCATATCTGGCGCAACAAATGGAAATAAAATGCGAAGATCAGGACATATCCCACGCTGAAGGAGAATGAGCGATGGAAGGTGCATATGACGACCGTGACGGCAAGATCTGGCTGGACGGCAAGCTGGTGGACTGGCGGGCCGCTAAGGTGCACATCCTGACTCACGCGCTGCACTACGCTTCGTCGGTGTTCGAAGGCGAACGTTGCTACGGTGGCAAGATCTTCCTTGGGCACGAACATTCCAAACGGCTGCGCTTTTCCGCGTCCGAACTGGATTTCGAAATCCCCTACACCGCCGAAGACATCGACGCCGCCAAAGACGCCGTGCTTCAGGCCAACGGCTTTACCGACGCCTATGTGCGCGCGGTGGCGTGGCGCGGGGCAGGGCAGGAGATGGGGGTCGCCTCGTCGCGCAACCCGGTCCATCTGGCCGTGGCCGCCTGGGAATGGGGTAACTACTACGGCGATGCCAAGCTCAAGGGCGCCAAGCTGGACATCGCGCGCTGGAAACGCCCGTCGCCCGAGACCGCGCCGGTGCACGCCAAGGCCGCCGGTCTTTACATGATCTGCACCATGTCCAAGCACGAGGCCGAGGCGCGGGGCTGTTCGGATGCGCTGTTCATGGATCATCGCGGCTATGTGGCCGAGGCGACCGGCGCGAACATATTCTTCGTCAAGGATGGCGAGGTCCACACCCCGCTGGCCGATTGTTTTCTGAACGGCCTGACCCGCCAGACGGTCATCAAGCTGCTCACGGAAAAGGGTATCGCCGTGCATGAACGCCACATCATGCCCGAAGAACTGGACGGATTCGAACAGTGCTGGCTGACCGGCACCGCCGCCGAGGTCACGCCGGTGGGTCAGATCCGTGACTATCGTTTCGAGGTCGGCGCCCTGACGCTGGACATCATGGACACCTACGAAAAACTCGTCCGCAGCTGATCGGGTGCTGCATTCGGGATGCGTAATTAACGCCCCCGCACCCTGCGTGCGGGGGCGTTTTTCTGCCGGCGCCACGCGACGCCTTGAACGCCCGCGCCGCCGGTGCCAGTTTGTGCGGTAACAACAGGGAAGAAACCCAATGCAGGACAGCATCCAGCCGCTGAAAATCGTGACGCCCACGCCCCCCGCGCCAGAGCTGTTTACCGACGCCTCCGCCGCGGTCGACCGGCTTGTCGCGCTTTACGATCTGTCGATCGGCTTCCTGCACGACCGTTTTCTGGGGGCGATGCGCGACGGTCACCCCGGCGTGCGGATCCGGGCCTATTACCCCGAGATCCGCGTCACCACGACGACACACGCAAAGGTCGACAGCCGCCTCAGCTTTGGCCACGTTCCCGCGCCGGGCACATTTGCCACCGGGATCACCCGTCCCGACTTGTTCCGGCACTATCTGGAACAGCAGATCGGCCTGTTGCTGGAAAGCCATCAGGTGCCAGTGCAGGTGGGGCTGTCGGAAACGCCGATGCCGGTGCATTTCGCGGTGTCCAACTATCCCGAGATTGCGGTTCCGCAGGAAGGGGCGGCGGAATTCATCCTGCGCGATGTGTTCGATGTGCCCGACCTGAACGTCACCAACGACGATATCGTCAACGGCGTCGCGCAGCCCGCCGCCGATGGCGCGCAGCCCCTGGCGCCCTTTACCGCGCAGCGCATCGACTATTCTCTGGCCCGTCTGGCGCATTACACCGCCACCGATCCGGGCCATTTCCAGAACCATGTGCTGTTCACCAACTACCAGTTCTACGTCAGCGAATTCGAAGCCTACGCCCGCGCGCAGTTGGCCGACCCCGACAGCGGCTATTCCAGCTTCGTGTCCACCGGCAATGTCGAGATCACCGACCCTGAAACGCCGATACCGCTCAGCCCCAAGATGCCGCAGATGCCGACCTATCACCTCAAGCGGCCCAACGGGGCGGGCATCACGCTGGTCAATATCGGGGTGGGGCCGTCAAACGCCAAGACCGCGACCGACCACATCGCCGTGCTGCGCCCGCATGCCTGGCTGATGGTCGGCCATTGCGCCGGTTTGCGCAGTTCTCAATCGCTGGGCGATTTCGTGCTGGCCCATGCCTATCTGCGCGAAGACAAGGTGCTGGATGACGACCTGCCGGTCTGGGTGCCGATTCCGGCGCTGGCGGAAATTCAGGTGGCGCTGGAACAGGCGGTGGCACAGGAAACCCAGCTGGATGGCTATGACCTCAAGCGGATCATGCGCACCGGCACCGTTGCATCCGTCGACAACCGGAACTGGGAGCTGCGCGACCATTCCGGCCCGGTGCAGCGGCTCAGCCAGTCGCGCGCCGTGGCGCTGGATATGGAATCGGCCACGATTGCCGCCAACGGATTCCGGTTTCGCGTGCCCTACGGAACGCTGCTGTGCGTCAGCGACAAACCCCTGCACGGCGAGCTGAAGCTGCCCGGCATGGCGTCGGATTTCTACAAGACCCAGGTGGCGCGTCACCTGATGATCGGCATCCGCGCGATGGAACGCTTGCGCGGAATGCCGCTTGAAAGACTGCACAGCCGCAAGCTTCGCAGTTTCGAAGAGACGGCATTCCTGTAACTGGGGCCACAACCGCGGCGCAGCGGCGAAAAACATACGTTTTTCCCTTGCAAACCGACCCATTCCATTGTGTTTGAACACGACATGATGATCTACATACAACAAGAGCCCCAATAAAACGGGCAGTCCAAGGAGACCATGAAATGGCGAAACCGATGACCAAGACCGAGCTTGTGGCCGCCCTGGCCACCGAGATGGACGCGGACAAGAAGACCGCGACCGCGGCGCTTGACGCGATCACCGGCATCATCACCAAGGCGGTGGCCGACGGCGGCGCGGTGACCCTGCCGGGCGTCGGCAAGATCTACTGCCGCGAGCGCCCCGAGCGCATGGTGCGCAACCCCGCCACCGGCGAGCAGTTCAAGAAAGAAGCCGACAAGCAGGTCAAGGTGACCATCGCCAAGGCCCTGAAAGACAGCGTCAACGGTTGATCCCCGATTAAGTTCCGGCGGGTCCCTCTGACACTGACATGACATGAAAAGGACCACCTCCGGGGTGGTCCTTTTTGCGTTTCCGGGGGCGGTCAGACCAGCGACAGATCGACGTCGATGTTGCCTTTGGTCGCGTCCGAATAGGGGCAGACGAAATGCCCGCGCTCGACAATCTTCTGCGCCACGGCGCGGTCCAGTCCTGGCAGGCTGACGGCCAGTTTCACGGCGATGCCAAAGCCGCCATCGCCGCGTGGGCCGATGCCGACCGTTGCGGTCACCTTTGCGTCCTCCGGGACATCGCCCAGCTTTTCCATCCTGGCAACGGCGTGCATGGCGCTGAGGAAGCAGGCAGCATAGCCCATCGCGAACAGTTCTTCGGGGTTGTGACCCTTGCCGTCACCGCCAAGTGCGGGCGGGCTGGCCATGGTCACTGTCAGTTGGCCGCTGGCAAGGCCGGCGATCCCGTTGCGCCCGCCGCCGGTGGCGTAGCCTTCAGTCTGGTATTTCGTGTCGATTGCCATATCGATTGCCATGAGACTTTCCTTTCATGAGCGATTATATCGTGCACGATTGAAATGGCGCCACGGGTGCCAAAGTCAAGCCACTTGCGAGACAATCGCGCACGATCTACCTTGTGGGGATGACAGTAACACCCCCCGATATGCTGTGTTTCGCGCTCTATTCCGCCCAACACGCGGTACAGCAGGCCTACGCAGACCTGCTTGCGCCGCTTGGGCTGACCTATCCGCAATATCTGGTGATGATGTCGCTGTGGGGGCAGGACGGGCGCAGCGTCGGCGCGCTGGGGAAAGAGCTGGGGCTGTCGTCCAACACTCTGACCCCGTTGCTGAAGCGCATGCAGGCGCAGGGCTTGCTGGATCGCGCCCGCGATCCGCAGGATGAACGCCGCGTGCTGGTGCGACTGACCGATGCCGGGCAGGCGATGCAGGACACCGCCGCGTGGATTCCGCAGCGGATGGCGGACCGCATGGGCCTGCCGATGGACGATCTTGTCCGCCTGCGCGGTGACATCCTTGGCGTGCGCGACCGGCTCAGGGCGCGCGGATCCTAGAGCTTGCCAAGCGCGGCGATCTGGCCGCCGTCCGCGTCGAAATTATCCGGATCGAGCCAATGTTCGAACCGTGCCTTCAATTCCGGCCATTCGCTGTCGATCACCGAAAACCAGGCGGTGTCGCGGTTGCGCCCCTTGACAATGGTGGCCTGGCGAAAGGTACCTTCATAGCTGAAGCCAAGCCGTTGCGCCGCGCCGCGCGACGGCATGTTCAGCGCGTCGCATTTCCATTCATAGCGTCGATAGCCCAGCGCGTCGAAGGCGCGCGCCATCATCAGGAACATCGCTTCGGTCGCGGCGGCGGTGCGTTGCAGGCGCGGCGACATATGAATGAAACCGACCTCGATCACGCCATTCGCAGGGTCGATCCGAAGATAGGAACAAAAGCCCAGCGGCGTGCCGTCGGGGGCGCAGATGGCGAAATACAGCGGGTCTTCACTGGCGATCGCATCCGCTGCCCAGCTGTGTGCATCGGCGAGATCGGCAAAGGGGCCGCGCGGCAGGTAGGTCCAGCCGCGCCCTTCGCTATCCTCGGCAAAGGCGGCAAACAGCCCCTCGGTGTGATCGGTGCGCAGCGGTTCCAGACGCACGCGCGGTCCGGCCAGAGGCGCACGCGCGGGCCGCGCGCAGGGAAAGCGACCCGTGACGGGCGATCCGACAGGCTGGCCGGCATCGTTGGTCCGGGTCATCCAAAGACCTTGCCAAGGCTCTTGTCCACCGCATCGACGATCTGGTCGATGTCGTCCCTGGTCGAAATCAGCGCGGGCGCAAGGCACAGCACGTTGTTCAGGCCGGGGCAGGACCGGTTCGAGGCGCCGATGATGACGCCCTCGGCGGCACAGCCCGCCACGGTGGCGCCGACCTGCGCCTCGCTGACCGGCGTTTTGGTGTCGCGATCCGCGACCAGTTCGACCCCGAGGAACAGTCCCTTGCCGCGCACATCGCCCACCACGGCATGCTTGTCCGCCAGCGCACCGAGGCTTTCGTACATGTAATCCCCCATGGCGGTGCAGTTTTCCAGCAGGTTCTCATCCTCGATGATGCGCATGTTTTCCAGCGCGGCGGCGGGCCCGGCGGTGCAGCCCCCAAAGGTCGAAATGTCACGGAAGTGGTTCAGCGGATCGCTTGGGTCGTCCTTGAACAGGTCGAACACCCGTTCGTTGGTCACGCAGCATGCGATGGCGGCGTAACCGGATGCGACGCCCTTGGCCATGGTCACGAAATCGGGTTCGATGCCGTAATGCTGGTAGCCGAACCAATGCGTGCCGGTGCGACCGACACCGCAGACCACCTCGTCGATATGCAGCAGGATGTCGTACCTGCGGCAGATTTCCTGCACGCGCTGCCAGTAGCCCACGGGGGGCACGATGACGCCGCCGCCCGCGGTCACCGGTTCCAGACACAGCGCGCCCACGGTGTCGGGACCTTCGCGCAGGATCACCTCTTCGATGGCATTGGCGGCGCGTTCGCCATACGCCTCGCCCGAAAGGTCGCCCCAGCCCTGATCGGCGGCGCGGTATTCCAGGCAATGGGGCACCATGACGAACCCCGGCGCAAAGGGGCCGTATTGCAGGTTGCGTTCCAGCTGCCCGCCCGCCGACATCGCGCCGATGGTGCCGCCGTGGTAGTCGCGCTCGCGGAACAGGATCTTGTGTTTCCTGCCGCCATACCGCTTGTGGGCGATCTGACGGACCATCTTGAACGCCTTCTCGTTCGCCTCGGAGCCGGAGTTGGTATAGTAGACGCGGCTCATCCCCGGCATCTTGTCGATCAGCTTTTCAGCGAACAGCGCCCCCGGCACTGATCCCGCGGAGCCTGCGAAATAGTTCAGTTTCATCAGTTGCTCGGACATGGCATCGACGATCGACCGACGCCCGTAGCCCACGTTGACGGTCCAGACCGCGCCGGACACCGCGTCGATGAATTCGCGCCCGTGCTGGTCCCAGACCCGCATACCCTTGCCCTCGACGATGATGCGCGGATCGCTGGTTTCCAGCGCCTTGTGCTGTAACAGGTGATGCCACACATGGGCCTTGTCGGCCTCGACAACGTGGCTCAGGTCGTTCTGGGTAAGGGTGCCGTCCATCGTGCTGTCTCCGGGAATCTGGTCGCACCGGCGCGGTCTGCCGGCTCGGGGGAATGTTAGCACAGCTTTGAGCGCCAGAGGCAACACCACCCGCCCGGATACCGGCGCCGCGATGGTTGTCGCGGATGACACGCCGGGTCATGCTGCACCGGAAATGCGCCAGTTTCGCGCGGTCGGGCGAAAAAACGGGCAAATGAGACAGGCTTGTATTGATCCGTCAGTCGATTTCCGGTCCGATCACAGCGGGGGCACGCGGCGCATGTGCCGCCCATATCATGCAGGACGGCGCCGACACGAGCGGGGCCGACTTCGGGGAGAACCACCATGACCACCTTCAAAAGCCTTGCAGCAGGTGCCGCAGCATCCGCCCTGATTGCGGGCAGCGCCGGTGCCGACATCACCGTGGGCTATTTTCTGGAATGGCCGATGCCCTTTGAGTATGCCAAGGCCACGGGCATGTACGAAGAGGCGCTTGGCACCGGGATCAACTGGGTCAGCTTCGACACCGGCACCGCAATGAGCGCGGCGATGGCGTCGGGCGATGTGCATCTGTCGGTCAGCCAGGGCGTGCCGCCTTTCGTGGTTGCCGTCAGCGCGGGGCAGGATCTTCAGGCGATCGACGTTGCGGTCAGCTATGCCGATAACGACAATTGCGTGGTGGCCGAGGCGCTTGAGATCGACAAGACCTCTGCCGAAGAGCTGGCTGGCAAAAAGGTCGCCGTTCCGCTGGGCACTGCGGCGCATTACGGGTTTCTCAAGCAGATGTCCCATTTCGGCGTGGATATTTCGGGCATGGAAATCGTCGACATGGCCCCGCCCGACGGCGCGGCGGCGCTGGCGCAGGGCTCGGTCGACATGGCCTGCGGTTGGGGTGGCAGCCTGCGTCGCATGAAGGAACACGGCAACGTGCTGCTGTCCGGCGCAGAAAAGGAAGAACTCGGCATCCTCGTCTTCGACCTGACGTCGGGCCCCGCTGGCTGGATCGCCGAAAATTCCGACACGGTGGCGCAATTCCTGTCGGTGACCGCCAGGGCGAACGCCATGTGGGCGGATGAATCGAACCGGGCCAGGATGCTGCCCGTCATCGCGAGGGATGCGGGCATGGACGAAGACGCCACCGCCGAAACCCTCGCCACGTTCGTTTTCCCGCCCGTAGATGCGCAGTTGACAGAAAAATGGCTGGGGGGCGGGGCGCAGGAATTCATGAAGGGCGTCGCGGACGTCTTTGTCGAGGCAGGCTCGATCGACGCCGCCCTTGGCAGCTATGAGGGCACGGTGAACACCGGCCCGCTCGACACCGCCTTGGGCATGTAACGCTGCGGGGCGGCGCCATCCGGTGCCGCCCCGCGCCAAAATTCTTCACCGGAGAATTTTCCAGAATGGTCGCAGAAAATTCCTTGGCGCCTGTTTCCTTATCGAAAGAACACCGATGAGCGGACTTTCCATCGACCGCATCTCCATGCGTTTCGATTTGCCCAACGGCAGCTCGGTGCAGGCGCTGAAGGACGTCAGCCTCGATCTTGCGGCGGGCGAGCTGTTGTCGGTGCTCGGCCCGTCAGGCTGTGGCAAGACCACGCTTTTGAACATCGTCGCCGGGTTTCTTGCCCCTACGTCCGGGAAGATCCAAATGAACGGCCACGCGGTCACCGGCCCCGGCGCCGAGCGGGGCATGGTGTTTCAACAAGGCGCGCTGTTCGAATGGATGGATGTGCGTGACAATGTCAGCTTTGGCCCGCGTATGGCAGGCAAGCGCGAACGCCACTGGGCGGAACATGTGGATCACCTGCTTGACGTGGTGGGCCTGCGCGATTTCAAGGCCAAGGCCGTGTACGAATTGTCGGGCGGCATGCAGCAGCGCGTGGCGCTGGCCCGGTGTCTTGCCAACGATCCCGACGTGATCCTGATGGATGAGCCGCTTGGCGCGCTCGATGCGCTGACCCGCGAAAAGATGCAAAGCCTCGTGCTGAAGCTGTGGAAGGAAACCGGCAAGACCGTCATCCTGATCACCCACTCCGTCGAAGAGGCGCTGTTGCTGGGCGAACGGCTGCTGGTGATGGCGCCGCGGCCGGGGCGCATTCACCGGGAATACCGGCTGCCCTTTGCCGATCTTGGCGTTGCCGAAGACCTTCGGGCGGTCAAGAAACACCCCGATTTCGCCCGCACCCGCGAAGAGATTCTCGGCATGATCTGGGACATGGAAGAAGAAATCATGGGCCGCACCGAGACGACGCAATGATCGTTCTGCTGATCTATGTCGCGATCTTTGCCGGCGCGTATTTCCTGGTGAAGCTGCTGGTCCACCGCGGCACGCGGGATTTCACCGCCCGCAAGACCGTGACCTTTGGCGATGAAAGCGCGGTGCGACCGAACCGCATTGCCTCGGTGGTGTCCGTGCTCAGCATCTTTCTGCTCTGGGGCGCCTTTACCGGCTCGGCGTGGGTGCCGGGGGTCTTGCATGCGCCGGGCCCCTTCACCGGCGACGCGCAATTCACCTATACCGCGACCGCCGACGGGGTCGACCCGGATGACGCGACTGTCACCATCCGTGTCTTTGCCGCGGGAACCCAGTCCGACCCGCCGCCGGTCGATCCCGGCACGGGCTGGGCCAGGAACGACAGCGACGCGATCGCCGCCTGGCGTTCGGGGCTGGTGCGGGTCGATCGCAACGACGATCTGGGGCGCGACGCCGGGCACCGCGTGATCGCCATCAACGGCCAGCTCATCGCGCCGGGCAAGGAGGTTCTGACCGACTTCGGGCGCATCGGTATGTCGCCCAAGGGCACGCTGAACGTCGAACCGGCCAAGGGCTGGCAGATGGAACCGATCTGGCTGCCGCCGCCCGAGGCGGTCGTCGCCCGCATGATCGACATCGCGCGCAACGGCTATCGCGACAGCACCCTTTGGGAACATCTGGGCTGGTCGCTGTTCCGGGTCGTCGCGGGATTTTTCTTTGGTGCGCTGGCCGGAATTCCGCTGGGCTATGCGATGGGCCTGTCGGACTGGTTTCGCGGCTGGTTCGACCCGATCGTCGAATTCATGCGCCCGGTGCCGCCGCTTGCGCTGATCCCGCTGGTAATCATCTGGGCGGGCATCGGCGAAACCGGCAAGATCATCCTGCTGTTCCTGGCCGCGCTGTGGATCATGGCTATCGCGGCGCGCTCGGGCGTCTCGGGGGTCAGCATCTCGAAGGTGCACGCCGCCTATTCGCTCGGCGCGAGCAAGGCGCAGATCATGCGACACGTCATCATTCCCAATTCGCTGCCCGACATCTTTACCGGCGCGCGCGTGGCGATGGGCGTATGCTGGGGCACGGTCGTGGCGGCGGAACTGGTGGCGGCGGAAAAGGGCGCGGGCATGATGATCATGGTGGCGTCGAAGTTTCAGCTGACCGACATCGTGATCATGGGCATCATTCTGATCGGTGTCATCGGGTTTGGCATCGACATGCTGATGC
The DNA here is from genome assembly GCF_003259905.1 of Salipiger aestuarii. Classification (GTDB taxonomy): domain Bacteria; phylum Pseudomonadota; class Alphaproteobacteria; order Rhodobacterales; family Rhodobacteraceae; genus Salipiger; species Salipiger aestuarii. Next base: position 90,900 of record NZ_QLMG01000003.1, on the reverse strand, counting down.
GCGCCGCCGAGCGTGCGCTGGTGCCCTGGAGGGGCAAGGGTTGAGTTGCCCTGGAGGGGCAGGGGGATGACGGCTGACGGGGCGGGCCGCTACTGCGCAGCGGCTTCCGAACTGTAGCCGTCCAGCATCTGCAACAGCGCCACGATCTGCCCGTCAAGCCACAGGCGCGCCGCGTCGATCGCGTCGACATAAGGGTTCAGCACCGCCCCAAGGGCAGGGGCCATGTCCACAAGGGTGGGCGCCATAACGTAAAGCGCGATTGCCAGAACAGCGATCAGGATCACGGTGCGGAACCCGGCGCTGAACCCGCTGCGCCGGGCGACGATGTCTTCATCCGTTGCCGCGCGGCCCTGGGGCGTCGTCATGTCGCGATTCTGCGCATCGCCCCGGCGGCCGGGAGACGCCCGCAGCGTCTGATTGATCTCTTCGATATCGGGCAGCAGTTCCCGACGCGAACCGGCAGCGGCGCCGGCGGTCACGGCCCCGTCGGCGATCCGGTCGGGGAGAGGCGCGGGCGCGGGGGAATCGCTTTTCTCCTCGACCGTGCGCTCGCGGGAATCACGGGCGCGCCGGGCGGCTTCGCTGTCTTGCGGCGCCGCCAGCCCCAGATCGGGCTGGGTTTCCAGGGCGCCGGTTTCGGCGGCGCGTTGGCGCGCCTCGCGGTCGGCCTCTTCGCGCAGGACCTCGATCACCGAAGGATCAAGGCTGCGGGGTTTGCGATCGGGGGCCGGCACGGGCGGGGCGGTGTCAGGCTCGGGGTCTTCGTCGCGGTCCGGCCCGGTATCCCAGTCGTCCGGGCGCGGGGGCACGTCGTCATCCTGGGGGTGCGCCTGAAACCAGGTGTGGCCGCAACTGGAACATTGCACATCGCGCCCGCCCGTCGGAATGACGTTGGACGGCACCTCGTATTGCGCGCCGCAGTTCGGGCAAATCAGCCGCATCTGGTCCCCATGATCCTGTGCGCCGCAGGGCGCCGCGTTTCACTCAGCGACAATAGGTTGCCGCACCCGGAGGGGAAAGCCCATTTTCCGGCAGCCGCGCGGATTGCATATGCTGCGCGGCTCATGCACAACAGACCGAGATTTTCGGCCTGCCTTGTCACTGCGACAAGAGCGGCCTGACAAGGGCGAGGCGGCCGTGATCGAGCTGGAGAACGTGGCGTACAGCTATGGCGGCGCGGAACTGCTGAGCGAACTTTCGCTTCAGTTGGCGCCGGGGACCTTCCATTTTCTGACCGGTCCGTCCGGCGCGGGCAAGACCACCTTGCTGAAACTCTGTTACGGAGCGCTGCGTCCGACCTCGGGGCAGGCGCGGATTTTCGGGCAGGACGTGCGGCAGATGGGGCGCGATGACATCGCGATGTCCCGTCGCCGCATCGGTGTGGTCCATCAGGATTGTGCCTTTCTCGACCACCTTGCGGTGCATGAAAACGTGGCGCTGCCGCTGACGGTATCGGGGCAGGCGGTCGCGGGGCAGGCTGAAAACCTGCGCGAACTGCTCGCCTGGGTCGGGCTGACCGAGCGCGCCACCGCGCTGCCGCCCGAGTTGTCCGGCGGCGAACGTCAGCGCGCCGCGCTGGCCCGCGCCGTCATCATGTCGCCCGAGGTCATTCTTGCGGATGAACCCACCGGCAACGTCGACTGGGAGATGTCGCAGCGCCTGTTGCAATTACTGGTGGAACTGAACCGCATGGGCAAGACCGTCCTGATCGCCACGCATGATCTGTCGCTGATCCGCGCGGCGAAAAGCCAGGTGCAGGCGCGGGTGCTGCGCATCGCGAACCGGCGGATTGCAACGGCGGGGGCGGATCTTTGAACCAGACACTGGATACGTTGCGGGCGTTGGGGCGCGGGGACAAGGCGGCCGACCGCGTTGTGCCTCCGACGGGGTTCACCGCGAGGCTGACGCTGTTTGCGGCGGGCGCCATGGCGTTTCTGGCGGTGTTCGCGCTGGCGCTGTCTCTGGCGGCGGGGCGGCTGGCCAGCAACTGGGGGGATGAGCTGGCGCGGTCTTCGACGGTGCGCATCTCGGCCCCGGCAGGACAGATGGTGGCGCAGACCTCGGCGGCGCTGCGCCTGTTGCAGCAAACCCCCGGCGTCGCATCGGCCCGCGCGCTGAGCGAGGCCGAACAGCAGGCCCTGCTGGCGCCCTGGTTCGGCCCGGAGCTGCCGGTGGACCAGCTTCCGGTCCCGCAGCTGATCGAGGTGCAGGAAACCGCGCAGGGCTATGACCCCGCCGGGCTGCGATTGCGGCTTCAGGCCGAGGTGCCCGGCGCCGTGCTGGACGATCACGCCCGCTGGCGCCGTCCGCTGGCGCAGGCGGCGGGACGACTCACGCTGCTGGGCTGGGTGTCCGCCGGGCTGATCGCCGCTGCGGTCGGCGCAATGGTGACGCTGGCGGCGAACGCAGCGCTGGCGGCGAACGCGCAGGTCATCGCGGTGCTGCGCCTTGTGGGCGCCACCGACAACTACATCGCGCGCGCATTTGTACGCCGGTTTACGCTGCGTGCGCTGATCGGTGCGGCGGCGGGCACGGCGCTTGGCGTGGTGGCGGTGCTGCTTATGCCATCGGGGGGCGAGACGGCGGGTTTTCTGACCGGCCTTGGCTTTCAGGGCTGGCATTGGGTTATGCCCGCGTTGATCCCGCCGCTGGCCGGGGCGGTCGCCTTTGCCGCCACCGCCGTTGCGGCGCGGCGCGTTCTGGGAGGGCTCAGCTGAATGGCCTATGCGGTGCAATGGGTGCGGTCCCTGGCGTTCACCCTGGTGATGTACGGGGGCATGGCCGTGATCGGCCTTGGCCTGTTTCCCTATACGCTGATGTCGCGGCACGGCGCGCTGCGCGTCGCCAAGCTGTGGTGCCGGTTCACGCTTTGGGCCGCGCGCTGGATGATCGGCCTGCGCACCGAGGTGCGCGGCGAGGTGCCCACCGGCGAGGTGCTGATCGCGTCCAAGCATCAGAGCTTTCTCGACATCATCGTGCTGTTCGACGCCGTGCCCAACGGCAAGTTCATCATGAAGCGCGAGCTGCTGTTTACCCCCGTGGTCGGCCAGTACGCGACCCGCATCGGCTGTGTTCCGGTCGATCGCGGCAAGCGTGGCGCGGCGATCGCCAAGATGTTGCGCGAGGCGGCGGCCAGCAATCAGACCTATCCCGGTCAGCTTATCATCTTCCCGCAGGGCACCCGTGTCGCACCGGGCGTCAAGGCGGACTACAAGGTCGGGGCGGCATTGTTGCACCGACAGTTGAAACAACCTTGCATTCCGGCTGCCACCAATGTCGGATATTTCTGGCCGCGCACCGGGGTCTATCGCAAATCCGGTCTGGCGGTGGTCGAATTTCTGCCCGTCATTCCGGCGGACGTGAACAAGACCGAATACCTGCCCATGCTGGAACAGGTCGTCGAAACCGCAAGCGAGCGATTGTTGCAGGAGGCCCGCGATGCGGCGGATTGAAAACATTGACGCCCTGACGACGCTTTACGGCACTGTCAGCGAGGCGGCCGTGCGCAAGGTTTCCGGGCGTCTGACACCCGCTTATCGGCGTTGGATCGCGGGATCGCGGTTCTGTGTCGTGGCGACGGCAGGGCCTGAGGGCATGGATGCCAGCCCGCGCGGCGATGACGGTGCGGTTGTACATGAACTTGACGCCGGCACGCTGGCGTTGCCCGATTGGCGGGGGAATAACCGTTTGGACAGCCTGCGCAATATCGTGCGCGACGGGCGCATTGCGCTGATGTTCATGGTGCCGGGCGAAAACGTCGTGGTGCGGGTGAACGGGCAGGCGTGGCTGACCGATGATGCCACGCTTTGTGGGCGTTTCAAACAGGCAGGCAAGCATCCAGCCACGGTGATCGTGGTCGAAATCGCCGAGGTTTATGCCCAATGCCCCAAATCGCTGATGCGCTCGGGACTTTGGAAGCGCGACGATGCGGGAACGGTGCCCAGCTTGGGCGACATTCTGTCGGAAATGACCCGTGGCGATATTGAAGCCGGGGCTTGGGATCGCGATTTCGCTGAACGGGCAAAGACAACGCTGTGGTAGCGCGGAAAGAAAATTTTTTCAAAAAAGGCCCCCATCTCGCACGGATGGGGGCCTTTTTCATAGGTCAGGCGTGAATCGCGCCGTCGCCGCAGGCCAGTGCGGCTTCACGCACCGCTTCCGAAAATGTCGGATGCGCGTGGCAGGTCAGCGCCAGATCCTCGGCAGAGCCACCGTATTCCATGGTCACGCAGACCTCGTGGATCAGGTCGCCCGCCGACGGGCCGATGATGTGGCAACCAAGAATGCGGTCGGTTTCCTTGTCCACCAGGATCTTGACGAACCCGTCGCCGGCGAAAACGGCCTTGGCGCGGCCGTTGCCCATGAACGAGAACTTGCCGACCTTGTAAGCGCGACCCTCGTCCTTGAGATCGGCTTCGGTCTTGCCGACGCTCGCCACTTCGGGCCAAGTGTAGATCACGCCGGGGATCACGCCGTAATTCACATGGCCATGCTTGCCCGCGATGACCTCGGCGCAGGCCATGCCCTCATCCTCGGCCTTATGGGCCAGCATCGGGCCGATGATGGCATCGCCGATGGCATAGATTCCCTTGACCGTGGTCTGCCAATGGGTGTCGGTCTTGATCTGGCCACGGTCGGTCAACTCGACCCCGAGCGTTTCAAGGCCAAGCCCGTCGGTCAAGGGTTTGCGACCCGTCGCCACCAGCACCACATCCGCATCCGACGTATGGTCGCTGTCGTCCTTGCGCAGCTTGTAGGTCACGCTGGCCTTGCCATCCGCCACGTCCACCTTGGACACGGCGGCGCCCATGGTGAATTTCAGCCCCTGCTTGGTCAGAAGCTTTTGCAGCGCGCGCTGGACTTCGGCGTCCATGCCGGGGGTGATGGCGTCAAGGTATTCGATCACCTCGACCTCGGCGCCAAGGCGGGCATAGACCGACCCCATCTCAAGCCCGATGACACCGGCGCCAATAACGATCATTTTCTTCGGGATCTCGGACAGTTCCAGCGCGCCGGTGGACGTGACCACGGTTTTCTCATCGACCGTCACATCCGCGCCGGGCACCGAGGCGGGCACCGAGCCAGAGGCGATGATGATGTTCTTCGCGCCGTAGGTTTCGCCGTCGACCGACACCTTGCCCGCCTCGGGGATCGTTGCCCAGCCCTTGAGCCAGTCGATCTTGTTCTTCTTGAACAGGAATTCGATGCCCTTGGTGTTCTGACCGATCACGTCGTCCTTGTAGGACAGCATCTTGGCCCAGTCGACGGTGGGGCTGTCGGCGTTCAGACCCATGGCCGCAAAGTTGTGCTGCGCCTCGTGCAACTGATGGCTGGCATGCAGCAGCGCCTTGGACGGAATGCAGCCGACGTTCAGGCAGGTGCCGCCAAGGGTTTCGCGGCCTTCGACGCAGGCGGTCCTGAGCCCGAGTTGCGCGCAGCGGATGGCGGCAACATAGCCGCCGGGGCCAGCGCCAATGACGATGACGTCGTATTCAGCCATGGGATGTCCTTTCTTTCATGCTTGCGGGAAAGGGGGGGGGCGCCCCCGTCCGCATGCCGCGGACTTCCCCGGGATATTTCGGGCCAGAACAGGCCTAGATCAATGTCGCGACCAGCATGGTCGCTGTTGCAAAAAGGCCGACGGCCCAGACAAGCGAGCGCCAGGGCGACCAGCCAAAGAGATAGGCGGGAACGTAGACCACGCGCGCCAGCACGAAAAGCACGGCGCAGGCGGCGGTCACGCCGGTGCCCTGATCCGCGTAGGTGACGGCGAGCACGGCGATGGTGAACAGGATCAGGCCTTCGAAGTGGTTGTTCATGGCGCGTTGGGCGCGACCGGCCATGCCGGTCAGTTGGCGCGGTTCGTCGCGCGGCGAGGCCGCGTATGTCCGGCCGACCTGTTTCTGCGCCAGCACCGAGAACAGCGCGATTTGCAATATCTGAAGCAGCGCTGCGAGGATGAGGGCGATAAGTTCGGGGGTCATGATGCGGTTTGCAGAAAATGCGCATCTGCGGGCGCGTGGCCGAGTGCGGCGGATTTTTCGAGCCAGCCTTGGGCCCTGGGCTGGTCGCTGACCTGATACAGCAGCCAATGTGCAGCGCCTTGTGGTTCGAACCAGCGTTGCAGCAGGGTCAGCCCGGCAGTTGCGCGGTTTTCGGCGTCGCTGTCGAAGGAAGCGTCGTCAAAGGTGGCGTGGCGGACGAGGAGTTGCAGGCTCATGCGGCCTCCTGGGATTGCAGAAAAACGGGCTCGGCGGTCGGACATCATTCTTTGGAGTTTTCAATCGAGGTCACCCGCTGCTCAATGACCGCCGGACTGAAAACGCCGGGCGCGGAGCCATCGAGCAGTCCGACCCGTCGTGGATTTTCTGGAAATAGCTCATGATGTTCCCTCGATGGTCGCGGCTTCCGGGTTTGTAGTCTTGGCGCTCGCTCTTGCTCGTCAAGGCGACAAGGTTTCCGAGATCCCGCCGCTCAAACAGAAACTCCGGGACCGAGCGAAACTGCCCGGGGCATGTTCCGGGATCGGTCAGCTCACCCGATCGCGGCGAGCCACAGCTTGTCGACTGTTCCTTCAAAGGGGCGACGTTAGCCGCGTCAATCACCCCCGAGCGGTCTTCGTTCATGAGGATTGCATCGTCTTCATCGACCGGAAACACAATCGTCGGATACCCGGCGAGTTCTTCTGAGAAACTGAAAAACTCGCCGAATTGTTTCGCGGACCACCGATGGACAATGTGAGCCGCGACCTGCATTTTACAGATCCATCAGCAGGCGACGTGGATCTTCGAGCGCTTCCTTGACGCGGACAAGGAAGGTCACGGCGCCCTTGCCATCGACGACACGGTGATCGTAGGACAGCGCAAGATACATCATCGGGCGGATCTTGATCTCGCCGTTGACGACCATGGGGCGGTCCTGGATCTTGTGCATCCCCAGAATGCCCGACTGCGGCGGGTTCAGAATGGGCGACGACATCAGCGACCCGTAGACGCCGCCGTTCGAGATGGTGAAGGTGCCGCCCTGCATTTCCGCCATGGACAGCTTGCCATCACGGGCGCGCTTGCCCTTTTCGGCGATCTCGCCTTCGATTTCGGCAAAGCTTTTCTGGTCGACGTCGCGCAGCACCGGCACCACCAGACCCTGGGGCGTGCCAGCCGCGATGCCCATATGGACGAAGTTCTTGTAGACCACATCGGTGCCGTCGATTTCGGCGTTCACCTCGGGGACCTCTTTCAGCGCATGCACGCAGGCCTTGGTGAAGAAGGACATGAACCCCAGCCGGACGCCGTGCTTTTTCTCGAACAGATCCTTGTACTGACTGCGCAGCGCCATCGTTTCGGTCATGTCCACCTCGTTGAAGGTGGTCAGCATGGCGGCGGTGTTCTGCGCGTCCTTGAGCCGCTTGGCGATGGTCTGGCGCAGGCGGGTCATCTTGACGCGCTCTTCGCGGGCGGCGTCCTCGGCGGGGCTGGGCGCGCGTTTGACTGCTGCCGGGGCCGGGGTGGGCGCGGGCGAGGATTTGGTCGCGGCGATGGCAGCGCTCACGTCTTCCTTCATCACGCGGCCGTCCTTGCCCGACCCCTTGACGCTGCCCGCGTCAAGACCGGCTTCGGCCATGGCTTTCTTGGCCGACGGCGCATCCTCGACATCGGCGCGTCCCGACATGGACGGCTCGGCGTCCGAGGCCGAGCTGGGCGCGGGGGCTGTGACCGCGCCCGACGTGGTGCCGGCGCCCGAAGACAGAACGCCCAGCTTGCCGCCGGCTTCGACGGTGTCGCCCTCATTGGCGAGGATCTCGGTCAGGGTGCCCGCGGCGGGCGAGGGAACCTCGACCGACACCTTGTCGGTTTCCAGCTCGCACAGCATCTCGTCCTGCGCGACGCTGTCGCCGACCTTCTTGAACCAGGTCGACACCGTCGCCTCCGAGACGGATTCGCCCAAGGTGGGGACCATCACGTCGACCGGCGCCGCGTCGCCCTTGGGCGCTTCGGCGGGTTTGGAGGCCGAGGGGCGTTCCTCGACCGTGGCAGAGCCGGCCTCGCCCGCGGGCGCGACATTGGCCAGCAGGGCATCGACGCCGACGGTGTCGCCTTCGCTCGCCACGATGTCTTCGAGGATGCCTTCGACCGGCGAGGGCACCTCGACGGTGACCTTGTCGGTTTCCAACTCGCAGAGCATCTCGTCAACCGCCACCGCATCGCCCGGTTTCTTGAACCAGGTGGCGACGGTCGCCTCGGTCACGGATTCCCCGAGCGTGGGGACGCGCACTTCGGTCGTCATCAGATCAGTTCCCTTCGATGGTCAGCGCTTCGTCCACGAGCGCCTGTTGTTGTGCCTTGTGCTGGCTGGCCAGTCCCGTCGCGGGGGACGCCGATGTGGCGCGGCCCACATAACGCGGCCGTTTCGAGACGGCGTCGATGCGCCCCAGCACCCATTCGATGTTCGGCTCGATGAAGGTCCAGGCGCCCTGGTTCTTGGGTTCTTCCTGACACCAGATCATCTCGGCGCCCTTGAACCGCTCCAGCTCCTTGACGAGACTGAGCGCCGGGAACGGATAGAACTGTTCGACCCGCAGCAGATACACATCGTCGATGCCCCGCGCGTCGCGCTCTTCGAGCAGGTCGTAATAGACCTTGCCCGAACACATTACCACGCGCTTGATCTCGGTGTCAGGCTTGAGCTGGATGTCGCTTTCGCCCGATTGCGCGCTGTCCCACAGCACCCGGTGAAAGCTGGACCCGGTGGTGAAATCATCCGCGGTCGACACCGCCATCTTGTGACGCAGCAACGATTTCGGCGTCATCAGGATAAGCGGCTTGCGGTAGCTGCGGTGCAGCTGGCGGCGCAGGATGTGGCAGTAGTTGGCGGGCGTGGTGCAGTTCGCCACGATCCAGTTGTCCTGGCCGCATTGTTGCAGGAACCGTTCCAGACGCGCCGAGCTGTGTTCGGGGCCCTGACCTTCGAACCCGTGGGGCAACAGGCAGACAAGCCCCGACATGCGCAGCCACTTGGATTCGCCCGAGCTGATGAACTGATCGAACATGATCTGCGCGCCGTTGGCGAAATCGCCGAACTGGGCTTCCCACAGGGTCAGCGCGTTGGGTTCGGCCAGCGAATAGCCGTATTCGAAGCCGCAGACCGCGTATTCCGACAGCGCGCTGTCGATCACCTCGTAGCGGGACTGGCCCTCACGGATGTGGTTCAGCGGATAGTAGCGGTCTTCGTTGTCCTGGTTCACGAGCCCCGAATGGCGCTGCGAGAAGGTGCCGCGCGTGCTGTCCTGCCCGGACAGGCGGATCGGGTAGCCTTCGGTCAGCAGCGAGCCAAAGGCGATGGCCTCGCCCGTCGCCCAATCGAACCCTTGCCCGGTTTCGAACATCTTCGAGCGCGCGTCAAGGAAGCGCCCGATGGTCTTGTGCAGCGGAAAATCGGCGGGCGTGGCGGTCAGCCCCTTGCCGATCTCGGCCAGGGTTTCGGGCTTGATGGCGGTTTCGCCGCGCTGGTAATTGCCCTCTTTTTGCTTGTCTAGGTGGCTCCAGCGGCCATCCAGCCAGTCGGCCTTGTTGGGCTTGTAGGTCTTGCCCGCCTCGAATTCGCTGTTCAGATGCGACTGGAACTGCGCCTTCATATCCTCGATCTCGCCCTCGGGGATCAGGCCGTCCTTGACAAGGCGGTCGGTGTACAGCGTCAGCGTGGTTTTCTGCTGCTTGATCTTCTTGTACATCACCGGGTTGGTGAACATGGGCTCGTCGCCCTCGTTGTGACCAAAGCGGCGGTAGCAGAAGATGTCGATGACCACATCCTTGCCGAACTTCTGGCGATATTCGGTCGCGACCTTGGCGGCGTGCACGACGGCTTCGGGATCGTCGCCATTGACGTGAAAAATCGGCGCCTCGACCACCAGCGCGTTGTCGGTGGGATAGGGCGAGGAGCGCGAGAAATGCGGCGCGGTGGTGAACCCGATCTGGTTGTTCACCACGATGTGGATGGTGCCGCCCGTGCGGTGCCCGCGCAGGCCCGACAGCGCGAAACATTCGGCCACGACGCCCTGGCCGGCAAAGGCCGCGTCGCCATGCAGCAGGATCGACAGCACCTGGCGGCGTTCCACATCGCCCATCTGGTCCTGCTTGGCGCGCACCTTGCCCAGCACGACGGGGTTGACCGCTTCAAGGTGGCTGGGGTTGGCGGTCAGCGACAGGTGAACCGGATGGCCGTCGAATTCACGATCCGACGAGGCACCGAGGTGATATTTCACATCGCCCGAACCGTCCACATCGTCGGGCTTGAAGCTGCCGCCCTGAAATTCGTTGAAAATCGCGCGGTAAGGTTTGTTCAACACGTTGGCCAGAACCGACAGTCGGCCGCGGTGGGGCATCCCCATCACGATTTCCTTGACGCCCAGGTTGCCGCCGCGCTTGATGATCTGCTCCATCGCGGGGATCAGGCTTTCGCCGCCGTCCAGACCGAACCGCTTGGTCCCCATGTATTTGACGTGCAGGAATTTCTCGAAACCCTCGGCCTCGACCAGCTTGTTGAGGATGGCGCGGCGCCCCTCGCGGGTGAACTTGATCTCGCGCCCGTAACCTTCGATACGCTCTTTCAGCCAGGCCGATTGTTCGGGGTCGGAAATATGCATGTATTGCAGCGCGAAGGTGCCGCAATAGGTGCGCTTGAGCACGCCCATGATCTCGCGCAGCGACGCGATCTGAAGGCCAAGCACGTTGTCGATGAAAATTGGCCGGTCCATGTCGGCCTCGGTGAAGCCGTAGGCCTTGGGATCAAGTTCGGGATGGGCGTCATTTCCGTGCAGGCCCAGCGGATCGAGGTTGGCGGCAAGATGGCCCCGGATGCGGTAGGCGCGGATGATCATCAGCGCACGGATCGAATCCAGCACGGCGCGCTTGATCTGGTCGTCGCTCACCGGCACGCCGGCCGCGGCGGCCTTTTCGGTGATCTTCTTGCCCGCGCCCCTGGCTTCGGTGGGGACCATCGGCATTGGCCATTCGCCGGTCAGCGCCGCGGTGATGTCGTCGCTCGGCACGGGAGGCCAGTCGGCCCTCTGCCAGGATGCGCCCGCCGCTTCGGCCTTGACGCTGGTCTCGTCATCTCCGAGCGCCTTGAAAAACTCCGCCCAGGCGTCATCGACCGCGTTCGGGTCATTGGCGTAACGCGCATACATCTGTTCGAGATATTCGGCGTTCGCGCCCTGCATGAAGCTAGAGGCGTGGAACTGGTCGTTCGGGCTTTGATCCGTCATCGCAGGTATCCTTGGTTTGACCGGCGCAGTAGCTGCGGGAAAGAAGCCCGTGCTCAGGGCCCCTGTCGCGATGTTCTGCCGCGGGGCGGTGAAAGGGCAAGCGTTCTTCCTGCCCGTTCACCTAATCCTGACCGCGGCGGCCGCAAGCGACCGCCGCAGAGAAACACCGCTTAGGCTTCCATCGCCTTAACGACGGCTTCGCCCAGCGTTGCGGGGCTGTCGGCCACCACGATTCCGGCGGATTTCATCGCCTCGATCTTGGATTCCGCATCGCCCTTGCCACCGGCGACGATCGCACCGGCATGGCCCATGCGGCGGCCCGGAGGCGCCGTGCGGCCCGCGATGAAACCGGCGATCGGCTTCCAGCGGCCCTTTTTCTTCTGCTCGGCGATGAACTCGGCGGCCTCTTCTTCGGCCGAACCACCGATTTCACCGATCATGATGATGGATTCGGTTTCCGGATCGTCGAGGAACATGTTCAGCACGTCGATATGCTCGGTCCCCTTGATCGGGTCGCCGCCGATGCCGACGGCCGACGACTGGCCAAGGCCAAGATCGGTGGTCTGCTTGACCGCCTCATAGGTCAGGGTGCCGGAACGCGACACGACGCCGACCTTGCCACGCTTATGGATGTGGCCGGGCATGATGCCGATCTTGCATTCATCGGGCGTGATGACGCCGGGACAGTTCGGTCCGATCAGGCGCGACGGGCTGTCCACCAGCGTGCGCTTGACGCGCATCATGTCCAGCACCGGGATGCCTTCGGTGATGCAGACGATCAGCTCGATGCCCGCGTCGATGGCTTCAAGGATCGAATCCGCCGCGAAGGGCGGGGGCACATAGATCACCGAGGCGTTGGCTTCGGTCTTGGCCTTGGCTTCGTGCACCGAGTTGAACACGGGCAGGCCAAGGTGTTCCTGACCGCCCTTGCCGGGGGTCACGCCGCCGACCATCTTGGTGCCATAGGCGATGGCCTGTTCCGAGTGGAATGTGCCCTGCGAGCCGGTGAAGCCCTGACAGATGACTTTGGTATTTGCGTCTACGAGGACTGCCATTGGTGGCGTTCTCCTGTTTTGCGGGACGGTGCCCGCGGATGTTCGATGGGGGATCGCGGCGCGGGGCGCCGGACCTCCGTTCAGCCCTTGACGGCTTTGACGATCTTCTCGGCGCCGTCGCTGAGGTTGTCCGCCGCGATCACGTCCAGGCCGGATTCGTTGATGATCTTCTTGCCCAGATCGACGTTGGTACCTTCGAGGCGGACCACCAGCGGAACCTTCAGGCCGACCTCTTTCACCGCGGCGATTACGCCTTCGGCGATGACGTCGCAGCGCATGATGCCGCCGAAGATGTTCACCAGGATGCCCTTGACGTTGGGGTCCGACGTGATGATCTTGAACGCCTCGGTGACCTTTTCCTTGGTGGCGCCGCCGCCCACGTCGAGGAAGTTGGCAGGCTCGGCACCGTACAGCTTGATGATGTCCATGGTCGCCATGGCCAGGCCTGCGCCGTTCACCATGCAGCCGATTTCGCCATCAAGCGCGATGTAGTTCAGGTCGTGCTGGCTGGCGGCGAGTTCCTTGGGATCTTCCTCGGATTCGTCGCGCAGGCCCATGATGTCGGAATGACGGTACAGCGCGTTGGAATCGAATCCGGCCTTGCAGTCCAGGCACTTCATGTCGCCGTCGGTGGTCAGGATCAGCGGGTTGATTTCCAGCATCTCCATGTCCTTGTCCAGGAACATGCGGTACAGGTTGCCGATCAGCTGGGTGCACTGGCGCACGGCCTTGCCGGTCAGACCCAGCTCGAACGCGACGCGACGGCCATGGTAGCCCTGATAGCCGATGGCCGGGTCGATTTCGAAGCTGAGGATCTTTTCGGGGGTGTTCTCGGCCACCTCTTCGATGTCCATGCCGCCCTCGGTCGAGCAGACGATCGACACGCGCGAGCTGACGCGATCGACCAGCAGCGCGAGGTAGAATTCGGACGTGATGTCCGAGCCGTCTTCGATGTAGACGCGATTGACCTGCTTGCCCGCCGGGCCGGTCTGGTGCGTGACCAGCGTGTGGCCAAGCATGCGGTTGGCTTCTTCGGCCGCCTCTTCGACCGACTTGGCAAGACGCACGCCGCCCTTTTCGCCAGCGCCGGATTCCTTGAAGCTGCCCTTGCCGCGGCCGCCCGCATGGATCTGGGCCTTTACGACCCAGAGAGGTCCGTCCAGTTCGCCAGCCGCCGCCTTGGCTTCGTTCGCACTCAGCACGACACGACCGTCCGAGACCGGGCAGCCATAGTCGCGCAGAAGCGCTTTCGCCTGATATTCGTGGATGTTCATGGAAGACTCTTCCCATCTTGCTGCGATTTCAATGCCGGGTATACGCAGGCTTGCCGGCCCTCGTCAGCGGAAATATTGGCGGAAAGCTTCAATTGGGAGTGATTTTCGTGCTTTGTGATCACAGGTCCAAAACGTGTGATCACAAGCTTGCGCCAGCCGCCGCCGATGTTAGCGCAGCCGCAGGCGAATCACCTCGGGGTGAGGTATTTCAAGGCATGGGCGGCGATCACGTCAGATGACGCCGCGCACGAAAAAGCCGGGGCGCGTTGGCGCACCCCGGCTTTTGGTTCGTGGCAAAGTGGTCAGGCGAGCGAACTGTCGATGCCCTTGCACGCTTCGACAAGGCCTTTCACGGCGTTGACGGAGGTGTCGAACATCTCTTGCTCTTCCTTGTTGAGCTTGATGTTCAGGATCCGTTCAACGCCACCGGCGCCGATCACCGTGGGCACGCCGACATACATGTCGGACACGCCAAGATCGCCGTCGCAGAAGGCGGCGCAGGGCAGCACGCGCTTTTGATCCTTGAGATAGGCTTCGGCCATTTCGATGGCGCTGGTCGCGGGGGCATAGAACGCCGACCCGGTCTTGAGCAGGCCGACGATTTCGGCACCGCCGTCACGGGTGCGCTGCACGATCGCGTCCAGTTTGTCCTGCGTGGTCCAGCCCATTGCGATCAGGTCGGGCAGGGGGACGCCCGCAACGGTCGAATAGCGCACCGAGGGCACCATCGTGTCGCCGTGGCCGCCCAGAACGAAGGCGGTCACGTCCTTCATCGACACATTGAATTCCACCGACAGGAAGTGGCGGAAACGGGCCGAATCAAGCACACCGGCCATGCCGCAGACCTTGTTCGCGGGCAGACCCGAGAACTTTTGCAGCGCCCACACCATCGCGTCGAGAGGGTTGGTGATGCAGATCACGAACGCGTCCGGAGCATTGTCGCGGATGCCTTCGCCGACCGATTTCATCACCTTGAGGTTGATGCCAAGCAGGTCGTCACGGCTCATGCCGGGCTTGCGCGGAACACCTGCGGTCACGATGCAGACGTCGGCGCCGGCGATGTCGGCGTAGTCGTTGGTGCCCTTCAGAGCGGCATCGAAGCCCTCCGACGGACCGGATTCCGCAAGGTCGAGCGCTTTGCCCTGCGGGGTGCCTTCAGCGATGTCGAAGAGGACGACGTCACCCAGTTCCTTCAGGGCCGCGAGGTGGGCGAGCGTGCCGCCGATCTGTCCCGCGCCGATCAGGGCGATCTTGGGTCTTGCCATGGATCTAATCTCCGCTCCATTTGTCAATTCCGCTGTTTGCGTAAGGGTTTGGCAAGTCGCGCGCAAGGGTGCTGCGGCGCGGCGCGCACGCGCAGCGTATTCAACCGACGCGGGGTGGTGGCGCTAAAGACAAGCAATTCCATGGCTTAGAGCAGTTGTCGTAGGCAAAGAAACCCCGCCAATTTCCCGCGAGGGGGGGCTGTTTGCAAAGCCCGGTGCCGGTTTGCGCCGGCGCAACGCTTGATTCTCGGGCGGTGCCGGGCGGAGTCAGGCGTCCTGATCGGGGGCGGAAAGCGCCTCGGCAAGGGCTTCGAACGCCTGGCCGCTGGCCACAAGGCAGGTCATCCCGGCGGTCGTGGTTACGGTGATCGTCCAGGTGCCTGTGGTGTCCGAGGCGAACACCTCCATCACCGCGTTGTTGGACCCAAGGCCGATGCTTTGACGTGTCTCGCCGTATGTCCGGGCCAGCTTTTCTACAACCTGATCGCGCGGCGCGCAGGCGTTGACTTGTTCGGCGCGGGCCGGGCCCGCAAGGAAGACGGCGACGCCAGCCGCCAGTAGTGCCATGGATGCAAACGTCCGTTTCATCGTTTTGCCCTTTCGGCTGTGGCGCGGGGGTAACGGCCCTTGGACCGGTCGTGCCCCCGGCTTCGCGTTCTCCTTGCTTCGCAGCAGACGTGTCGGTGCTGCCTTGGTCAAAAGACTGCGCGCCAAAGCCCAAAAAAAGGTTAACGGACCCGCGCGCTCGGGCGGACGTTCGCGCAACAGGCACCTTGAACGCCTGGCTTTTTTCTGCATCGCGGCGCAATTATCCTTGCATCAATCGGTAAAAAATGCCCTTTACCACGCAACTTTATTACCCAAGGAGTGGCCGCATGGATCTTTCGACCCGCCCTTACCGTTCGGTACTGTATATCCCCGGTTCAAAGGACCGCGCCCTGGACAAGGCGCGCAGTCTGCCGGTGGACGCGATCATCTTCGATCTGGAAGACGCGGTTTCGCCTGCGGAAAAGCCCGCCGCGCGTGACACCCTGACCGCCGCGCTGGCAACGGGGGGCTATGGCAAACGCACCCGGATCGTGCGGATCAACGGGCTTGATACGCAGTGGGGCGCCGATGATGCCCGCGCAGCCGACGCGATGGAT
Organism: Salipiger aestuarii; assembly: GCF_003259905.1. Taxonomy (GTDB): domain Bacteria; phylum Pseudomonadota; class Alphaproteobacteria; order Rhodobacterales; family Rhodobacteraceae; genus Salipiger; species Salipiger aestuarii. The sequence goes on along the minus strand of NZ_QLMG01000003.1, from coordinate 74,901 downwards.
TGCGATGCGGTGCTGCTGCCCAAGGTCGAAAGCCCCGATCAGCTTGACGCGCTGGCAAGGCACACCGACAAACCGCTATGGGCTATGATGGAGACCCCGCGCGGCATGTCCAACGCGGCCGCCATCGGTGCGCATCCGCGCCTGGGTGGCATGGTGATGGGCACCAACGATCTGGCCAAGGAGCTTAATGCCCGGTTTCGCGCCGATCGCCTGCCGATGCTGACCGCGCTGTCGCTGTGCCTGCTTGCGGCCAAGGCTGCCGGCTGCGTGATCGTCGATGGCGTTTACAATGCGTTCAAGGACGATGTGGGCCTTGCGGCGGAATGCGATCAGGGCCGGGACATGGGCTTTGACGGCAAGACGCTGATCCATCCGGCGCAGGTCGATGTCGCCAACGCCGCCTTTGCCCCGACCGAGGCCGAGATCGACATCGCCAGACGCCAGATCGCCGCCTATCAAGAGGCCGAGGCCGCCGGGCAGGGGGTGGCCGTGGTCGACGGCAGGATCGTCGAGAACCTGCATGTGGTGACCGCCAGGAGCATCCTTGCCAGGGCCGAAGCGATCGCCGCGATGGGGGCGTAGACGGACAGCCCCACCGCTGGGGCTATCAGGCATTGCCGCGCGGCGGAAATGATCGCAGGGTGCCCGCGATCCGATCTGACCAAAGGAGATCCCCATGGTCCTTCTCGTTCTTGGCGTGGCGCTCTGGTGGGCAGCGCATTTTTTCAAGCGGTTCGCGCCCGGTCCCCGGGCCAGCCTTGGCGGCAGGGGCAAGGGGCTGGTCGCACTGGCTCTTGCCGTGTCGATCCTGCTGATGATCTTCGGCTACCGCATGGCCGATGGCGCGGCTTTCTGGGGGCGGCATCCGGCCACCGTCGGCATCAACAACCTGATGATCCTGGTCGCGCTGTACCTGACCACGCCCGGCCCGAAGAAAGGCGCGCTGCTTTACAGGATGCGCCACCCGATGCTGACCGGCTTTCTGCTGTGGGCCGTTGCGCATCTGCTGGTAAATGGCGATGTGCCGTCGTTCGTGCTGTTCGGGGGCCTGGGCATCTGGGCCGTTGCCGAGATGATCGTCATCAACCGCGCCGAGCCGGACTGGACGCCGCCCGCCAGGGGCACCATCGTCAAGGATATCATGTTCGCCGCGATCAGCGTTATTCTGCTGGTCGTCATCGGCCTGATCCACACCTGGCTCGGCTATCCCGCCTTTGGATAAGGGACTGAAATGAAACTCTACCGCTTCCTGTCCGAGGATGACACCTCGGCCTTCTGCCACAAGGTGACCGCCGCGCTGAACGCCGGCTGGGCGCTGCATGGAAATCCGACCTACGCCTTCGATGCCGCCAACGGGGTGATGCGCTGCGGACAGGCGGTCACCAAGGACGTGCCCGGCGACTACGCCCCGGACATCAAGCTGGGGGAACAGTGATGGCCAAGACCAATCCGGGCCGCTTCTTCGAGGATTACCGCATCGGGCAGGTCATCGACCATGCGGTGCCTCGCACCGTGGGGCAGGGCGAGCGGGCGTTGTATCACGCGCTGTATCCCGCGCGCCACGCGCTGTATGCGTCGGATGAATTCGCGCGGGCCTGCGGGCTTCCCGGGTCTCCGCTGGATGATCTCGCCGCGTTCCATGTGGTGTTCGGCAAGAGCGTGCCTGACGTGTCGCTGAACGCGGTGGCCAACCTTGGCTATGCCGAAGGGCGCTGGCTGACGCCGGTCTATCCGGGCGATACGCTGCGCGCCTCTTCCGAGGTAATCGGGCTGAAGCAGAACTCCAACGGCAAGACCGGGGTGGTCTATGTGCGCACACGCGGCAGGAACCAGCACGGCGACGCGGTGCTGGAATATTGCCGCTGGGTGATGGTGCGCAAGCGCGACATGGACGCCGCCGCGCCCGAAGCCGTGGTGCCAGATCTGAAAAAGGTGCTGACCCCTGACGATCTGGTGATTCCGCAGGGTCTGGATTTCAGCGGTTACGATTTCACGCTGGCGGGCGAGCCGCACCGCTGGGGCGATTACGACGTGGGCGAGACCATCGACCACGTCGATGGCGTCACGATCGAAGAGGCCGAGCACATGATGGCCACGCGCCTGTGGCAGAACACCGCCAAGGTGCATTTCGACGCGACCTTCCGCGCCGACGGACAGCGCCTGATCTACGGCGGACACATCATTTCGATGGCCCGCGCGCTGTCGTTCAACGGGTTGGCCAATGCGCAGATGATCGTTGCGCTGAACGCGGGCGCGCACGCCAACCCCTGTTTTTCGGGCAACACGGTGAAAGCGTGGTCGCAGGTTCTGGACAAGGCCGAAACCGCCGCACCCGGTGTCGGCGCGATCCGTCTGCGGCTGGTCGCCACCAGGGGCGGCGCGCCCTTCGCGCTGAAAGACGAGGATGGAAAGTACACGCCGGATGTGCTGCTGGATCTCGATTACTGGGCGCTGATGCCACGATAGGTCACAGCCGCCGCACAAAGGTTTCGTTACCCATGCCCCCCTGGCTCGGATAACATCCGAAGTCAGGGGAGAGATTCGCAGCCAGTCAGGAGACCGCGCCATGCCTGCCAACGACTTTGCCACCGACCTGCCGCACGAAACCGGCGATGTGCTTCGGATGCCCGTCGCCGATATACCCGATGCCATCAGCGCCCTTGTCCAGCGCCGGGAGTTCAGCGATCTTGTCTCGCGGATCCACGTTGATCTTCGCTCACCGGATGCCGCGCTGCGTCAAAGCGGCGTGCGCGCATTGCAAAAGCTTGGCTTCCCGGTCTGAAGGGCGATTCAAGATCTATCCCGTCTAAACCTGACAAAAACCCTGATATTTCAATGGCGGCGCTAACGGTCCGGCGTTGTGATCACAGGTTTTCTGCCGTGATCACAAAATTCGGACTTTTTTCCAAATGCGATCAAAAAACGCGTCTGCCGCACCTGCGAGACCGTGACAGGGGCAGATGAAACCCGCTAGAACCTGCGCAAGGGAACCGAAAGGATTGGCCATGGCCGAAGCGAAACGAATCGAGCGCCCGCTCTCCCCGTTCATGTTCGTGCAGTATTACCGCCTGCAACTGACAGCCGTGACATCGGTGATGATCCGCTTCACCGGCAACGCGCTGATGGCGGCGGTGTTCTTCCTGATCGTCTGGCTGCTGGCGCTTGCCTCGGGGCCGGACGCGTTCGAGACCGTCGAATGGTGGCTGACCAGCTTCATCTTCGACCTGTTCTGGTTTTTCATGCTCTGGTCGGTCTGGTACCACTACCTGGGCGGTCTGCGTCACCTGATTTTCGACGCCGGCAAGGGGCTGGAAATCGAAACCGCCGAAAAGATGGGCTGGATCTGTGTCTACGGCTCTGTCGTGCTGACCATCCTGACCGTCATCGTTATCTGGCTCTGAGGGAGGCATAGCAAAATGCACTACCAGACCGACCGCAAGCGCGCCGCAGGCAAGGGCTCGGCCCATTCCGGCGCGGAACACCACTGGTTCATGATCGTCAGCTCGGTTGCGCTGGCCTGCATGGTGCCGACCTGGATCTACATTTTCGGCAACGCACTGGGGTCCGGCTACGAGGCGTCGCTGGCAACCATGTCGCGCCCGTTTCCGGCGATCCTGACCGCGCTGGTGCTGATCGTGGGCATGCTGCACTTCAACAAGGGCGGTCGCGTGATGATCGAGGATTACACCCAAGGCACCGCTCGCAAGCTGCTGATCATGGCCTACACGGGCTTTTCCTATGTAATGATCGCCTGCGGGATGTTCGCGCTCGTCAAGATCGCGCTCTGAGACAGAAAGACCGGAAAAATGGCAGCATACGAATACGAGACGCATACGTTTGACGTCGTGGTCGTGGGGGCCGGCGGCGCGGGCCTGCGCGCCACCCTTGGCATGGCCGAGCAGGGGCTGCGCACCGCCTGCGTCACCAAGGTGTTCCCGACCCGATCGCACACCGTGGCCGCGCAGGGCGGCATCGCCGCGTCGCTGTCGAACATGGGCCCCGACAACTGGCAATGGCACATGTACGACACCGTCAAGGGGTCGGACTGGCTGGGCGATACCGACGCGATGGAATATCTTGCGCGCTCCGCCCCCGCCGCCGTGTATGAACTGGAACATTACGGCGTTCCGTTCAGCCGCACCGACGAGGGCAAGATCTATCAGCGCCCCTTTGGCGGCCACACCACCGAATTCGGCGAAGGCCCCCCCGTGCAGCGCACCTGCGCCGCGGCCGACCGCACCGGCCACGCCATCCTGCACACGCTGTATGGCCAGTCGCTCAAGCACAACGCTGAATTCTATATCGAATATTTCGCCATCGACCTGGTGATGAGCGAGGATGGCGTTTGTCAGGGCGTCGTCTGCTGGAAGCTCGAAGACGGCACCTTCCATATCTTCCGTGCGAAAACCGTGGTGCTGGCGACCGGCGGCTATGGCCGGGCGTATTTCTCGGCGACCTCGGCCCACACCTGCACCGGCGACGGTGGCGGCATGGTGGCACGCGCGGGGCTGGCGTTGCAGGACATGGAATTCGTGCAGTTCCACCCCACCGGCATCTACGGATCGGGCTGCCTGATTACCGAAGGCGCGCGGGGCGAGGGCGGCTACCTCACCAATTCCGAAGGCGAGCGGTTCATGGAGCGCTACGCGCCGACCTACAAGGACCTTGCGCCGCGCGACTATGTCAGCCGTTCGATGACGATGGAAATTCGCGAAGGCCGCGGCGTGGGCGAGCATGGCGACCACATCCACCTCAACCTGTCGCACCTGCCCGTCGAGGCGCTGGCCGAGCGGCTTCCGGGCATTTCGGAATCCGCCAGGATCTTTGCCGGCGTGGACGTGACCAAGGAGCCGATCCCGGTTCTGCCGACGGTGCACTACAACATGGGCGGCATCCCGACCAACTATTGGGGCGAGGTGCTCAACCCGACCGCCGACAACCCCAACGCCGTCGTGCCGGGCCTGATGGCCGTGGGTGAGGCAGGCTGCGCGTCGGTGCACGGTGCCAACCGCCTTGGGTCGAACTCGCTGATCGACCTTGTGGTCTTTGGCCGCGCCGCCGCGATCCGCGCCGGTGAGGTTGTCGACCGCGAAGCATCGCCGCACACGCTGAATCAGCCGTCGGTGGACAAGGCGTTTGATCGGTTCGACGGGCTGCGCTACGCCGATGGCGACACGCCGACCGCCGAGCTGCGCCTTGAGATGCAGCGCACCATGCAGTCGGACGCCGCCGTGTTCCGCACCGACAAGACCCTGGTCGAAGGCGTCGAAAAGATGACCGCCGTCGCCTCCAGGATGTCGGACGTCAAAGTCACCGATCACACGCTGATCTGGAACTCGGACCTGATGGAAACGCTCGAACTGACCAACCTGATGCCCAACGCGCTGGCCACCATCGTCGGCGCCGAAGCGCGCAAGGAAAGCCGCGGGGCGCACGCCCACGAGGATTATCCGACTCGCGATGACGACAACTGGCGCGTTCACACCATCAGCCGCGTCAACGGCACCGAGGTCACGCTGACCCACCGCCCGGTGATCGTTGATCCGCTGACCACCGAAGAGGTCGGCGGCATCAGCCTTGCCAAGATCGCACCGAAAGCACGTACCTTCTGATGATGCGGCTGCTCCTGCTTGCCCTGCGTTTGCCGGCTGCGGCATGCGGCAATGTCCGAAAGGCGGATCTTGTCACGCGACGCATGCTCCAGCTCTCGCCCGAGGGCGGTTACGAATATCGTGACGGCAATGCCGCGGCGGTGACGCCGGGGCCAAGCGGGACGCAAGAAGGGGCTGACGCAATCAATGCCTGCGTGCTGGGGAAACGGGTGGCCGCGGATGTGCCGCAGCCTGTCCCTCAGGGACCGACGCGGGGTGGTATCCCCGAGTGCACGGTCGTGCGTCGCGGCGCGGGGAATACCACGGCCCAGACCTACACCGGCGGCACGCCGCCGTCGGACGCGACAACGCCGTTAGAAAACGCGGCCCAACCGTCAGCGAGACAGTTTCGCGCAAGTGCGGGCTGCCCGCCGGGCGTTTCCGGCATGTATCGGGGGACGTTGATTTGTTGCGGATGATATGTTCCCTGATGCTGGCTGCCACGGTTACGGGCTGCGCCGATGTGGTGCCCCGCAAGGTGGGTCAGCTTCAGGTTTTGCCGCCTGAACGGCTGGCTTTCAACGAACAGGTGGCCTTTAACGCTGCCGCGCCGATCCTTGCGCGCATGACACCGGGTATTCCGACCAAAAAGGCGCTGCGCTGTGTGTTCGAACACGCCCAGACCGATCAGATCCAGGCGCTGGCGCAGAACTCGGCACTGGGTCAGCCAGACCTGAACGACGATATCGTGCTTGATATCCTGTATGACGAGGGCACCCGCTTTTGCTTGCGCGGGGGTCCGATCTATTGGCTGTTCGGATAGGGACAACAGGTTTGCGCAAGATCCTTCTTTCCACGCTGGCCCTCGCGACCCTCGCCGCGTGCGATGCTCAAACCCAGGATGCCGTCGCCCGCAGCGCGGCGCGGTCCACGGCGTCGAAGGTAGTTGTCCAACGGTTCCCCGGCATCCCGGTTGAACCGTCGCTGAACTGCGTCATCGACAATGCCAACGCGCAACAGATCTATGCGCTGGCGTCCGAATCCGTCACCGGTCCCACGCAAAGCAGCGTCGAGATCGTCATCGAGATCGTCTCGAAACCCGAGACACTGACCTGCCTGGCCGCCGAGGGGCTGCCGGCGCTCATCCGATAGGAGAGACCCATGGTTCAATTTACCCTGCCCAAGAACTCGAAGATCCGCACCGGCAAGACCTGGCCCAAGCCGGCCGGCGCGACCAATGTCCGGGCGTTCAAGATCTATCGCTGGAATCCCGAAGATGGCGAAAACCCGCGGGTCGACACCTATCATCTGGATATGGACAAGTGCGGCCCCATGGTCCTGGACGCGCTGATCAAGATCAAGAACGAGGTAGATCCCACCCTGACCTTCCGCCGGTCCTGCCGCGAGGGCATCTGCGGGTCCTGCGCGATGAACATCGACGGGATCAACACGCTGGCCTGCATCTACGGGCTTGACGAGATCAAGGGCGACGTCAAGATCTATCCGCTGCCGCACATGCCGGTGGTCAAGGATCTTATCCCCGACCTCAACCTGTTTTACGCGCAGCACGCGTCGATCATGCCGTGGCTGGAAACCAAGACCAACCGCCCCGAGAAAGAGTGGAAGCAGTCGATCGAAGACCGCAAGAAGCTTGACGGTCTCTATGAATGCGTGATGTGCGCGTCCTGCTCGACCGCATGCCCGAGCTATTGGTGGAATTCCGATCGCTACCTCGGCCCGGCGGCGCTGCTGCACGCCTATCGCTGGATCATCGACAGCCGCGACGAGGCGACGCCAGAGCGTCTGGATGCGCTTGAGGACCCGTTCAAGCTGTACCGCTGTCACACCATCATGAATTGCACCAAGACCTGCCCCAAGGGTCTTAACCCCGCGAAATCCATCGCCGAAATCAAGAAGATGCTGCTCAACCGGCACGTCTGACGTCTATCGCAGACCGACATGGCGCCGCTCTTGAAAAGGGGCGGCGCTTTGCGTGGGGGCAAAGTCGGCGCAGGAACCGTGACAACGGTTGCATGACACGCAACCCGTCCTTGCGCTGACAGGGGGTGTGCTGCGACGCAGCATCAGCTATCTGACACCCGTGGGAGGAAGTGACGGATCGACATACCGAAAGGCCACCCGATGACCAAGCAGACCCGGATCGACCCCAAAGCCGCGCTGGCCGCGCTCGATCAGGCTTATGCCTATTACCAGCCCGAACCCTTGCTTGTGCAAGGGGCCCCGCGCGCCGCCGTCGAAGACGTCCGCGATGAAACGGATGGTTTTGCCTATTACCATGCCGCGTGATCGGGGTTGACCTGCGCGTGTCCCGAAACAGGTCCATCCTCATGACACGGATTTATCATTTTCGGGGCCGGCGGTGATCTTCGCTGCCGGCCTTCTCGTCGCCTTTGTCGTCCTGCTGTTCTGGAACCGCAAAAACCGCGACAGGCGGCTGTGCCGCTGGCGCGAATACAGGCGGCGCGATGCGTCCCGCTGGACCTGCATTCAGTGTGGCGCCGTGGTCGAGGCCCCGCCCGGCGAGACCCCGACCACCTGCCTGCGCCCCAGAAGCTGAGCGCCAAAATTTTTAGATAAAAATTTTGGTTGGAAACGCGGTGCGGTCAGCTTCCGTAGAGGATGCCGAACACAAGATAGGCCGCCAGCGTCGCTCCCAGAGCCATGCCCATCGGAAACCGTTTGCCGCTGGTCCAGCTTTTCCATGTGGGGGCAAGTTTGCGCAGCGGCGAGTGCTTGATCAGCCGGTGGGTGATGAAGGCGCCGATCAGGCTCGCGGCGAGCAGCGCCATCAGAAACCGCAGGTCTCCCAGATGGATGAACGGGGCCGCCACCGCCAGGAACTTGGCGTCCCCGGCCCCCATGGCGCCCCCCGCATTCAGGGCCATTCCTGCCACCAAAGCCACGGCGAAATGGCTGTAGCGCCACAAATACGCGTCGAATGGCAGGGCGATCAGCCCCACGATGACAAAGATCACCAGAAGCGCCAGGTTGGCCTGGTTGGTGATGCGCAGCTCACGCATGTCCGTAAAGCAGACATACAGGCAGACCGGCAGAACAAAGGGCAGGAACCAGGTTGCTGCGAGGGCGGATATCGACAGCATCGGCTCAGCTTGCGCCGCCGTTTTGCAACGCGGAAAGCGCCGTTGCCGCGGCCTCGAAATGCTGGGGATGGGTTTCGATGGCGTCTTCCAGCAGGCCCTTGCCGGTCTTGGTATCGCCGCGTTTGATCGCCGACAGCGCCAGCGTGTGCAACAGTTCGGCACGTTCGGTCTGGGTCATGTCCAGCACTGGCAGCGTGTAATTGCCCTGGGCACCGCGCGCCAGCACGAGGTTGTTCTTGGCGGTGAACATCCCGGGGTCGTGGCGCAACGTCTCGTAAAACAGCTTTTCGGCGCCAGAGGCATCGCCGCGTGACAGCTTGGAATAGCCCCAGTTGTTCAGCACCGGGGCGGGCTGGGTGGTCAGCCCGCTGGCGATTTCATAAAAGCTGTCGGCCTTGTCCCACTGCTTGTGACTGTCCGCGATCATCGCTTCGAGCCGGTATCGCAGATATGTTTCATGGGTCGGTGGGATTGCCGTAAGCACCTTTTCGGCCTGCTCCCACTGGTTGTCGCGGATCAGGGCGTCGGCCAGCTGGACCTTGTCTTCGTCGGTGGACTCTTCGTGGGCCACCACCTCGGCCCAGGCCCTGGCCGCTTCGCGGTTGCGCTTGGCGCGCACCAGCGATTTACCAAGCCCGCGCATCAGGTCGATGCGCCCCGGTGCGATTTCGCCCGCGCGGACAAAGTAGTTCACTGCCGCCGCCGGATCCCCCGAGGTCAGCATCACCTCGTTCAGCCCGGTGCCGTCGATCACATTCACATCGGTAAAGTCGCGGTCGACCGCGTCCTTGTCGATTTCCTTGTCACAGGCGGAAAGGCCCAAGGCCCCTGCAATGCAGAGGGCCACAAGAATGGGATGGCGCATTTTGTGCGTCCTTTTACTGCTCTTGCCTCGTCATGCAGCCGGTCGATGCCGGCCATCTTTTTAATAAATCAATTGTTTGGCCGGATCAGGTAAGTGCCGCTGCCCCGGCGGATCAACTGAAATTCCTCTTGCTCGGTTTCAGAATAGCCCGGATTTTGCATTTTTGCGAGCGCCAAGCGCAGATTGTCGCGGATTGCGTTGCTTTGGCCATCATCCAGCGCGTAGGCCCGGCGGAACACCTCGGATGCTTCGGAGACCTTGCCCCGTTCCATCAGCACCACGCCCAGATTATTCCAGGCCTCGGGCCAGTCCGGGGCGACCTTGACCGCCTCGCGCAGCTGGCGTTCGGCCTGGTTGAGACGCCCCAGCGCAAGGTTGGCCGACCCGAGCGAGGTCAGAAGCTCGCCGTCGATGCCGGACCGTCCGGCGGCGCGCAAATAGGCTTCGAGCGCCAGTTCGTATTCGCCCGCGGCCATCAGGCGGTGGCCGACAAGCTGGCCGTCGACGGCGTCGCCACGCGGATCAAGGGCGGGTGCGTAAACCTGACCGTCTGCAATGCCATGGCCGCCAGTGTTTTCACAGGCGGCCATAAGGATCAGTGTCGTGAGGCAGGCGGCCGGGCCGATGCGCATGGATGTCCTGTCATCAGGGCTTAGGGGGCGATGGTCCCAAGTTGCGTGATGCCGACGATCGACGGACCGACCAGAATGATCAGCAGCGGTGGCACCGTGAACATCATAGTCGTGAGCGTCATCTTTGTCGGCAGTTTGTTTGCCTTTTCCTCGGCCCGCATGACCCTTTTGTCACGCATTTCCGACGCGTAGATGCGCAGCGCATCGGCGATCGAGGTGCCGAAGCTGGCAGCCTGATTCAGAACGGTGACAAAAGAGGCGACATCCTGCACGCCGCAGCGTTCGCCCATGTCGTTCAGCACCGCCGACTTGTCCTTGCCCGCCTTCATCTCATGGCTGATGATTTCGAATTCATCCGCGAGGGCAGGGTAGGAGGCGTGCAGCTCGCCCGCGACACGCACGATGGCCTGATCCAGGGCCTGACCTGCTTCGACGCAGACCAGCATCATGTCCAGCGCGTCGGGAAAGCCTTCTTCGATCTGCTTGCGGCGTTCTTCGACGCGTTTCTGAATCCAGTATTTCGGCGCCAGATAGCCGACGGTACCGGGCAGCAGGATGTAGATCAGCTTTTGCTGCATCGTGCTTTCGGGGCTGTCGATGAACAGGAGGTAATAGACCGTGCCCGCCACCAGCAGGCCGATCCCCAGCACCATCTGTGCCAGGTAGAACAGCCGCACCGCGTCGCGGGTGCGATATCCGGCCTGCAACAGCTTAAGCCGCATCTGCCCCAGTTCTTCGGCGCTTTGCGGTTCAAGATACTGCGCGTATTTGTTCAGCTTGGCGTTGCGGCGGGTGTCGCGCAGGATCGCCTTGGTCTCGGCGTCGATCTTGGTGCGGCCCGATTTGGCCAGCTTGTCCATCGGGTCGGGCTTGCTGCTCAGCATCAGCGGAATCGCCGCCAGGATCAGCAACAGCGCCAAAGCGGCGACCGCCATCAGCGGCCCCGCCGGTCCCAGCATATCCACCAGCATGGCGTTCAAAGTGTCAAACATCGGCGTGGACCCCTCAGACCTTGATATTCACAAGAAAGCGCATGACGAGCAGGTTCAGCGCCAGGAAGACCGCCACGATAAAGCAGGCGGGAATGAACCAGGCGTGGTCGAGCACCTCGTCATAGTAGTGCGGGTCGGTGACCTGGATCACCAGCAGCACGCCGACGGGAAAGCCCGACAGGAACTTGCCCGACCATTGCGCTTCGGCGGTGATCGCCTTGACCCGGCGGAACAGGCGAAAGCGGGCGCGGATCACCTTGGCAAGCCCGTCGAGGATTTCCGCGAGGTTGCCCCCCGATTGCTGCTGGATCGACACGGCGACCGCAAGGAAGCGCAGATCCTGCATATCAAGCCGTTCGGCCATATGTTTCAGACTTTCGCCGATGTCGCGCCCGTAGGTCGATTCGTCCGAGATCACGCCGAATTCAGTCGCCAGCGGGTCCTTGATTTCCTTGGACACCACCGCGATAGCCGAGCTGAACGGGTGGCCGACGCGAAGCGAGCGCACCATCAGTTCGACCGCGTCGGGCAGTTGTTCTTCGATCAGGGCAAGGCGTTTTCGCGCCTTGCCGTTGACCCACATGAACACGCCACCGATCCCCATGGCGAGGCCCAGCACGATGCGCACCGGCAGCCCGGCTTCGGTGCCGATGGACAGCCCCAGAAAGGCGAACACGCTGACCCCGGCCATCATCGCGATCAGCTGATTGGGGGTAAAGGCGATGGCGGCCTTTTGCGCCCGGTCCGCCAGCAGCGAATACAGCGGGATGCCGCGGCTTTTCAGGTGCTGGTCCATCTCCTTGCGGAGCTTGGCGAGCACCTCTTCGCGGTTGGATGTCTTTTCGATCATCTCCAGCCGGCGGTTGACGCGGCTGTTCAGGCTGATCGACTTGCCAAAGGCCACGAGATAGACGCCTTCGACCAGCACCAGAACGCCGACGAAGATCAGGCCGTATATAATCAGTTCTGCGGAAAACATGTCGCGTTACTCCGGGCGAAAGGGGTCGTAGATCGACGGGGGGATGTCGAAACCCCACATCTTGAAGCGTTCCGAATAATGGCTGCGGACGCCGGTGGCGGTGTAATGCCCGATGATCTTGTTATCGGGGGTCAGGCCCACCCGCTGAAAGCGGAACAGTTCCTGCATGGAAATCACGTCGCCTTCCATGCCGGTGATTTCGGTGATCGAGGTCATGCGACGTGACCCGTCCTGCAAGCGGCTGGCCTGCACGATCACGTTCACAGCCGATGAAATCTGGCTGCGCATGGCTTTCAGCGGCATTTCGATTCCCGCCATGGCGATCATGTTTTCAAGGCGCGAAATGCCGTCGCGGGCGTTGTTGGCGTGGATCGTGGTCATTGATCCGTCGTGGCCGGTGTTCATGGCCTGCAACATGTCGATGACTTCCTCGCCGCGGGTTTCGCCCACGATGATGCGGTCGGGGCGCATCCGCAGCGCGTTTTTCAGACAGTCGCGGGGGGTAACCGCGCCCTTGCCCTCGACGTTGGGGGGGCGGCTTTCCATGCGGCCCACATGGGATTGCTGGAGCTGAAGTTCCGCCGTATCCTCGATGGTCAGGATACGCTCGGCGTCGTCGATGAACGAGGACAGCGCGTTCAGCGTGGTCGTCTTGCCGGACCCCGTGCCGCCCGATACCACGATGTTCAGACGGGTAGATACGGCGGCCTGCAAATACACCGCCATTTCTTCGGTAAAGGCGCCAAAGCTGATCAGATCGTCGATCGACAGCTTGTCCTTCTTGAATTTGCGGATGGAGACGAGGCTGCCGTCGACGGCGATGGGCGGCACCATGGCGTTGAAACGCGACCCGTCCGCAAGGCGGGCGTCGACATAGGGGTTGGATTCATCGACCCGGCGGCCCACCGCGGAGACGATCTTGTCGATGATGCGCATCAGGTGGCGTTCATCCTTGAACACCACGTCCGACACTTGCAGCCTGCCGCCGCGCTCGACAAAGATCTGATGCGGGCCGTTGACCAGAATATCCGAAACGCTGTCGTCTTTCAGCAGGGTTTCCAGCGGGCCGAGGCCCTTGACCTCGTCATAGAGTTCCTGATTGACGGTCTGCCGGTCCTCGCGGTTCAGGACGATGCCCTTGTCGGACAGGTTTTCCGACACGATCGCGCTGATCTCTTCGCGCAGATCCTTTTCCGTGGCGGCATCAATCGCCGCCAGGTTCAGGTTGTCCAGCAGCACCCGGTGCAGTTCGAGCTTGATGTCGCCCAGCCGTTCCTTGCGCTTTTTCTCGCGGTCCTGCGGGGCGGCATCCACCAGCGCGGCGACCTTGGGCTTGCGCATCGACGGCGCCTTGGGCTTGGTCCCGGCTGCGGGGGGCGCAGCGGGTTGGGCGACGGGCGCCGCCTCTTTGCCGGTCGGTTTCTTGTAGCGGGAAAACATGTCGCGGGCTCCTGATCAGGCGGCTTCCGCATCGGCGACGCCAATGCTGTAGAGTTCCGCCGCAAGCTTGGCGATGTCCCTGCGAAGGGGGTTCTTGGCGGCGTGCACGGCCAGCGGTTCGCCATGATCGCAGGCGGTCGCGACCTGGCGGCCGCCGTCGGCCAGTTGCAGCTCCAGATTGATGCCAAGGCTTTCCGACATGCGCTTGATCCGGCTTTTACCTTGCAGGTCGGTGAACTTGGGCGCCCGGTTGACCGCAAATCGCAGCTTGTCGAACGGCAGATCCTCGGCCTGCATCACCCGCTTGAGGCGCAGGGTGTTCTGGGCGGATCGCATGTCCAGTTCCATCAGCGCGAAACAGACCTGCGCCTGCGTCAGCACCGCATCGGTCCAGCCCACCAGCGTGGACGGCATATCGACAATGACAAAGTCGAAATGCTCGCGCGCGACATCCAGGATCTTGCGGATCTCGTCGGGGCCGACAAGGTCCAGAGGGATCACCTCCGAGGGCGATGTCAGCACATGCAGCTTGTCGCCATGGGTCACCAACGCTTGTCCGAAGCTGTCGCCGTCCATGGATTCGATGTCCGACAGCAGCTCCATCACCGCATCCCGGCGGGGCAGGTCAAGGTAGGTGGCGACCGATCCGAATTGCAGACCGAAATCCAGAATGCAGACGCGCGGGGCGTTTTCCTTGGTCACGTTGGCCAGTTCCCAGGCCAGGTTGACGGCAAAGGTGGTGGCGCCGCTGCCGCCGCACATGCCCTGCACCGCCATCAGTACCCCGTCGCCGCCCCCGCTCAGCTTTACCCCGTCTGCCGCCCTTCGCCCGTATTGGGGCGTATCGTCGGTGCGCGCCCGCTTGAGCCGCTCGACGGCGGCGCGCAATTCGCCTTCGGGCAGCGGATAGGGCACGAATTCATCCGCGCCCCCGCGCAGCAACTGATGCAGCGCGGCGGGCGTGACGTCTTCGGCGATCAGGATCACCTTGACGCGCCGGGTCTTGGCGGCCGAGATCACCTCGGACAGCAGCGCCAGATCATCCTCGTCTTCTTCGTCGATGGCCATGGCGACAAATTCCAGCGCGTCGGCATCCGGCTGGCTGAGAAAGGCCAGCGCCTCGCCAAAGCCCAGATCGCCCCAGCCTTCGCCAAGCAGGGCTTCCATGTCCTCGATAAGAAGATCGAAATTCTGCACGTTCCGGCTGATCGTGCAGGCCACGATCGGGGCAGGGTCGTTCTGCGGTGCTGACTTGCTCGTCATTGCCTCTTGTCCTATCGCTTCTTGGGAACGGGGCCCGAAGACAGGAACAACAAGAGGCAAGGCACGAGGCCCGGCCGGATGCCCGGTTTCCGGTTCCCCCGCGCCGAGTCGGTCCGGCGCGGGTCTCCCTTTGGGGCAATATCTCTGGGAATGTGGGCAACATTTTGGCCGAAAAGCCGAAATTGTGCGGTATCGTCGGACGATGCCCGCCCCGAAGGGCGGGATTGGCGCCTATTCCTCAGACGCGGTCAGGCCGCTGAGCGTGCTGGGAACCTGTGCGCTGCGAATGTATTCACGGTACACGACTTCCGCATAGCGTCCGTCCAGCACGGCGGGATTGGTTTCCACGAACCCCGAGACCTCGGTCACAGTGCGGCGGTTGCGGCGTTCACGCCCGGCGGTGACGATCAGCGGCTGGGTCTCGCCAAACGAAACCACCGCTTCCAACCGCGACGTCGAAATGCCCTGCGTGGCAAGATAGGCCACGACCGCGCGGGCGCGGGCCATGCCCAGCCGCTTGTTGTAGGCGTTCGATCCGGTCAGGTCGGTGTGGCCGTAGACGCGAAAGCGAACCTCGGGGAACTGGCGGATCCAGTTTGCCTGTTCGCGCAGGGTGCTCTGCGCTTCGGCGTCCAGAAACGCGCTGTTATAGGCAAAGTTGACGGTTGTCGGCACTTCCTGCGCAAAGCGGCGGCCCAGATCGAACGCGTAGGATTGCGGATTGCGCATGGCTTGGGTGTTCTGCATCGTCGCGTTGCCGAAATCGCCGGCATCCGCGATCACGCCCGCCTCGCTCCAGAACTGGCTGTAAAGGGGGTCCGCTTGCGGTCCGGCGCAGGCTGCGGCGAACCCAAGAGCGGCGACCGCCACGCTGTTCCTGATCATTTGCTGGAGCCCTCGAATCGTCTTTGTTTTCTGCGTGTCACGTCAGTCCATCACATAGCCATAAGAGCCGGTGAAATCCTGCTTGGCAACCTCGGCCGCGCCGCCGGTGCGGGGGCGGGTGTTGCCGCCCGTGGTCTTGCCAAAAAGAAACAGCTCGGATTCGGTGGGCGGCTTCACCCGATCGGTCGGCAGCGCCAGCACCTGCCCGCGGGTCGGGCTGACAAGATGCGGAGTGACGATGATGACCAGTTCGGATTGTTCGCGCTGATATTCGGCGCTGCGGAACAGCGCCCCCAGCACCGGGATGTCGCCCAGCCACGGCACCTGGCCGCTGAGATCGGTGAAATCGTCCTGCAGCAGCCCGGCGATGGCAAAGCTTTCGCCGTCGCGCATTTCGACAGTGGTCGCGATTTCGCGCCGCCGGAACGCATCGACCGAGATCGAATCCGATGTGATGCCGTTGGCGCTGTCGATCGACGACACCGCCCCGGTCAGTTCCAGGTTGATCAGGTCGCCATCCACCACGCGCGGAATGAAATTCAGCTCGACACCGAATGGCTTGTATTCGATCGTCACCACGCCATCGCCCTGCGACACCGGGATCGGATATTCGCCGCCGGCGAGGAATTTTGCTTCTTGCCCCGACAGGGCGGTGAGGTTGGGTTCGGCCAGCGTGCGCGACACGCCCTTGTTTTCCAACGCTTCCAGAAGGATACCCACCGCGACGCTGCCCGCGTCAAAGCCAAGCAAGGTGACGCCCTGCGCCCCCGAGCTGATCTCGACGCTCTGGCCAAGCCCGTTGGTTCCGTTCAGCCAGGTCCCGGTTTCGGTTTCCAGTTGGGTGTCGCCAAAGATCGTCCCCGACAACGCCAGCGACGAGCCAAGCGTCTTGGCGACCGACCGTTGCATCTCTGCAAAGCGCACCTTGAGCATGACCTGCTGCACGCCGCCGACCGTCATCAGGTTCGACACCCGCTCGGGCGCATAGCGTTCGGCAAGGTCCAGCGCGCGCTGAAGCTTTTGCGCGCTGGACACCACGCCCGACAGCACGATGCCGTCATTGGCCGTGCGCACCTCGATTTTTTCACCCGGCAGGATCTGGCGCAGGCGTTCCTTGAATTCGGTGATATCGGCGGCGACGACCACGTCGACATTGGTGATCAACTGGCCGTTCTGGTCCAGAATGGTCAGCGTGGTGATTCCCGGCGTCTTGCCCAGAACGTAAATCGTGCGTTCGGACAAGGATGAAATATCCGCGATGGCCGGGTTTGCGATCGACAATTCCGCGAACGGAGATTCGCTTTCGACCACCACGGCGCGGTTCATCGGAACATTGAGCACACGCTCGGTCCCGGTTTGCACGACGCGCAGGGTATCGGCGTTGGCCGTCAGCGCGAGGGGGCTCACGCTCAAGGTCAGCCCAAGCAGGGCTGCCTTCAGGGTCTTCTTGACTGTCATGTGACCTGCCTCTCGATCACGCCTCGGGTGCAGGTCTTCTTGCGCCTGCTTTCGGTGGACTGTGGGCCAGTTTGTATTTTTTTGCAAGAATCAAAGGGTTCGGGCGAAAGCCTTATGTGGGTATCGCGCAACAGGACGGGGGCGTCATGCGCGCCCCCGTCAGACAAGTCTCTGTAATCGTTCAGTTCGGGCAGGGAATCGGGATTTCGACCACGTCGGCGCCGCGGCGCACGCGGGTGTTGCAGACCTGCGCGGCCTGCTGAACCACCTGCACCTGTTCGGTCAGGCCAAGCAACTGGCGCTGATCCATCTCGATGGCTTCGGCGACGCTTTCGTCATTCACCGCCATCAAAGACAGCGACAGGCGGCCCGTGCTTTGCGCCTGTGCAAGTCCGGCAACCTGCTGCGGGCTGATGGCGACGGTGACGGTGCGGGCGATGCTGGGGTCGGCGGCGCTGGCATCCGCCTTCTGGTCAATGGCGATCAGTCGCACGCCGGTTTCAATCAGCCGGGTTACATCTCCGCGCGGCAGGTTCGCGTCGGAACCGGGCATCCGGCCTGTCCAGTATACATCGACCCGGTCGCCCGGCCGCAGAAAGCCCGACACGCCCGAGGCCACATCGACCCGGATGGCAAAGGCGCGCTCGCCGGGGCGCAGCTGCGACGTCAGTCCGGCGTCGCCGCCCGGCGCGCTGACGCGGGTTTCGGTCAGAGCGTCGAACTTGTCCATCGCGCGAACCACCACGCGGGCATCCTCGCCGTCGCGGAACAGGGGGTTTTGTTCACCAAAGACGCCCTCGGGCAGGATCTCGACCGGCCAGGGGGCGATGCGGATATCGTTGGGCTTCAGCTCTTCGCCGCGGACAAGCGCACGGGTGGCCACATAAACCTGTCGGGTCGGGATCGCCGCTCCGGCCCTGTCCCGCTCCTGTTGCAGCGCGCTTTGATAGGCGCCGAACTGTTGCTTGGCCATATGCACCGCGAAGCCGGCCAGCGCCAGTCCTGCGAGCAGCACGAGTCCGAAAACCAGTCGCATGTCGTGTTCCTCTCGGGTTTCATCGCCGCGCCGGTTGGGTCCGTGGCGCGTTCAGGTTTCAGGTTTAAGGGGGGATTGTGGCTGTTTCTGGCCCATTGCGGATCGCTTTCGGGGCTTTGTTTCGCGATCACGCCGCCAGGCGCCTTCGCAACGCCAAAAGCCGCCTCGAAAGCGAAGCGGCTTTTGGCAAGGTGGCGCAAGGGCGTCAATCTGCGGGGTACAGAACGGTGATCTCTTGCCCAAGCCGATCGCCTGCGGCGTTGTCCATATTGTCGGCGTTGTCGCGAATTTCAAAGAATGAAATCGCCGCCATGGCAACCACCGAAGCGGTCAAGACGACCCAGTCAACGGTCACCGCCCCCGCGTCACTTTGTAGAAAGGTCTTGAACTTGCGAACCATCGTTAAACCTGTCGCCGTGGAACCTGGTCTTGCAACATCCACCGGATCGGCCCGAAGGTCGATCCGGTGGCGCATTCAGGTGGACTTAGCCGTCGGCGGCCGGGAACAGTTCGAGCTGCTCGGCAGCGACTGCATCGCCTGCGGCGTTGATCATGTTGTCCGAGTTGTCGCGGATGGTGCTGTACGCGCCGATCGCCATGGCGACCACGGCTGCGGTCAGCACAACCCAGTCAACCGTCACGGCACCGTCTTCGTCTGCGCGGAAGTTTTTGATGAAATTCAGCATGTCTCTCTCCAGAGGTAGGATGGGGTATCTTGTTGCTCACGTTCACCGCTGCGATCCGTTAAGGGCCTCTCTCTTTGCCCCGTCTCGCTGCGGTATGAGGATATATAGCCCCCGGAATCGGGCAGGATTTGGGCGCAATTGGTGTGATTTTGGTAAGAGGAAGGTTTCCTGCCAAATCAAGATTAACGCATTGTTTAGTGAGGATAAAAATTTATGAAATTTGCGGGAAAGGGGTAAAAGGGCTGCAATCCGGGCGAAAATGGCACGCGCCGGCGAAGAATGCGGCAACGGTATTGGCGCAAACGGGCCATCGTGTCAGAATCCGGCAAAACAAGACACCAGAGGCAGTGAAACCGATGTATCGAGCAGCGGGTTGGGCGGCCCTCGCCGCCTTTTGCGGGGCGATGGCCTGCGCGGGGGCGGGATGGGCCGAATCTCCGCCTGCGTTCCCCGAGTTTTCGGCAAAGCGCGTCAAGGTGCCCAAACCCGGTACCAAGAAGCGCATCACCGTTCAGATCGAACCGCAGGCGATCGTGCCTGCCGTCGCGGCGCCCCCCGTACCAGGCGCGGCGCCGACGGGGCGGCCTGCGGGGCCTGGCAATTACGACTGGTTCTGGGATGTGGTTTCGCCCTCGTTGCGCGAAAGTGGGCCGGGGCGGCTGGAACCGGCGCTGGCCGGGCTGTCAAAGCCGCCCGTGGGCAAGGGCGTCGCGGCGCCGCGCCTTCAGGCGCTGCAAGGCATGGCCGCCGCGCACGGAATCGAGCTGTTGAAGGCGACCGTCGGCACGCAGGTCTCCCCCGCGCTGGCGCTGGCGGTGATGGCGGTGGAATCCGGCGGGCAGGCCGATGCGAAAAGCGGCGCCGGGGCGCAGGGGCTGATGCAGCTGATGCCTGCCACGGCCGAGCGGTTCGGCGTGACAGATGCTTTCGATCCCGCTGACAATATCCGGGGCGCGGTGCGGTTTCTGGATTTCCTGATGGAAACCTTTGATGGCGATCCCATCCTTGTGCTGGCAGGCTACAACGCGGGGGAAAATTCGATCCCGAAATTCGACGGTGTGCCGCCCTATGCCGAAACCCGCGACTATGTGCCCAAGGTTCTGGCGGCGTTCAGCGTGGCGCGGGCGCTGTGTCTCACGCCGCCGATGCTGGTGTCGGACGGCTGCGTGTTTCAGGTCGCGTCGCTGAACCAGGGCGCACGCGGCACGACGAACTAGCGCACGCGCAGCACCGCGCCGGGGTTCATGATGCCGTTCGGGTCAAGTGCCGCCTTGATGGCGCGCATCGCCGCCAGCTTGGCGGGATCGCCATAGCGTTCCAGGTCGGCGACCTTGAGCCGCCCGATCCCGTGTTCGGCGCTGACCGATCCGCCAAAGCTGTGCACGAGGTCATGGACCGTGCGCGTGATGTCTTCGCGCTGGTGCTGGTGGTCGGCCTTGTCGCCGCCGGGCAGGGGAAAGACGTTGTAGTGCAGGTTGCCGTCACCGAGGTGGCCAAAGCAGTTGATGCGAAACGCCCCGAGCGCCGCCAGCTTCGGCCCCGCCTGCGCGATGAAGTCGGGCACCCGCCCCAGCGGCACGGATATGTCATGCGAGGATATGGCGCCGATGGCGCGGTTCGCTTCGGGGATGCGTTCGCGGATCGCCCAGAAATCCTGACTTTGCTGCTGCGATTGCGCGACGATGCCGTCGGACACAAGATCCGCCTCGAACGCGGCGGCAAAGATGTCTTCCAGCGCGGCCGCCGGGTCCAGCCCGCGCGCAAGACCCAGGTCGACCAGCACGCACCAGTCCGGCGGGCTGTCCCAGGGCTGGCGCAGGTCGGGAATGGTTTCGGCCAGAAACGCCAGCCCCTGGCGCGAGATCAGCTCGAACGCGGAAATGCCTTCGCCCAGCCGGCTGCGGACCAGCGCAAGCAGCCCGAGTGCCGCCCTGGGGTCGGGCACGGTGAACAGCGCGGTGCCGGTGGCGGCGGGCACGGGCGACAGTTTCAGCGCGGCGGCGGTAATCAGGCCCAGCGTGCCCTCGGCCCCGATCAGCAGATGGCGCAGGTCGTACCCGGTGTTGTCCTTGCGCAGCCGCTTCAGGCCGTTCCAGACGGTGCCGTCGGGCAGCACCGCCTCCAGCCCCAGCACCTGATCGCGCGCATTGCCGTAGCGCAGCACATTGACGCCGCCGGCGTTGGTCGCCAGCAGGCCGCCGATGCGCGCCGTGCCTTCGGACGCCAGCGACAGGGCGAACAGCCGCCCGGCATCCGTTGCGGCGCCCTGTACATCCACCAGCACCGCGCCGGCCTCGGCAATCATCACGTTTTCCTCAGGGTAGGTGGCGCGGATGGCGGTCATCCGTTCCAGCGACAGGATCAGCGGCGCGGGCGCCTCCGGGGCGACCTGCCCGCCGACGAGCCCGGTACCGCCGCCCAGCGGCACGATCCCGACCCGCGCGGCGTTGCAGTGGCGCATGATGATGGCGGCCTCTTCGGTGCTGCGGGGCAGGGCGATCCAGCGCGAGACGCCCGTCCAGCGCCCGCGCGGTTCCTCAAGATGGCGCGGTTCGGCGCGGCGCAGCGTGTTGTCGGGCAACAGCGCGGCCAGGCCAGAGGCAAAGCTGTCGTCGGCGGCGGTCAGGGTCATCGGGCGCTCCTTTGTCGGGCGCCAAGACTGCGATTGTTCGCGGCGGATGCCAAGGGGGTCAGTCGCTCAGCCATTCGGGCCGCAAGACCACGACCGTGGGACGCGCGGGCAGGTCGCGCAGGCTGACAAGCATATCGGGGCCGGCGCGGCGGTCGATGGCGAACCGGTCCGACACATCGGCGATGAACCGTTCCAGCGCGCTGCCCGCGAACCAGTGCATTGGCAGGATGATGCGGCTTTTCAGCCGGTCGACCACCTTGACCGTGGTGTCTGGCCCCATGGTATAGCCGCCGTCGACGGGCACCATCACCACGTCCAGCCGCCCGAGCGCGGCATATTGGCGGTCGTTCGGTTCGTGGTGCAGATGGCCAAGGTGGCCGATGCACAGGCCTTCGACCTCGAACACGAAAATCGAATTGCCGCGCTCTTCGGCGCGACCATATTGCGAGCGGATGTCGGTGGACACGTTGCGCACCAGCATTTCACCCAGATCGAGGTGATGCTCGATGCCCTGCCCGAAGGCGCCCCAGCCTTGCAGGATGTGCGGGATTGCCGGATCGGGGCTGGCGGTCCAGTGGGTGCTGTGAGCGTGGTTCATCGTGACGATGTCGGGAATCAGCCCGGTCTGGCCGACAAAGCCGCTGTAATCGGTGATCGCCGCCAGCCCTCCGCGCGTCTGGATCATGAAACTGGCATGGGCAATGTAGTGGATGCGCACCGCATGATCGGGGATCGGGTCGCTCCACGCGGCCTTGTGCAGATACCGCAGGCCGGGCGCGGCATCGGCAATGGCGATGCAATGGGATGGGCGGCGCGCGTCCTGTGCCGCCAGTGGCGGGGCGAATGTGGCAATGACGAAAGCGACTGTGGCGAGCGGGCGCAGCATCTGTGACCTCCGGGGTGCGTGAGGTCAGGCTATCAGGTCCGTGCGCGCACCGGCCTGACAATCGTGTCAGATGACGGTTTTTCACGCTCAGGGCGCGCGCGCCGCCCCGATCAGGTCACCCGATCTGGGTCTTGCCGCGCCGGTCATGGCGCAGCGAGGCATACAGAACATGGGTCCGCCAGCGCCCATTGATCTGAAGATAGCTTTGCGCCACGCCTTCGAACTTGAAGCCCGACCGTTCCAGCAACCCGCGTGAGGCGACGTTTTCCGGCAGGCAGGCCGCCTCGATCCGGCTCAGGTCCAGCCGGTCGAACGCGTGGTGCACCAGCGCCGCGATGGTTTCGTGCATGTATCCGTGCCGCGCGTAGGGCTGTCCGGTCCAGTATCCCAGAACGCCCGATTGCGCCGGGCCGCGGCGGATGTTGTCCAGCGTGATGGCGCCCAGCAGTTGTTCGTCGTCGCGCCGAAAGATGAACAACGGCACCGCCGTGCCCGCCGCGACGGACCTGTTGGCCCAATAGACACGGTTGGTGAACGCGCGGCGGCTGAGGTGGTCGGTTGCCCAGGACGGTTCCCACGGCACCAGATAGGCGCGGCTTTCCACCCGCAGCGACACCCATGGCGCGAAATCGCCGTGCTGCGGCGGGCGCAGCACAAGCCGTTCGGTATCCAGCCGGAACCTGCGCTTCCGGCCCAGCATCACGCCGCCCGGCGGGCCTGAAGTGTGCCTAGATCCGGCGCCTTAGTTACCGGGCCGTACAGCGCCAGTGCTGCGGGGGCGGTCGTGGCCATCTGCTCGGCAAAGTCGCGCACATCGCCGGTGGTGACGTTGTCGATTTTGGCGACCGTGTCCTCGATCGGGGGGACATCGCCCCAGATCTGCACCATGCGGGCCATGCGTTCGGCCCGGTTGGACGAGCTTTCCAGCCCCATCAGCATGCCTGCCTTCATCTGGGCGCGGGCGCGCGCGACCTCTTCGGGGGACATGTCTTCGGCGGCGCGCTTCATCTCGTCGATGGTGATGCCCGCCAGGTCCGCCATTTCGTCGCCGCTGGTGCCGGCATAGACGGTCATCAGGCCGGTGTCCTCATAGGCGCCGGTCTGGGCAAAGATCGTGTAGCACAGGCCCCGCTTTTCGCGGATCTCCTGAAAAAGCCGCGACGACATGCCCCCGCCAAGCGCGATGGAATAGATCTGCGCGGTGTAAAAGTCCGGATCGCGATAGCCCGGCCCCTCGAAGGCGAGCGCGAAATGCGCCTGTTCCAGCGGCTTTTCCCGGCGCATTTCGCCGCTGGTAAACCGCCCCGGTTCAAAGGCCATCGCGCCGCGCCGGGGCATGTCTCCGAACAGCGCCTCGGCCTGCGCGACCAGTTCGGCATGATCGACGGCGCCCGCCGCCGACAGGATAAGCTGCTCGGGGCCGTAATGTTCGCCGACAAAGCGCTTCAGGTCGTCCTGGCTGAAGCCGCGCACGTTGGCGGTTTCGCCCAGGATGGTGCGGCCCAGCGGCTGGTCCTGATAGCACCGATCCTGAAGCCAGTCGAAGATCACGTCGTCGGGGGTATCCAGCGCCTGGCCGATTTCCTGTAGGATGACGCCGCGCTCGATCTCGATCTCGCGCTGGTCGAACAGCGGATTGCGCAGGATGTCGGCGATAACTTCCATGGCAAGACGCGTGTCGTTTTCCAGCACGCGGCAGTAATACGCTGTCACCTCGCGCGAGGTATAGGCGTTGATATAGCCGCCCACATCCTCGATCGCCTCGGCGATCTGCAACGCGGTCCGGGTTCCGGTGCCCTTGAACGCCATATGTTCCAGGAAATGTGCGATGCCGTTCTGTTCGAGGCGCTCGTTGCGCCCGCCGGCCGACACCCAGATGCCGATGGATGCGGACTGTAGCCCGTCCATACGTTCCGAAACGATGCGCAGGCCATTGGAAAGGGTGGTCAGTTCGACGGTCACTTCAGGGTACGCTCGCGGATCAGGGTTTCAAGGGCCGTCAGGTCGTTGCCGACACGGGTGAGGCGTTCGGGGCGATCAAACAGGTCGGCCATGCGGTCGGGCAGGGGCGGGCGGATGCCGCTGGCCTTTTCGACGGCATCGGGGAATTTCGCCGGATGGGCGGTGGCAAGGGTTATCATCGGGACCGTCGGGTCGCGGTGTTCGCCGGCGACCTTGACACCGATGGCCGAATGCGGGCACAGCAGCTCGCCCATCGTGCCCTGGGCGGTGCGGATGGTGGCAAGGGTTTCGCCCTCGGACGCGCGCCCCGAATCGAAATTTTCCCGCAGGGCCTGTAGTGCGCCCTGGCTGACCTTGAATCCGCCTGCCTTCAGCTCGTCCATCAGCTGCGCCACGGCCTTGCCATCGCGGTCATAGGCATCGAACAGCACCCGTTCGAAGTTGCTGCTGACCTGAATATCCATCGACGGCGAAATCGACGGATGCACCTCGCTGGTGGCGTAATCGCCCGAGGTCAGGCAGCGGTGCAGGATGTCGTTCTGATTGGTGGCGACCACCAGCCGGTCGATGGGCAGGCCCATCTTTTTGGCGATATATCCGGCAAAGATGTCTCCGAAATTGCCCGTCGGCACGGTGAAGCTGACGGTGCGGTCCGGCGCGCCCAGCGACACGGCAGAGCTGAAATAGTAGACCACCTGTGCCAGCACCCGCGCCCAGTTGATGGAGTTCACGCCCGCCAGCCGCACCTCGTCACGAAAGGCGAAATCGTTGAACATATCCTTGAGCCGAGCCTGACAGTCATCGAAATGCCCGTCCATCGCGAGCGCATGCACGTTGGTCTCGGTTGGCGTGGTCATCTGGCGGCGCTGCACCTCGGACACGCGGCCATGCGGATAGAGGATGAACACGTCGACAGCGTCCAGACCCCGGAACGCCTCGATCGCGGCGCTGCCGGTGTCGCCAGAGGTCGCGCCGACAATGCAGACGCGTTCGCCGCGCCGGGTCAGCGCCTCTTCGAACAGCTGGCCGATCAGCTGCATGGCGAAATCCTTGAACGCCAGCGTCGGGCCGTGAAACAGTTCCAGCAGAAAATGCCCCGGCGCCAACTGCACCAGCGGTGCGCGCGCATCGTGGCCGAAGCCCGCATAGGCCCTGGCGATCAGGTCACCAAATGTCGCATCGGTAAAGCTGTCGCCCACAAAGGGGCGCATCACGCGAAACGCGGTTTCCTCATACGACAGCCCGTGCAGGGCGCGGATGTCATCGGACGACAGGGTCGGCACGGTTTCGGGCACATACAGCCCGCCATCGCGCGCCAGCCCCGACAGCATGGCCTCTTCGAAGCTCAGCGACGGCGATTGGCCGCGGGTGGAGATATAGCGCATTCAGGTCTCTCCGGTCTTGCGTTGGCGCGAGATGTAATAGGCGGTCATGCCCAGCCACACCACGGCAAGCGAATACCAAGTGATGGCATATTGCAGGTGATCGTTGGGAATGCCGGCGGTGTCCACCGGCATCGGCTCGATATCGGGGTCTTGGGGGTCGATCTTGCGGGCCACCACCAGCAGGGGTTCGGTTCCCAGCTGTTCGGCCATGGCCGCGATGTCGCGGGCGAACCAGATGTTGGCATCGACATCGTTTTCGGGGGTCGCCGAATTGCGATCGTCCGGCCAGTGCAGGTTGCCCACCACCTCGGCCGGGCCAGAGGTGCGGGCCGCGTCCTTGTTTTCGGCGCGGGTAAAGCCCCGGTCCAGCAGGATCAGGCGATCCTTGGTACGAAAGGGGGACACGATCAGATAGCCCGCGCCAACCTGCTTGCGGCTCACGAGGATGCGGATCTCTGCCGGCAGGATTTCCCCTTGCAGGGCGACCGGCTGGTATTTCTGATCCGCGGGCGACACCACGACCGGCAACGGCTCTGGCGGGCCACTGATGCGGGACTCGATCTGGGCCAGTATGCCCAGTTTCTCATCGAGCCGCTGCATCTGCCACGTCCCCAGCGCGACGAGGATACCGGCGCCGATCAGGCCAAAAAGCAGGGGGGCGGTGAAACGGGACACGCGGGCTCCGCAAGGGTGACTCATGGCGCCTGCCTTATCGCGTGCGGGCGGGGGGTATCAAGACGCGAATGATCCCGCGCCGTCGCGCGATGGTCGAAGCGGTGTTCGGGTCGCACTGTCGGGCCTGCCTGCGACGCGGGTGTTTTCACCCCCAGCCAGTCGAATTATCAAGAGATCATTTGGTCGCATCGGTCTGTGCCCGACTCAACAGGCCGGTGCGATCGCACGCGGGGCGGGATTGTGATCCGCGACCCTTAGCCCAGCGCGTCGCCGCCCTCTGCCTGCTCTACTGCCCAGGCTCCTGCGGCCTCGACCGCGACGGGCGAGGCGCTGGGAAGGACGCCGAGATAGCTTTCGGTGTCCGACACCTGCACCGAGTCGCGCCGGGTCATGCGCCATGCGGCATACAGCGCGATGGCCGCAAAGGTCGGCGCCAGTGCCAGCCAGTACGCATAGGGGCTGATCGCCTGCATGGCCCAGCCGGTCAGAAAGGGGCCCCCGATGGCCCCGATGCCAAAGGTGAACACCAGCCCCCCGGACGCGGCGGGCATGTCTTCGACGGTGATGTAGTCGTTGGTATAGGCCAGAAACAGCGCATAAAGCGGCGTGGTGACCCCCCCGGCGATGAAGGCCGCGGCGAACAGCGGCACCGGGTCATCGCCCCCGATCCATCCCAGCGCGCTGGCGGCGGTGCCAATGACGGCACAGCCGGTGATCAGCAGGCGGCGGTCGATCCGGTCGGACAGCCAGCCGATGGGATATTGCAGCAGCAGCGCCCCGGCAAAGGGCATGGCGGCGAACAGCGCGATCTCGTTCCGGGAAAGCCCGGCCTGCGTGCCGAACACCGCGCCCATCCCCAGCAGGGTCGAATAGCTGCCGCCCAGGATGAGAATCCCGACGGTGCTGAGCGGCGCAAATGAAAACAGCCGGGGCAGCGACATCGGCCGGGTGATCGCGGCGGCGGGCACCGGGCTGACCGACAGCAGGATCGGCGCAAACGACACCGACACCAGGATCGATGCTCCGATGAACAGAACCGACGTGGCCGCATCGCCCAGCGTCAGCAAGCCTTGCGCCCCGATGAGCCCCAGCGTCTGCGCGATCATGTAGGCCGACAGCACCTTGCCGCGCGTCGCGTTGGTCGAGGCATCGTTCAGCCAGCTTTCCGCAGTGACATAGACCCCGGACATGCAAAATCCGACCAGCAGGCGCAGCACGGTCCAGGCGATGGGATCGGTCAACAGCGGAAAGGCGATCAGCCCTGCGGACATGAAACTGCCAAGTGCTGCAAAGACCCGCACATGGCCCACCCGGCGAATCATCCGCGGCGTCCCTTGCGCACCCAGCAGGAAGCCCGCGAAATAGCCGGATGTGATCACCGCCAGTTGCGCGGGGCTGAAGCCTTCGATGTCGCCGCGCAGACCGATCAAGGTGAACTGCATGCCATTGCCCAGCATGATGAAGACGATGCCGACAAGCAGCGCCCAGACCGAAGACAGTACCTGGATCATGACGGTTTCCTCTCGCGGCACATCGACTTGTATCCGCCCTCGCACGCATGGGCGGGGCTGTCTGTCGCTTTCAGCGGCGAAACCTGTGCCGTTTGCGACATGGCTGGGATTTTACCCGTCTGGTCCGGCGACGGCGCCGGAACGGACGCGCCCGAGTTGACCCCGCGCGCGACGCGGCTAGGATCGCGCCAAGGAGCTTTGCCATGTCCCATCCCTACCGCAGCCAGCCGCCGCGCGCCTTCTGGAAAAAGACGGTGTCGCACCGGCATCCGATGGATGTGGGCGACTGGTACAGCCCGCGCATCCTGTTCGAGGGCAAGTCCATCGCCACCGCCGGAAGCTGTTTCGCGCAGCATATCGGTCGGGCGCTGCGCGGTTCGGGGTTCGATTACATCGACGCGGAACCCGCGCCGAAGGGCCTGCCGCCCGAGGCGCACATGGATTTCGGCTATGGCATGTATTCGGCGCGCTACGGCAACGTCTACACCTCGCGGCAGCTGCTGCAATTGTTGCGCAGGGCGCAGGGGCGGTTCACCCCCGCCGAAACCGCTTGGCCGCACAGGGGCGGGGTCGTCGACCCGTTGCGTCCGACGATCGAGGCCGAACCCTTTGCGTCGGTGGCCGAGCTTGAGATGCTGCGCCGCGACCATCTTGCGCGGGTGCTGGACATGTTCGAACGGGCCGAGGTGTTTGTCTTTACGCTGGGACTGACCGAGGCTTGGCTTTCGGCGGCGGATGGCACCGCCTTTCCGCTGTGTCCGGGCACGGCGGGGGGCACGTTCGACCCTGCGCGCCACCGGTTTCGCAACCTGTCGGCCGCCGAGGTGCGCGCCGACATGGACGCGTTCCTGACCGAGCTGCGCGCGCTCAATCCGTCGGTCGAGGTGTTCCTGACCGTCAGCCCCGTGCCGTTGATGGCGACCGCGACGCAGGCGCAGGTGGCTGTCGCGTCAAGCTATTCGAAATCGGTGCTGCGCGCGGTCGCGGGCGAGCTGTGCGACGCCCATGATTTCGTCGATTACTTTCCCTCGTACGAGATCATCACCCAGCCGTTCATGCAGGGGTATTTCTTTGAACCCGACCGCCGCGAGGTGTCGCCGCACGGGGTGGCGCATGTGATGAAAACCTTCTTTGCGGCGCAGGGCGGGGCACCGATGCCCGCCGCCCCCGCGCCGCCCGAACCGGAGCTGTCCGAAGCCGAGCGCGCCGAGCGGGTCAAATGCGACGAAGAGCTGCTCGCCGTGTTCGGCGAGGGCGAACCATGAAAATCCTGATCACCGGAGACAGCCACACCGGCGCCTTGTCGCAGGGGCTGGCGCAGGTCCGGGATGGCCTGCCGGGCGGCATCGACATCGTGGTCAAGCCCTTGGGCGGCGGGCATATTCTGCCCACGCCGTTTTTTCGCGACGCGGGCACCTACGCCCAGATCGTCGATCCCGATTACCGGCGCAATTTCCACCGCCTGCCGCCGCACGCGATCAACGCGGACATGATCGCCCTGTCGGCACCGCTTTGGCCGATGCGGGTGATGCATCAGATGGTCTGGCCGCGCCACAGCATCGATGCGGCGATTCCCGGCGGGCAGCCGATCTCGCGCGCGGTGTTCCGGCGCCTCGTGATGGAGGATCAGGGACAGGTGCTTGCGCTGTGCGCTTTGCTGCAGCGGGTGGGAATGCCGGTTCTCGCGGTGTCGCCGCCGGTGATGTTCCGCGATCATGCCACGCTGCGTCAGATGGCGCCCGAGCATGTCCGCGCCATGTTCGATGGCTATCGCGCGATCATGCTTGAAGAACTGGCGGCGCGCCACATTCCGGTGCTGGACGTGCCGCCCGACTGCGTTGACGCCGACGGGTTCATGCGGCCCGAGTACCGTCACGAAAACCCCGAAGACGAACATCACGCCAACGCCGCTTTCGGGGCGTTGATGATCCGGCAGCTGGCCGCCCTGGCGCCGTCACTGCTGGCCAGGGCGCACTGACGGCGCGGGCGATCAACGCCGAAGCAGCGCCAGCGCCTGCGCGTGCAGACCGGCGTTGGCCGCTGCCAGCACACGGCCGCCGCCATGGGCCGGGCCGCCCTCCCAGTTGGTGACGATGCCGCCCGCGGCCTCGATCACCGCGATGGGGCCGCCGACGTCATAGGGATACAGTCCCGCCTCGATCACCAGGTCGATATGCCCTGCCGCAAGCAGCGCGTACGCATAGCAATCGGTGCCATAGCGGGTCAGCCGGGTCCGGGTCTTGACGCGTTCGAACGCGACGCGGTCTTCGGGGGTGCCGATTTCGGGAAAGGTCGTGAACAGGATCGCCTCGTTCAGCATCGCGGTGCTGCGGGTGCCCAGCGGGCGCTCTCCCAGCGGTCCGGTGTAACTTGCGCGCCCCAGCCCGCCGCTGAACCGTTCTCCGGTGTAAGGCTGATCGACGATCCCAAGGCGCGGCCCGGTGGCATCCGATAGCGCGATCAGCACGCCCCAGGTGGGGGCGCCGCTTAGAAAGCTGCGGGTGCCGTCGATCGGATCAAGCACCCAGGTCAGCCCGCTATCGCCAGCGCTGGTGCCGAATTCCTCGCCAAGGATGCCGTCCTGCGGGCGCCGCCGGGCCAACACCTCGCGCATCGCCAGTTCAGCGGCGCGGTCCGCGACGGTGACCGGGTCGAACCCTGTTGCATCCTTGTTTTCCGCATCCAGACCAAGGGCACGGAAATGCGGCAGGATGGCGTCGCGCGCGGCATCCGCCAGCGCGTGCGCGGTATCCCATAGGCCGGAGGCGAGGGTGTCGGGAATATCAGCCTTTTCAGGGGCCCGCAGGTTGGCCATGTCGCCCGCTCCGTTGCTTGATCCTTGGGATCAGCTAGCGCAGCGGGCGCACAGGCTCAAGCCACGTCAGACAGCACGCGCGCAAGTTCGAACAGGCGGCGGCGCTGGTTTTCGGGGATCGCATAATAGGACCGCACCAGATCCAGCGCTTCTTTGTCGCCCAGAATGTCGGCGGGCATCGCCGCGACCGGTGCATCGTCCGTGTCCTGTTCGGTTTCGATACCTTCGAAGAAGAAGCTGACCGGAACATCGAGCGCATCGGCGATGTCCCAAAGCCTGGAGGCGCTGACGCGGTTCGCCCCGGTTTCGTATTTCTGGATCTGCTGGAACTTGATCCCGACCTGCTCGGCAAGCTGCTGCTGCGTCATTCCGACCAGCCATCTGCGGTGGCGGATGCGTTTACCCACATGGACGTCGACGGGATGCGTCATCGGTTGTTCCTTCTACCACGCCCCTCTGCTGAGGCGGCTGCTTTTCTTTTTATTCTATAGCCAATAGGCGCAGCGGCCATGCCCATCTGGAGATGCATGAAGCTTCGCCGTTCCCGGATGGCGCGAAGCTACATCGGCCTTCCGCGTGGAATCAAGCATTTTGCGCCCCTAGCGGTGAAGACGGTTAACATTGGGCACGTTAAGGTAGAGTGAACAACAGCACCCGTTCGATATTTTCGTGTTATTGACATGAATTGTCGCAACGGGGCAGGGTCTGGCAAAATCCGGAGGCCCCATGCGCGCTTATCACCTCGTATCCCATGACATATCTCCGCAGCTGACCGATCTGCCCGATCCCGCGCCCGGTCCCGGCCAGATCGGTGTGACAATCCGCGCCTGCGGGCTGAATTTCGCCGATCTGCTGATGATGCGCGGCACCTATCAGGACACCCCCGCGCTGCCCTTTACCCTGGGGATGGAGGTCGCGGGCGTGGTCGACGCGCTTGGCGCGGGCGTCACCGGCTTTGCCGTGGGCGACCGGGTGGCGGTGTTCGGCGGACAGGGCGGGCTGGCCGAGCGCGGCGTGTTCGATGCGGCGCGCGCGGTCATAATGCCCGACGTCATGGGGTTTGACGACGCGGCGGCGTTCCAGATCGCCTATGGCACCTCGCATCTGGCGCTGGATCATCGCGCCCGGCTGCAACCCGGCGAAACGCTGCTGGTGCTGGGGGCGGCCGGGGGCGTCGGGCTGACGGCGGTCGAGATCGGCAAGCTGATGGGCGCGCGGGTGGTTGCCTGCGCGCGGGGGCCGGAAAAGCTGGACATCGCGCGCAGGGCCGGGGCGGATCATCTGATTGATGCCACTGGCGACGACATCCGCGAGGCGGTTCTGGCGCTGGGGGGGGCGGATGTGGTGTACGACGCGGTGGGGGGAGACCAGTTCACCGCCGCCTTCCGGTCCTGTAAGCCCGAGGCCCGCATCCTCAGCATCGGTTTTGCCAGCGGAGACGTGCCGCAGATCAAGGCCAACCACCTGCTGGTCAAGAACCTGACCGTCATGGGGCTGTATTGGGGGGGCTATCTCGGGTTCGCGCCGAAACTTCTGACCGGGTCGCTTGCCACGCTGTTCGACTGGTACGCCCACGGGCGCATCCGGCCCCACGTCAGCCATGTGCTGCCGCTTGACCGGGCGGCCGAGGGGCTTGCGCTGCTGCGCGACCGCAAATCCACGGGCAAGGTGGTGATCCGCCTGCCGGGGTAACGCCCGAGGTGTCCGTCCCCAGCGGCCGGTGGAATCACCTTGCGCGTGCCAGTCGCGGTTGCCGGGGCCAGGCCCTGACGCCGCATCGACCAGTTCCGCGACGCCGCCAGCGACAAGCGGGCCGCCGTACGGCCCGGATGCGACAGTCCGAAAGACCCTGTCGATATGTGCGCGCGCTGGTGTCATGCGGGTTGTGGCGCAGGCGCGATATGCGACCAGCGGACAAGGCGCGCGGCGCGATGCGCAACGATGGTGCGATGCCGCCGGCACGGCTCCCGCTGGGCGGCCCCGATCCCCGGCCGGGGTTTACATTGAAGCTGACTGCGGCTCAGGTGAATGCCAACACACGCAACTTCAATTCGCGCGGACGGACAGACATGGCGATCACTGCAAGCATTCACCACCTGACGCATTACAAGTACGACCGGCCGGTCACGCTGGGTCCCCAATTGATCCGCCTGCGTCCCGCGCCCCATTCGCGCACGCGGGTGATTTCGCATTCGCTCAGGGTTTCGCCCACGGGGCATTTCGTCAACCACCAGCAGGACCCCTACGGCAACTGGCTGGCGCGGTTCGTGTTTCCCGAACCGGTGCGCGAATTCAAGATCGAGGTCGATCTGGTCGCGGACATGACTGTCTACAACCCGTTCGATTTCTTCGTGGACGAGATCGCGGATCAGTGGCCGTTCGAATACCCCGAGGAATTCCGCAACGACCTGCGCATCTATGCCCGCCCCGAACCGATCGGCGAGCATCTGAAACAGTATCTCAGGACGATTCCGCGCAAAAAGATGAACACGGTCGATTTCCTCGTGGACATCAATGCCAGGCTGCAACAGCACATCGACTATATCGTGCGGCTGGAGCCGGGCGTGCAGACCCCCGAGGAAACCCTGCAGCACAAGAAGGGGTCGTGCCGCGACACCTCCTGGCTGCTGGTGCAGATCCTGCGCAACCTCGGGTTTGCGGCGCGGTTCTGTTCGGGCTACCTGATCCAGCTGAAACCCGATCTTCAGTCGCTTGACGGCCCGTCCGGCACCGATCACGATTTCACCGACCTGCACGCCTGGTGCGAGGTGTTCCTGCCGGGCGCGGGCTGGATCGGGCTGGACCCGACCTCGGGGCTGCTGACCGGGGAATCGCATATCCCGCTGGCCGCGACGCCGCATTACCGCAATGCCGCGCCGATCACCGGCGGGTTTGCCGCGGATGGCAATCCCAAGACCACGT
Source organism: Salipiger aestuarii (assembly GCF_003259905.1). GTDB lineage: Bacteria > Pseudomonadota > Alphaproteobacteria > Rhodobacterales > Rhodobacteraceae > Salipiger > Salipiger aestuarii. Next base: position 41,164 of record NZ_QLMG01000003.1, on the reverse strand, counting down.
TCGATTTCGACATGACCGTGACCCGCGTGGCCGAGCATCCGCGCATCACCAAGCCGTTTTCCGAGGATTCCTGGAAGGCGCTGGACGCGCTGGGCGACAAGGTCGACGAGGTTCTGAAAGAACAGGACATGCGCCTGACCATGGGCGGCGAGCCGACGTTCGTAAGCATCGACGATTTCGAAAGCGCCGAGTGGAACACCGACGCCGTCGGCCCGACCAAACGCGACAAGGCCGACCAGCTGATCCGCCGCCTGCGCGAACGCTTCGCGCCCGGCGGGTTCCTGCATTACGGGCAGGGCAAGTGGTATCCGGGCGAAACGCTGCCGCGCTGGACGTTCTCGCTGTACTGGCGGCGCGACGGCCTGCCGGTGTGGAAGAACCCCGATCTGGTGGCGCGCGAGACCGCCGACGGCGTCACCCCGGACGATGCGGGCAGGTTCATGACCGCATTCGCGGAAAACCTTGGGCTGGAATCGGATTACGCCCAGCCTGCCTATGAGGACCCGGTCGAGTGGATCATCAAGGAAGCCGACCTTCCGGTGAACGTGACACCCGAAGACAGCAAGCTGAAAGACCCCGAAACGCGGGCGCGCATCGCGCGGGTGTTCAGCCGGGGGCTGGACAAGGCGGCGGGCTATGTGCTGCCGCTTCAGCGCCAGTGGCAATCCAGGCACCAGCCCGCCAGCCGCTGGAAGTCGGAAAAATGGAGAACCCGGCGTGGCCATCTGTTCCTGATCCCAGGCGACAGCCCGGTGGGCTTTCGCCTGCCGCTGGGGGCGCTGCCCCATATCGCACCCACGGCCTTTCCATATGTCTATCCGGCGGATCCTTCGGTGCCGGCCGACGACCTGCCCGATTTCCACGCCGAGCGTGAGGGAAAGCGCATCGCGCTGATGAGCGAACTCACTCGCATCGCCGAAGAAGAAGCGGAAACGCTGCCCGATGTCACCCCTGGCCACGACCAGCCTGTGACCGCCGCACGCGACACCGGCGACCGGCAACGGGTGATGCAGCAGGCCACGGATCCGGCGGCGGGGCAGGTGCGCACGGCCATCGCGGTCGAACCGCGCGACGGGCGGCTGTGCCTGTTCATGCCCCCGGTCGAACAGCTTGAAGATTATCTCGAACTGCTCACCACCGCCGAGGAAACCGCCGCCGCGCTGGGCCTGCCGATCCATGTCGAAGGCTACACGCCCCCTGGCGACAGCCGCCTGAACGTCATCCGCGTCGCCCCCGACCCCGGCGTGATCGAGGTCAACATCCACCCCGCGCATGACTGGCAGGATTGCAAGGACATCACCTTTGGCGTCTACGAGGACGCCCGCCAGATCCGCCTTGGCGCCGACAAGTTCATGATCGACGGCAAGCATGTGGGCACCGGCGGAGGCAACCATGTCGTCGTCGGCGGCGAGACGCTGCTGGACAGCCCGTTTCTGCGCCGTCCCGACCTCATGCGCTCGCTGGTGCTGTACTGGTTGCGCCACCCGTCGCTGTCCTATCTGTTCTCGGGGTTGTTCATCGGGCCGACGTCTCAGGCGCCGCGCATTGACGAGGCCCGCCACGACAGCCTGTACGAGCTGGAAATCGCCCTGTCGCATTTCCCGGCCCCCGATCAGGGCGAACCCCCGCAGCCCTGGCTGACCGACCGTCTGCTGCGCAACATGCTGATCGACGTCACCGGCAATACCCACCGGGCGGAAATTTGCATCGACAAGCTGTTTTCGCCCGATGGGCCGACGGGGCGGCTTGGCCTGGTGGAATTCCGCGGCTTCGAGATGCCGCCGGATGCCAAGATGAGCCTTGCCCAGCAGGTGCTGATCCGCGCGCTGCTGGCCCGGTTCTGGAAAGAGCCGGTGCAGGGGCGCCCGGTGCGCTGGGGCACCACGCTGCACGACCGCTTCATGCTGCCGCATTTCGTCTGGCAGGATTTCGAAGACGTGCTGCGTGACTTGCGCGACCATGGCTTCGACTTCCGTTCGGACTGGTACGAGGCGCAAAAGGAATTCCGCTTTCCGTTCATCGGAGAGGTCGATTACGAAGGCGTCCACCTGCAACTGAACCAGGCGCTGGAACCCTGGCATGTGCTGGGCGAACGCGGCGCGATCGGGGGCACCGTGCGCTATACCGACAGTTCTGTCGAACGCATGCAGGTGCAGCTGACCGCGATGGACCCGGACCGCTATACCGTCACCTGCAACAAGCGCCCCGTGCCCCTGACGCCCACGGGTGCCAGTGGCATGAAAGTGGGCGGCGTGCGGTTCAAGGCGTGGCAACCCGCCGAGGCGCTGCACCCGACGCTGCCGGTCAACGTGCCGCTGGTGTTCGACATCTTCGACACCTGGACCGGTCGGGCGCTGGGCGGATGCACCTATCATGTCGCACATATGGGGGGGCGCAACTATGATACCTTCCCGGTGAACACCAACGAGGCCGACGCCCGCCGCCTTGCGCGATTCGAGAAACTGGGTCATACCCCCGGCTCTTACTGGCCGGCGCCGGAACACCCGCACCCCGAGTTTCCGATGACGCTTGATCTGCGTCGCATGCCCGGACTGTGACGATGATGGAGGCCCCCGCAGGTGAACAAGGCTGGCACCCCCGATGCGCTGTCGCGCTTCCTTTCGGGCTATGACCCGCTTCCGGGTGTCGCCGATGAGCTGAAGCGCCCCGACGGGACCATGCGTCCCGTCTGGGAGCCGCTGATGCGCTACGTCGCGGGCAAGAGCCCCGAACAACTGGCCCGCGCCTTTGCGCGCGGCGACCAGTACCTGCACGACACCGGCGTCTATTTCCGCCAGTATTCGGGCGCGGAATCCACCGTGCGCAGCTGGCCGCTGAGCCATCTGCCGGTGGTGATTTCGGAAAACGAATGGGACGGGCTGGCGGCGGGTATCGCGCAGCGCGCCGAACTGCTCGAACGGGTGATGGCCGACCTTTATGGCAAGGCCGAACTTGTCAGGGATGGCTTTCTGCCCGCCGACCTGATCGCGCAGAACCCTGAATGGCTGCGGCCCGTCGTCGGCATCAAGCCGCGATCGAAACATTTCCTGCATTTTCTGGCGTTCGAGATCGGCCGCTCGCCCGATGGGTCGTGGTTCGTGCTGGGGGACCGCGCGCAGGCCCCGTCGGGGTCGGGGTTCGCGCTGGAAAACCGCATGGCCTCCAGCCGGGTGTTCCACGATCATTTTCCCAAAAGCGGAGTCGCGCGGCTGGCGGGCTTTTTCCGCAGCTTTCGCGATGCGATGCTTGGTCTGCGCGGGCCGGCGGACGGGCGGGTGGCGATCCTGACGCCGGGCCAGCACACCGACACCTATTACGAACACGCCTATATCGCGCGCTATCTTGGATTCCTTCTGCTGGAATGCGAGGATCTCAAGGTGCAGGACGGCAAGCTGTCGGTGCGCACGATCAATGGCCCCAAACCGGTTTCGGTGCTGTGGCGGCGGCTGGACTCGCGTTTTGCCGATCCGCTGGAACTGGATGAAACCTCGGCTCTGGGCACGCCGGGGATGGTTGCGGCGCTGCGGGCAGGGGCCATGGATATGGTCAACTGCCTTGGCTCGGGCGTGCTGGAAGCGCGCGCGCTGATGGCGTTCCTGCCCGGCATCTGCGAGCACCTGATGGGCGAGCCGCTGAAGCTGTCCAATATCGCGACATGGTGGTGCGGGCAGGAATCCGAGCGCGCCTATGTGCTGGAAAACCTTGAACGGATGATGATCGGTTCGGCCCTGTCGACCAAGCTGCCGTTTGACATCGACCGCACCACCGCGTTGGGCGGCAAGTTTCGCGACAGCGCGCAGGGTCCGGTGACCGAATGGATCCAGCGCGAAGGCGCGCGGCTGGTCGGGCAAGAGGCGGTGACGCTGTCCACCACCCCGGCGATGATCGACGGCATGCTCAGGCCGCGCCCCATGGTGGTGCGGGTGTTCGCCACCCGAACCGAAAACGGCTGGGAGGTCATGCCCGGCGGCTATGCCCGCATCGGGCGCGGTGGCGATCCGACGGCGCTGGCGATGCAGGCCGGAGGGTCGGTGGCCGACGTCTGGGTCATGTCGAAAACCGCCAAACCGGCGGACACGCTCGCCAGGGCACCGGCGGGCCCGTTCCTGCGTCGCCAGCCCGGCTTGCTTCCGGCGCGAGCGGCGGACAACCTGTTCTGGCTCGGCCGCTATGTGGAACGTGCCGAAGGCGCGATGCGGGTGCTGCGCGCCTGGCATTTGCGGTTGGAAGAACACGGCACGCGCACCGTGCCGCTGGTGTCCGCGCTGGGCGATTTCCTGAGCACGTTCGGACACGATCCCGAAGAACCGATCCCGACGCATCTGCTGGGCCAGCTCGACGCGGCGGTGATCTGCGCCAGCAAGGTGCGCGACCGATTTTCCACCGATGGCTGGAACGCGCTGAACGACCTGGCCGGGTCCGCCGGTCGGCTGGCCGAACGCGTGCATCACGGCGACGATGCGGCCCACGCCATGTCGGTGCTGCTGCGCAAGACGGCCGGGTTTTCGGGGCTGGTGCACGAAAACATGTTCCGCTTTCTGGGCTGGCGGTTCCTGACGCTGGGCCGGGCGCTGGAACGCGCCGATCACATGGCCGCGGTTCTGGCGGCGCTGGCGGATGCCGAAACGCCGGCTGGCGGGCTGGACGCGGCGGTTGAGGTCGGCGACAGCGTGATGACCCACCGGCGCCGCTATACCATTGAAAGTTCTCGCGAGACGGTGATCGACATGCTGGCGCTTGACCGCGACAACCCGCGCTCGATCCTGTTTCAGATCGACCGGCTGCGCGAGGAAGAAGAACAGCTTGCCGCCGTCAGCTCACGTCCGCGCGTGGGCGAGGCGACGCGGCGTATCCTGATGATGCAGACCATGCTTGCAGTGTCCGAACCCGAACAGATCTCGACCCGCAGGCTGGTGCGCATCCGGCGCGAGCTGGCCGCGATCTCCGAGGCGCTTACGGCGCAATACCTGAGCTGAGGACAGACCCATGTCGCAAATCTACGACATCCGGCTTCGCATCGCCTACAGCTACGACAGCCCGGCGGCGGCGCAGCGCACCTTGCTGCGAATCCTGCCGCGCAACATCGCGGGCCAGCAGCAGCTTCTGTCCGGCGTTGTAACGTCCGACCCGGCGCCGGACTACCGACTGGATGACATTGACTTCTTTGGCAATCCAACGGTCGAGGTCGCCCACGAGGCGCGCCTGTCCGAGGTCGATTTCCAATTCGAGGGCCGCGTGCTGCGCCACGCCCCCGGCGATGGGCTGGACCTGTCCTGTGGCTTGCGCGCCCTGCCGCGTGAGATCGCGCAGATCAACAGCATCGCACCCACCAGTCCGCACCATTTTCTCGGAGCCTCGCCCCGGTTGCGGCACGAACCGGAAATCGCGGCCTTTGCGCGTGAGTGCGTGTCAGACTCGATGTCGACGCTGGAGGCGGCCGAGGCGCTCAGCCTTGCGCTGAACACGCTGTTCGACTTCGATTCAGGCGCGACCGAGGTTACGACCACGCCCATCGACGCGTTTCGCGCCAGACGCGGCGTGTGTCAGGACATCAGCCAGGTGATGATCACCGCCTTGCGGGAAATCGGCATCCCGGCGGGCTATGTGTCGGGGTTTCTGCGCACGCTTCCCCCCGAGGGCCAACCCCGGCTGGAAGGCGCCGACGCCATGCACGCCTGGGTGCGCGCCTGGTGCGGCACCGATGCGGGCTGGGTCGAATTCGACCCCACCAACGCGATCCGTGCGGGGCTGGATCACGTCATCGTGGGCTTTGGCCGGGACTATTCCGACGTGGCGCCCTCCAAGGGCTCGTTGCGGTCCGAGGGCGGGCACGACACGCGCCATATGGTCGATGTCGTGCCTGTCGATGAACGGGCGCCTGCCTGAGGCCGCGTTCCCGCGTCACGGCAGCAGCAGTTTCTCAAGGCTGCGCCCCATCACGCGGGCGCTGTCGATCATATCGGTAACCCCGACCCATTCGTCGGGCTTATGCGCCAGCTCCAGCACGCCGGGACCGTAAGCGATGCAATTTTTCAGCTTGCCGATGCGGTCGATGTGCTTTTGGTCGTAGCTTCCGGGAGAGGCGACATAGGTCGGGTCGGTGCCCAGCATCTCGCGGATAGCGCTTGCGACGGTGGTCACCACGGGTGCGTCCCTGTCGGTCATTGACGGGACGACGCGGTTCAATTCGCGGATCTCATAGTTGAAATTGGCGCGGCGGTGTTTCAGGTCGTCAAGCAGGGCAATGACCTCGTCGCGCACACCGTCCGCGGTTTCCTCGACCAGAAAACGCCGGTCGATGGTGATGCGGCAGCTGTCGGGCACACAATGCGCGGGCAGGCCGTCGAAACCGGGCGGGTTTTCCGGCTGGCCGCCGTGGATGGCGTTGATGTTCATGGTCGACTGGCGGGCGCCTTCGGGCACGACGGGCATGTCGGTGTGGCGGGTGGCCATTGCGGGATAGAGCCGGTCTTCGAACGCCTGAAGCACCGCCCCCATGTGCCGCACCGCGCAATCACCCAGGAACGGCATGGAGCCATGGGCGATTTCGCCCTTCGTCTCGATTTCGGCCCACCAGCCGCCGCGATGGCCAAGGCAGATGCGGGTCTTGTCAAGCGGTTCGGGAATGATGACGTGCTGCACCCGATCGGGCGAGAAATACCCCAGCCCGGCAAGATGGGCGACTCCGCCGTAGCCGCCGGATTCTTCGTCCGCCGTGGCACTGATTTCGATTGCGCCGGCATAATCAGGATGTTGTTCGACGAAGGCTTCGGCGGCAATGACCGAAGCTGCAAGACCGCCTTTCATGTCACAGGCCCCCCGGCCATAGATCCGGTCGCCCTCAAGTGCGCCGCCAAAGGGCGCACGGGTCCAGCCCGCGCCGACCTCGACCACGTCGTGATGGCTGTTGAAATGCACACATTCGCCGGGGCGGGTGCCCTCGCGCCGGGCGATCAGGTTCCAGCGGGGATAGCGGTCGCTGTCACCGGGCGCTCCTGTGGCACGGATCAACTCGCATGCGAAACCAGTTGGCGAAAGGCGGGTCCGCAGCAGTTCGCAGATGTCATGGTAATGCTGACCGGGTGGGTTGAGCGTGGGAATACGGATCAGGCATTGCGTCAGCGCGACAAGGTCGCCACGTTTCGCTTCGATGCGTTGGGAAAGCAGGTCAGTCATGGAGGCAGTGTTTCCAAGATCGACAGGTTGCGCAAGCCGTGCTGCACCACCCAAGATTTTTCGTACGAAAAATCTTGGGCTCCGTGGCGGCGCGCAGTGCGCTGAACCGGGATCAAGAAAATTCGTACGAATTTTCTTTGGCGCTTACCTCAGGTGTGGGGCAGGCCCGATGGGCAGAATGCCGACCCAGGTTTTGCCGCCGCGAAACTCGAAGGTGGCCTCGATGCCGTCTTTTCGGCCAGAAAGCCCCGAAAACAGGGACACCGCCTGCTCTATCGCCAGGAGCATTCTCGGCGCGCCGCCCCCCGCAGCGCGTTCGGCCGCAATGGCTTCGGACAGGTTGTCGGCCCGGACGCTGACAGCGCCGTCAAGCAGGCCGTCCGCATCCACATCCACCGTGCCGGCCGCGGCAAGCGTCAGCGGCCCCAGTTCCAGTTCCATCCGCGTCAGGCGAATCGCGGTCACGTTCTGGACAGCCATGTGCGGCGCCGCTGCGCTCTCGGCAAGGTCGACCGTGGCGTCCAGCCGCAAGGCCCCGCGCCCGGTTGGCGCCGACAAGGCGAAATCGTCGGCGTTGAACGCGACGCGGTAGGCCGTTTCACCGTCGGCCAGCGTCACCGCCCCGGTGACGCCCGACATCGCGACCGAGATCTCGCCCGACAGATTAAGCACCGTCGCCTCGACATGGACCCGTTGCAGCACAGTGCCGTGGCGCACCAGGCTCGCGCGAATGCCTTCTCCGTCAAGCGCATAGCTCTTGCCGTTACGGGTCAGGCCCGCGCCGCGGGGCAGGGCGGCGATGACATGGTCGCGGTTCCAGATCATCGACAGCACCTGCACCACCGGCGCTTCGATCTTCAGATCGTTCTGTGGGTCGCTGCTGGCAAACCCCGTGAAGGTGCTGTCCAGCCGGTTGGGAAAGCCGCGAATCACAAGGTCGTCCCAGGTGACCGCGATTCCGCGTGCGTCCAGTTCAGCGGCCCAGGCGTCGATCGCCTTTCTCTGGGCGTGGGCCTGCCAGAACCAGGCGCCGGACCAGGCGAGCGCGGCGACGAGGATGACGACAACAAGGCGTTTCACGGGCAAGCCCCTTTCATGACGATCTTGCATGGTGTTTACAGCCCCAAAGGTGAAAGGAAAACGCATGCCGCTCTGGGTCTTCGGTTATGGCTCGCTTTTGTGGAATCCCGGCTTTGATGTCGCGGAGGGCGTTCATGCCATTCTGCCCGACTATCACCGCAGCTTTTGCATGCGCTCGATCCATCATCGCGGATCAATTGCCGCCCCCGGCCTCGTTCTTGCGCTGGATGAAAGTCCCGGTGCGTTGTGCAAGGGGCTTGCCCTGAGGGCCGCGCCGGGCACCGAGGAGGCGACGCTTGCCTACCTGCGCGAGCGTGAACTTGTGTCTTCGGCCTATCTGGAAATGCGCTTGCGGGTTGACCTGCGCGACGGGCGCAGGATCGAGGCGGTTACCTATGTGATCGACCCGGACCATGTGCAGTATTGCGGCGGTCTGCCGCTGGAAGAACAGGCCGAAATCATCGCGCGCGCCAGCGGCGGCATGGGGCCGAACCGGCAATATCTGGAAAACACCTCGGCCCATCTGGATCAGATCGGCATTCCCGATGCCGAACTGCACTGGTTGCGTGACCGTGTGCGCGATCTGACGGATAACCGCTTGGCTTGACAGGGATGTCGCCTTAGACTCGCGTCAAGCAAGACAGTTTCTCACAAGGCGACCCGGACGCGATATGGACAAGCCCGACTTCGAGGCCGAGCCGCATTTCAGCCAGCCCTTCCGCCAGACTGCGCTCATGCTTTTGGCTGTGGGCCTTTGCGCGGCGGGCGGGGTGCTTGCCTTGCCCCGAGTCCTGCCCGTATTCGAGTCGAATCCCTATCTGAACGGGTTCATCGCCTTTGTCTTCGGGATCGGCGTGGTGGCCTGCTTCTGGCAGGTGGTGCAACTGATCCAGTCGGTGCGCTGGATCGAACGCTTTGCGTCCGGACAGGATGTCGGCGCCACGCCACCCCGGCTGCTGGCCCCGCTTGCCGCCTTACTGCGGCGGCGCGACACGCGGATGCAGATCACCACCACATCGACCCGCTCGATCCTCGACTCGGTTGCCACGCGGATCGACGAGGCGCGCGAGATCACGCGCTATCTTGTGTCCCTGCTGATCTTCCTTGGGCTGCTGGGCACGTTCTACGGGCTTGCGACCACCGTGCCCGCGCTTGTCGACACCATTCGCGGTCTCGCCCCGTCCGAGGGCGAAAGCAACATGGACACGTTCGCCCGGCTGATGACGGGACTGGAAAGCCAGCTTGGCGGGATGGGCGTGGCCTTTGCCTCGTCGCTGCTGGGCCTTGCGGGGTCGCTGATCGTGGGCTTGCTGGAACTGTTCGCCGGTCACGGGCAGAACCGTTTTTACCGTGAACTGGAAGAATGGCTCAGCTCGATCACCCGGCTCAGCTTTTCCGGCGATGGGGAAGGCGGCAGCACCGATGTCGTGGCCCATGTGCTGGACCAGATGACCGACCAGTTGGAACGCCTGACGCTGATGTTCTCGCGCTCGCAAGACGGGCAGGCCGAGGTCGATGCACGCCTTGGCCAGCTGGCGGATTCGCTGGAGCGCATGACCGAACGGCTGGAGGCCACCGCGCCGTCGTCCAATTCGCTGGCCCGCATCGCCGAGGGGCAGGAACGGCTGGTCGAGGCGATTTCGGATCGCGAAACCGCCGACGGGTTCGATGCCGAAAGCCGGATGCGCCTGCGGTCCATCGACGTGCAGATGCTGCGGCTGCTCGAGGAAATCTCGGCGGGGCGGCAGGAAACCATGGCCGAACTGCGCACCGATCTGGCGCATCTCAACCGGACCATCGCCAAGCTTGGCCAGCCCTGGCCCGCCGCCCCCGCACGCCCACAACGCCCGCCACGGGACGGCGGCTGACCCATGGCCTTGTCGCGACGCACCGGTGCACGGCTTCAGGCCAACATCTGGCCCGGCTTTGTCGATGCGATGACCGGCTTGCTGCTGGTGCTGATGTTCGTGCTGACCATCTTCATGGTCATCCAGTCGATGTTGTCGGACACGATTTCGGGGCAGGAAAGCCAGCTTGATACGCTGTCGTCCGAACTGTCCGACCTCAGTCAGGCGCTGGGGCTGGCGCAACGCCGCAACCGGCAGCTTGACACTCAGGTCGGAGAACTGGAAACCACGCTGGCCGATGCGCAGACCCGGATGGCAGAACAGCTTGGGCTGATTTCGCAACTGAGCCAAACCCGCGACCGACAGGCGGCCGACCTGGTCGATGCGCAGGGGCGCATTGCCGGGTTTGAAGATCGCGTGGCGGCGCTGCTGGCCCAGCAAGCCGACGCCAACGATGAAATCGCCGCGCTTGCGGCGGATCGCGACAGTCTTGACGCGGCGCGCGCGCAGGCGCTGTCGGAACGCGACGCGCTGAACCTTGCGCTGGCCGCCAGCCGGTCGGAAATCGACGCGGCGCAAGAGGCCGCGCGCCTTGCCGCCGCGCGTCGCGAGGCGCTGGAGGCCCTGACCGAAGACCTGCGCGCCAAGAACGCCGACCAGAGCGCGCGTATCGGCGGGTTGTCGGATCGGGTCGATACGCTTGAACAGTCGCTCAGCGACGAAGAGGCCGCGCGCCTCGCCGAAGCCGAAGCCGCCTCTGCCCTGCGCAAACGCCTGGAAAACGCCGACACCGAACTGACCGCGATGACGCTGGCGCTGGAAGATAAACGCCGCGAGGCCGAGGAAACGCTGACGCTGCTTGCTGCCGCCCGTGCCGCCCGGCAGGATCTTGCCGCCGAACTCGACACCGCCCGCGCCAACGCCGAAAACGCCGACACCCTGCGCGACCGGCTGTCCGAGGCTGAAAAGCAGGCCGCCCTGCTCAGCGTCGCTCGCGATGAGCTGTCCGACACCGAAGCGCGCGCCGGGGCGGCGGAACGTCAGACAGAATTGCTCAACCAGCAGGTTTCGGCGCTGCGCGCCCAGCTCGGTCAATTGCAATCGCTGCTGGACGACGCGAAACAGCGCGACGTGGCCAGCCAGGTACAGGTGCAAAATCTCGGGCAGGACCTGAACGCGGCTCTGGCGCGCGTTGCCGCCGAAGAACGCCGCCGTCGCCAGCTTGAAGAGGCCGAACGCCGGCGGCTGGAAGAACAGGCCAAGGATCTTGAACGCTATCGCTCGGAATTCTTCGGGCGGCTGCGCGATGTGTTGGGTGACCAGCAGGGCATTCGTATCGAAGGCGACCGCTTCGTGTTTTCCTCCGAAGTGCTCTTCGACCCCGGCGCCGCCAACCTGTCACCGGCCGGCGAACGCGAAATCGCCAAGATCGCGGGCATCCTGCGCGGCGTGATGAACGACATCCCCGAAGGCATCGACTGGATCCTGCGGGTGGATGGCCACACCGACAACATTCCGCTCAGCGGCAGCGGGCGCTATGGCGACAACTGGGAACTCAGCCAGGCCCGTGCGCTTTCGGTGGTGCGCTACCTTACGGATCACCTGGGCTTTCCGCCGTCACGGCTGGCTGCCAACGGGTTCGGGCAATACCAGCCGGTCGACCCGGCCGACACGCCTCAGGCGCGCGCGCAGAATCGACGGATCGAGCTGAAACTCACTGAACGCTAGACGCCGCGCCGGTGTTTCTTGCTGCCTTGAATATTCCAGAGGTGTGGGGGGCGGTCCCCCACAGCGCCAGCCGGGGCAACAGCGGGGCTGGAAATGCCGCACCGCGCATGCCAGAAGCGCCCCGCACCCCGGATAGGAGCCCGCCATGCACATCGTCTCACTTATCGCCCGGCCGGACACGCTGGACAGCGCGCTGGTCCTGGCGCTTTGCAACGGGCTTGGGGGGGGCGACATCGTCTGGCTTTCGCCCGGCGAAGCGGCGGAATTTCCGGTTGCGGTAGCGCCGCAGAACCTTGACGATCTGCGCGCCTCGGTTGCCGATCGGGCCGACCTGAACCTGCTGCCCGCCGCGGGGCGCCGCAAGAAGATGCTGCTGGCGGATATGGATTCGACGATGATCCAGCAGGAATGCATCGACGAACTGGCGGATGAGGCCGGGGTCGGCGCGCGGGTCAAGGACATCACGGCCCGCGCCATGAACGGCGAGCTGGATTTCGAAGGCGCGTTGACCGAACGGGTAGGGCTGTTGCGCGGGCTGCCCGAAGCCGTGATCGACACGGTGCTGGCCGACCGCATTACCCTGATGCCCGGCGGGCCGGCGTTGCTGGCCACGATGAAACAGGGGGGGGCCTATGCGGCGCTGGTGTCGGGCGGCTTTACCGCGTTCACCGCGCGGGTCGCCGACCTGGTCGGGTTCGACGAAAACCGCGCCAACAGGCTGCTTGTCGAAAACGGTCATCTGACCGGCGAGGTCGCGCGTCCGATTTTGGGGCGCGCGGCCAAGGTGCAGGCGCTCGAAGAGATCACCGCACGGCTCGGGATCACACCGACCGATGTGATCGCGGTGGGCGACGGCGCGAACGATCTGGACATGCTGACCCGCGCGGGCATGGGCGTGGCGCTGCATGCCAAGCCGTCGGTGCAGGCCCAGTGCGGTCTGCGGATCAACCGCGGCGATCTTTCGGCGCTGCTCTATTTGCAGGGGTACGCCAGGTCAGAATTCGTCTGACCGCGCGCGTCAGGGGAAGGTCGTGGCGGGGCGGATTTCGCCGGTCGTCAGGCCCGCGAAGTTGTGGACATCCGGGTTGAGCGAGCGTTTGACATCGGGGTGAGCGGCATCAAGCACACCAAGCTGCACCAGGATTGCCGCCACGGCACAATCGGACGCTCGGGTCGCGCCATCGGTGATCTTGAGCGCAAGGCCCTGTCTACGGTCCGGCAGGATGGCGACGAAATAGCCCTCGGCGCCGGTCTTGATGGCGACGCGCTCGCGGGCCGCGCGCATCAGCCGGGTGCAGGCGCGCCCTTCGCCGGCGACCAGCAGCGGATGCGCGATCATGGCGTCGGTCAGCGCGGCGGCGGCGCGGGACAGCGCATCGTTGCGGGTATGGGCCGACGCATAAAACGCCATGGCGCGCGCCATGCCATGCATCGTGGTCGCAAGGTTCGGCGCCGAACATCCGTCAATCCCGAAGCCGGGCGAGGGCGCGCCGGTGACCGATTCGAACGCCTCCTTGATGGCGACCTGCACCGGATGGGCGGGGTCCACGTAGTCGGCGCCGGCCTTCAGGTGGCGGGTCAGCGTGAGAAAGCCCGCGTGTTTGCCTGAACAGTTGTTGTGGACGCGGCAGGGGCTTTCGTAGTTTCGGATCATTTGCAGTTTCAGCGCCTTGTCGCGGGATGGCTGCGGGCCGCAGATCAGGTCGTCATCGCCCAACCCAAGGTCCGCCAGCCAGGCGTTCACCGCTGCCACATGCACGGGCGCGCCTTCGTGCGATGCGCAGGACAGCGCCAGTCGCTGCGGGCCGAGGCGATGCGCGTCGGCAGCGCCGGAGGCGACCAGCGGCAACGCCTGGATCATCTTGGCCGAGCTGCGCGGCAGGATCACCGCATCGGCATCGCCCCAGGCCTGAACAATCGCGCCGGTGTCGTCGCACAGCACCGCGTGACCGCTGTGCGCGCTTTCCGCAAAGGGCCCGCGGATGACGTCGACCATGGGAACGGCGGGGCGGGGCATGGCGGGTCCTCACATCTAAGCGATATCTTGCCAACGGGGGCTTTATGACCATGTGTTTTTCAGGCTATTCTGCCGCCGTCGAGTAGAAATTTGTCGTGTGCCCAAAGCTTCCGGAGATCGTGCTCCGGTCCGCCGGATCAGGGGCCGTGACGCGACGCCGAACGCAAGGCAATAAGACAGCTGGAGGCTGCAGGACATGAAGGCATTTCTCGGTTCGATGATCGGGGCCGCGGCGATTGCGATCGCAACGACGGCTCCGGCGCAGGAAGAGAGCCAAAACCGCGTGAACGCGATCACCGACTGGTCGGTGTTCGAAGGCAACGACCCGCGTGAATGCTGGGCGGTGACCACCTACAAGGAAAGCGTCAACTCCAAGGACGGGCGCGTGGTATCGGTGCGGCGCGGCGACATTCTTTTGATGGTGTTCTATCGCCCCGGCGCCAACGTGACCGGGCAGGTCGCCTTTACCGGGGGTTATCCGTTTGCGCCCGGATCGACGGTGAACGCCAACGTCAGCGGCAATCAGTTCGAGCTTTATGTCGAGGGCGAATGGGCCTGGCCCGCAAGCCCGGCGGACGACGCCAAGCTCATCACGGCGATGCGGTCCGGCACGGATGCGGTGCTGACCGCGCGATCGGCGCGGGGCACGCAGACCAAGGACACGTTCTCGTTGATGGGGTTCACCGCCGCGATCGAGGATGCCGAGAAACGGTGCAAGTGAGCGCGGACTCGCCTTGCCCGGCCTGAGCCGTTTCATTGCGCGAGGTCCGTCAGCCGCGCGCAATGAAACGGGATGCGATGTCGCCTGACATCCAGGCGATCCGGCCGCCCGCGATCGTCGCGGCGACCCGTCTTGTGCGGCGATCGAGGATCGCGAGATCGGCCCTGAGACCGGGCGCGATGCGGCCCCGGTCGTGCAGGCCAAGCAGCCGGGCCGGACCATCCGAGATCAGCCGCCACGCCGCCGCTTCGCTCAGCAGCCCCAGTTCGACGCAGCGCCACGCGGCGCGGGCAGGGGCGGGGTAGTGGTAATCCGAGGCGAGCGCGTCGCACAGCCCTGCGGCAATCAGATCCGCTGCGGCGATGTTGCCCGCATGCGACGCGCCGCGCACCACGTTCGGCGCCCCCAGCACGATACCGTCCCCGGCGCCGCCCGCGGCGCGGGCGGCTGCGGCGGTTTCGGGAAACTCCGACAAACGGGCCCCGCGCGCGCGCCAGATCGCGCGGTCGTTTGCGGTGCGGTCATCATGGCTGCCAAGGTTCACGCCCTTGGCCGCAAGCCGCGCACAGATCGCATCCAGCGCCGCGGGCACTTCGGCGCGCCGGTCGTGCAGCGCGGTCATCATCGCCAGATGCGCCTCGGGCGAGCGGCCGGATTTCAGCGCCTGTCCGGTCAGGCGTTGCGGCTTGCGCCCCGCCGCGATCCGGTCGTGCTGCAGGTGATCGTTGAACACCACCTGACGGATACCCCATCGGTCAATCGCCGCCTCGGCGTCCGCGAAACTGTCCAGAAAATGCGTCTCCAGCCGCAATTGCAGGCGCAGATCCACCGGCACCGTCGGTGCGACCGCCTGGACCGAGGCGAAAACCTCTGTTGCGAATTCAGGCCCGCGCATGCCACCTTCCCAAGACCAGAACTGCGCCAGCATCGCGGTGGTGATGCCATTGGCGGCCAGCTCGGCGGCGCAGGCGACGATCCCGGATGCGCGTTCGCGCAGCGCGCCGCGACGGGGCGCCATGTGGCGTTCGAATCCGTCGCCATGGATATCGACGATTCCCGGCAGGATGTCGTAGCCCGACAGATCCACGCGGGGGGCATCGCCGTCAACGATCCGTCCCTGCGCCATGGCAAGGGGGCCATCGTCCCACCCGTCATGGCGCATCACGCGGGCGCCTTCGAATCCAAGCGCGATCATCTTCGGTCTCCTGTGGCTGGGGGTGGGAATAAGCCCTTCCGCCGCCCCGTTAAAGGTGCAAAGATTCGTGTCATGAGCTTTCCCCGCCTTGCCACCCGCGCGCTGCTTTTGCATCAGGATCGCCTGCTGCTGGTCAACGCCTATCCGGGCGGGGTCAGCGACCTGTGGTGCGCGCCCGGCGGTGGCGTAGAAAAGGGCAGGTCGCTGCCCGACAACCTGCGGCGCGAGCTGCACGAGGAAACCGGGCTGGACATCGCGGTCGGCGACATCGCCCTGGTCAATGAATTTCACGACCCCACGCGCGGATTTCATCAGGTCGAACTGTTCTTTCGCTGCACCCTGGTGGGCGGGGCGGTGTCCGACGACTGGCAGGACCCCGAAGGCGTCGTCACCGAACGGCGTTTTTTCAGCCGTGCCGAGCTGGCGGGCCTGCGGCACAAACCCGATAGCCTTGGCAATGCGGCCTGGGGTGTCGGCGTCAGCTACGACCCGCTTGAAACGATCGTGCGCTAGGATGGCGGCATATCTGATCCGGCGGCTGGTCATTCTGACCCTGAGCCTTGCAGCTGCATCCGTGGTGATCTTTGTGGTGATCGAGGTGGCGCCGGGCGACCCGGCCAGCTTCATGCTGGGGATGAACGCGCGGCCCGACACGGTGGCGGCGCTGCGCGTCGAACTGGGGCTGGATCAGCCGCCGCTGCAGCGATATTTCGCCTGGGTCGGCGGCATGCTGCGGGGCGATCTGGGTCTGTCCTACACCTATCGTGCGCCGGTGGCGCAGATGGTCGCCGAACGGGCGCAGGTGTCGCTGCCGCTGGCGCTTTATGCCCTGGGGCTGTCGGTGCTGATTGCGCTGCCCGCCGGGATCATTGCCGCCACGCATCGGGGGCGCCTGGCGGATCTGTCGGTTGTCGGGGCCACGCAACTGGGCATCGCGGTGCCGAATTTCTGGTTCGCCATGCTGCTGGTCCTGCTGTTCGCGCTGAAGCTGCGCTGGTTCAGCGCGGGCGGCTTTCCCGGCTGGTCCGACCCGCTTCTGGCGCTGAAATCGCTGACGCTTCCGGCGGTGGCGCTGGCCTTGCCGCAGGCCGCGATCCTGGCGCGGGTGCTGCGGTCATCGCTCATCGATATCCTTGCCGAAGACTTCATCCGCACCGCCCGCGCCAAGGGCCTGTCGCGCCGCCAGACGCTGTGGCGGCACGGGCTGCGGGCGGCGCTGATCCCTGTGCTGACGATTCTCGGGCTGCAATTCTCGTTCCTGCTGGCGGGGGCGATCATCATCGAGCAGGTGTTCTTTCTGCCGGGCCTCGGGCGGCTGATCTTTCAGGCGATCACCCAGCGCGACCTGATCGTGGTGGAATCGGTGACGATGCTGCTGGTGTTCGCGGTGATCGTGGTCAACCTGCTGACCGATCTGGCCTATGTCGCCGCCGATCCCCGGCTGAGGGCGCAATGAAAACGCTTGCCCTTGGCGCGCTGCTGAGTGCGCTGATGATCGCCGCCGCGCTGGCATCGTTCATCTGGACTCCGGGGGATGTCACCACCGTGAACATCCCCGCGCGGTTGCAGCCGCCGTCGGCGCCGCATTGGCTTGGCACCGATCATCTGGGCCGCGACATGCTGAGCATGATCATGACCGGCGCGCGCACGTCGCTGGCGGTGGCGCTGGTGGCGGTGGGCATCGGCATGGGAGCGGGCGTGCCGCTGGGCCTTGCCGCCGCCGCCCGTCACGGCGGGGCGCTGGATGAGGTCATCATGCGTCTGAACGACCTCGTTTTCGCCTTTCCCAGCCTTGTCATTGCCATCCTGCTGACGGCGATCCTGGGTCCGGGCGCGGTGAACGCCATCCTTGCCATCGGCATCTTCAACATTCCCGTCTTTGCCCGGATGACACGCGGAGCGGCGCTGCCGCTGTGGCGGCGCGATTTCATTCTTGCGGCCCGCACCGCCGGCAAGACCGCCCCGCGCATCAGCGCCGAACATATCCTGCCCAACGTGTTGAATCTGCTGGTCGTGCAGGGGACGATCCAGTTTTCGCTTGGAATCCTGGCCGAGGCGGGGCTGTCCTATGTCGGCCTGGGCGCACAGCCGCCCGTCCCGTCCTGGGGCAGGATGCTTGCGGATGCCCAGACCATGGTGGCGCTCGCGCCTCATGTGGCGATCATTCCGGGGGCCGCCATCGTGCTGACAGTGCTTGGCCTGAACCTGCTGGGGGACGGGCTGCGCGACCGGCTCGATCCTCGGCTGGGGCCAGGAGCGACCTGATGGACACTTCGGGCGGGAAACACACCGGGCAGAACCGCGATTCGCTGGCGGCGGCGCCTCTTTTGGACATCGCGGCCCTGTCGCTGCGCATCGGGTCGAAACAGATCCTCGACAATGTCGCCCTGACCCTCGACCCAGGTGAGATCCTCGCGCTGACCGGCGAATCCGGCTCGGGGAAATCCATGACCGCACTTGCGACCATGGGCCTGCTGCCGGATGCGGCGACCGCCACGGGCAGCATCGCGCTGAGCGGGCAAGACCTGTTGCCGCTGCCGGACCGCGCCATGAACGCCCGCCGGGGCCGCGACATCGGCATGGTGTTTCAGGAACCGATGACCGCGCTCAACCCGTTTCACCGCATCGGCGACCAGGTGGCAGAAACCCTGCGCATTCACGGTGCCATGCGCCGCGCGGCGGCGCACCACGGCGCGGCACAGCTGCTGGCCCGCACCGGGCTGGACCCGGCGCGGATTCCGCCCTCGCGCTACCCGCACGAATTGTCGGGCGGGCAGCGTCAGCGCGTGGTCATCGCCATGGCCATCGCCATGCGGCCCAAGCTGCTGATCGCGGACGAGCCGACCACGGCGCTGGATGTCACCACGCAAGCGCAGATCCTTGACCTTCTGGACCGGCTGGTGAAGGACGACGGCATGGGGATGTTGCTCATCACCCATGATCTTGCGGTGGTGGCGCAACACGCCGACCGGATCGCGGTGATGAAAGAGGGCACCATCGTCGAAACCGGTGCCACCGCCGAGGTTCTGCGCCAGCGATGTCACCCCTACACGCAGGCGCTGCTGGACGCGTCCTTCCACCGCCCGCACCTGGCCCCCCCGGTGCCGGGGGGGCCGCTTCTTGTGGCGCGCGACGTCGTCCGCAGCTATCCCGGCCGCCGCGTCGGCCTGCGCCGCGCCCCTGAGATCCGTGCCGTGGATGGCGTCAGCCTGACGATCGCCAAGGGCGAACGCGTCGGCCTGGTGGGCGAATCCGGATGCGGGAAATCCACCCTGACCCGTGCCATTCTGGGGCTGGAGCCGTTGCAGGGCGGCACCATCGTGTTGGATGGGCAGCCCGTGGGCACCCCGCCGACCCGCCGCCGGATGCAGGCGGTGTTTCAGGACCCCTATGGCAGCTTCAATCCGCGCCATCGCGTCGGGCGGCTGGTGTCCGAACCGTTCCACCTGGCAGCGCCACCGCAGGACGCCCCCCTGCAGGACGCCATCGCGCGGGCTCTGACCGAGGTCGGGCTGTCGCCCGAAGATGCGCGCCGCCACATCCATGCCTTTTCCGGCGGTCAACGCCAGCGCATCGCCATCGCCCGCGCGCTGATCATCCGCCCCGAGCTGGTGATTTTTGACGAGGCGGTGTCGGCGCTGGATGTCCGGGTGCGGGCGCGTATTCTGGATCTGATCGCAGAACTGACCACCCGGCACGGCCTGACGTCGCTGTTTATCAGCCATGACCTTTCGGTGGTGCGGGGTGTGACAGACCGGCTGCTGGTGATGAAGGCGGGCAAGATCGTCGAGCAGGGGCCGACCGCATCGGTTTTCGCTGCTCCGCAACATTGGTATACCAAGTTGCTGCTCGACGCGGCGCCGCGCCTTGCACGTCCGCCGCCGCGACAGGTTCGCGACGCTTGACGGAAGGGCGTGCGACGCGGCGGTCGTGTTCCATGCCAGGGAATGGCGCAAGGCCACCCTTGGTGACGATGCACGGCCGGTATTCGACGGTCATGACAGTGCCGGGGTGCCTCGCCGCGCCGGTCCAGACCGGGCCGAGCATTTCCGCATAATCCCGAGCGGGCAGGGGGCGCTGCCCCCGCCTTCGGCCCCCCGGAGTTTATCGGGCAAGATGAAGGGCGGGGTTGCGCGCCGCGTCGGCGCGGGCGAGGTTCGGGGCAGCTTGATGGAGAGGTAGCATGCGGCCCGGACCCAGGAACCTGATCACCGATGTCAACGGCCTGCGGGTCGGGAACGCCGAGGACGCGGTGCTGAAATCCGGCGTCACCGTGGTGACCGCAGATGCCCCGCTTGCGGCATCGGTTGCGGTAATGGGCGGCGCTCCCGGCACGCGTGAGACGGATTTGCTGGCACCGGACAAAAGCGCGCCCGGCGTCGATGCGCTGGTCTTGTCCGGGGGCAGCGCCTTTGGCCTGGCTGCGGCGCAGGGGGTCATGGAGTCGCTTCACGCGGCGGGGCGCGGATTTTCGGTGCTGTCGGCGCGGGTGCCGATCGTGCCCGCGGCGATTCTGTTCGATTTGTTGAATGGTGGGGACAAGGGCTGGGTCGTTTCGCCATATCCGGCGCTGGGGCAGGCCGCGTTCGGGGCGGCAGGCGATCGTTTTGCGCTTGGCAGCGTCGGCGCGGGCTGCGGCGCCCAGACGGCGATGCACAAGGGCGGGCTTGGGTCGGCGAGCCTTGTGCTGGACGATGGAGTGACCGTGGGGGCGTTGGTGGCGGTGAACCCGATGGGCAGCGTGACCACGCCGTCGGGGCGGCATTTCTGGGCGGCACCGTTTGAGATTGAGGGCGAGTTCGGCGGGCTGGGCGTGGATCCGGTGCCGTCGATCCACTTGCCGGCCTCGCGCAAGGTGTCCGCCATGGCGGGGCTGGGCAACACCACCATCGCGGTGGTGGCGACCGATGCGGCGTTGGACAAGGCGCAGTGTCACCGCATGGCGGTGGCCGCTCATGACGGCATCGGGCGGGCGATTCTGCCGGCGCATTCTCCGATGGATGGCGATCTGGTGTTTGCCGCGTCAACCGGCGCGCGCGCGCTTGATGCGCCGGGGGCGCAACTTGCGGGAATTGGTCACGCGGCGAGCCTGTGCCTGTCGCGGGCCATCGCGCGGGCGGTGTGGGAGGCAACGCCCGCGCCCGGAGACACGCTGCCGACGCTGAAGGATGAGCTGGGGCGCGGTTGAGCGTCGCCGACAGATAAAAAGACCCGCCAGATCGCTCTGGCGGGTCTTTTCCTGTCTTGTCGCTGTGGCGTTACGACTTGGCGAGGTCGCGCAGCACATAGTGCAGAACGCCGCCATGTTCGACGTATTCGCGTTCGATCGCGGTATCGATGCGGCACTTGAGGGTGATTTCCCTGGTCGCGCCATCCGCATAGGTGATCACGCACGGGGTCATCTGGCCGGGCTTCACATCGTCAAGTCCGGTGATCGACACGGTTTCCTTGCCGGTCAGCTTCAGCGTCTCACGCGTGTCCGCCCCGGTGAATTCGAATGGGATGACGCCCATGCCCACCAGGTTCGACCGGTGGATACGCTCGAAACTTTCGGCGATCACAGCCTTGACGCCCAGAAGCGCCGTGCCCTTGGCCGCCCAGTCACGCGAGGACCCCGCGCCGTACAGTTCACCGCCGAAAATCACCAGCGGCGTGCCCTGTTCCTGATAGGCCATCGCCGCGTCGTAGATCGACGCCTGATTGCCGTTCGGGTCCAGCGTGTAGCCGCCTTCGACCCCGTCCAGCATCTCGTTCTTGATGCGGATGTTGGCGAAGGTACCGCGCATCATCACCTCGTGGTTACCGCGACGCGACCCGTACGAGTTGAATTCGCGCACCGGGACCTGGCGTTCGATCAGGTACTGCCCGGCGGGCGTGCTTTCCTTGAACGAGCCGGCGGGCGAGATGTGGTCGGTGGTGATCATGTCTCCGAGAACCGCCAGAACATGCGCGTTCTCGATATTGGTGATGACGCCCGGATCCCTGGACATGCCCTGGAAATACGGTGGGTTCTGTACATAGGTCGAGGTGGCGGGCCAGCTGTATGTTTCGCCACCCTTGACCTCGACGGCCTGCCATTTCTCGTCACCCTTGAACACGTCGGCATATTTCGACTGGAAGGATTCGCGGGTGACGGTCTTTTCGACCAGCTCGGCGATTTCGGCGTTAGACGGCCAGATGTCTTTCAGGAAAACGTCGTTGCCGTCCTTGTCCTTGCCCAGCGGTTCGGTGGTGATGTCGACGTTCATGTCGCCCACCAGCGCATAGGCCACCACGAGCGGCGGCGAGGCGAGGTAGTTGGCGCGTACGTCCGGCGAAATCCGGCCTTCGAAGTTGCGGTTGCCCGACAGCACCGAGGTGGCGATCAGGTCGTAATCGTTGATCGCCTTGCTGATCGGCGCGTCCAGCGGGCCGGAGTTGCCGATACAGGTGGTGCAGCCATAGCCCACGAGGTTGAAGCCGATGGCGTCCAGATCCTCTTGCAGGTTGGCGGCCTCAAGGTAGTCGGACACGACCTGCGAGCCGGGCGCGAGCGAGGTTTTCACCCAGGGCTTGCGGTTCAGACCAAGCGCGCGTGCCTTGCGGGCCACAAGCCCGGCGCCGATCATCACATAGGGGTTCGACGTGTTGGTGCAGGAGGTGATCGACGCGATCACGATGGACCCGTCATGCAACTGGTAGGGGCCTTCGTCGGTCTGATACCAGCCCTTGTTGTGGTGACCTTCATCGCCGGGAATCTCGGTCGGTTCGGGCGCGCCGCCTTCACCTTCCCAGCGGACTTCGGAACTGGCCGAGGCGTCCTTGCCGGACCGCTGACCTTCGACGAACTTGGCGAAAGCCGGGGCGGCGGCGTCCAGCGTGATGTAATCCTGCGGACGCTTGGGGCCGGAAATGGCCGGAACGATGGTTTTCATGTCCAGCGACAGCGTGTCGGTATAGACGGGCGCGTAATCCGGGGTGCGCCACATGCCGTTGGCCTTGGCATAGGCTTCGACCAGCGCGATGCGGTCCTTTTCGCGGCCCGACTGTTCGAGGTAACGGATGGTTTCCGCGTCGATCGGGAAGAAGCCACAGGTCGCGCCGTATTCGGGCGCCATGTTGGCGATGGTGGCGCGCTGCGCCAGCGGCAGGTTGTCGAGGCCGGGGCCGTAGAATTCGACGAACTTGCCGACCACGCCCTTTTCACGCAGCATCTCCACGACCTTGAGCACGAGGTCGGTGCCGGTGGTGCCTTCCATCATCTCGCCGGTCAGCTTGAAGCCGACGACTTCGGGGATGAGCATCGAAATCGGCTGGCCCAGCATCGCGGCCTCGGCTTCGATGCCGCCCACGCCCCAGCCCAGAACGGCAGCGCCGTTGACCATGGTGGTGTGGCTGTCGGTGCCCACAAGCGTATCGGGGTAGGCGACTTCGACGCCGTCCTGATCCGCGTCGGTCCAGACGGTCTGGGCCAGATATTCCAGGTTCACCTGGTGGCAGATGCCCGTGCCGGGGGGGACAACGCGGAAGTTGTTGAATGCCGACTGGCCCCACTTGAGGAATTCGTAACGCTCGATGTTGCGCTCGTATTCGCGGTCGACGTTCATCTGGAACGCGCGTGGGTTGCCGAATTCGTCGATCATGACCGAATGGTCGATGACCAGATCGACCGGGTTCAGCGGATTGATCTTTTGCGCATCGCCGCCAAGGGCCTTGATGCCGTCGCGCATGGCGGCCAGGTCGACCACGGCGGGAACGCCGGTGAAGTCCTGCATCAGCACCCGGGCTGGCCGGTAGGCGAGTTCGCGATCGCCCTTGCCGCCGTTCTTGCCCCAGTCGGAGAACGCCTTGATGTCATCGACGGAAACGGTCTTGCCGTCCTCGAAGCGCAGCATGTTCTCAAGCACGACCTTGAGCGCGGCGGGAAGCTTGGAAAATTCGCCAAGACCGGCGGCTTCGGCCGCGGGAATGGAATAATAGGCATAGGACTTGCCGTTGACGTCGAGCGACTTGCGCGTGCTCGAAGTATCCTGGCCGACGGTGATGGGCATGGTTGGCTCCCTTGCAGATGCTTGAGAAAAGGGTTCGCTTGGCACGTTATCTGCATCAAGCTGTAGTTGCATTCAAGGGGAATGAGCCGCCTTGTATACCGTAGAATACAAAAAAATGCCGCTTAGTTGCGCTAACAGCCAGGCACAGGCTCTCGCAAAACCTTGATTGGCCATTTCAAACCGGCTTGGGTAGCCCTTGGAACGGGAACAGACACGGGATCTTGCGGCATATGTACCGACTCACCAGCTGGATCGCGACGACATGCCTCGCGGTCGCCGGAAGCGCCACGCTTGCGCAGGAACGTTCGCGGGACCATGACTCGCCGGTGGTGGTCGAGCTTTTCACCTCGCAGGGGTGCATTTCCTGCCCCGCAGCCGACGCGGTGCTTGCCGAACTGGGGCAGCGCGACGACGTGATCGCCCTGGCGCTGCATGTGGATTACTGGGATTACATCGGCTGGCGCGACAGCTTCGGCGATCCGGCGTTTACCAAACGCCAAAAAGGCTATGCACGCGCGGCGGGGCGGCGGTCGATCTACACACCGCAAATGATGATCGGCGGCGCGTTCGACGTGGTCGGATCGCGCCCGATGAAGGTGATGGACGCGGTGCAGCACGCGCTGGACGCACCGGCCCTCGCGACGCTGACGATCACGCGCGATGGCGATATGTTGCTGATCCGGGCCGATCCGCTGGGGCCGCTGCCCGAAACGCTGGTGCATCTTGTGCGCTACACCCCCAGGGCGACGGTCGACATCACGGCGGGCGAGAACGAGGGGCGCACCGTGTTCTACACCCACATTGCCCATGGTTGGCAGGTCCTGGGGCTGTGGAACGGCGAGGCCCCGCTGGAAATGCAGGCCGAGGTGACGGGCGACGATCCGGTGGTCGTGATCCTGCAGGAAAAGGGTTACGGCCCGATATTGGCCGCGTCGCGCTTGCGCTGACGCTTGGCCTGGCGCCGCGGTTTCCAGCGGCGATGGATCCAGAACCACTGGCCGGGGTCGGCGTCGATGCGCGCTTCCAGCCGTCGGGTCGCCTCGTGCATCATCTCGGCAGGATCGCCGTGCGGAATGGCGGCTTCGAACACCACATCGAAGCCGATGCCATCGGGTCGCCGGATGCCGAAGAACGGCACGAACAGGGCGCCGGTGCGCAGCGCGATGTCCGCCGCCGAGGTGAGCGTGGGCGCGGGCTTGCCCAGAAAGTCGATGGGCACGCCGTCGCTGGAATAGACATCGAACAGCAGAACGCCCATGCCGCC
The DNA here is from genome assembly GCF_003259905.1 of Salipiger aestuarii. GTDB lineage: Bacteria > Pseudomonadota > Alphaproteobacteria > Rhodobacterales > Rhodobacteraceae > Salipiger > Salipiger aestuarii. The sequence goes on along the minus strand of NZ_QLMG01000003.1, from coordinate 16,106 downwards.
TTTCTTGATGTGGCGCAGCAGACCCATGGTGCCGCGCCGTCCCTGTTCGAACACCGGATTGCTGAGCGCATGCATGTTCGCCGCATAATGCGCGTTGAAGAACGGATTGGCCATCGGGCGATACAGCCCGCCAATGCGCCAGCCGCGCGCCACGAGCGCCGCGCGCGGCGCTTCGAAGTTTCCGAAATGGCCGGTGACGAACAGGATGGGGCGGCCTTCGGCGCGGGCGTGTTCCATGTCGGGAACGCCCGCGCCGTCGATCCGGGCATCGGCCATGCGGGCCAACAGCCCTGGCACGTCGTAGTTTTCGATCATCGTGCGGCCCGCGTTGTCCAGAACGGCGTCCGCGATGCGGCGCCGCTCGTCGTCTGTCAGAGCGGGCCGCGCATAGGCAAGGTTATCCAACGCGCGGCGCCTGTACCCGGCCAGAGGCCCGATCACGCGCCGCACCATCCAGCCCATGAGCCGCACCCGCGTTGGGTGCGGCAGGGCCAGCGCCAGGGCGATCAGCCCGCGCAGCGTCCGGTCGGCAATCCAGTCGGCCGCGCCGCCGCGTGTGTTCTGCGTCCTTGCCACCGGTGGCTCCTTGCTCGCGGGGCCACAGATAGGCCCGCGGCGCACTGTTCACAAGTCGGACAGCGTGCGTGGGCAGCGGGAGAGTGTGCAAATTTTCTTGCATGAGGGCGTGACCGTCGGGCAGAGTTTGCCCCGGAGGCACGGATCGGACCATGGAGGACGGGATGCTCACAGATGCGACGCCAGGGGTTCCGCCGCTGGCGCGAGTGACCTTGCCCACTCTCATCGAGGCACTGCGTCGCGGAGGCGCGGATCTGAAACGGGCGCCGGGCTTTGCATTGGTCTTTGCGGGATTCTACGTTGCGGCAGGGCTGTTCATGACATGGGTCACATGGATCACCGGGCAGACCTTCTGGCTGGTGCTTGCGGCGATCGGCTTTCCACTGTTGGGTCCGTTCGCGGCGGTTGGGTTCTATGACGTCAGCCGGCGGCTGGAGCGTGGGCTTGCAATGGACTGGGCGCAGGTTTTCACTGTCATCCTGCGCCAGTCGAAACGCCAGTTGCCGTCGATCTGCGCGGTGATCGTGATCGTCTTTCTGTTCTGGTTCTTTCTGGGACACATGATCTTTGCCCTGTTTCTCGGGCTGTCGGTCATGACGAATGTGTCGTCGAGCCCCGAGGTGTTCCTGACGTCGAACGGCATCACGATGCTGTTGATCGGAACGGCGGTGGGGGCGGGCTTTGCCGCGCTGCTTTACATGATTACCGTTCTGGCGCTGCCGATGCTGCTGGACCGCGAGATCGATTTCGTCACCGCCATGATCGCGTCGTTCCAATATGTGGCGGCGCAGCCCGTGTTGATGTTCGGCTGGGCGGGGTTCATCGCGCTGGCGACCCTGCTTGCGATGCTGCCCGCGTTTCTCGGGCTTTTCGTGGTCCTGCCGGTTCTGGGCCATGCCACCTGGCACCTGTACGATTTGCTGAAAGCCGGGGCCATCCAGGGCGATCTGACGGGCGCGATGCCCGCATGAGCGTGCGGTGTCCCGGATCAGAAGAACGGCTGCGCGATGCGAAGCTGCTTGCGGTGGAACGGCTCCAGGTCTTGTTCGGTCGCATATCCGGCCTTGCGCGCTGTCGACAGGATCTGCGCGGTATTGGTGCCGAGGTATTCGTAGACAAGGCGGGCGACGCGCCGGCCGATCGGGTCCTCGGGCATGGTGCGCACGGTGTAGCCAAGCCAGAAGATCTTGGCGATGGCCGGGGTCCGGGCAAGATAGTTGAAGGTGCTCGTCACGGCATCGCGCCGGCTGACCATGGCGGCGACACCTTCGGCCTGAGGCATGAGGAGGCCGCGAAATTCGCGGGTGCGCGGATCGGTGGGCATGTTGTGCATGCTCAGGGCCTCTTTCGGTTCGAAGCCGCGCAGGAACGTGTAGCCCTGTTCGCGCGACACATGCACCAGCCCGACCACGAAACGGTCTGTATCGCTGAACGCGGCGCGGCTGAACCGGTAGAACCCCGAGGGGAAGTGGTCTTCGGTCAGGCCGGTCATCTGGGCGCCGACGAATTCCGCGATGAAGGGGTGATTGAACATTCCGGAGGGTTCGGCGGCCATGTCCCCGACCGGCTCAAGCAGAATCCGCGCGTCAACGTCGAAAAACTGGCAGATCCGGTGCAGCACATCCGGACGTGGAAAGCTCTCGCCAGCAAGGTAGCGGTTGAATTGGGTCCGGTTGATTCCGAGATCGCGGCAGAGCGCCGAGATCGACGGCGCTTGGTCTCCGAGCTGACGCAGGTTCGCCCCAAAGACGCCGCGCAATTCGGCCGGGCTGGGCTGGGCGTCGCGGTCGCGCGGAAGAGTCGCCATTTAGTTGTCCTTCATATATCGATGCTATCGTCTGACCTGTGGCCGCCCGGCGCAAGATTCTTGTCGCACACGGACGTCTGATGCTCATTGGCGTCACACCTGACGCGATGTGGCGCCAATTGATACGACGCCGGACACAAAAAGCAACCCCGAGACACGTTTCTTCCGATGTGCCTGTGGCAGGAATTGCGCATGCTCGACCCCAGGGGACCGACAAGGGGACAACCATGACACAAACGATGTACGGTGTGGTGCTTTGGGCGGACCGCCAGGAACACAAGGCGGTCATCTGGTGCGAAGATCAGGGAGATCTCGCACTTTATCCCGACACCGAGAGCAACCTCCACGCGGGCGTGTCGCTTGATGCTGGGGATTTGATACAATTCGACATGAGGCAGGATCGCAATCTGCGCTTCGCGCGCAATCCGCGCCTGCTGGCACAAAAACACTGCCCTGAACTGGCCGAAGTGCTGCAAAAGGTCGACACGACGCGCGTCAGGTCCGCGCCCCGCCGCACGACAGGGCGCCCGGAGGGCAATGTCGTGCCATTTCCGGCACAGAAATTGCTGCCTGGAACGCTCAGGGCGTCCCAGGCGGGCTGACCACGCAGATCAGCTCTGGCCCTGACCTCGGGCCAGAGCCGCGACCCCGGTCCGGGCGACCTGTATCAGTCCAAGCGGGCGCATGAGGTCGGCAAAAGCGTCGATTTTATCAGGGGCGCCGGTGAGCTGGAAGATGAAGCTTTCCAGTGTCGAATCCACGACGTTGGCCCTGAATATGTCGGCCAAGCGCAATGCCTCGACGCGTTTTTCGCCGCTGCCAGTGACCTTCATCAGCGCCAGTTCGCGTTCGACTGACGCTCCCTCGGCGGTGAGGTCATGTACTTCGCGCACCGAAACGATGCGTCCCAGCTGCGCCTTGATCTGTTCGATCACCTGCGGCGTGCCAGTGGTGACGATGGTGATCCGCGACAGGTGGCCTTGGTGGTCGACCTCGGCCACCGTCAGGCTGTCGATGTTGTAGCCGCGACCCGAAAACAGGCCGATCACACGGGCAAGAACGCCCGGTTCGTTTTCCACCAAAACGGTGATCGTGTGCGCTTCCTGCACATCCGAGAAGGTCGGGCGGAGGTTGTAGGCAGAATGCTTGTTCGAGCCCTTCTTGATCTGTAGCGGGGACATCTGAAATTCCTTTCCGGTCGGAAGATCGAAGATTTTTCGTACGAAAAATCTTCTGGATGCGGAGGGCGCCCAAGATTTTTCGTACGAAAAATCTTGGGCTTTGGCGCGGTCTCAGACCAGCACGGCCCCTTTGCCCGCGATGGCGTTGGTGGCTTTGGCGTCGCCAAGCAGCATCTTGTTGTGGGGCTCGCCAGAGGGGATCATCGGGAAGCAGTTTTCATGCTTTTCGACAAGGCAGTCAAAGATCACCGGGCCGTCGTGGTTCAGCATCTCCATGATCGCATCGTCCAGATCGCCGGGATTTTTGCAGAGGATGCCTTTGGCCCCGAACGCCTCGGCCAGCTTGACGAAATCGGGCAGCGCCTCGGACCAGCTTGACGAATAGCGTTCGCCGTGAAGCAATTGCTGCCACTGGCGTACCATGCCAAGCCGTTCGTTGTTAAGGATAAACTGCTTGACCGGCAGCCGATACTGAACGGCCGTGCCCATTTCCTGCATGTTCATAAGCCACGACGCTTCGCCCGCGACGTTGATGACCAGGCTGTCGGGATGCGCCATCTGCACTCCGATGGAAGACGGGAATCCGTAACCCATGGTCCCGAGACCACCGCTCGTCATCCAGCGGTTGGGGTCTTCGAACCCGAGGAACTGCGCCGCCCACATCTGGTGCTGGCCGACTTCGGTGGTGATGTAGCGGTCCATCCCCTTGGTCAGCGCTTCAAGGCGTTCCAGCGCGTATTGCGGTTTTATGACCGTATCCGAGGTCTTGTAGGTCAGGCACTTGACCGTGCGCCACTCGTCGATGCGGCGCCACCACGTTGCCAGGCCTTCGCGATTGACCTTGCGTCCGCGCGCCTTCCAGACCCTGAGCATGTCTTCCAGCACATGGCCGACGTCCCCCACGATCGGCAGGTCGGTCTTGATGACCTTGTTGATCGAGCTGGGGTCGATGTCGATATGCGCCTTTTTCGAGTTCGGCGAGAACGCATCCAGACGCCCGGTGATCCGGTCATCGAACCGCGCGCCGATGTTGATCAGCAGATCGCAGCCGTGCATCGCCATGTTGGCTTCGTAAAGGCCATGCATCCCCAGCATGCCAAGCCAGTTCTTGCCCGAGGCCGGGTAGGCGCCAAGCCCCATCAGCGTCGAGGTGATGGGAATGCCCGTCGCCTCGACCAGTTCGCGCAGAAGCTGGCTGGCGCCGGGGCCGGAATTGATGACGCCGCCGCCGGTATAGAATACCGGCCTTTCGGCGGTCTCGATCGCTTCGACCAGCGCGGTGATGGTTTCCATGTCGCCCTTGACCTGCGGCTGGTAATGGCCGACCGGCGCCTTGGGTTTTGGGGTGTATTCGGCGGATGCGAATTGCACGTCCTTGGGAATGTCGACCAGCACGGGGCCGGGGCGGCCGGACGAGGCCACATGGAACGCCTGATGGATCACCGACGACAGCTTGGCCGTGTCCTTGACCAGCCAGTTGTGTTTCGTGCAAGGGCGGGTGATGCCGACGGTGTCCGCCTCCTGAAAGGCATCCGAGCCGATCATGAAGGTCGGGACCTGGCCCGACAGCACGATGATCGGGATCGAATCCATCAGCGCATCGGTCAGCCCGGTCACTGCATTTGTCGCTCCGGGCCCCGAGGTCACCAGCGCCACGCCGACCCTGCCGGTCGAGCGGGCATAGCCTTCGGCGGCGTGAACGGCGGCCTGCTCATGGCGGACAAGAACGTGCTGGATGTCATTTTGCTGAAAGATCTCGTCGTAAATCGGTAGCACCGCGCCGCCGGGGTAGCCGAATACGGTGTCCACACCCTGATCCTTGAGGGCCTGAACCAACATTTTCGCTCCGGTCATCTGACGTGTCATCGCGTGTCTCCGTTTACGACGTCATTGCATTTGGTCTTGCGCAATAAAAAAGCCCCCGAGGGTGATCGGGGGCGCATGGGGATCCGTTATGGCTCCGTTTTACCGGCCCATGCGCCTTGTTCCTACAATATGTACCAGTCGGTCCACCCTGGGCATTCCTTTGAGGTTGCGCGGAGCGGACATTAGGCGGGCAGGGGGCAGAGGTCAACCGTCGAATCTGTCCCGCGCGGCGTTTTTGTTTTCGAAAGTTTCAAATATCCTGGAAGAACGGCAATATTCGTAAAGAAATAGGGGGGTATTCGAAACGCACGTCGGCAGCCCCGCAGATAGGCCATGTCTACACGCTTCCCGCGCGCAGACGTGAATTGCATGAAACATGCCATTGGGGCAGGCTATCGCAAACGGTTGAGGCATCGGCTTCACAAGGACGAGGGATCACGACATGCACCTCCAGACGGTTCCGCACCACCGGGTTCGCGATTTCAACATGGTCAAGGCCGTGGTGCTTGTTGCCCTTATGGGGATCGGCTTTTGGCTGACCCCGGCACAGCATCACGACGGCATTGCCGCCGATGACGATGGCGCCCATTCGATGGTCATTCCGGTCACCGGCGCGCCAGGTGCCAGTCAGGCGCTGCCCGGCGTCGTGATCTGATACTCCGACGCCAGGACCGACGCATCAGACGTTGACCCCGGTTCCCTGCAGCATGCCGTGTTCCAGCGCGTAGCGGGTCAACCCGGCAGTCGAACTGATCCCCAGCTTGCGTTTGATGTTCTTGCGGTGGGTTTCGACGGTGCGCACCGAAATATCCAGCTTTACGGCGACTTCCTTGTTCGACTTGCCCAGCGCCAGTTGCAACAGCACAGCCTGTTCACGGTTGGTCAGTTGCTCTCGCCCGCCCGACATCTCCGGGCGCAGCGCCCGGACCGCACCGGTGCAAAGGTAGCGTTCGCCGCGCATCACCGCATCGATGGCCTGCTTCACCTCTTCGCTTGGCACGTCCTTGAGAACATAGCCCACCGCGCCATGCCCCAGCGCGGTCGATATATATTCGGGCGTGTCATGCATCGACAGCACCAGGATGCGCGTTTCGGGTCGGCGTTCCAGGATCATTTCGGTCGCGGACAGCCCGTTCAGCCCCGGCATGTTCAGATCCATCAGGATCACGTCGGGGCCCAGCTCGTCCAGCCGGTCAATCATTTCCTGCCCACCCGCGAGGGTCGCGGCAACGGTGATATCGTCATAGCTTTCCAGGATCGCCTCGATGCCCTCGGCGACAAGGGGGTGATCGTCCACGATCACGACGCGGGTGTTGCTCATGCGGGGTGCCTTATGTGCCAGGCCAAGCCGAGGGCATGCTGCCTTCGGGCGGAAGCAGGTGCGACAGGGGAATTTCGGCTTCGATAACGGTGCCCTCGCGCGATGACAACACCCGCAGCGCGCCGCCAAGTTGATCCATGCGTTCCTGCATGTTTCGCAGGCCGATGCCGCGCCGGTCCTGGGTGTCGCGGTCGATGCCGCAGCCGTTGTCGGCAATCCGCAGGGTGCAACCGCGCCGGTGGCCGCGCAGGTCGATGTCGACACGGGTGGCGCCGGCGTGGCGGTCGACGTTGGTCAGCGCCTCCTGGGCGATGCGATACAGCGCGATGCGCCCCTCCTGGTCGATCCGGTTGCGGAACACCACAGTGTCGAAACAGGTGTCGATGCCGGTCCGGGTGTGGAACTCTTCGGTCAGCGCCTTGAGCGCCGGGCCAAGGCCAAGATCGTCAAGCGTTCCGGGGCGCAGATCGCGGCTGATGCGGCGCACTTCCTGGATGGCACCGGACAGGTTTTCCTGCCCCCGCGCCAGCGCCTCGCCGGCGCGTGCGTCGCCGGCACTCAGGCGCCGCCTGGCAATATCCAGCGTGTATTTCACCCCGACGAGGATCTGGCTGATACCGTCGTGCAATTCGCGCGCGACGCGACCGCGTTCCTCTTCCTGGGCATCGAACACCCGCTGCGTCAGTTCCTTGAGCTTGGCATCCACCAGCCGCCGTTCGCGCAGGTTCATCATCAGCCCCGAAAAGGACACCATCAGCAGCGCTGTCAGCGTGATCCCCCCGATATACAGGAAGGTGTGCCTCACCTGCGCTTCGACCCCGGCGCGGGCGGCGGCGATCTCGCGGGTGATGTCGTCGATCCAGACGCCGGTGCCGACGGCCCATTGCCAATCCTGAAAGCCCAGCACGAACGAGATCATCCTCGCCTCTTCGCCGGTCGACGGCTTGGGCCAGAGGTAGTCATGGTAGCCCGACCCGGCGCGCGCGATTTCGATCAGGCGGTCGGTGATGGGGGTGCCTTCGGGGTCGGTCAGGCCCGACCAGTCCTTGCCGATCATCTCGGTGCGGCGCGGCGAGACAAGGTTCGTCCCGTCGTAATCGTAGACAAAGAACGACCCGTCCTCGCCGTAGATCATCGCCGCGAGGATCTGCGCCACCTGTGTCTTGGCGTCTGCATCGTCGGGGGCGGCGCTGCCGTAGATGAAATAGAACCCGTTACGTGCCTGGGTGACGTAGTTGCGCAGCTCCTGCATCTTGGTTTCGATCAGTTGCGTCTCAAGCGCGTGGATCTCGCGGGTGGCCATGGCGTTGGATTGCCAGGCGACGACCAACGCGATCGAGGCCGCCGACAGGGTCAGCGGCACCGACGCCAGAAGGAAAAGCTTCTGGCCATAGGTCAGGTGCAGGCGGTCGAGAATCGCGGGCATGCAAGGGCGTTAGCCCAAGGCGGCGCGCCGATAAACCCCGTTGTCCTGTGCCGGGACAGGTCGACAGAAGGCAAAAATCGCAAAAAAAACCGGCCGGGGGCGAAATAAACCTGCCCATCTCCGTAGCAGTGGGTATTCTCTAGCGGTGTCGGCAGCCTTAAAGTTGCCGACACGAAACGATCCGCGCGGGAAGGGGAGGAGCCTCACCCGCACGTCAAATCGGGAGGACATACATGGATCGCCGTTCCTTTTTGCGCGCTACCACCGCCGGTGGTGCCGCTGCTGCCGCCACGTCGCTGGCTGCGCCTGCCTATGCGCAGGGCAAGCGCACCCTCACGCTTGTGACCACCTGGGGTCGCGGCCTCGCCGGGGTTCACGACAGCGCGCAATATTGCGCAGACCAGATCACCGCCGCGACCGACGGCCAGCTGACCGTCGACCTCAAGGCCGCCGGTGAGCTTGTCGGGGCGTTCGAGGTGTTCGACGCCGTGTCCGCCGGTCAGGCCGACATGTACCACGGTGTGGACTACTATTTCCTTGGCCAGCACCCGGCGATCAGCTTTTTCAGCCAGATCCCCTTCGGCATGACCTTCATGGAATATGCCAACTGGATCTATCACGATGGCGGCGGCGAGCTGTCCGACGAGCTGTATTCGATCTTCGGCCTCAAGGCGTTTTCGTCGGGCAACACCGGCCCGCAGTCCGGCGGCTGGTTCGCCAAGGAAATGAACAGCCCCGAAGATTTCCAGGGCCTCAAGTTCCGCATGCCGGGCCAGGGCGGCCAGGTGTTGGGCAAGCTGGGCGCGTCGGTGCAGAACCTGCCCGGTGCCGAAGTCTACCAGGCGCTGTCGTCGGGCGCCATCGACGGCACCGAGTGGATCGGGCCCTGGGCGGATGAAAAGGCCGGTTTCCAGGAAATCACCAAGACCTACTATACCGGTGGTTTCCACGAGCCGGGTCCGAACCTGAACCTGACCATGAACCTGGACGTCTACGAAAGCCTGACACCCGTGCAGCAGGAGATCGTGTCGCAGGTGGCCCGCGCGGGCAACATCTGGACGATGTCGCTGTTCATGGCCAACAACTCGGCGGCGCTTCAGCGCCTGCAGTCGGGCGGCGTCAAGGTGATGGAATTCCCCGACAGCGTCTGGGACGCATTCGGCGCGGCGGCCAAGGAAGTGGTCGAGGAAAGCATGGGCGACGAGCTGTATGCCAGATGCTACGACAGCTACATGACCTCGCTGCAATCCTCGGCCCCGTGGATCGCGCGGTCCGAAGGCACCTTCACCGCGCAGCGTAACCGCGTGTTGGGGATCTGATCGGGCGGGTAGCCTGATATGCGCCCCCGCCGGCTTGCGGGGGCGCATCTCTTTTGACGATGCCGCCCGCGGTCCGGGCGGGCACACGACACAACATGAAACGGGGGTAGGGCCATGGATGAGGCGGCCTCGGGCGGGGCGTTCGGCGCAGTGCTGGACGGTCTGGCCTGGTTCTTCGGCAATATTGCCATGTCGTTCTGGAATTTCGGCTATGCGCTCAGCCACCCTGCAAGCTGGCTGGACTGGTCCGACAATCAGGCCGTGATGCGGTTTGTCTATTACGGCGCATCGACCGAACTGTTTTTCGTCGTCTTCACCGCCTTTCTGTTGCTGACGGCCATCGGGCTTTGGCGCGGGTGGTTCATGTGGGGCCTGGTGCGCGGGCTGGAAAGCTTTCACAACAGCGTCGGGCGCGTCGCCGCCTGGGCGGGTCTGCTGATGGTGCTGCAACAGGTCATCATTGTCTTCGTGCAGCGCATCTTTGCCCAGCCCGAGATCGCCTTTGGCTTTGGCGTGCCGATCAGCTTCGACGTCAGCTGGTGGTCCGAAGAGTTGAAGGTTTACAACGCCCTCGTTGTCGCGCTGTGCCTGGCCTATACCTTTGTCCAGGGCGGTCATGTGCGGGTGGACCTGATCTATGCACCGGTCAGCTACCGCACGAAAAAGATCATCGACATGGTGGGCAGCCTGATCTTCATGCTGCCGATGGCTACGTTGATGTGGCTTTATTCGTGGTTCTTCCTGTGGCGCCACCTGATCGTGCCCAAACCGTCGGCTTCCGAAGATCTGGACCGGCTCATCAACAAGGCCCGCGCGCTGCGCTGGAACGTCGAAACCATCGCGTTCAGCCCCAACGGCTTTTCGGCCTATTTCCTGTTCAAGATCCTCATCGTTCTGATGTGCGGGTTCATCTTCCTGCAGGGGGTCACCTTCTTCTGGCGCTCGCTGATGGAATTGCGCGAAGGGCCGGAATCGGAAGGCCGCTACCACGACCACGACAAGATCGAGATGGGCGAAGAAGCCTACGATCACGCCGAATTCTGAGAGGGACAACGTAAATGCTTTTCGGACTGGACGGCGTCGAGATCGGCCTGATCATCGTCTTTCTCACGCTCTTTTCCGCGATCCTTTCCGGCTTTCCGGTGGCGTTTGCCATTGGCGGCTCGGGGGTGATTTCCTTTGGCATCATCGCCGCGCTGGATAGCGCGGGGCTGCTGGTGCACCAGGCCATCGACAGCGGGTCACAGGCCTACCGTGATCTGGTCGCGAGCGGCGTGGCCGAGGACGCGATTTCGGTGTTCCGCTACCCCGAGCTGCCGCGCTATGCGATGCCGGTGTTCGACCGGGGTTGGGAGGTCGCGCTGGACCGCAACCTGTCGTTCATCGTGAACCGCGTGAACGAACGGGTCATTGCGGGCGCCAGCATCGAAACCCTGCTGGCGGTGCTGATGTTCGTCATGATGGGCATCGTGCTGGAACGGTCCAAGATCGCCGACGACCTGCTACAGACCATGGCGCGGGTGTTCGGCCCGCTGCCTGGCGGGCTTGCGGTGTCGATCGTGGTGGTGGGGGCGTTTCTTGCGGCCTCGACCGGGATCGTGGGGGCCACGGTGGTGACCATGGGCCTGCTGGCCCTGCCGACCATGCTGCGCAACAACTATTCGCCCGAACTGGCCACCGGCGTCATCGCCGCGTCCGGCACCCTGGGGCAGATCATCCCGCCGTCGATCGTGATCGTTCTGCTGGGCACGCTGGCGGGGGATCTGTATTCCACCGCGCAAGAGGCCCGCGCCCAGTCGTTTGGGTGTACCGATGCGCTGACCTATCTGGGCGAACCGGCGGTGGTGTCGGTCGGTACGCTGTTCCAGGCAGCGCTGCTGCCGGGAATCCTGCTGGCGACGCTGTATGCGGGCTATGCCTTTGTCTATGCCATGTTCAACCCGCACAAGGCGCCGCCCGTGCAAGGCGAGGGCAGCATCGGCGAGCCGGTCACGCGGCGCGAGGCCTTTACCTGGTATCTTGGGGTGCCGGCGCTGCTGATCGTCGCGATCATCGGTTTCAGCCAGATCAACGTGGTGGGGTCGCAATCCACCGTGGTCTCCAGCTTTTCGGACGCCGGCGAGTCCGCCAGCCTGCGCACCAATGTCGGGGAACAATGTCAGGCGGCTATGATCGAGCTGCACGGCCAGGCCGCCTGGGATGCCGCCGTCGCGCAGCAGTCGGGAATCGACGCCGCTGGCGGCGCGGACCGGGGCCACCGCCTGTCCGAAGACGAGATGGCCGTGGCGCTTCAGGCAAAGATCGACAATGCCGCGCCCATCGGCACCGGCATCGCGATCATCGCGGTGTTCTTCGGCATCGTTCTGGCGTGGGGGCGCGCGACGTCGCCGATGTCGGACCCGGTGCCGCTGTATATCGGAGCCGGCGGTATTGTGCTTGGGCTGATCGTGGACGCACTGTTCATCGGGCCCACCACCTCGCCCGGCGCGACGGTGCTGATGATGGCGATCCCCTGGGCGATCATGCTTTACGGGGCGGCGCTTGCCACTCGGCGCATGGCGACCAACGAACTGATCCGCGTGGTGTTTCCGCCGCTGGTGCTGATCGTCGCGGTGCTGGGGTCGATCCTGGGCGGCATCACCAACCCGACGCCCGCAGCGGCGCTGGGGGCGGCCGGCGCGATCATGCTGGCCGCGTTCCGCAAGCTGCGCGAACAGGACCGGTCGCCCAAGGTCATCCTGTGGTCGACCTTTGCCGTGGTGGTGATGATCCTTGTGGGCATCAACTTTGACCTGCGCACCGGCGTCGAAGGCGCGGGCGCCGAAACCTGGATCGCCTTCGTGGTGGCGCAGGCGGCCTATCTTTATGCGCTGTTCGGTCTGCTGTTCGCCTGCTGGGTGCTGTTCAGGGCCGGGGTGCTGTCACCTGCGGTGCGCGAGACGGCCAAGGTGACGAGCATGGTGTTCACCATCCTCGTCGCCTCTCAGTTGCTGAACCTGGTGGTGATTTCCTTCGGCGGCGAGCATTACATCCAGCAACTCCTGCAAAGCTTCGACAACGAACACAAGGTGTTCCTGGTCGTGATGCTGGTGCTGTTCGTGCTGGGTTTCGTGCTGGATTTCCTGGAAATCATCTACATCGTCGTGCCCATTGTCGGGCCGGTGATCTATGGCGGATCGTTCGATCCGAAATGGGTGACGATCATGATCGCGGTGAACCTGCAAACCTCGTTCCTGACGCCGCCGTTCGGTTTTGCGCTGTTCTATCTGCGCGGCGTGGCGCCGGCGTCGGTGACGACGGGGCACATTTATCGCGGCGTGCTTCCCTTTGTGCTGATCCAGATGGCGGGGCTTGCGCTGCTGTGGTTCGCGCCGGGGATCGTGACCATCGTGCCTGATCTAATCCCGAACTGATCGGGCGCGCATCACGACGTCATCGCGGACAGAAGGCAATGAGCGGCGGGCGTCCCCGTCGCTCGTTTGCGTTGCCGGGTGTGGGGCGTGATCGGGGGATCGGCGCCCTGGGCTAGCGACTGGTGCGCGCCAGCAATGCGACCGCAGCCAGCCCGGTCAGGGTGACCAGCACCGCAGCCGGCGCCGCTTGGCCAAGGTTTTCCAGCGATGCCTGGTCATGCACCCGCGTCGCAAGGGTTTCGTAGTTGAACGGCCGCAGCAAAAGCGTTGCGGGCAGTTCCTTGACGCAATCCACGAACACCAGCAGCAGCGACGACGCGACCGAGGCGCGGATCAGCGGGTAGTAGATCTGCCGAAGGGTCTGTCCCTGCGAGCGCCCGAGCGAGCGGGCGGCGGCGGCGAGATTGGGCGACACCCGGCCCATCGCCGCATCCGCGGCCCCTTGAGCGATGGCGAAGAACCGCACGAAATAGGCCAGCACCAGCGCAAAGGCCGATCCGGTCAGGACCAGCCCGATGTCGATGCCCGTCACCGTCTCGACCGTGTCCGCCAGCAGGTGATCGAGCGCCGCGAGGGGAATAAGGATGCCCACGCCCAGAACCGCCCCCGGCGCCGCGTAGCCGATCGTGGTCACCGGCATCAGCAATCGGGGCAGCGGCGCCCGCGAGATCCGCACGCCGTACACCAGAAAGATCCCCCCAAGCACCGTGGCCACCGCCGCGATGCCGCCCACCGTCAGCGTATGTACCCCGGCCCGCCACAGCGCCGGGTCCGTCCAGGCGTCGGCGTTGGCCAGCGCATGTTTCAGGATCACGCCGCCGGGCAGCAGGAAGCCCATCGCGAACGGCAGGAAACAGGCGATGGAGGCGCCCCAGCCCATGCTGCGGCCAAGCCGCTTGCGCGCCACGGGGCGATGCCGGGTCGACAGGTTGAAGAACCGCATCCGGCGCCGTGAGCTTTTTTCCAGCAGCACCAGAAGAATCACCAGCGCCAGAACGGTCGAGGCGATCTGCGCCGCGCCGCCCGCGTTGTTGCTTTGCAGCCAGACGGAAAAGATGCCGGTGGTCAGGGTCTGGACGGCGAAATAGTCGACGGTGCCGAAATCGTTCACCGCCTCCATCATGACGATGGCCATGCCCGCGGCGATGGCGGGGCGGGCCAGCGGCAGACCAACACGCAGGAATCGCCCCAGCGCCCCGGCGCCAAGCGACTGGGCCACCTCGTGCGACGATGCGGATTGCTCGCGAAAGGCATTGCGTGCCAGCAGGTAGACATAAGGGTAGAGCGCCGCCGCGAGTACGACGATCGCCGCGCCCATCGACCGGATTTCGGGAAACCAGTAATCGCGCGCGGTCTGCCAGCCAAAGATCTGGCGCAGCCCGGTCTGCACCGGCCCGGCGTATTCCAGAAAATCGACCAGCGCATACGCTCCGACATAGGCGGGGATCGCCAGCGGCAGCAGCAGCAGATATTCCAGCCAGCGCCGGCCGGGGAAGTCATAGCGCGAAATCAGCCAGGCCGCGCCCGACCCCGAAGCGCCGGCCGCCAGCCCGACACCGAACATCAGGATCAGGGTGTTGCCGAGATACCGGGGCAGGGTGGTCGCCACCAGATGCGGCCAGATGTTTTCCGCCGGAAACGCGGCGATCCAGAACACCGCGAGAATCGGTGCAAGCACCAGCATCGCGATGAGGGCGGCGCCCCACGACCACGGCGAAGGCAGGCGGATCGCCCGTCGGCTGGAATGACGGTTCTGGGCCAGGCTCATCGGGGCGTCCTTATTGGCGGCGTCAGGGGCGTTCCCCGGCGCCAATTGCTGTTTTCCTCGCGGTGAATGCTCTTATAGTGCCGGGCAAGACAGCGAAAGAGCGGACCATGCAGATCATTCTTCACCTTGGCGCCCATTGCACGGACGAAGATCGGCTGCTCAGGGGGATGTTGCGCAACGCGGGCGACTTTCGCAAGGAGGCGGTCGCCATCCCCGGTCCGGGGCGCTACCGGCGCCTGTTGTCGGAAACCATTCACCAGCTGGGGGACCGCGCGCCCGCACCGGAAGCGCGCGAAGTGCTGCTTGATACGATGCTGGATGAGGACCCCGACGAGGTGCGCCGCCTTGTGCTCAGTCACGAGAATCTGCTGTCGGTGCCAAAGCTGATCCTGGCGGGGGGGGGGCTGTACCGCAAGTTCGAGGCCCGGCTTGAGACGATGCAGCGGCTGTTCCCCGGCGATGAGATTCGCGTGTTTCTCGGGTTGCGCGATTTCGCGACCTTTCTGCCGGCGGCCTGGCAGTGCTCGCCGCTGGAAAGCTTTGATGCGTTTCTGAACGGGGCGAACCCGATGCACCTGCGCTGGTCGGATTTCGTGGCGCGTATCGCATCGCACGTCCCTGTGACCTGCTGGTGCAACGAGGACACGCCGCTGATCTGGGGGCAGATCCTGCGCGAGATGGCTGGCGTCCCGCTGGATCGAAAGATCATCGGCTCGTTCGCCATGCTGTCCGAAATCATCACCCCCGAGGGTATGCGGCGGTTCCGCAGTTTCCTGAACGACAACCCGACGGTGAACGAAGCGCAAAAACGTCGGGTGATGACAGCGTTTCTGGACAAGTACGGTCTGGACGACGCGATCGAGCAGGAACTGGACCTTCCGGGATGGGATGCAGCCTATGTCGACATGCTGACCGAGATCTACGACGAAGATGTCTGGCAGATCGGCCGCATGCAGAATGTGACGCTGATCACGCCCTGAGGCTGGCAAGGCCACAATTTGCGACGTTTATCTTGGGTGACGCTAGGTAAAACTGAGTTTTTTGAAAAAAGCTCTTGCGACCTTCGGCATCAAACAGTAGATAGCCCCTCACCGGCGGCGCTGAGGCGCTGGACGGGGCGCCGGACGGGCTGGACGGGATGAGGTAGCGGAGCTGCTGAGTTACGGACGGTTTGGGGCGCGACGGACATTCGAGAGGTAGGGACGGGCGGCGCGCCTTGATATTGGCGCATCGTTCTGGTTTTTGTCTCTCACGTTATTTGACATTGCTGGTATCTGAAGAGATATGCGGGCGACTTTGGTTCATTCGATGGATCAGGTCTCTGTATATCGCGCTCTTAGGATGTTTTGGCTGTGCCCTTGTGGTTTGGCTGGATGATCCGATGATTGAGTGTCAGCTTCACTGTTTGTACGGCTTTCGGTTTTCTTAG
>NZ_QLMG01000002.1 GCF_003259905.1 Salipiger aestuarii | reverse complement strand
ACCAAGCCAAACCATCCATGGACCAATGGCCAGGTCGAACGGATGAACCGAACGATCAAGGAAGCGACGGTGAAGCGATACCATTACGACAGCCACGACCAACTGTGCACGCCCCTCGCCGAGCCTGCAACTTCGCACGCAGGCTGAAGACACTCGGCGGCCTCACGCCCTACGAATCCATCTGCAAGATCTCGACTTCCGAGCCTGATCGATTCATCCTGAATCCGTTCCACCACATGCCGGGACTAAATACCTAGATGTCACCTGAATCCGGCGTTTAGGACTTGTTTTTTCTCATTGAAGGCACTTTGGCAGATCGCAATCAGAAAAACGGGGCAACATGCGTCACCCCGTTTCCCGTGGTCATCCCGATGCGGGGTCGAAGCGCAGCGGGACGAACTCTGATGTCCCGAGGCCGTCCCGTTATTTGGTCAGCACAGCAGCTGCGCCTCGTGCTTTTTCAGAGAGCGGCGGGCGGCGCCATAAGCGCGCAGACCTTCGGTGTGCTCCAGTTCGGGGAACAGCTCGAAAATCTCCTGACGCTGGTCTTCGTCCATCGCGCCAAGCGTCATGTCACCGGGCTGGAAGCTTTCGGTCCAGGCGCCGTTGGACAGCACGACCTCGTGGTTGTCGAACATCATGTGGATGTAGGTGACGCCCAGCGTGCCGATCTCGTCCACCCCGTCAAGGCCGGTGAGATGCTTGGCGGCGGCCAGCACTTCGCGCTCCTCGAAATACAGCGCGGTCTTGTCGTTGGCGACCAGCACGCGGTGGTTGGGCGACACCAGCAGGTCGTGTTCGGGCAGATTGCGCCCCAGCGCACCCGCCTGGATCAGCACCGGGCGCAGGTGCGGTTTGCGCGCCAGATCGTGCCCGGTCAGTTCCCTGTTGCCGATCCAGCGGATTTCCTGAATGCCGTTGTCGCGGGTGATGACCCGGTCCCCGACCTCAAGATCCTCGACCAGTCGCTCGCCCTGCGGCGTGGCGATCAGGGTGCCGGGGGTAAAGCAGGGCAGAACCTCGACGCTGACATTCGCTTCGCTCTCGCCGCCGTTGCCGTCGCTGACGCTGTAGGTGAACGTGTCATAGAAGCTGCCGTCGGTGTAGCCATCCGGGGTGGCGTCCGATGTGTAGGTGACGGTGCCGTCCGCGTTCAGGGTGACGCTGCCAAAGTCGGCCTCGCCCACCGCGGTGACGGTCAGCGGATCGCCTTCGGGATCGGTGTCGTTCAGCGTCGGATCGACAGTCTGCGAGGTGTAGAGCGACGTCGCATACACATCGTCGACCGCCGTCGGCGCGGTATTGCCGCCAGGCCCGGTATCGTCGCCGGTGGTCACGGTGATGACGCCGTCATCCGCGCCACCCTGCCCGTCGTCAACGGTGTAGGGGATGGTATCGTCACCGGTAAAGCCATCATCGGGCGTATAGGTGTAGGTGCCGTCGCCATTGTCGGTCAGCGTGCCGTTGTCCGGATCGCCGATGTCGGACACGTCAAGCGGGTCGCCGTCGGCATCGGTGTCGTTCGCGGTCGGATCGAAGGTGACCGGCGTGTCGATCCCAGTCGGGACCGAATCGTCAACGGCAACCGGCGGCGTGTTGTCAACGGGGCAGGTATCGTCGCCGGTGGTCACGGTGATGACGCCGTCGTCGGTGCCGCCATTGCCATCATCGACGGTGTAGGGGATGGTGTCTTCGCCGGTAAAGCCGTCGTCGGGCGTGTAGGTAAAGGTGCCGTCGCCGTTGTCGGTCACGGTGCCATAGTCCGGATCGCCCACGGTGCCGGTCAGTTCGTCCCCATCCACATCGGTGTCATTGCCGGTGGGATCGAAGGTGACGGGCGCGCCCGGATCGGTGGACACATCGTCATCGACAGCGACCGGGTCGTCGTTCACCGGGGTAACGGTGATGTCGACAACCGCGTCATCGGTGTTGCCGGTCGGATCGGCGACCGTATAGGACACTTGCGCCTCGCCATTGTAGTTTTCGTCGGGCGTGAAGGTCAGCGTGCCGTCGTCGTTGATGGTGACGGCGCCATTGGTCGCGGTGGCGCCGGTCACCGTCAGCGCGCCGCCTTCGGGATCGCTGTCGTTGTCGAGCACATTGATCACGACCGCGACGTCCTCGGGCGTGGTGACGGTATCGTCTGCGGCCATGGGCGGCAGATCCTCCGCGTCGACGGTCGAAAACGACACGTCCGAGATCAGCACACCCTGGGTGGCATCTCCGCCGTTCTCGTAGACGATCTCGATGCGCGAGACGGGGCCGGCAATATCGACCTGAAGCGTGCCGTTCTGATCGGCAAAGGATGTGATCGTATCGCCGGTGGCGGTGTCCCCATCGACCGAGGTCGTGCCGCCAAGCGGGGTGATCGTCACCTCGGTGGCGTTGCCCCCGGCATCATAGGCCAGCACGGTCACATAGTCCTGGAAACCGGTCGCGGGGTTGCCGCCGTCGGCATATTCCACCAGGTCGCCCAGATCGGAGCCGGCGCCGCCGTCCACGTCGTTCAGCACGAAGGTGACATTCTGCACCGCGTCGCCATAGGCCTCGTCGGTCGCGTTGAAATCCAGAACCGTTGTCGAGGTCGAAGAGATCGTGCCGCCGCCATCGCCGCCCAGCCCGAACAGCTTGAGGTGCGAATTGGGGTCGATCCCGGACCCTTCGGGCACATGGCCGTCGTAGGTCGCGGTAAACGCCTGCGCCTCATCGTCCTGTGCGGTGAAGGTGATGTCGACGGCAACTCCGCCCGTATCAACCGTCGTGGTGACCGCGTCCGCCGCGGTATCATCAAGATTGGTGCCGTAAGCACCCAAAGCGTTCCAGTCCAGAACCAGATCAGCCATGATTTTCGACCCTCATTACGTCGGCGCCGGGTAATGCCGGGCCACATCCACCTTGACGGTACCTTTGGGGCGCCGCCTCAATCTCATCGCTCGTCATGCCTGCAAGGTGTTGCGGACGGATCGCGCGCCTTTGCCCACATTATTCGCGTGGGCGAAGATCTTACGTCGCGGCGGAGCCTTTCGCCCTGCGCATCCCTTCCGCATCCTCGCGGATGCCTGCGTTCAGCGGCCGCCCCCGTGGCCAGATGTCTTCACCCCCAGTTGGGCTTGCACAGAGTAATAGGGGTCGGCGTGTCCCGGACAAAGAACAAAATGTAGAGATCTATGCCGGTTCGACCGCGACCGCCCGCTTTCGAAACAGATTTTTAACAAGCTTTACGGAAACTTGAACGACTATTGTTTCCATTTCATCCCGACGCCCTGCGCGCCATTTCCCAATGATTCAAAGGCAAATCCAAAGCCCCCGACCACCATCGCGGCCCGGAATTTCCGCCGTAACGGAAACAATCCCGATATCGAGGTCGGCAGAAAATCGCCTGCGCTCTCGGGAACGATTGTGGCGGAACCTGTCGCCATCGCGTGGTCAATCCGCGTTGCCCGTCAGGATTGGACACCGTCCTGTCGAAGACAAGGTAAACGCTGTGCGAATCATCCGGGCGGAATGTGGCGAAATCCGGGCAAGGCGCCCCCTTCGCCACATTTCCGCTGCGCCGGTGGGTCAGCCGACGTTGGCGATCCAGCGACACTGATAGGGCGCCATGCGCACCGGCCCCGGCGTGATCGCTTCGCCGCTCAGCAGGTCGATCCAGGTTTCGTCGGCGATCAGGTTCAGATCGCCCTCGGGGATCTCGACCGTGTCCGCGCTGACATTGTGCAGGGTAAAGATCGACTGCGACCGGTCCAGCGCCTGGCGCCACAAGCCAAAGATCCTGCGATCGACGTTCAGCGTGAACTGCGTGGCATTGGGATGGAACCCCGGCTGTTGCGCGCGCAGCTTCAGCCGTTCGGACAGGGCCGCCAGAACGCGGGCATGGACGGTGTCGGGATCGTTCAGCTTGTCGATCAGCGCGGGGTAATCCCAGCGGTGCCGGTTGATCGCCCGGTTCATGCCGCGCCGCTCGACCGCGTCCAGATCGTTGGGCGTGGCCAGCATCGAATGGATGTAGAACGCCGGGATCCCTTCCAGCGACATCGGGATGGTCTGCGAACACAGGAAACGATCAAGGTGATGATCGTCGGGCCCTTCGAAGGTCCGGCCCATCGCTTCGAAATAGGAGCAGTTCAGCTCGTAGGGCGCTTCGCCCCCGCCGGGCAGCGAGCGCATCGACACCCGCCCGCCGATCGCGCGGATCGTATCAATCATCCTGCCGATCTCGGGGGGCGGTATCAGACCTTCGGCCGGGCGCATCCCGATGCCGTCATGCGACGCGGTGAAGTTCAGATAGGCGCAGCCCAGCGGCGCGGGCGGCATGGTGCGCTGCCAGTCGATCAGGTATTTCGCGTCGCCCGACATCATCGCGTGCAGGATCAGCGGCGGCAGCGGAAAGTTGTAAACCACATGCGCTTCGTTGCGGTGACCGAAATAGCTGAGGTTTTCCGCCTTGGGCACATTGGTTTCGGTCAGCAGGATCACCGTTTCGCTGGCGTAATCCATCAACAGCCGCATCAGTTGGATCACCGCGTGGGTCTGCGGCAGGTGAATGCAGTTGGTGCCGAGCTGCTTCCACAGAAAGGCCACCGCATCCAGCCGGATGATGCGCACGCCCTCGTCGATGTGCAGCCGGATGATGCGCAGGATCTCCAGCAGCACTTCGGGGTTGCGGAAATCAAGGTCGACCTGATCGTGGCTGAAGGTGCACCAGACGTAGCGTGTGCCCATCGCCGTTTCGACCTCTTGCAACAACGGGGTCGTGCGCGGCCGCGTCACCATGCTCAGGTCGTCATCGGGCGAGGCTTCGAAGAAGAACTTGTCATAGGGTTTTTGCCCCTGCCGGTAGGCGTTGAACCACACGCCCTGGCTGGACACATGGTTCAGAACCAGATCCGACATCAGGTGGAATTCCTGCGCGATGCGGCGCACGTCCGACCATTCGCCCAGCTGCGGATTGACCTTGCGGTAATCCGTCACCGCGAACCCGTCATCGGACGTAAAGGGAAAGAACGGCAGGATATGCACGCCGTTCACCACCCCCTTCATATGCGACGATAGGAAATCATGCATCAGGTCCAGCGGTTTGTGGGTGCCGTCGATCAGGCTGTCACCGTAGGTGATCAGCACCGCGTCGTTCTGCGACCACAGATTGTTGCCCGGCTTGCGCGGTTGCTTGCGACGGTGCAGATCGTCCGGCCAGAACGCCTCGACCACCTGACTGCCCAGGATGGGCGTGTCCACATCCGGATAGATAAAGCCCAGCAACTCGGACAATCTGGCGCTGAAGGATTTCACGGTCATGAGATCTCCCGGGTCCCCGTCTGAAGTCATGCGCCTGCGTCAGGGCGCCAGCAAGTAGCCTTCCCGCCCCGCCAGCCGCAACAGGACGCGCTTGGCCAAGGGTTAAGCACTTGCAAGAAAGCGCACAAGCGAAAACCCGGTCCGGGCGCGCGCACCGCGCCCCCCGCGCCCGAAACCGCGCCGGCAGCGTTCCTGTGGCCCAAAATATGCCGTTGGGGGGGCGTACCGTGCGGGGCAGCCCCCGTCACCCCCGCCGAACGTTCAGCGCTTTTCGCGCAGACGGATCGCCCCGGCCTTTTCCGCCAGATCGCGGGCAATCGCATAGGCGCCCTTGATCTTGTCGCTGTCGCGCGCCCAGTCGCGCCGCACCACGATCTTGTTGTCCTTGATCCTGGCCAGACCGTTTTCGCCCTGAATGAACGCGACCAGCCCTTCGGGTTTGGCGAACTTGTCGTTGTGAAACTGAATCGTCACACCCTTTGGCCCCGCGTCCAGCTTGGCAATCCCGGCGCGCTTGCACATGTCCTTGATCCGCACCACCAGCAGCAGCGTGTTCACCTCTTTGGGCAACTTGCCGAAGCGGTCGATCAATTCGGCGGCAAAACCTTCCAGTTCGACCTTGGTGGTCAACCCGGACAGGCGCCGATAGAGCCCCAGCCGCACGTCCAGATCCGGCACATAGGCCTCGGGGATCAGCACGGGCACGCCCAGATTGATCTGCGGCGCCCATTGGCCGCCCTCGTCCAGCAAGCCCTCGGTTTCGCCCGAGCGGATCTTGGCGATCGCTTCCTCCAGCATGGACTGGTACAGCTCGTAGCCCACGTCCTTCATCTGGCCCGACTGTTCCTCGCCCAGCAGGTTGCCCGCCCCGCGAATATCGAGGTCCTGGCTGGCCAGCGTGAACCCCGCCCCCAGCGTATCCAGCGCGCCAAGAACACGCAGCCGTTTTTCCGCCGTGTCGGTCAACTTGGTGCGCGGCCTGGTGGTCAGATAGGCATAAGCGCGGGTTTTCGACCGCCCCACCCTGCCGCGGATCTGATACAGTTGCGCCAGGCCGAACATATCGGCCCGGTGCACGATCATGGTGTTCGCGGTGGGAATATCCAGGCCCGATTCCACGATGGTCGTGGCCAGCAGCACATCGTATTTACCGTCGTAAAAGGCGTTCATCTTTTCATCCAGGTCGCCCGCCGCCAGTTGCCCGGTGGCGACGACGAACGACACTTCGGGCACTTGTTCGCGCAGGAATTCCTCGATTTCCGGGATGTCCGAAATGCGTGGAACCACATAGAAACTCTGGCCGCCGCGGTAGTGTTCGCGCAACAGCGCCTCGCGGATGGTGACGGGATCGAATTCCGACACATAGGTGCGGATCGACAACCGGTCGACGGGGGGCGTGCCGATGATCGACAGGTCGCGGACCCCCGACAGTGACAATTGCAAGGTGCGCGGAATCGGCGTCGCGGTCAGCGTCAGCACATGAATGTCGGATCGCAACTCCTTGAGCCGCTCCTTGTGACCCACCCCGAAATGCTGTTCCTCGTCGATGATCAGCAGGCCAAGGTTCTGGAAGCGGATGCCCTTGGCCAGCAGCGCGTGGGTGCCAACGGCAATATCGACAGTACCCCTGGTGATCCCCTCGCGCGTTTTCGCCGCATCGCCCGAGGACACGAAACGCGACAGCGGCGCCACATTCAGCGGAAAGCCGCGGAACCGTTCGGCAAAGCTTTTGTAGTGCTGGCGCGCCAGAAGCGTGGTCGGCGCGATCACCGCCACCTGTTGCCCGGACATCGCGGCCACGAAGGCGGCGCGCATCGCCACTTCGGTCTTGCCAAAGCCCACGTCGCCGCAGATCAGCCGGTCCATCGGCTGCCCGCTGGTCATGTCGCCGAGCACATCCTCGATGGCGCTGACCTGATCGTCGGTTTCCGTGTAGGGGAAGCGCGCGCAGAAACTTTCCCAGGCGCCGGGGGGCGGGTCGATGACCGGCGCACGGCGCAACGCGCGCTCGGCAGCGACGCGGATCAGCTTGTCCGCCATCTCGCGGATGCGTTCCTTGAGCCGCGCCTTCTTGGCCTGCCACGCCCCCCCGCCCAGACGGTCGAGCAATCCGTTCTCATGCCCGTAACGCGACAGCAGTTCGATGTTTTCGACCGGCAGGTACAGCCGCGCGCTTTCTGCATAGTCCAGCAGCAGGCATTCATGCGCGGCCCCGGCGGCGGTGATCACCTCCAGCCCCTGATACCGCCCGATGCCGTGATCCACATGCACAACCAGATCGCCCGGCGACAGCGACTGCGCCTCGGTCAGGAAATTCTGCGCCTTGCGCCGTTTCCTGGGCGCGCGGATCAGCCGGTCGCCCAGCACGTCCTGTTCCGAGATCACCGTGATGCGGCATTGCTGGTCGCGAGCCGATCCGCCGCCGCCCCAGGGTGCCTCGAACCCGGTTTCCAAAGCCCAGACCGCCAGGTGCAGCCCGCGCTTGCCGATGCGGGTGGCGTTGCTGACGGGGACCGCGCCGGCCAGGCCTTCGTCTTCGATGAGACCCGTCAGGCGTTCGCGCGCCCCTTCGGACCAGGACGCGATCAGCACGGGGCCGTCCTGCATCCTTGCCCTGACGTGATCGGCCAGCGCCCCGAACAGGCTGATGTTCTCCTGCTGGCGCTCGGGGGCAAAGTTGCGCCCGATGCGACCGCCCGCATCCACCACGCCCGGCCCGGTGGCCTGCGGCAGCGGATGATACTGCACCCGGCGACGAGATGCGGTGGCCGCGTCCCACGCCGCCTCGTCCAGATACAACCGCCCCGGAGGCACGGGTTTATACACCGAATCCAGCCGGCCCTTCTGGGTCATGGCGTGGCGGCGGGTGTCGTACTGGTCTTGGATGCTGTCCCAGCGCGCGATCCGCGCCGGGGTCAGTTGGTCGTCCATCAGAACCGGCGCGTCCGGAAGATAGTCGAACAAGGTCTCCATCCGGTCGTGAAAGAACGGCAGCCAGTGTTCCATGCCCTGCTGCTTGCGCCCGGCGCTGACGGATTCATACAGCGGATCGTCACTGCCCCCCGCCCCGAATTCGATGCGATAGTTCTGGCGAAAGCGTGTGATCGACGCCTCGTCCAGGATCACCTCGGACACCGGGGCCAATTCGATGGCATCCAGCTTTTCGATGGTGCGCTGCGTGGCTGCGTCGAAACGGCGCGCGCCGTCCAGCACATCGCCAAACAGGTCAAGCCGCACCGGCCCGCCGTCGCCCGGCGGAAAGATGTCGATGATGCCGCCCCGGATCGCGTAATCGCCCGGCTCTGTCACCGTGGGCGCCTGCACGAATCCCATGCGCACCAGAAAGCCGCGCAGCGCGGCATCGTCCACCCGGTCGCCGACGCGGGCGGTAAACGCGGCCTGGCGCAGAATGTCGCGCGCGGGCAGGTATTGCGTCGCCGCCGACAGCGTCGTCAGCAGCACGAAACGGTCGGGCATCGTGTGGACCAGCGCCGCCAGCGTCGCCATGCGCGCGGCGGAAATGTCGGGGTTGGGCGACACCCGGTCATAGGGCAGACAATCCCAGCCGGGAAAGGTGATGACCGGCATGTCGGGCGCAAAGAACGCCAGCGCCTCGCGCAGCGCCGCCATGCGCTTGTCGTCGCGCGCGACATGAATCACCGGCCCGCCGGCTTTCCCGGCCTCGGACAGGACAAGCTGCGCGTCGAAGCCTTCGGGCGCGCCACCCATGACGATGCGGGAGGTCGGGGAGAGGGTTTGTACCATGAACCGGGATTTGGCGCGCCCGCGCCCGCCCGTCAACCGCTTAAAGCAGCCCCGCGCCCGCGCTGGTCAACCAAGGGCCTGATAGCTCATGTTCTGAAACATTCCCCACAGCGCGGTGACGAAGATCGACACCAGCCCGATCACCTGAACCCAGAACCGGTGCCGCGTCAGCTTGCGCCACAGATCCGGCCCCGAAATCGCGCCCTTCTGGATCTGCCGGGCCGCCCGCAGCGCAAGAAGCCCCACCAGCGACATCGGGAACGCCAGCAGGAACACCGCCTGCGCCAGTTCGACCCCGTACCGGAAACCCGACCACATCAAGGCGCTGAGGATCATCGGCCCGATGGCCGCCAGCCAGATCCCGGCGTCGTCCACGGTCATGACGATGCGGTTGACGTTGATCCGCACGAGATCCTCAAGATCCTGCGCCGCCTGTCCGCCATTGCGCCGCGCCCGGCCCACCATGTCAAAGGGCACCCCCAGCACCCAGTGGCTTGCCGTGGACCAGGTGACCGCAAGCGCGATCCAGTACCACATGTTGGAAAAAGACCGCAGGTCTATGGTCTCAAGAACGTTTTCGTACCAGTCCACTGAAGCCTTGGTCCCTCTTGCGCGCGGCCTATTGATGCAGGCGCGGTGCCCGGGCCTTGTGACAGCCGCCTTTCCATGCCACCCAAGAGCCGCGTTATCAAGAGAGGCCCCCGATGAAACCCAAGATTGCCGGTTTTCCCGCAACACGCCTGCGCCGCTTGCGCGCCACCCCGGCGGTGCGCGCGCTGGTGGCCGAAACGGTGCTAGGCCCCGCGGATTTCATCTGGCCGGTATTCGTGCGCGACGGCACGGACATCAGCGAACCCGTAACATCCATGCCCGGCGTCAACCGCCTGTCGGTCGACAAGGTGGTCGATGCCGCGCGCGAGGCCCACGCGCTTGGCATTCCCGCCATCTGTCTCTTTCCCTATACCGATCCGTCCAGGCGCAGCGAAGATGCCGCCGAAGCGTGGAATCCGGAAAACCTGTCCAACCGCGCCACCCGCGCCATCAAGGACGCGGTGCCCGACATCGCGGTGATGACCGACGTGGCGCTCGATCCCTATTCGTCGACCGGGCACGACGGGTTCGTGGTGGACGGCGAAATCGTCAATGACGAAACGGTCGAGGCGCTGGTGAAACAGGCGCTCAGCCAGGCCCGCGCGGGGTGCGACATCATCGGCCCCTCGGACATGATGGACGGGCGTATCGCGGCGATCCGCGCCGAACTGGAACGCGAAGGCTTCCGCAACACCGCGATCATGAGCTATTCGGCCAAATACGCGAGCGGCTTTTACGGCCCCTTCCGCGACGCCGTGGGCGCATCGGGCGCCCTGAAGGGCGACAAGCAGACCTATCAGATGCAGCCCGGCAATTCCGACGAGGCGATGCGCCTGATCGAACGCGACCTGTCCGAAGGCGCCGACATGGTGATGGTCAAACCGGGAATGCCCTATCTGGACATCTGCCGCCGAGCCAAGGACATGTTCGGCGCCCCGACCTTTGCCTATCAGGTGTCGGGCGAATACGCGATGCTGGCGGGTGCGTTCGATCGCGGCTGGCTGGATGGCGACAAGGTGATGCTGGAAAGCCTGATGGCATTCAAACGCGCGGGCTGCGACGGGGTGCTGACCTATTTCGCCCCGGCGGCGGCCCGGTTGCTGAACGGGTGACCACGCTTTCGCCTTCCGCCACGGGACTCTTGCGGAACTTTGCCGGGGCGGGAACATGCCGGGTGACACCCCGTCCCGGCTATTGTACCCTTCTCGTGCAACCGGCGGGACAGCCGGACGTCACCCCATCGACAGTCACGGCCCGACACAGACGGCCCAAGGCACAGGACTCGAGAGCAGACCGATGAACATGACCCGACGCAAGCTCACTCTCTCTCTGGGGGCGATGGGCGCACTTACAGCCTGCGGCAACGGTGTGGGAAGCACTGGCAGCTCGACGATCGACGCGCGCGTCGATTCCACGCTCAGCCAGATGTACTACCAGTTTCCCGGCACCGTTGACCTTGGCAAAAAGGCGTCCGGCATGCTGGTCATGCCGCTGGTGACCGAGGCGGGTCTTGGCCTTGGCGGCGCCTATGGGCGCGGCGCGCTGCGCGTGGGGGGCGTGACGGTCGACTATTATTCGATGGTCAAAGGCACCGGCGGGTTGCAGATCGGGGCGCAGCAATATGCGCATGTGCTGTTTTTCATGACCCAGGAGGCGCTGTCGAACTTCCGGCGCTCGCCGGGCTGGGCGGCCGGCGCAAACATCGAATACGCCACACCTGAAAAAGGCGAAACCCTCGCCGCCGAGACAACCACATCCATGTCTCCGGTCATCGCGGTGATCTTCGGGCAGTCCGGGCTGCGCCTGGGCGCGACACTGGAAGGCACGAAATACACACGCATCATTCCCTGACCCGCTTATCCACCAAAAAAAAGCAGGTGCGAACTTCTCAAGACGCTCAGCGGCTATTCCGCGAAGCGTGGAAAGCCAGGGTGAAGCCGAATGAGAACTGCTCGCCTCATCTGTTTGGCCAGAGGGTCGTGAAAAATCTGCAAAGCACTTGCTGATTGGTCACGGGTTAGCCCCCTCACGCAGTCGCCAATGGCGGAAGAAGATCCAATCAAGTTCGTTGCGGCGCAGGACGCGCAAGCTATCTACGGCCTTCTCCGGCGTCATCGGCGCACCGAAACGAGCTTTCGGGGCATAGTTTTCCCGGCCCTCGTCGATAGCATGATCATGATGTCGAATGTGGGCTTCGACGTCTTTCTTGGTGATCCTCACCAGGCGGTCAATCTCTATGCGTATGACCGGTGAAATGACTTC
The DNA here is from genome assembly GCF_003259905.1 of Salipiger aestuarii. GTDB lineage: Bacteria > Pseudomonadota > Alphaproteobacteria > Rhodobacterales > Rhodobacteraceae > Salipiger > Salipiger aestuarii. Next base: position 224,528 of record NZ_QLMG01000002.1, on the reverse strand, counting down.
AACCGCGTGCCGCACCGCTCCGAGAAAACGGGGGTCGGAGGTCACATCCATTTCGCACTCGCGCGGTTGGTCGCGCCAAAGGACGGGTTCTGCCTGCTCGGTCCAGCGGCCCTCGGCGCCGATGAGCCCGAGGGCGATTGGGACCGACGACACCTCATCGTTGGCGCGCGGGTCCCATGCCTTGGGCTGGCAGGATGTTCGGCGGAGGCGGGGGCGGCGCGTTGATAACCCGCCATGGCGTCCGAGGAGGTGGACTCGTTCCGTCCGGCAAACGGGAAGTGAGCTTGTTCTGCTGTTCGGCCAGCCGGAGAACCGCGATGCATATGTCGTCCCACCGAGGGAGGTGTTCCGGGCGTTTTGGATTTTCCCGGCGAATAGCGCCTCCGCTGATCTCTGTCGCCTCGCCGAGCGCCATCAGAGCCTCACAACCAATCTGGTAGGCTGTCGAAAACTTGTGCTGCCAACCATGATCAATGCGTGGCAGATTTCCCGAAAGAAAGGAGATCACCGGTGCCACCCGGTCCGTGTCAGGGTCTTTTCATCTTCGGGACGCCTCTCTTCCGTGATGCCGTTGCACGAGACGCTTGCGGGCATTCAGCCGCGAAGCGGAACGCAAATATCACGCTGTCCCGGATAGATAGCAATGCTCAGGACCAGCACAGACCATATTCCCTTGATCGGCGCACTTGTTTACCGACCGCGCCCTGAAGCAGCACGCGCATCTGGTCAACCACCGGGATCGGGCGCCAGATCGTGGTCGATTTCTCCCGCTCGATTCCGGCATTCGTTGTCCATTGCTTGACCACTTCCCGGACAGGGTCCTGGTGGTTCCATCGCCAGACGATCTCGTCGAGGTATCGCTGGAGGCGTTTTCTGCCAAGGGTGTGACAAACCCCAGCCAGGGCACGCTGCAGTTGGGAGATCACGGCTTCAGCCGGTTTCACATGCGCGCCGGTCTCCGTATTGGCATATTCTTTCAGGCTGTGAATCACATGCTGGTGATCCGCCATGGTCTGTCCCAAGCCTCGATAGCTCTTGCTGCCATCGGTCATCAGGCTGGTTGTCGCCGGGTCGATCCATTCCAGGAAAACCGGTTCCAGTGTCGCCGGCTGATCATTGCGGACGACCCGCGCGCGTGCCTGCCCATCGCGAGAGGCGGCCACGAAGATCAGCGGCTTACCAGAGTGCCCCTGCCGGGTGGGTTGTAGGCACCCGAGAGGGATTTCGGTGCCCCTCCGACATACGTCTGATCTCCCTCGACAATGTCTTCCAGTGGCATCAACCCACCGTTCCGGTCATCCATCATTTCCCGAATGGCAGGCCCCATCTTCCAAGCAGTTTTCTGGTTCACTCCCAGTAACCGTGCCATCACGACTGAGGAGATGCCCTTGCTCGATGTCAAGCACCACGAACATCGCGCAGATCCAGATCCGGTGGTCGAGTTTGGTGCCGTGCATCGGGGTGAGCGTTGTGACAGTGAACTGAAAGTCGGCAGTCTCGACACTGATAAAGACCAGGCCGACAAGTCCGGCCGCGAAGAGCAGAGGAGGCAACCGACCCGCAATGGGGACAATGCCGACCAATGGGCCAGATGATCCCTTCCTGGTACCGCCGTGCGTGCAGCTCGCCCGGCATGCGCTTCCAGATGTCCGGGATCGACTTGAGATCGGCGATCATCAGGCTTCACCACTCGTTTCGACAGCCGGACAATCTTGGCCATATGTCCGCCGCACGAAGCAGAAGCTGCAAGACAGAGCAAAATAAGACAAAACTTCCGAAATACTACGCCTTCTCAGTGACTTGTACTATTGGCTGCTTTTTTTCTCGTGGATAAGTGGGAAGCCTGATGGCCCGCATGGAAAGCGGCGCCGCCGCGCGCGTCTTCCGCGTGTAATTCCCGGCTTGCAAAAGGGGGCAGCGCCCCCTGCTGCGCTTTCAGTGATAGTGGAACTCTCCGACCACATGGCGCCATTCGCCCGATGACAGCATCTTGCGATGGGTAAAGCGCACCGAATGCAGCGGCCCTTCGATGCTGTCCTGCCAGAATTCGATAAAGCCGAACAGCTTTGGATGGTCCGGCGCAAGGTCGTATTCCTGCCAGACGAAGCTGTTCAGAACATTTCGATAATCGGGCATGCGGTAGAACAATTCGGCGGTTGTCAGCCCGTATCCCTTTAGCATGAGTTCGGTCGGTGTTTCCTGCATCGCTTTACCTCGTCACGGTCCTGTCATAGAAGGATGCCGCGCGAGTCGTTATCTTTCAATGAAAACAGTCTGTTATCAGGTGGGCGATGTGGCTGCCAGAAAACCGGGCGCGCGGCCATTGCGCGCAACATCCTGTCTCTGATATAGATCGGCTCAACTAGATATAGCATCAGAACAGACAGGCGAGCCTCGTGACCGATACGCCGGAACCCCCTGAAAACGACGCAGAAATGGGCGGCCCCGAACGGCCGGCCTATTCTGGCCCCGGAATCTCGATCATCGAGGAGATGAAGTCGAGCTATCTCGACTACGCGATGAGCGTGATCGTGTCCCGTGCCATTCCCGACCTGCGCGACGGGCTGAAACCCGTGCATCGCCGCATCCTTTATACCATGTGGGAAAACGGCCAGACCCGCGCCAAGGGCTATCGCAAATGCGCCACCGCCGTGGGCGACGTGATGGGCCGCTATCACCCGCACGGGGACAGCGCGATCTATGATGCGCTGGTGCGCATGGCGCAGGATTTCTCGATGTCGCTGACGCTGATCGACGGTCAGGGCAACTTTGGCTCGATGGATGGCGACCCGCCCGCCGCCTACCGTTATACCGAGGCGCGGCTGCAACGATCCGCCGAGGCGCTGCTTGAAGACATCGACAAGGACACCGTCGATTTCGTCATGAACTACGCCAACGAACGGCTGGAGCCGGTGGTGCTGCCCGCGCGCTACCCCAACATCCTTGTGAACGGGTCCGAAGGCATCGCGGTCGGCATGGCCACGCGCATTCCGCCGCATAACCTGGGCGAGGTGATCGACGCGACGCTGGCGCTGATCGAAAACCCTGATCTGACGTCCGAGCAGCTGATCGACTACATCCCTGCCCCCGACTTTCCCACCGGCGGCGTGATCCTCGGTCGCTCTGGCGCGCGCAAGGCGTATCTGGAGGGGCGCGGCAGCGTCATCATCCGCGCCAAGACCCGGATCGAGGAAATTCGTCGCGACCGCTATGCCGTCGTCATCGACGAAATCCCCTATCAGGTAAACAAGGCGGTGATGATCGAACGCATCGCCGAGGCGGTCCGCGACAAGAAGATCGACGGCATCGCCCATGTTCAGGACGAATCGGATCGCTCCGGCGTGCGCGTCGTCGTCGAACTGAAACGCGATGCCACCGCCGAGGTGGTGCTCAACCAGCTTTACCGGTTCACCCCGATGCAGACGTCGTTTGGCTGCAACATGCTGGCGCTGAACGGCGGCAAGCCCGAACAGCTTACGCTGCGGGCCTTTCTGACCGCCTTCCTCGATTTCCGCGAAGACGTCGTGGCGCGCCGCACCGCCTATCTGCTGCGCAAGGCGCGTGAGCGGGCGCATATCCTGTGCGGACTGGCCGTGGCCGTCAGCAACGTCGACGAGGTGGTGCGCACCATCCGCCAGTCGGTGGACGCCGCCGAGGCGCGGGAAAAGCTGATGACCCGCCGCTGGCCGGCCGAGGAAATCCTGCCCTATATCGCGCTGATCGACGACCCGACCCACAAGGCCAACGACGACGGCACCTATAACCTGTCCGAAACCCAGGCCCGCGCCATTCTGGAACTGCGGCTGCAACGCCTCACCCAGCTGGGCGTCAAGGAAGTGACCGACGAACTCGAGGAACTCGCGGGCAAAATCCGCGAATACCTCGACATCCTGTCGAGCCGCGAACGCATCATGCAGATCGTCACCGATGAAATGGCCGCCGTGCGCGACCTGCACGCGGTGCCGCGCCGGACCGAAATCATCGACTGGGCGGGCGACCTGGAAGACGAAGACCTGATCGAACGCGAAGACATGGTCGTGACCGTCACCGCCGAGGGCTACATCAAGCGCACTCCGCTGGCCGATTTCCGCGCGCAAAAGCGCGGCGGCAAGGGCGTGTCGGGCGGGTCGATGAAAGAGGATGACGTGGTCACCCAGCTGTTCGTGGCCAACACCCACACGCAGCTGCTGTTCTTTACCACCGCCGGCATGGTCTACAAGCTCAAGACGTGGCGTCTGCCGCAGGGCGGGCGCACATCCAAGGGCAAGGCCATCGTCAACATCCTGCCGATCCCGCAGGGGGTTTCCGTGGCGGCCATCATGCCGGTCGATCGGGACGAGGCGGATTGGGACGATCTTCAGATCGTCTTCGCCACCTCCAAGGGATCGGTGCGCCGCAACCGTCTGTCGGATTTCACCAACGTCATGCGCAACGGCAAGATTGCGATGAAGTTCGACGGCGAAGAAGAAACGACGCGGCTCATCAACGCGCGCATCTGTTCCGAAGACGATGATGTCATGCTCGTCACCAATTCGGGCCGCGCGATCCGCTTTCCGGTGACCGAGGTGCGGGTGTTCAACTCTCGCAACTCGACCGGTGTGCGCGGCGTGAAACTGGCCGACGGGGCCGAGGTCGTGTCGATGTCGATCATTCGCCATTTCGAGGCGGAATCGGACGAACGCGCGTCATATCTCAAGATGCGCCGCCTGATGGCGGGCGTCACCGAGGATGACGTCTCTGACGAGGAAGGCAACGCCGACACACCCCTGCCGCAGGAACGCTATGCCGAAATGTCGGCGGCCGAAAACCTGATCCTGACCATTACCGCCAAGGGGCTGGGCAAGCTGACCTCTTCGTTGGATTACCCGGTACGCGGCCGGGGCGGCATGGGGGTCACAGCCTGGGAAAAATCCATGCGCGGCGGCGAGATCGTGGCGTCGTTCCCGGTGCAGATGGAAGACCAGATCATGCTGGCCACTTCGACCGGGCAGTCGATCCGGGTGCCGGTGGATGGCATTTCCTTCCGCTCACGCAGCGCCGGCGGCGTCAAGGTTTTCAACACCCGCGCCGGTGAAACCGTGGTATCGGTCGCCTGGATCGCCGAACAGGACGACGACGAAGACACGCCCGAAGACTGATCCCCGCACCATCGGGGGCAGACCAGGCCGCAGGGTCCGGCCGGCCTCCGGCGGGAGTTTACCCGGCAAGATGAAGACAAGGCGCCGCGCCCCGGCTTCATCTTGCCCCTTGAACTCCGGGGGGCCCGCAGGGCGGGGGCAGCGCCCCCTCTGCCCTTTGTCAAATCACGCCACAGCACCTTTGCACAGGACGGGGGCAGCCCCATATTCATGACATGCTGCGCTTTACCCCGATCCTGCTGGCGATCCTTTACGCCATCGTCATGTACCGCTTTTCAAGCTGGCGCACGGCGCGCGCGCTTGACGAAAGATCGACCGAGCTGGCGGACCCGACGCTGGGCGCCCTGACCAAACGCATGGCCGACGCGCTGGACCTACCCCGCATCCGCGTGAATATCTACGAAATCGAGCCGGTGAACGGATTGGCCGCGCCGGACGGGCGGATTTTCATCACGCGTGGATTTTATGACCGCTACCGCGCGGGCGAGGTCACCGCCGAAGAGCTGGCCTCGGTCATTGCGCATGAGCTTGGGCATGTGGCGCTCGGGCATTCTCGGCGGCGGATGATCGACTTTTCCGGCCAGAACGCCATTCGCACCGCGCTTGCCATGGTGCTCAGCCGGTTTCTGCCGGGCATCGGCACCGTGATTGCCAATGCCCTGACCACGCTGCTGGCCGCGCGCCTGTCGCGCGGCGACGAGTACGAGGCCGACGCCTACGCCGCCGCCCTTCTGCACAAGGCCGGCATCGGGGTGGCCGCGCAGAAATCGCTGTTTCGCAAGCTTGAGGCGCTGACCCAGGGACGCGGCGGCGCGGTTCCGGCCTGGCTGCTGTCCCATCCGAAGACCGGCGAACGCATCGCCGCGCTGGAAACGCTTGAAGCGCGCTGGCGGACGGTTCCCAAAACCTGACGCGCGCTTGACACCTCTGCCCGCGCGGGCCAGAACGCGGACCGAACCATATACCCGCAACCGGGCGTTCCGTGGGCGCCAAACCGACGAGGAGAGCCAGCACATGGCCCAGATTACCCTCACCTTTCCCGATGGCAATGCGCGCGAATACGAGGCCGGCATCACGCCTGCCGCTGTCGCCGGGTCGATCTCGAAATCGCTGTCGAAAAAAGCCATTTCTGCGACCGTGAACGGCGCGCACTGGGATCTGCAATGGCCCATCGACACCGACAGCGCCATTGCGATCAACACGCTGCAAGACGAAGACCCGGCGCTGGAACTGATCCGTCACGATCTGGCCCATGTCATGGCGCGCGCCGTACAGGAAATCTGGCCCGACACCAAGGTCACCATCGGACCGGTTACCGAACACGGCTGGTTTTACGATTTCGACCGCGCCGACCCGTTCACACCCGAGGATCTGGGCGCAATCGAGGCGAAGATGAAAGAGATCATCAACGCCCGTGATGTGGTGAAGACCGAAATCTGGGACCGTGCCCGCGCGCGCAAGCATTACGAGGACAACGGCGAGCCTTACAAGGTCGAGCTGCTGGATCGTATCCCCGAAGACGCGCCCATTCGCATGTACTGGCATGGCGACTGGCAGGATCTGTGCCGCGGGCCGCATCTTGCGCACACCGGGCAGCTGCCCGCGGACGCATTCAAGCTGATGGGCGTGTCGGGCGCCTACTGGTTCGGCGATGTGAACCGCCCCATGCTACAGCGCATTTCGGGCGTCGCGTTCCGCAACCGGCAGGAATTGCAGAAATACCTGACCTTTCTCGAAGAGGCTGCCAAGCGCGATCACCGCAAGCTGGGCCGCGAGATGGATCTGTTCCATCTTCAGCCCGAAGCGCCGGGTCAGATCTTCTGGCATCCCAACGGTTGGACGGTCTACACCGGCCTTCAGGATTACATGCGCCGCATGCAGCGCCGCGACGGCTATGTCGAGGTGAACACGCCGCAGGTCGTCAACCGCAAGCTCTGGGAGGAATCCGGGCATTGGGATAACTACCGCGAGAACATGTTCGTGGTGGAGGTCGACGAAGAAGGCGCAAAGGAAAAGACCGTCAATGCGCTCAAGCCGATGAACTGCCCGTGCCATGTGCAGATCTTCAATCACGGTCTGAAATCCTATCGCGATCTGCCGCTGCGCATGGCCGAATTCGGCTCGTGCAACCGCTATGAACCCTCGGGCGCGCTGCATGGCATCATGCGGGTGCGCGGCTTTACCCAGGACGATGCGCATATTTTCTGCACCTTCGATCAGGTCGAGGCGGAATCGAAGAAGTTCATCGAATTTCTTGCCCGTATCTACGACGATCTGGGCTTTCACAACTGGCGCGTCAAGCTTTCGACCCGCCCCGACAAACGCGTCGGGTCCGAGGAAAGCTGGGACCGGATGGAAGAGGCGCTTGCCAATGCCTGCAAGGCGGCAAGCCGCGAATTCGATATTTTCCCCGGCGAAGGCGCGTTTTATGCGCCGAAGCTGGAATTCGTGCTCACCGATGCCATCGGGCGCGACTGGCAGTGCGGCACTCTGCAGCTTGATCCCAACCTGCCCGAACGGCTGGATGCCAGCTATATCGGGCACGATGGCGAAAAGCACCGCCCGATCATGTTGCACCGCGCGGTGCTTGGCAGTTTCGAGCGGTTCATCGGCATTCTGATCGAGGAGCACGCCGGCCGGTTGCCGTTCTGGCTGGCGCCACGTCAGGTGGTGGTGGCCTCGATCACCACCGAAGCCAATCCTTACGCCGACGATGTGGTTGCCGCACTGAAAGCTGTCGGCGTGCGCGCCGAAGCCGATACGCGCAACGAAAAGATCAACTACAAGGTCCGCGAGCATTCGGTTGGCAAGGTTCCGGTGATCCTTGCGGTCGGCGCGCGCGAGGTCGAGGAACGCACCGTCACCGTGCGCCGGCTTGGCGAAAAACAGACGCAGCTCGCCACGCTGGACGACATCGCCACGCAGCTTGCGGCCGAGACGACCCCGCCCGACCTGCGCTGACGCCGCACACCGGAAAAACCGCAGGCCGGGCCTTTGGCCCGGCGCTTGCCCGCGCGCCGATGACGCACGGTTCGACCCCACCGCAGCGCTAGGCCAGCGCCGCCTGAACCGTCTTGTCCCAACCCAGCCACATCTTGTCCCCGTCCACGATCAGCGGGCGTTTCATCAGCGTCGGATGCTGTGCCAAAAGATCCAGCGCAGGGCGTTTGCGATCCGTTTCCGACAGCCCGCGCCACGTTGTCGACCGCGTGTTCACCAACCTGTCACCGAACCGTTCATACGCCGCCGCCATCAGATCCGTCGGCACGCCATCGTTGCGCACATCCACGAATTGCGCACCGGTCAGATCCTTGGCCGCCTTGCGGCAGGTGTCGCAATTTTTCAGTCCGTATAGCTTCATGTCGCCCTCTGCTTCGCCTCTGATTTACAAAATACCGCCGATTGCTGCGCGAGCGAAGTGTTTCTCTTGATTTTTACGGGGCCTGTGTAACGCTTTGGGGTGTGACCTTCGACAATCGGCCCCGGAAGACCAGTCGCCGAACTGATTTTCCCGCTGAAAGGCGAATGTGACAGGGCGCCCGCCCGGGGTCCGGGCGATTGTATCTAGGACGACTGGAAGGAGCACGGGAACATGCCAAGCGGCACCGTGAAATGGTTCAACACCACCAAAGGCTATGGTTTCATCGCCCCGGAAGAGGGCGGAAAAGACGTATTCGTACATATTTCAGCGGTTGAAAGGTCTGGCCTGACGGGGCTGGCGGACAACCAAAAGGTAGACTACGAGCTGAAAGAAGGGCGCGACGGGCGCATGATGGCATCCGATATCAGGCCCCTGTGATCCCAATTCCAGGGATTATCGCATAACGGCGCTTTCCCGGCCCTGGCGCATCTTTGGGCCGGGAATTATGCACAGTGAGGATTCTGCACAGTGCCATGGCAGGCGCTCATGCCTGCAACCGCTTGGCTTCCTGTCCGGCCAGACGCACCAGATCGGTCATGAACGGCTTGCCCAGGTCATCGGCGCGCGTGGCGGCGAACAGCCCCCGGCGCAGGCCCTTTTGCGTCAGCGGCCGGGTCACATAATCCGAATTGAACTTGACCTCGCGCACCACCCAGTCCGGCAGCACCGACACGCCGCGATTGGACGCGACCAGCAGCAGGATCACCGCGGTCAGCTCGACCTGACGGATCGCCGCGGGTTCGACCTTGGCCGGGCCCAGCAGTTGCGAAAACACATCCAGCCGCGCACGATCCACCGGATAGGTGATCAGCGTCTCGCCGCGGAAATCCTGCGCATCGATCCAGGGTTTGGCGGCCAGCGGGTGGGCGGCCGCGGCGACGAACACCGGGCGGTATTCGAACAGCGGTGCAAAGGTGACGCCGGGCAGGTCCTCGGGATCGGATGAGATCACCACGTCCACCTCTTCCTTCATCAGGGCGGGCATGGCATCGAACGCAAGGCCGGGACGGATATCGACATCGACGTCGGGCCAGGTCTTGCGAAAGGCTTCGAGCACCGGAAACAGCCATTCAAAGCAGGCGTGGCATTCGATGGCGATGTGCAGCCGCCCGGATTTACCAGTCCGCAGGCCGGAAAACTCTTCTTGCAGGGCTTCGACCTGCGGCAACACCTGTTCGGCCAGGCGCAACAGCCGAAACCCCGCCGCCGACAGGCGCATGGGCTTGGACCGGCGCACGAACAGCTCGACGCCGGCCTGATCCTCAAGCCCCTTGACCTGATGGGACAGCGCCGATTGCGTGATGTTCAGCTGCTCTGCCGCACGCGCCAGACCGCCCGCCTCGTGGATGGCCTTGACCGTGCGCAGGTGCCGGAATTCGATATGCATCCCACGGTTTCCCTCATGTTGTTCTTGAGATTTATGAGTTTGTCTCACATAGCGGGATATGCCACAAGGGCGCCTCACCACGGAAGGACCCCGGCCCATGACCCGCCCCGAGATCTCGTTCGAATTTTTTCCGCCGCGCAATATCGAGGCGACGTTCCGGCTGTGGGATACCGTGCAGGTGCTGTCGCCGCTGGCGCCACGGTTCGTATCGGTGACCTATGGCGCGGGCGGCACCACGCGCGAACTGACGCGTGACGTGGTCTCGACCCTGCACAAGCATTCCGGGCTGAGGGTGGCCGCCCACCTGACCTGCGTCGATGCGACCCGCGACGAGACGCTGGCCATCGCGGCACAGTTTCGCGAGGCGGGCGTGACCGACATCGTGGCGCTGCGGGGCGACCCGCCCAAGGGCGCGACGGGCTTCACCGCGCATCCCGACGGCTTTGGCAGCTCGGTCGAGCTGATCGAGGCGCTGCGCGAAGCCGGTGATTTCAACATCCGCGTCGGCGCCTATCCCGATACCCACCCCGAGGCCGGATCCGCCCGCGCCGACGTCGAGTGGCTGAAACGCAAGCTAGACGCGGGCGCGACCGAGGCGCTGACGCAGTTCTTCTTTGAACCCGAGACGTTTTTCCGGTTCCGCGACGCCTGCGAAAAGGCCGGGATCGACAAGCCCATCGTGCCGGGCATCTTTCCGGTCGAAAACTGGAAAGGCGCGCGCCGCTTTGCCGAATCCTGCGGCACCAAAATCCCCGCCTGGGTGATCGAGGCGTTCGACAAGGCCGAACAGGACGGGCGGCAGGACCTGCTGGCGACCTCTCTGTGCACCGAGCTTTGCTCGGAGCTTCTGGATGGCGGTGTCGAGCAGTTGCATTTCTACACGCTCAACCGCCCCGAACTGACGCGGGATGTGTGCCATGCGCTGGGGGTCACGGCGAGCTCTGCCCTGAACAAGGTGGCCTGACCAGGGTGGCCTGACCGGGGGGCCGGACCGGGGGGGCCGGGCCGGGGGGGGCGGACCGACCTGCCCCGCCCAACGGTCCCCGACCCGGGCGGTTTGACCGCTGGCAGGGGCGTTTCGCGCGCTTGTCGCCGGATCTTTGCCCAATTCCGGCCCCGGTTGCCGCTTAGCATTGGCTGAAACAGCTTGATGCCAAGAGGGTCGCCGTGACGCGAGATCGACTGGACAGGACCTATCGTGGCCTGATGAAACTGGCGGGCGCCTACGGGATGCTTGCGCTGTGCGTCTTTTTCGCCGGGGTGCCCCGGCAGATCGACGCGGGCGCGCATATGTTGGTGCCCATTGCCGTGGCAACGCCGGGGGTGCTTGTGGCGGCCTCGCTCATGAGGCCCCGCCTTCTGCCGCCATGGTTCGCACGGCCCGAGCGGCCGATGCATCTTGTGCCGGTGCTGCTGGGCCACGGGCTGTTGCCCCTGCTGTTTCTCGTCCCCGGCATGGGGGCGGTCATCGCGCTGAACCTGCCCGAGCCGCTGTCGCGCGCGCTTGGCACGATCGCGGCGGGGGTGCCGTTTGCGCTGTTCGGCCTGTGCTGGTGGATCGGCCTGGCGCTGTGCCTGTGGCGCGACACCGGCGGTTCATCCCCGCAGCGGGAAGGCCCCGCGACCACGCGCGTGGTGCCAAAACGGCCCAGCTACCCCAGGCTGTCGGCCGAACAGCTTGCGGATCTGCGCCGCCAGCGCGGCGGCTGACCGCGCCCCTGCCTGCGAAGCGGCCATCCCGAAGAGATGCGACCATTTGCGAAAGCGCAAAGGTTTCCTCTGGCTGCGCAATGCGGTTAATGTGGTCGCAAAAGACGCAAGGTATGGGCAGGCAGGTGAAACTGATCGTTTTCACGGATCTTGACGGCACGCTGCTGGATCACGCGCGCTACGACTGGTCCGCGGCCCGCCCCGCGCTGACGGCGCTGCGCGCGGCCGACATCCCGCTGATCCTTGCCAGTTCAAAAACCGCGGCCGAGATCGCCCCCCTGCACGCCGCGCTTGAGCTGGGCGAGTGGCCGGTGATCGCCGAGAACGGCGCGGCGCGGGTGCGCCCCGGCGACACGCGCGATGATCGCAGCGCCTATCTGCGCCTGCGCGGCCTGCTGAACGCCCTGCCTGTGCCGCTGCGCGCGCTCTACCGCGGCTTTGGCGACATGACCGATGCCGAGGTCGCCCGCATCACCGGCCTGTCCCCCGAGGCCGCAGCGCTGGCCCGCGCCCGCCAGCACAGCGAGCCGGGCCTGTGGGCCGGGGATGACAGCGCGCGCGACGCATTCCTTGCCGCACTGGCCGAACAGGGCGTCAGCGCGCGGCAGGGCGGGCGGTTTCTGACCCTGTCCTTTGGTGGCACCAAGGCGGGACAGATGGGCGCCATCATGCAGGATCTGGGCCGAAACACCGCCATCGCGCTGGGCGATGCCCCCAATGACATCGAAATGCTGGAAACCGCCGCGCGCGGTATCATCATCCGCAATGATCACGGTGCTGCCATTCCGCCCCTTGCGGGGGAAACCAGCGGTCGTATCGTGCGCAGCACAGAACCCGGCCCCCATGGCTGGAACACCGAGATCCTCGCCCTGCTCGCACGGCCAGGACTGATCGAGGAACACATCTGAATGGCCGATTTTCAGCAGAACGGCAACATCGCGCAATTCCACAATCTGCGCGCCCGCCCCATCGAAGAACTGATCTACGAGCTTGAGACGTTTTCCCAGGTCCGCAAGATCTCGCTCGTGCTGCCGTCGCTTTATTCCGAACTGGAAGGCGACGCGCTGCCCAATATCCTGGCCGAGCTGAGCAGGGTCAGCTACCTGCACCGTATCATCGTGGGCCTTGATCGCGCGGATGAGGCGCAGTACCGCCACGCGCGCGAATTCTTCAGCGTGCTGCCCCAGCAGACCACCGTGATCTGGAACGACAGCCCCCGGATGCTGGACATCATGGCGCGGCTCAAGGCACTGGGGCTGGCCCCGCAGGAAGCGGGCAAGGGCAAGAACGTCTGGGGCTGCATGGGCTACCTGATTTCCTGCGCCGACAGCGCGGTGATGGCGATCCATGATTGCGACATCGTCACCTACAAGCGCGAAATGCTTGACCGGCTGGTCTATCCCGTTGCCAATCCGACGTTTTCCTACCAACTGTCCAAGGGTTACTATCCCCGCGTCGGACAGGGCAAGCTGAACGGACGGGTGACGCGGCTGCTGGTCTCGCCGCTGCTGATCGCGCTCAAGCGTACGGTCGGGGACCGCGACTACATCGACTACCTGCGCGCCTTTCGCTACCCGCTGTCGGGCGAAATGGCGATGCGCACGGGGCTGCTGCCGGAATTGCGGATGCCCTCGGACTGGGGGCTGGAAATCGGCGTGCTGTCCGAGGCGTGGCGCAACCTTGGCCCGCGTCAGGTCTGTCAGGTCGAGATCGCCGATGTCTACGATCACAAGCATCAGGACCTGTCGCCCGAGGACGCCACCCAGGGTCTGTCGCGCATGTCCACCGACATCTGCAAGGCAATCTATCGCAAGCTGGCCGCCGATGGCACCGTGTTCACCCCGCATGTGTTCCGCACGCTGAAGGCGACCTATTACCGCTCGGCGCTGGACCTCCTCGAAGCGTATTGGGCCGATGCCAAGATGAACGGGCTGTCCATTGATCGCCACGCCGAAGAGCGCAGCATCGAGATGTTCGGTGAAAACATCACCCTTGCCGGGCAGATGTTCATCGAGAACCCGCAGGAAACGCCGTTTATCCCCACGTGGAACCGGGTGCATTCCGCCGACCCGACGCTGCTGGGCGACTTCCGCGCCGCCGTCGCCGCGGACGAGGCCGAATTCTCGGGGCCCTGTTAGCGCCTTACATCGCTGGCCCGATCCGTGTTAAGGGGCGGGCGATAGTCACCAACCCAAGAGGCTTGCCATGATCACCCCCCAAGAGGCCAGCGCCCGCGCCGAACAGCTTTGCCGCATGGCGCCGATCATCCCGGTGATCGTCGTCAACGATGTCGCCCACGCGGCCCCCATGGCGCAGGCGCTGGTGGCCGGCGGGCTGCCGGTGCTTGAAGTCACCCTGCGCACCCCCTGCGCGCTGGAAGCGATCGTCGAGATGGCCGGCGTCAGGGGCGGTGTCGTCGGGGCGGGTACACTGGTGACGCCCCAAGACGTCAGGAACGCCGTCGATGCGGGCGCGACCTTTGGTGTGTCACCGGGGGCAACCGACCGCCTGCTGGACGCCTGCGAAGAAGCGGGGCTGCCGCTGTTGCCGGGCGCCGCCACCGCATCCGAGGCGATGGCCTTGCTCGAACGCGGCTATACGGTGCAGAAATTCTTTCCCGCCGAAGCGTCCGGCGGCGCCCCCGCGCTCAAGGGCATCGGCGCTCCGCTGCCGCAGATCCGATTCTGTCCGACAGGCGGCGTGAACCTGAAGAACGCCATCGATTACCTGTCACTGCCCAACGTGCTGTGCTGCGGTGGCAGCTGGGTCGCGCCGGGCGACAAGGTGGCCGCCGGCGACTGGGCTGCCGTTGAAACGCTGGCCGCCGAAGCAGCCGCGCTGCCCCGCGGCTGATCGTCCTTGACAGCCCCGGAGCGTGCGCTTCGGGGCAGCCCCGCGGTTTAGCCGATCAGCCCGCCGCCGGGCCGCTGGTTTTCATCGTAATGCCGGCGCAGCCGCTGCAACGCGATGCGCAGCACGACCTTGCCGGAGCGGGCCGCCCAGCCCATGCGTTTTTCCGTGGTCTCAAGCCCTTCGAGATAGCAGCAGCATTGCAGCACCACGTCGCCGAGCCCCGGCCCCAGATCGCGCAATGCCGCGATAAGACGCTCGCGCGCCGCGTCGGGCCCGCGCGCGGCGGTCCCGGCGGCGCTGCTCTCGACATCGCCGGTCAGGAACCGATCCCAGTTCTGCGCCACGCGGGCGCCCATCTGCGCCAGTTCGAAATCCTCGCGCAGGCGTTCGCCCGCCCGCACCAGATCATCGGGCAGGAACGGGTCGCCCTTGGTATCGCGCCGACGCGCCAGCAAGATCAGCGGGCTTTCGGCCATCACATGCCGGCGGCGCGCCTGAGGGTCGGCGGCGGCGGCGGCCATGGCCTCTTCGGCCTGATGCGAGGTGTCGAAACCCGCCTGCGCCTCGGCAAAGCCGCGCAGTTTGCTTTCCTGTTCGGCCAGCAGCTTGCTAAGGGCCGTGCGCCCAGCGGCGGTGATGCGATAGCGTGAAATGCGCCCCGGCGCATCGCAGGCGATCCAGCCCTTGAGCGCCATCGCCTGCGCGATCGGCGCATCCACCACCGCCGTGCGGGTGCTGCCACCGTCGCCGGTGTCGCGCACCACGACCGCCTTGTCCATTTCCGCCGCGACCGCAAGCACCGATCCGCTTTCGCACAGGCGCCGCAGGATGCGCCGCGCTTCGGACGCAAGACTGGCAGCGTCCGGCGTGATCTCGTCGCTGAGAGGCTCTCTCATCCGATCCAACTCCTTCGTGGATTGTTGCGACATCCTGGCCTGGAATTTACCGAGGCTGCGCAGCGCCCCGTCCACCAGCGGATCGTCCCGCAATGTTTCGATCCGGCGGACCTGCCGCAGAACCGTTGACGCGTGACATCCCGCTTCGCGCGCCAGCTTTCGTATCGCCTCTCCGCCCTCGGTATGGGCAAGGTAGTTTCGTGCATCTTCCGGCACCCAGGCCGGTAATTCATGTGCCTGTGCGGCACCGGTTTGGCAGAATATCATAATTTATCCCCTAGGCCTTGCTTTCTTCCACAGACTTATCCCCAGACGGATACAACCATGACGAGAGCTGGTTACCTGATAGTTAACGTCTCTGTCAGACCCCTAAAGTTCACGACATTTTCTAAACAAAGATGAAACCACCGGGCTCGAACTGCGCCCTTCCCGCAACACCCGTCTTGATTGTGCCATGGTCTGGCCACACTCACAGAGGGAAACGTGACAATGCAGGATATTCTGAGTCTAATGACGAGCTTGCGCCGCCCGCGACTTTTGGTGCGCGCCGCGCGCATCGGGGCGGATGAATACCGCCGCGAGGTGCATCTGGGCCGCATCCTGTCGGGGCTGGCCCCCGACCGCAGCGGGCCGGTCCTGATGAAGCTGATCGAACTTGAAACGATGCTGGACACGCGCCGCCGCGCGGTCGATGCCAGCTATTCGGTGGCCCGGCACGTCGAAGTGCTCGCCGCCATGATGGGCGAGGCCCGCATCCTGCGCAATCGCACCTGAACGCACCCGCGGCACGATCGGCTGCGGCAGGCAGCCGATCCAGTGCTGTCGACGGTATTTTCAAGCGAACGTACAGACTTCGACGGCAATGTCCGGCCAGCAATTCCCCGTATCCGGATAGAGCACGTTCATGCGCAGGCCACTTGCCGCCGCTTTCTTGTCCGCCCTTGCGGTCCGGTCGGTGGCCTCCGCAGAGTCCGCGCGCGATGCGCCCCGGATGTCGGCGGCGGCTGGGCAAGGTACGCCCGACCACGGCGCGCCCGCGTCCTATCCCGCCCCGGCGCGTGCATCCGGGCCGTGCCAGGGCTTTGGCCCCCAGACCCCGCGCGACATCGCCAACGCCTACGGGCGCAACACCGCGGGGTTTGCGGTGGCTCCCCCGCCCGAGGATCTGAACCTGTGCAACATCCACACCCACACCAATGCCGAACATATGGGTCCTAGGTTTTCGAACTATGCGGGGGGCGGCGATCACGGTGGTTTCAAATGCGCCGGGTCAACCCGTCTCAGCCCCTCCGAACTGAGCCGCCAGCCCCGCGACGGCACGATTTTCCAAGCCGTCGGCACCGGCGACACGATCGAGGTGCACGGGGTCTACACCTCGTGCGACGTCAGTCCGGGGCCGGGGCTGGGCGCCTGCCTGTCGGACGCCTGCAAGACCCCGACGCTGCGGGTGGGAAGCCAGGTGTTTCTGGCGGTAAACGATCCCAATGCACTGGATTTCTGTGATTTCATCTGGTTCGGCACCACGCGCGAGGGCCGCTACCAGCCCCGTGCCCTGCCCACGGGCACCGGTGCGCCGGTGGTGTTTCGCGGATCGACCACCGGCACCGGCTATACCCAGCAGGTCTGTCCACCCCTTCAGGTCACATGGTCCGTGCGCCCGCGCTATGCCCGGCTTGACATCGCCACGCTCGATGCATGGGCCGCGGCGGGAAACATCTTTGAAGAAAACCACAGCCACGGGGTGCGTCAACTGGTGACCGCGCCGGAATTGCTCGCCCCGATCGAATAGGCACCGCGTCCTGAAATCCGGCCCGAAATCCAACCTGAAACCCGGCCAGCGCCGCTTGCGCGCGGCGCCGGCGTGACGCTGCCTCTTGCGCCGCGCCCAAACCGCCCCTAAAGCACGCTCATGACCCAGCATGACCGCCTGCTCATCATCGACTTCGGCTCTCAGGTAACGCAACTCATCGCGCGCCGCCTGCGCGAGCTTGACGTCTTCTGCGAAATCCATCCCTATCAGAACGTCACCGACGCCTTTCTGGACGCGTTCGCCCCCAAGGCGATCATCTTTTCGGGCGGACCGGACAGCGTCACGCGCGCGGGCTCGCCCCGGCCTCCGAAAAAGGCCTATGAACTGGGCGTTCCGATCCTTGGCATCTGTTATGGCCAGCAGGTCATGATGCAGGATCTGGGCGGCAAGGTCGAAGCCAGACACGGAAGCGCCGAATTCGGTCGCGCCTACGTCACCCCGTCCGATGACCGCATCGACCTGCTTGCCGGCTGGTTTCTGGATGGGACCGGGCGCGAACAGGTCTGGATGAGCCACGGCGACCATGTGTCTGAAATCGCCCCGGGTTTCGAGGTTTACGCCACCTCGCCCGGCGCGCCCTTTGCCATCACCGCCGATCTGAATCGCAGGTTCTATGCCGTGCAGTTCCACCCCGAGGTGCACCACACGCCCAACGGCAGGACGCTTTACGAGAATTTCATCAGGGACGCAGGCTTTACCGGCGACTGGACCATGGGCGCCTACCGCGAGGAAGCCATCCAGAAGATCCGCGATCAGGTCGGCGATGCCAAAGTGATCTGCGCCCTGTCGGGGGGCGTCGACAGTTCCGTCGCGGCCGCCCTGCTGCACGAGGCCATCGGCGATCAGCTGACCTGTGTCTTCGTCGATCACGGGTTGCTGCGCCTGAATGAGGCCGAAGAGGTCGTCGGCATGTTCCGCGACCACATGAACCTCAGGGTGATCCACGCCCAGGAACAGGACCTGTTCCTTGGTGAACTCGAAGGCGTCAGCGACCCCGAAACCAAGCGCAAGATCATCGGCAAGCTGTTCATCGACGTGTTCCAGAAATACGCGGATGACATCGAAGGGGCCCGATTCCTTGCCCAGGGCACGCTGTACCCGGATGTCATCGAAAGCGTCAGCTTCAGCGGTGGCCCGTCGGTGACCATCAAGAGCCACCACAACGTCGGCGGCCTGCCCGAAAAGATGGGCCTCAAGCTGGTCGAACCGCTGCGCGAACTTTTCAAGGACGAGGTGCGGGTGCTGGGGCGCGAACTTGGACTGCCCGCCAGCTTCATCGGGCGTCACCCGTTCCCCGGCCCCGGCCTTGCGATCCGCTGTCCGGGTGAGATCACCCGCGAAAAGCTGGACATCCTGCGCAAGGCGGATGCGGTCTATATCGACCAGATCCGCAAACATGGCCTTTATGATGAGATCTGGCAGGCCTTTGTTGCGATCCTGCCGGTGCGCACCGTGGGCGTGATGGGCGACGGGCGCACCTATGATTACGCCTGCGCGCTGCGCGCCGTGACCTCGGTCGATGGCATGACGGCGGATTACTACCCGTTCAGCCACGATTTCCTGGGCGAAACCGCGACGCGCATCATCAACGAGGTCAAGGGCATCAACCGCTGCACCTATGACATCACCTCGAAACCGCCCGGAACGATCGAGTGGGAATGAGGCGTGACGCTTTACGCGCCCGAACCCGATGACATTGCCATCCTCGGCAATGATCTGACAGACCGGCCGGGGCTGAGCCTCGTCGCGGTCTTTCGCAATGAATCCTACCTGCTTCCGGCGTTTCTGGACCATTACCGCGCGCTTGGAGTGACGCGGTTCATCCTGCTGGACGATCGCTCGGACGATGGTTCTGCCGCGCTTCTTGCCGGTCAGCCCGATGTGATGCTGCTGCAAAGCAGCCGCCGCTACGGCGACAGCGTGGCGCGGGCCGAGCGCCCTCCGACCGTGCGCAGCGCTGATTATCGCCAGATCCACCTGTGGCGCAGCGCGCTGGCCAACCGCTTCTGCGACGGGCGCTGGATGGTGCAATGCGACATCGACGAATTCGCCTGCCTGCCCGCCGCGCGCCGCCTGCCCGACCTGTGCGCCAGACTGGATGCGCGCGGCGAGGCCGGCGCCTGGGGCGGGATGATCGACCTTTACCCGGCGCATGTGTCGGATCTTGCCGCCGGGGCGCCGGGAGCGGACGATCCCCGCAACGGCACCTGGTATTTCGACGGCGTGCGTCATTTCTCGCTGCGCGGGGGGGGCGTGCCGCGTCACCGCTACGTCGGAGCGCGCGGCCGGCTGAATCGGTCGTTCATCGACGGGCAGGCTCCACTGTCGCTGAAAACCCGGTTAAAGCTGAAATGGCTGGGTGCGCGCAAATCGCCCTCGGGGCGTTTCGTCAAACCGGTCTTGCAGAAATGGCGGCGCGGCACATGGTATCTGTCCTCCCACGAGATTTCGCGCCCGCTGTCGCCCAGCATGTTGATTCCCTTGCTTCATTACCGCTATACGCCCGCGCTTTATGCCAAGATCTCGTGGGCGGTCGCGTCCGGCGGCTATTCCAAGGACAATTCGGATTACCGCACCATGGATCGCCTGCTGGAAACGATGGCGCGCAAACAGGCGGGCTTTCTCGGACCGAATTCGCGCAGGCTGACGGGGTTTGACGATCTGCGCGCCACGCGAAACGCCATCGGGCTTGATTAAACCGCTGTCATATCTTGCGTTTGGCAACGCCCCGCGCCAGTGTCGGGCGCGAATGCGTCTGGTCGCGGACCTGGCGCGAACGGAGACACGCCATGGATGAAATCCGCCCGATCGGCCCGATGCCTTGCCCGCCGCACCAGATCCATTCGGCCCGCGCCGAATCCACCGACGGCGCGCGCGATCACAAGACCACCTCAGCATGAGTCCGACGTTTCAGGCTGTTCTGTGGATGGGCGGATCTGTCGTGTCCTTTACCGCCATGGCCGTCGCCGGGCGCGCCGTCAGCCTGGATCTGGATACGTTCGAGATCATGTTCTACCGCTCGGTGATCGGGTTCATCGTCGTGGTGACGCTGCTTGTGCTGACAGGAACCCGCGGGCAGGTCACGCACCGGCGCTTGGGGCTGCATACCCTGCGCAACCTCAGCCATTTCACCGGCCAGAACCTGTGGTTCTATGCGGTCGCGACGATTCCGCTGGCACAGGTTTTCGCGCTGGAATTCACCTCGCCGCTCTGGGTCATCCTGATTTCGCCGCTGGTGCTGGGCGAGCGCATCACCGCCACCCGTGCCTTTGCCGCGGCCATCGGCTTTATCGGCATCCTCGTGGTGGCCCGCCCCTCGCCCGAAACATTGTCGCCGGGGCTGTTCGCCGCAGCGGGGGCGGCGATGGGCTTTGCCGGATCGGCGGTGTTCACACGTCGGCTGACCCGCACCGAAACGACGGTCTGCATCCTGTTCTGGCTCACCCTGATGCAGGCGGCGTTCGGGCTGATTTGCGCGGGCTTTGACGGAGACATCGCGCTGCCGTCACCGCAAAGCTGGCCGTTCGTCGCGGTGATCGCCCTTGCCGGGCTGATCGCGCATTTCTGCCTGACGACGGCGCTGCGGCTTGCCCCCGCGACGGTGGTGATTCCGATAGATTTCACCCGGCTTCCGATCGCCGCCCTGCTGGGCATCGCGCTTTATCGCGAACCTCTGGACCCTTACGTCTTTCTCGGCGCGGCAATCATTTTCGGGGCGAACTATGTGAATATTCTCAAGGAAACACGAAATCCGTCGCGCGCATCCACGCAATGACATGGCGATGCGTTACATGATATGACGTGTGGTCAAGAATTGACCGGTAATGCGGCGCATTGCACCCTTACCCCCGGAGGATGATCACAAAATGAGGGAGGAGCGGGGCGCCATGACGACGTCGCTGACAGGGGCCGCCTGTCTGGTCCTGACCGCCGGCGCGGTTCATGCCGGCGGTATCGAGCGCACCACGCAATCGGCCCTGGTGCTTTTTGAAACCGGGAATGTTCTGGAATTCAGCCTAGCCTACGCCGATCCGCGTCTGACCGGGCGCAATACAAGCCCGCCTTTTCCCGAACAAACGCTGGATGATGTCGCGCGCGGGTTCGCGCTGCCGTCTTTTGCGCTGAAATACGATTTGACGGAAGACTGGGCGCTGGCGCTGATCTACGATCGGCCCTTCGGGGCCGATGTGGCCTATCAGGACGACAACGCCGTGTTCGGCGGCACCACCACGCAGGCATCGACCCACGCGCTGACGGCCCTGGCCCGGTATCGGTTCAACGATACGTTCAGCGCCTTTGGCGGGGTGCGCCTGCAACAGGCCGACGGTCGGATTCACCTGCAAGGCGCTGCTTACGGGGCGGTCAGCGGCTATACCGTGGACCTCGACCCGAACGTCGCGCTGGGCTATGTCGCCGGTGTCGCCTATCAGATCCCCGACATCGCGCTGCGCGTTGTGCTGACCTACAATTCCGCCGTGTCCCATGACATGGAGATTAACGAATCCGGCCCCGCGATCCCGGTCGACACCACCGGCGACGGGGTGCCCGACACCGCGTTGCCGCTGTTGAACGGCGATGGATCGACCGAGGTCAGGACTCCGTCAAGCTGGACGCTGGATTTCCAGACAGGGATCATGGCGGACACATTGCTGTTCGGCTCGGTGCGCTACGTCCGGCACAGCGAATTTCGAGTCGACCCCAAGCATTTCGAGACCGTCACCAACGACGGGCTGATCGACCTGGATGACACCACCGCCTGGACGCTGGGGGTTGGGCGCAAGGTCACCGACCGCGTCTCGGCGGCGCTCAGCGCGACGTACGAAGGCCCGACCGGCCGGCTTGTGTCGCCTCTGGCGCCCACCACCGGCTATACCCAGGTGCGCCTGTCCGGCTCTTATGCCGTCAACGAACGGCTTACCGTTTCGGGCGGCCTGAGCCATTTCTGGCTAGGGGACGGCAGGCCCCAGACCGCTCAGACCGCGCGCGCGGACTTTGGGGACAACACCGGGTGGGGCGTGGGGCTGAAACTGGCCTATCGGTTCTGACGCGCGCCCGCCTGCGCGGCGGGCGGTTTGACGCTGGACGCTGCACGCCGGCTTGATTACCCCTTTGCGCGACCCTCTCTGGCAAGGATGACACGGCGGATGCTTTACAAGACGGCGGAACACTGGCGCGCCGCGCCGCGCAAACGCATCGTTCTGTTCGCGATGTCGGGGCTGGGCAAAACCCATGTGTCGTCGATGTTGCGCGACCAGGGCGATTGGTTTCACTACTCGATCGACTACCGCATCGGCACCCGCTACATGCAGGAATACATCGCCGACAACGCCAAGCGCGAGGCGATGAAGGTGCCGTTCCTGCGCGAGCTTTTGCTGTCGGATTCGATTTATATCGGGTCGAACCTGACGTTTCACAACCTGCGCCCGGTGTCGGCCTATCTGGGCAAGCCCGGCGATCCCGCGCGCGGGGGCCTGCCGATGGCAACCTACCAACTGCGCCAGGACCAGTTCCGCCGCGCCGAGCAACAGGCCCTGCTGGACACGCGCTATTTCATCGACCGCGCGCAGGATCTGTACGGCTATCCTCATTTCGTCTGCGACACCGGCGGGTCGATCTGCGAATGGGTCGACCCCGACGATCCCCGCGACCCGATCCTGACCGAGCTTGCCCAGGCCGCGCTGATGGTGTGGATCCGCGGCAGCGATGCCCATACAGAAGAACTGGTCCGCCGCTTTGATCGCGACCCCAAGCCGATGGCCTACCAGCCCGCGTTTCTGGCCCGGACCTGGGCGGCCTATCTGGACGAGACCGGCCAGGCGGAATCCGACGTCGATCCTGACAGCTTTATCCGCTGGACCTATGCCCGCGCGCTGGCCCACCGCCAGCCCAGATACGAATCGATGGCGCGCAACTGGGGCGTCACCGTGGACGCATCCGATATGGCCACGCTGCGCGACGATGCCGATTTCGCCGAGGTCATCGCGGCGGCCCTGCCCCGCTGACGCTTGTTTCCCGCATTCCGCCGCCCTATCTGATAGGGCCTTCCAGCTTCGAGAGATAACATGCCCATCCGCCTGCCTTCCGACCTGCCCGCCTATGACGTTCTCACCCGTGAGGGCGTGTCGCTCATGGACGAGGACAGCGCCGCGCGGCAGGACATCCGCCCGATCCGCATCGCCCTGCTCAACCTGATGCCCAAGAAGATCCAGACGGAAACGCAATTCGCCCGGCTGATCGGCGCAACGCCGCTTCAGATCGAATTTTCGCTGATCCGGATGACCGAACATCAGACCCGCAACACCGCCGCCGAACACATGGAGGCGTTCTATCGCCCCTTCGCCGAGGTCGAGGCCACGGGCGAAAAATTTGACGGGCTGGTCATCACCGGCGCGCCGATCGAGCACCTGGAATTTGCCGACGTCACCTATTGGGACGAGCTGACGCGCCTGTTCGACTGGACTCAAGGCCATGTGCATTCGACCTTTGGCGTGTGCTGGGGCGCAATGGCGATGATCAATCACTTTCACGGCGTGAAAAAGCACCTGCTGGACAACAAGGCCTTTGGCTGCGTGCGCCACCAGAACCTGTCGCCCGCCTCGCCGTTTCTGCGCGGCTTTTCCGATGACATGGTGATGCCGGTGTCCCGCTGGACCGAAGTGCGCCGCGCCGAGGTCGAGGCGGCGGGCCTGCCCGTGCTGATCCATTCCCCCGAAACCGGCCCCGCGCTGGTCGAGGACCCCTGCCACCGGGCGCTGTATGTGTTCAACCATCTCGAATACGATTCCGGCACGCTCAAGGAAGAATACGACCGCGATATCGCCTCGGGCACGCAAATCAACGTTCCGGCGAATTATTACCCCGATGACGATCCCACCAAGACGCCGCAGAACCGCTGGCGCAGCCACGCCCACCTGCTTTACGGCAACTGGATCAACGAGATCTACCAGACCACGCCGTTCGACCTGTCGCGCATCGGTATGGACGCGACCGACTGGCGCGAACGCCGGGGCACCGCATGAAGCGGCGCGGGTTCGCCGCGCTTGTGCTGGCGATGGCGACCCTGGGGGCCTGCGCCCAGCAACCGGCAGACGACGCCCCCGACGCGGCGCCCAAATACCCGCCTCAGGGCAGGTTCCTGACCGTGAACGGCCACCGCGTGCATTACGTCGAAAAGGGCAGCGGCCCGGCACTGGTGCTGATCCACGGCGCCAGCGGCAGCCTGCGCGACTGGACTTTCGGCGCGGTGGACCGGCTGGCACGGCGCTACCGGGTGATCGCCTTCGACCGCCCCGGGCTTGGCTACACGCCCCGCATCGACCGCGACGGCGCCTCGATCTTTGAACAGGCGGACCTGTTCGTTGCCGCCGCCGCGCAGCTCGACGCGCCCCGCCCCATCGTGCTGGGCCACAGCTACGGCGGCGCGGTCGCGCTGGCCTGGGCGGTCGAGCATCCCGACGCGGTGTCGGGGCTGGTGCTGGTGTCCGCCGCCTCGCAAACCTGGGACACGGGGTTGCCGTTGTTTTACCGTGTGACATCCGGCCCGCTGGGAGCGCTGGCAAACCCGGCCATCGCGGCACTGGCCGGCCAGGACCGCGTGCAGCAGGCCATCGCGTCGGTGTTCGCGCCCCAGCCCGTGCCCCCCGGCTACGCCGCGCATATCGGCGCCGAACTGGCGCTGCGGCCCGATTCTTTGCGGGAAAACGCGCTGCAACGCGCCGCGCTCAAATCCGGCATCGCCCGGATGGTACCGCGTTACCCGACCATGGATGTGCCGGTGGAACTGTTGCACGGCGACGCTGACAGCACCGTCGGCCTTCAAATCCATTCGGTGCCGACCGCGCGCCAGATTCCGGGCGCCAACCTGGTGGTGCTGCCCGGCGTCGGCCACGCGGCGCAACATGTCGCTGCGGCGCAAATGGACGCCGCCATCGACCGCGTGGCGCGGCGCGCCGGTTTGCGTTAAACCTGTTCACATCCCATACTTCCTGCAAGACAAATAACGACAGGAGAGCAGGCCGTGACCCTTCCTTTTGACGGTGCCATCAGCGATTTTTACGACAACGACGCCCCGGGCGACATCCGCAACGCGCTGAAACGCGCCGACAAGGATGACATCCTGTCGGCAAGTTACCCCTATTCCGAAGAGATGAAGCGCAAGACCTACGAGCGCGAGATGGAGGCGTTGCAGATCGAGCTGGTCAAGATGCAGGCCTGGGCGCGCGACACCGGCCAGCGCGTCGCCATCGTGTTCGAAGGCCGCGACGCCGCCGGAAAGGGCGGCACCATCAAGCGGTTTCGCGAAAACCTCAACCCGCGCGGGGCGCGCGTGGTGGCGCTCGGCAAGCCATCGGACACCGAGGCGACGCAATGGTATTTCCAGCGTTACATCGAACATCTGCCAAGCGGCGGCGAAATCGTGTTCTTTGACCGCAGCTGGTACAATCGCGGCGTCGTCGAAAAGGTGTTCGGCTTTTGCACCGAGGCCGAGCGCGAACATTTCTTTGCCCAGGTGCCGCAGTTCGAAAAGATGCTGGTCAATGAGGGCATCCGCCTGTTCAAGTTCTGGCTCAACGTCGGGCGCGCCGAACAACTGCGCCGGTTCATCAAGCGCGAACGCGATCCGCTCAAGCAATGGAAGCTTAGCTGGATCGACGTCGAAGGGCTGAAACGCTGGGATGACTACAGCGCCGCGATCGAGGAGACGCTGTCGCGCAGCCACACCGCGCAGGCCCCCTGGACCGTGATCCGGTCCGACGACAAGAAACGCGCCCGGCTGGCGGCGGTGCGCCATGTGCTGGGGCATCTGGATTACACGCAGAAATCGGACAGGGCGGTGGGCGCCCCGGATTCGAAAATCAGCGGCGGACCGGAGATCTGGAACGCCTGATGGGCAAGCGCGGCTATCATCACGGCAACCTGCGTCAGGCGCTGGTCGACGCGGCACTTGAGCTGATCGAGGCCAAGGGCCCGACCGGCGTCACCGTTTCCGAAGCGGCCAAGCTTGCGGGTGTCACCCCCGCCGCCGTCTACCGTCATTTCGGCGGGCGCGAGGATCTGATCGCCGAGTCCGCGCGCCAGGGCTATGAGATCTTTGCCGATGTCATGCAATACGCCTATGACAGCGGCCAGCCCTCGGCGCTGGCCGCGTTCGAGGCGACCGGGCGCGCCTATCTGGCCTTTGCCCGCAAATATCCCGGCCATTATATCTCGATGTTCGAAAGCGGCATCAGTGTGAACCATTCCCCCGATCTTGCGGCCGTTTCAGCGCGCGCGCGCGGAGTGTTCGAACGCGCCGCCGAGGATCTTTCGCGTCATATCCCCCCCGGAAAACGCCCGCCCGCCAGCATGTTCTCGGCTCATATCTGGGCGATGAGCCATGGCGTGGTCGAGCTGTTCGCGCGCAATTCACCGGGCACGCAATCGCCGTTCCCGCCCGAAGACCTGCTGGAAAGCGGCATCGGCATCTATCTGCGCGGGCTTGGGCTGTTGCCCCCCGATCTTTAACTCTCCGGTTGCCCCCGACAGCCTCCTCCCGGACAGCTAACCCCGCTTCAGCGTGTCGCTGATGGCGGTTTCCAGCCGCACCAAAAGCGCGGCGTTGTCGAACCTTGCAACGGCAGTGTCGCGCGCGGCCATCGACATCGCGGCGCGGTCCCTCGGCGGCATCGCCAGCGCACGGGCCAGCGCATCGGTATAGCCCGCGGCGTCATGTTCAGGCACAAGAAAGCCGGTCTCGCCGGGGGTCACGGCCTCGGGGATGCCCGCGTGATCGGTCGACACGATCAGGCAGCCCGCCGCCATCGCTTCCTGGATCGAGGTCGGCAACCCTTCGGTGTTGCCATTGCCCGCCGTCACCGAATGCTGGGCATAGATTTCGGCGCGTTCCAGATGGGCGCGCACCTGCTCATGCGGCAGGGCGCCGGGCAGCGACACCTTTTCGGCCAGCCCCAGTTCAGCCACCAGCGCGCGGGCGGGTTCGTACAATTCGCCGTCGCCAATCATCGTCAGATGCGCCTGCGGATGATCGCGCGACGCCTCGGCAAAGGCGCGAATGGTCAGCAGCGGGTGCTTTTTTTCCACGAAACGTCCGATGCCAAGCACGCTGCCGGGGCGCTTTTCGCCGGGCACGAAGCGGCGCACATCCACACCCGACGGGATGACATGCGCGTTGGGATGCGTCACGCCCACCGAGGCGAGGTTGTCCAGCAGGAACTGGCTGACCGCAAACACCCCCGCAAGGCGCGGCATCATCAGCCGGTACGCGCGCTGCACATGCTGGTGGCGCAACCGCGACGACGCATCCGATCCGCGAAAATAGCAGAACATCGGGATTCCGACGGCATTGGCGATCGGCGCAAGCGCCACGCCCTGCGGGCCGAATTCCGCAAGGATCACGTCGGGTTGATGCTGGTTCAGAAAATCAATCGCGGCCCGGCGTGCTCTGCCCCACGGGATGTTCCCAGATCCGTGCCTCGCATATCCGATCATCTGCGCCATTGGCTTTTTCAGCCAGCCCATCGTCGTTGCCGGAACATCATCAAGCGCCAGAAACCGGCCATCACGCGGCACATTCGGCGTCAGCCTGTCGGCGATGACACAGACCGCGCCGCCGAACAGGTGCTCGACATGCCGGTTCACGAAGGTCTGGCCCGGCGTGATACAGGTCTCGACAACGATGCAAGGTCTCATGTGTGGACTTTCGACTGAGGGGCGGCCTTCAGGCGGGAACGCCTCGCCCGGACAAGCGCACGCACCAGCTTTGGCAGCAGCCGGATGCACCACGCCCATTGCAGCCATTCGCGCCGCTTGCGCGACCTGCGGCCAAGGTTCTTGAAGTGCAGCACCTTACCAGTACGCCGTCCGGTGTCGTTGAACACCCGCGGGTCAAGCGCTACCACCGACAGCCCGCCGCGATGCTGACGCACTCCGATCCGTTCAAGCGACCACCCCTTGAGCAAATGGCTCATGGCGCGCTGATCGGAGAAATCCGTGGTGGCACAAAGATCGTGCCAACGATCCAGCATTGCACGGGCGCAATCCGATCCCGAGAAATACAAGAAACCGGCGTTGATTTCACCGTTTTTTTGCAGATTGTCGCGGGCCAGCTCATTGGGGTGACGTGGCGTGACAGCCAGATCGGCACCCTGAAAGTCACGCGCGAGGATTGGCTCGGTCAGCAGCATATCGGCATCAAGATACAGGCAAGGGCGCCCGCTGTTCAGCACATGGCCAATCGCAGTCGGCTTGTGGATCGTTCGGATAAAGCCATCGGCGTTGACCAGATTATACCCCTGCGCAACTTCGATGCTGACCAGCGGCGATTTGATTTGCTTTTTCTGATCGTTGGTCAGGCCGAGGTCGAACACCACGGGATAGCGCCCCATCACCGAATGGATATTGCGTTCGAACACGCGAAGGATGTCGTAGAATTGCGCGTCGGCGCAGGTGATGATTTCGAACTCCGTCGCCATTGCAGCTATCCCCATGCCAAAGACAAAAAAAGGCCGCCGAGTGGACGGCGACCTTTCCGTTTGTCTGACCGGGAACGGATCAGCGCTTCGAGAACTGGAAGCTGCGGCGCGCCTTGCGCTTACCGAACTTCTTGCGTTCCACAACGCGGCTGTCGCGGGTCAGGAAGCCTGCGGCCTTCAGGGCCGAGCGCAGCGACGGATCATAAAGCTGCAGCGCCTTGGACACGCCGTGCTTGACCGCGCCGGCCTGACCGGACAGGCCACCGCCCTTGACGGTTGCATAGACGTCGAACTGGTCTTCGACACCGGCCACCGAGAACGGCTGGCGCAGGATCATCTGCAGCACGGGACGGGCGAAATACACCTTCATTTCCTTGCCGTTGACGACAACCTTGCCCGAACCCGGCTTGATCCAGACGCGGGCGACCGCATCCTTGCGCTTGCCGGTGGCATAGGAACGACCCAGCGCATCACGAACCGGCTCACGCGGCTCTTCGATAACTTCGGGGGCGGTCTCGATCCCGGCGACTTCGCCGAGTTCTTCCAGAGAATTGATCTGATCGGCCATGATTACACCCGGGTGTTTTTCTTGTTCATCGACTTGACGTCCAGCACTTCGGGCGACTGCGCCTCGTGCGGGTGCTCGGTGCCGGCGTAAACGCGCAGGTTGGTCATGACCTTGCGCGACAGACGGTTGCCCGGAAGCATCCGCTTGACCGCCTGAACGACGACGCGCTCGGGGTGCGCGCCTTCCAGGATCTGAGCCTTGGTGCGCGACTTGATGCCGCCGGGGTGGCCGGTGTGCCAGTAGAAGTTTTCTTCACGCTTCTTGCCGGTCATCTGCACCTTGTCGGCGTTGATGACGATGACATTGTCGCCCATATCCATGTGCGGGGTGAAGGTGGCCTTGTGCTTGCCACGCAGACGCATGGCGATGATCGAGGCGAGACGGCCCAGAACGACGCCTTCGGCGTCGATCACGATCCATGTCTTCTCGATATCTGCCGGAGTCGCAGAGAAGGTTTTCATTGGAGTGCCCTTGAGCTTTGTACTGGGGGCGATGCAGGCACCGCGCCCCGAATTCCGATTGCCGGGTTATACGCGCGGAAAATTCCCAGTCAAGCGCAGCACGCCCCAAATAATACTTGGTTTTCAGTGACTTGAAAATTAGGTACTCAAATACCCCAAATCTGGTCCCTCAGGCCATCATCTCCTGCTCGGGGCGATTGTCGAGCAGGCAGCGCAGGCGCGCCAGCGCGGCCTCGAAATCCGGAAGCGCGATCTGGGCGTTCATCCCGATGCGGATCGCGTGGGGCGCAAAGCCGGTGCGCGGCGCGAAATCCTCGGCCGGGCGCACCTGGACACCCTGCCCTTCAGCGGCAAGGCAAAAGGCGGCGGACCGCCAGCCCTGCGGCAGACGCAGCCAGGCAAATGGCGAATGCTGGTGCCAGCCCAGATCGTAACCGCCAAGCGCATTGACCGTCGCGCGCACATAAACGGCGTTGCGACGGCGCACCGAGCGCACGATTTCGCGGGTTTCGTCGCGGATCAGCAGATCATGCGCCAGATGGGCCAGCGGGCGCGCGAGCCCGAAAAACCCGTTCTCGGCCACCCGGCGCAGAGTCTGCCGTTTGCCCTGCGGCGCGATGGCAAAGCCGATCCGCAACGCCGGCGTCAGGGTTTTTGAAATCGAGGACACGAACCAGCCCTGTTCCGGCAACAGCGCGCGGTAGGATTCGGCGCGGGTCTCGCCCAGAAAGGTGCAATCGTCTTCCAATATGTCAAAGGCGCAGCGCCGCGCCACCTCGGCGATGTCGCGCCGCCGTTCCGACGGCGTCACGATGGCCGTGGGATTGTTCAGTTCCGGCGAGGTACACAGGATCTGCCCCTCGTGCTTGCGGGCGATTTCTTCCAGGGCGGATGGTACAATGCCATGTTCGTCCATCGGTACCGATACAATATCGGCGCGCAGCAATTCGGCGGCGCGGCGAAATCCGGGATAGGCCAGCTCCTCGACCATCACCACAGGGCGGCGGCCGCGCAGCACGGCCTGCATCACCAGCGAGATGCCGCTTTGCGCCCCGTGCGACAGCACCACATCCTCGTGGTGCACCACCCCCAGCGGCACGGCGGTCAGCCAGTCCACCACCGCCTGCCGCGCGGGGGCAAAGGCGGCTGCGGTCGGATAATCCAGAAGCGCCCGGTCGGACCGCGCCGCAAGCCGCCGGAAACTATCGTTTATCAGGTCGATCTGACCAAGATCGGGCAGCCGGGCGGTGAACAGGTTCACCATTTCCGTGCCATCGGGACCTTCGCGCCATGGCCGAGTGATATACAAGGGCGGGCGCTGTTCGGCCTGCCCGCTGACA
This sequence comes from Salipiger aestuarii, assembly GCF_003259905.1. Classification (GTDB taxonomy): domain Bacteria; phylum Pseudomonadota; class Alphaproteobacteria; order Rhodobacterales; family Rhodobacteraceae; genus Salipiger; species Salipiger aestuarii. The sequence goes on along the minus strand of NZ_QLMG01000002.1, from coordinate 193,473 downwards.
AAGGTGCCCCGCCCCACCTCGGCGGTCAACAGGTCCTCATCGGTCAGCAGCGTATAGGCCCGCGCCACGGTGCCCGGCGTCATCCCCAGCCGCCACGCCAGGTCGCGCACCGGCGGCAACTGCGTGCCGGGGGGTAAACGCGCCTCGGCCACCCCCTGGCGCAGGGCTGCGGACAGCATGCGATACTTCGGACCTTCCGGCTGACGCGCGTAGAGTGCGAAGATTGTATCGGGCACAATGTTTTTCTCGACGCTCATAGGGCCACATTGTATCACAACAATACGAAACACAAGGAAATTGTACCAACACAAGGTTACGGAGACTCCCCATGGCACAGACCGCACACGCCCCGCTTATCGCCTACCTCGACGCGCAGCGCCCGCTGCCGGTCCTGGCGAGCCTTGCGCTGCGAATCGCGGTCGTGCTGGTGAAATGGTCCGAACGCCGGCGCACCCGAACGGCGCTTGGGCAGTTGGACGGCCATCTTCTGCGGGATATCGGCCTGGAACGGCACGTCGCCTACAAGGAGGCGCGCCGGATGTTCTGGCAGGGCTGATCCCCGGACCTGCCGGAATTCTTCCTGAACTGGGCGCGGGCTTTCCCCCGCGCCTTTTTTCATTGCCCAGGCGCCTATCCGATTCGCGCGGGCGGGATCGAGTAGGTCAGCGACGCATGCGCCACCGGCGTCGCAGAGCCTTCGGAATACATCAACACATCCGTGACACTAAGCGTGCGACCCAGTTTCAGCAACCGCGCCTGGGCCAGCAGATCGCGCCCCGACTCGGGCTTGCGCATGAAATCAATGCTGCAATGGGTGGTCACGGTCAGCGCCTGTCGCCCTATCCGCGCCAGCGTCGCCACATAGGCGGACACATCCGCCAGCGCGAACATCGATGGCCCCGACACGGTGCCGCCCGGGCGCAGGTGGCTGTCGGACACCATAAGGCGCATCACCAGCAGATCTTCGTCCATTTGGTCGATGCCGAACATGCCGTCCACCTGGGGAAAGACCTCGGCCAGATAAGCGTTCATTTCGGTGATGGTGAAGACCAGAGCCATGCGTTTCCTCCCTTTGCCTCAACAGGCTTGCGGCGCTAGGGTGACGCCAAACCCATGGGAGGACAAGATGGCGCTTCTGGAACGTCACGACACGGGGCACGTCGCCCATCTGCAACTGAACGCCCCCGAACGGCTGAACGCCCTCTCGGACGAGATGCTGGCCGCGCTGATGGCGCAGATCGACGCGCTGTCGCAGGATCGCGCGATCCGTGCCGTCGTGCTGTCGGGCGCGGGCAAGGTGTTCTGCGCCGGGCACGACCTGAAACAGATGCAGGCCGGGCGGCAGGCCGATGATGACGGGCGAGCCTATTTTGCCGACCTTTTCGCGCGCTGTTCGGCGGTGATGACGGGACTGCAAAGGCTGCCCCAACCGGTGATCGCGCAGGTGCACGGCATCGCCACCGCGGCGGGTTGCCAGCTGGTGGCAAGCTGCGACATGGCGGTGGCCGCCAAGGGCACGCGCTTTGGCGTGAACGGGGTGAACATCGGGTTGTTCTGTTCGACTCCGATGGTGGCGCTGACCCGCAACATCCCCGCCAAACACGCGTTTGAGATGCTCAGCACCGGCCGGTTCGCCGATGCCGAAGAGGCGCGCCAGATGGGGCTGGTGAATCGCGTCGTTCCACACGACCAACTGGGCGAGGTGACGCTGGATCTGGCGCGGACCGTGGCCGACAAGCTGGGCGCGGCCGTCAAGATCGGCAAGAGCGCCTTTTACGCGCAGGCCGGCCTTGCGGTTGACGAAGCCTATGCCTACGCGGGGGCCGTGATGGTTGAGAACATGCTTTGGCGCGATACCGATGAAGGCATTTCGGCCTTTCTGGAAAAGCGCGACCCAGATTGGCGGCAATAAGCCGAAACCTGTGGTCAGATCAAAGAAATGGAATGTGATAACCGGCACCCTGCCCCGGCACCGAATCTGTCAGGGAAAGGACATTCCATGTTTGCCAGGAATATCGGCGGGATCGACAAGATCCTGCGCATCGTTGTCGGGGCGCTGATGATCGGCGCGGCCTTTATCGTGCAGGGACCGTATCACTGGCTGTTGCTGCTGGGAGTCGTGCCGCTGGCAACCGGCCTTGCCGGAACCTGTCCGCTGTATTCCATGCTTGGCATCAGCACCCGCCCCGACGGGAAATAGCCCGCAGATCGCGCGGGCCGTTGCCGGAAGACCGCCCCGCTGCCCTTCGGGCGGCGCAAAAAGGGCAGGATGACCGCGGCGAACCGCGCCAGGGCGGCCGGGACCGCGCGCAGTTGGGCAGGTGTGGCCGGAGTCCCGATGGCTATGTCCGACCGCGCGACCCCGAACCCTGTGGGCTGGGCGGGGGCACTCGTTATCATCGCGGAGCGGATGTGCTGCGGGTCGACCCCGACACGCAAAAATCCTGGCTGCGGTTGGCGTGATCCAGGCGCTGTCCGACAGAACCTTGCCGCGCGGAAAACCAAAGGCCGATCCTGTCCGACGACGAAGCCGGCCTTTGGCGCGTTATTCCGCCGCCACCTTGCCCGGCTTGAGCATCGGTTTGAGATAATGCCCGGTGTGACTGCCCGCGACCTCGGCCACCTCTTCCGGGGTGCCGGTGGCGACGATTTCCCCCCCGCCATCGCCGCCTTCGGGGCCGATGTCGATGATGTGATCGGCGGTTTTGATGACGTCCAGATTATGTTCGATCACCACCACGGTGTTGCCCTGATCGACCAGTTCATGCAGCACTTCCAGCAATTTGCGGACATCCTCGAAATGCAGACCGGTGGTTGGCTCGTCGAGGATATACAGCGTGCGCCCGGTGGATCGGCGCGCCAGCTCCTTTGAGAGCTTCACGCGCTGCGCCTCGCCCCCCGACAGGGTTGTCGCCTGCTGGCCGACCTTGACATAGCCCAGCCCCACCCGCATCAGCGCGTCCATCTTTTCGCGGATGCTGGGCACCGCCTGGAAAAAGCCCTGCGCCTCTTCGACGGTCATATCCAGCACGTCGGCGATGGATTTGCCCTTGAACCGCACCTCAAGCGTTTCGCGGTTGTAGCGCTTGCCCTTACAGGTTTCGCATTCGACATAGACGTCGGGCAGAAAATGCATTTCGATCTTGATGACGCCATCGCCCTGACAGGCCTCACAGCGCCCGCCCTTGACGTTGAACGAAAACCGCCCCGGCTTGTAGCCGCGCGTCTTGGATTCCGGCAGGCCGGCGAACCAGTCCCGAATCGGGGTGAAGGCGCCGGTATAGGTCGCGGGGTTGGACCGCGGCGTGCGCCCGATGGCGCGCTGGTCGATGTCGATGACCTTGTCGAGATGTTCGAACCCCTTGATCGTCTCGCAGGGGGCCGGGGTTTCGCGCGCGCCGTTCAGCTTCACGGCGGCGTTCTTGTAAAGCGTTTCGATGGTCAGCGTCGACTTGCCCCCGCCCGACACGCCGGTCACGCAGACGAACTTGCCCAGTGGAAAGTCCGCAGTTACGTTCTTGAGGTTGTTGCCGGTCGCCTTCACCACCCGCAGCGTCTTGCGGTTGCCCTTGCGCCGCAGTCGCGGCACGGCGATTTCCCGCGTGCCCGCAAGATATTGCCCGGTCAGGCTGGCGGGGTCGTCGATGATTTGCTGCGGCGTGCCCTTGGCAACCACCTGCCCGCCATGCACGCCAGCGCCGGGGCCGATGTCGAAGACGTAATCGGCCTGGCGGATCATGTCTTCGTCATGTTCGACGACGATCACCGTGTTGCCCTGATCGCGCAGGGATTTCAGCGTGCCGATCAGTCGGTCGTTGTCGCGCTGGTGCAAGCCGATGGACGGCTCGTCGAGCACATACAGCACCCCGGTCAGCCCCGACCCGATCTGCGACGCCAGCCGGATCCGCTGGCTTTCGCCGCCCGACAGCGTCCCGGCCGCCCGGCTCATGGTGAGGTATTCCAACCCGACGTTGTTCAAAAACCCCAGCCGTTCGCGGATTTCCTTGAGGATGGCGCGCGCGATCTCGTTCCGTTGCCCCGTCAGCGCGGCGGGCACGGTTTCGATCCAGGCGTGCGCTTCGCGGATCGACATCTGCACCACCTGCCCGATGTGCATCAGATTGTCCGGCGTGCCGATCTTGACCGCCAGCGCCTCTTCGCGCAGACGATAACCGTCGCAGGTGCCGCAGGGGCGGTTGTTCTGGTAGCGTTCGAATTCCTCGCGCACCCAGGCGCTGTCGGTCTCGCGGTAGCGCCGTTCCATATTGGGCACGACGCCTTCGAACACACGGCTGACGTTGTAGACGCGCCCCCCCTCGTCATAGCGGAACTGGATTTCCTCGTCGCCGGAGCCGTGCAGGAACACCTGCTGCACATGAGCGGGCAGATCCTTCCAGCGGTCATTCTTGTTGAATTCGTAGTGCTTGGCGATGCTTTCGATGGTCTGAAGGAAATACGGCGATTTCCCCTTGCGCCAGGGCGCGATGGCCCCGTCATAGACCTTGAGCGTCGCGTCGGGCACCACCAGCCGTTCGTCAAAGAACAGCTCCATCCCCAGCCCGTCGCAATCGGGGCACGCGCCGAACGGGGCGTTGAACGAAAACAGGCGAGGTTCGATCTCGGGGATGGTGAAGCCGCTGACCGGACAGGCGAAGTTTTCCGAAAAGGTGATGCGCTCGGGTTCGGGCGGCGCGGCGCCCTCTTCCGCGCCGGGCGCGGTTTCCAGGATGGCGATGCCGTCGGCCAGATCCAGCGCGGTGCGGAAACTGTCGGCAAGACGGGTTTCCAGCCCTTCGCGCACCACGATGCGATCGACCACAACGTCGATGTCGTGGCGGAATTTCTTGTCCAGCGTCGGGGGCGTATCGAGATCGTGAAATTCGCCGTTCACCTTCACCCGTTGAAAGCCCTGCTTGCGCAGTTCCAGCATTTCCTTGCGGTATTCACCCTTGCGATCACGGATGATCGGGGCGAGCAGATAGCCGCGCGTGCCTTCTTCCATCCCCATGACGCGGTCGACCATGTCCTGCACCTGCTGGGCCTCGATGGGCATGCCGGTGGCGGGGGAATAAGGCGTGCCGACGCGGGCGAAGAGCAGGCGCAGGTAGTCGTAGATTTCCGTGACCGTGCCGACGGTCGACCGCGGGTTCTTTGACGTGGTCTTTTGCTCGATGGAAATCGCCGGGGACAGGCCCGAGATCTGATCGACATCGGGCTTTTCCATCATGTCGAGGAACTGGCGCGCGTAGGCAGACAGCGATTCCACATAGCGGCGCTGGCCTTCGGCATAGATCGTGTCGAAGGCGAGGCTGGACTTGCCAGACCCCGACAGGCCGGTGATCACCACCAGCTCGTCGCGCGGAATATCCACGTCGATGGATTTCAGGTTGTGCTCGCGCGCGCCGCGAACCTCGATCTGTTTCAGCTCAGGCATGAGACCTCCGGGAACGGATGCCCGTTACATAGGCGAGCCGCGCGGTTTCGCCAATGGCAAAGAGCGAACGTAACGGGAACTTAACCGCTTCGCCGTCAGATTAAGCCGATTCCCGTGGCCCACCCTCTGTCCGCGCAGAGGACAGGCCCCCTAGCGATACAGCAGCGACGTGCCTTGCGCAAAAAGATGCACCTTGGCCGGGTCCACCGACAGCTTGACGGTCTCGCCGCGCAGCCCCTTGTGGATACCCGGAAGCTTGGCGATGACCGGCTCTTGGGCGTGTTCGTCGGGGTCGAAATGCAGCAGGGTCACCTCGCCCAGCGCCTCGGTCAGGGCGACCTTGCCGCTGTAGACGGCGGCCTGCCGCGCGATGGTGCAATCCTCGGGGCGGACGCCCACGTTAACCTGCATCCCCATGTCCGCGTCGCTGGTGGACACGTCGGACACCGCCGTGCCCCCGCCCGCCAGCCGCACCGTCGTGCGCATGCCCGTGCCGGTGATCTCGCCCGGCAACAGGTTCATCGCGGGCGAGCCGATGAACTGCGCCACAAATTCGCTTTTAGGCCTCTCATACAGCTCAAGCGGAGACCCCACCTGCGCGATGCCCTTGTTCGCCAGCACCACGATGCGGGTCGCCAGCGTCATCGCCTCGACCTGATCGTGGGTGACGTAGATCATCGTGCGGTCGGGCATCTGTTCCTTGAGCTGCGCGATCTCGATCCGCGTCGCCACGCGCAGCGCGGCGTCAAGGTTGGACAGGGGTTCGTCGAACAGGAACACCTTGGGGTCGCGCACGATGGCGCGTCCGATGGCGACGCGCTGTCGCTGCCCGCCCGACAGCGCCTTGGGCAGGCGATCCAGATACGGGGTCAGTTGCAGCATCCTGGCGGCGCGCTCGACCGCCTCGGTGATTTCGGCCTTGGATTTCTTGGCGATCTGCAAGGCAAAAGACATGTTGTCCCGCACGGTCATATGCGGATACAGCGCGTAGCTTTGAAACACCATCGCGATGCCGCGCTGCGCGGGCGGTACGTCGTTGACGCGCTGCCCGGCGATGTCCAGCGTGCCGGCGGTGATCTTTTCCAGCCCCGCGATCATCCGGAGCAAGGTGGACTTGCCGCACCCGGAGGGGCCGACGAAAACGATCAGCTCACCCGCCTCGATATCCAGGTCGATGTGCTTGAGCACCTCAACCGTGCCGCCGTAGGTCTTGCCCACATCCGTCAGTTTCAGATCCGCCATGGCCTATCCCCTCCCAATCGTCACGCTCTTACCGCCAGCACCGGCTGCCAGCGTCCGAAATGCAATTTTCCGTCGGGCGCGGGCCCGGCGGAGCCCAGTTCGGCGCCGATCTGAAGCCACCGTCCCTCGGGGGCGGCGACGGTCACCGGCGCATCGCCGATGTTGAACCCGCAGAACAGCTCTTCGGTGCCAAGGCTGCGATGGAACTTCAGCACGCTGCCTTCGCAGCTGACGCGGGTCATCGTACCCTTTTTCAGCGCCTGATGGCTGTGGCGAAAGGAAATCGCCCGGCGATAATGATGCAGCATCGCGAGCGGATCGTTTTCCTGATCCGCCACCGTCAGCTTGAGATGCTCGTGGCTGACCGGCAGCCACGGATGCGAGCTGGTGCTGAAACCGCCGTTATGGGCGTTCGGGTCCCATACCATCGGAGTGCGCGCGCCGTCGCGGCCCTTGAACGCGGGCCAGAACCGCTTGCCATAGGGGTCCCGGATGTCTTCGTAGCGCAATTCGGCCTCGGGCAGGCCGAGTTCCTCGCCCTGGTACAGGCAGGCGGACCCGCGCAGGCACATCATCAACGTCAGATACAACCGCACCGCCTCTTCGGGAATGTCCCAGCGGGTGATGTGGCGCATCACGTCATGGTTGGAAAACGCCCAGCAGGCCCAGCCGCCGGTGGCCTTGGCCTCCAGATCGTCCATCACGGTCTTGATATAGGCGGCGGTGGGCGCATGATCCGACAGCAGTTCGAACGCATAGGACATATGCAGGTGGTCGTCGCCGCGCGTGTAATCGCCCAGCACCTCCAGCCCGCGCTGGTCCTCGCCGATCTCGCCCACGGCGGCGGCGCGGTAGTCGTTCATCAGGCTGCGCAGCCTTGCAAGAAAGACCAGGTTTTCGGGGCGGGTCTTGTCGTAAAGATGATTTTGCCAGGTGTAGGGGTTGACCGCGGGCGCGGTGATCGGGTTGCGCTCTTCGATGGGCAGCGCCGGATTGTCGCGCAGCTGCGCGTCATGGGTGTAGAAATTCACCGTATCCAGACGGAAGCCGTCTACCCCCCGGTCCAGCCAGAACCGCGCGATGTTGAGCAGCTCGTCCTGCACCTGCGGTTCGTGAAAGTTCAGGTCACCCTGTTCGGACAGGAAATTGTGCAGGTAATACTGGCAGCGCGTCGGGTCCCAACGCCACGCCGACCCGCCGAAGATCGACAGCCAGTTGTTGGGCGGCGTGCCATCGGGCTTGGCGTCGGCCCAGACGTACCAGTTGGCCTTTGGGTTGTCGCGCGACGACCGGCTTTCCTGAAACCACGGATGTTCGACCGAGCTGTGCGAAATCACGAGGTCGATCAGCACCTTCAGCCCGTGCGCATGGGCCGACTGGATCAGCACGTCGAAATCCGACAGATTTCCGAACATGGGATCGACGTCGCAATAATCGCTTACATCATAGCCGAAATCCTTCATGGGCGAGCGGAAGAACGGCGAGATCCACACCACGTCCACCCCCAGCGAGGCAACATACGGCAGCCGGTTGGCGATGCCCAGCAAATCGCCCACCCCGTCGCCGTTGCTGTCCTGAAAACTGCGCGGATAGATCTGATAGATCACCGCGCCGCGCCACCAGTCGGGATCTTTGGTCAGGTGCTGGTTCGAGGTCGAGTCGGTCATGAAGGGTCCTTATTTCACCGAGCCGGCCAGCAGGCCGCGCACGAGGTATTTCTGCATCAGGAAGAAGACAAGCAACGGCACCGCGATCGACACGAACGCCGCCGCCGCCAGGATGCCCCAGTCGCCGCCGCGCGACCCCAGCAGGTCGTCGGCGATCTTGACCGTCATCACCCAGCTGTCGCTGCCCGAGGGCAGGAACACCTTGGCGACAAGCAGGTCGTTCCATGTCCACAGGAACTGAAAGATGGCAAAGCTGGCAAGGGCGGGAAAGCTGAGCGGCAGCACGATCCTGGTGAACACCTGAAAATCCGTGGCGCCGTCGACCTTGGCGGATTCGATGATGTCGCGCGGCAGGCCGATCATGTAGTTGCGCAACAGGTAAACCGCCAGCGGAAGCCCGAACCCGGTATGCGCCAGCCAGATGCCCAGAAAGCTTTGGCCGATGCCCAGCTTGTTGTGCAATGTCAGCATCGGCACCAGCGCCAGTTGCAGCGGCACCACCAGCAGGCCGACCACGGCCGCAACCAGCCAGCCGCGCCCCGGAAACTCCATCCACGCCAGCGCATAGGCGGCAAAGGCGGCGATCAGGATCGGGATCACCGTGGCGGGGACCGTCACGGTCAGGGTGTTGATGAACGCCCGGTCCATGCCATCCGATGTGAGGATCTGGCGGTAGTTCTGCAAACCGAAATCGGGGGGCTGTTTGGTGACCACATAGATCGACGGCGCGCGCGTGATCTCGCCCTTGTCGATATAGGTGAAATCGCCGTTGCTCGCCACGGTCAGCGATCGTTGCAGGATCGCGCTGCCGGGCGTGATCGGCAGACCGTCTTCGGTGGTTTCGGGGAATTGCGGTTCTTCGTCGGACGGGTAGGCGATTTCGATCCGCTCGTCGTCCAGTTCGCCGTCTTCGGTGACGGTGACTTCGTACCGGGCGTAGGTTTCGCCCACCTGTGCCGCGCCGGGATCGCGCCCGGTCAGGCCAAAGGCCGACACCGAGCCTGTTTCGCCGTCAAACAGGTTGCCCCGCAGCACGCCGTAATCGCCGTCCATGCTGGCGCCGCTGGCCGAGGGGCGCATCCGCACCGCGGCCTCGACCGGGAAAAGCGATGCCCACCACCCGGTTTCCGAAATCTGGTCGCGTTCCCGGAACGACGATACCAGCAGGCCCACCGTCGGCACCAGCCAGATCACCACCAGAAAGATCACCGCAAGGTTGGTGACGACGGAAAGCGAACTCTTTTGTCCGGCAAGATTGTCCATGCTACACGTCCTTCCGCGCCTGGCGGATGTTGTAGATCATCACCGGCGTCACGATCACCATGATGACAAAGGCCACCGCCGTCGCCCGGCCATCGTCGCGGAACATGTAGTCCATCATGTAGCTGGGCAGGATGTCGGTGTCGAAATTTCCGCCCGTCATGGTGTAGACGATGTCGAATACCTTGAGCGTGAGAAAGGTGATCGTGGTCCAGACCACCGCGATGGTGCCCGCGATCTGGGGCACCTTGATCTTGAAAAACAACTGAAACGGGTTGGCGCCGTCGATGATCGCCGCCTCGATGGTTTCCTCGGGGATGCCGCGCAGCGCCGCCGACAGGATGACCATGGCAAAGCCGGTCTGCATCCAGACCATGATGATCATGATGAAAAAGTTGTTCCAGAACGGGATTTGCAGCGGATCCACCGGCGCGGCCCCGAAATAGGCCCCGATGGCGTTGATGATGCCGATGGCGGGATCGCCCGCATAGACGAATTTCCAGATCAGCGAGGCCCCGACAAAGCTGATCGCCATCGGCATGAAGATCAGCGATTTCGCGATCGCCCCCCAGCTCAGGCGGTCGGTCAGTTGCGCAACCAGCAGGCCAAAGAACGTGGATGCGGCAGGGACAAACAGGATCCACAGGAAATTGTTGAACACGGCCACACGAAACCCGGATTCCTGGAACATTTCCAGATAATTACCCAAACCCACGAAATTGCTGCCAGACCGGTCGTAAAGCGACCGGATAAAGCTGCCCACCACCGGATAGACAAGGTACAGCCCCAGCGCCAGGATCGCGGGCAGCAGAAACAACCAGGGCCGCACCATCGTGGCGCGCCGGATGTTGCGCCCCTGATCGTCGTTGCGCGCGGGAAAGACCACCCGGTCCAGCACCAGGTTCGAGCCGTAGAAATAGGCAAGACAGCCGCCCACCCCGATGATTATGGTCAGGACCCCCTGCAAGATCGGCGACATGAGCTGCTCTCCTCCCGTGCGTTTGCGGCGCGCCCCGAACCGCGGGGCGCGCGTGGCCGATGGCCTATTTCAGCGTGTCCCAGCGGGCCTGGATCGCCGCCGCCGCGTCTTCGGCGGATTCGCCGGTGACGAAATCGACCATGCCCGTCCAGAACGCCCCGGCGCCGATTTCCGACGGCATCAGGTCGGATGCGTCATAGCGGAACGTGGTCGCGCCGGCGATGATCTCGCCCATGGCGCGCTGGGCATCGGTGGCATAGACGTCGAGGTTGACGCCCGCATGCGCGGTCAGGAAACCGTCCTGCGCCATCCAGAGTTCGTGCGCGATGGGCTCCTTGAGCCATTCCAGCATCACATCCGTCGCCTCGGACGGGTTGGTGATGGAAAACAGCGTGCCCGCGCCCAGAACCGGGGTGCCAAGGTCCTTGTCCTCATAGGCCGGGAAGTAGAAGAAATCCACATTGTCGCCAAGCTCGGCGCTGTCGGGGAAAAAGGCGGGGATAAAGCTCGCCTGCCGGTGCATGTAGCATTCGGGCGGCACCGCGAACAGGCCCGACGGGCTGTCGCGGAAATCGGTGGTGGCCGCGGCCTGCGCGCCGCCCTGCACGAAATCGTCGTTGCGCACGAACCAGCCAAATTCCTCGATCGCGCCGATCACCGCCGGATCATCGAAGGGAATCTCGTTGCTGACCCACTGGTCATAGACCGACGGCTCTTGCGTGCGCAGCATCAGGTCTTCGACCCAGTCGGTGGCCGGCCACCCGGTCGCGGCGCCAGATCCCAGCCCGATACACCAGGGCGTGCCGCCGTCGTCGACGATCTGTTCGGTCAACTCCCTGAGGTCTTCCATCGTTTCGGGGATGTCATAACCCATCTCGTCAAAGGCGATGGGCGAATACCACACCAGCGATTTCAGATCGACGCGGTAGAACTGGCCGTAAAGATGGTCTTCGCCGTCTTCGCCCTCATAGGTGGCAAGATCCACCCAACTGTCCCCGGCGGCATAGTTTTCCGAAATCCAGCCGGCGGTTTCGTCGGGCAGCGGTGTCAGCAGGCCCTGTTGCGCCATGTCGGCCGCAAGGCCTGGCTGCGGAAACACCGCCAGGTTCGGCGCCGTGCCCGTGCGCGCGGAAATCACGATGTCCTGCTCGAAACTGTCCGAACCGGAATAGTTGACCTCGGCGCCTGTCGCCTCTTCGAAATAGCGGAACATCACGTCCACCTTTTCCTTTTCGAAGCCGGTCCAGGGGCCGGTGATGGTCACCGTCTGCCCCGTCAGGTCATGCGCCTGCGCAAAGGCGGTATAGCCGTCCCAGTGAAATTCGCCCTCGCCGATTTCATAGGGCATGTCCTGCGCACTGGCCGCGCCTGCGATCATGGTCGCGACGGTCGCCGCCCCGAGCCCCAGGCGGTTCATGTGTCCTGTCATGGTGATGTGTCCTCCCTTTAAGCTTGCGCCGAAAAGTTGTGCTGACGCCGATATGCGAACGCCCATGAGGCGAGTCGCCCCAAAGCGCTTTGAATTTGAATGAACGTTTCGATCAAGACCTAGCATGTCGATCACACCCTTCCAGTTTTTTCCGAACTTTCCAAGCCGCAGCGCAGCTATTTCGCAGAAATGCGAAACCCCTTTCCGTCCCCGTCATTTTGCGGTTACGCTTTGCAAAATCCGAAGCGCTTTGGAACCGTCGGGGGAAGGTTGGGGCGATGAATCTCAGACAACTGGCCGCACAGCTCGGCCTGTCGCAAACAACCGTCAGTCGCGCGCTGAACGGTTATCCCGAGGTGTCAGAGGCAACGCGCAGGCGGGTGAACGAGGCCGCGCTGGCGACCGGCTACACGCCCAACCCGCGCGCCCGCGGGCTGGCCACCGGGCGGGCCATGGCGATCGGCCACGTCATCCCGATTTCGACCAGCCACGAGATGATGAACCCGGTCTTCGGTGATTTCATCGCCGGTGCCTCGGAAACCTACCTTGCCGCCGGGTACGACATGACCCTGACGCTAAGCGGCGATGCGGACGAGGCCGACAACTATCGCCGGCTCAAGGCCAAGGGCAACGTCGACGGCATCATCGTGCACGGCCCCAGAATCAGCGACGGGCGCATCCCGTTCCTGACCGGGCTCGGGATGCCTTTCGTGGTGCATGGGCGGGCGTCGCAGACGCGCCAGCCCTACAGCTGGATCGACATGGACAACACCGGCGCCTTTTGCCGCGCCGCATCGTTTCTGCTGGATCTGGGGCACAGACGCATCGCCCTGCTGAACGGGCTGGAAACGATGGATTTCGCCCATCGCCGCGAGCTGGGCTACCTGAAGGCGCTCGCGGCGCGCGGCGTCGCCCCCGACCCAGCCCTGATACGGGGCGAGGAGATGACCGAACCCTACGGCTATCGCGCCGCGCGCGACATGCTGGCACTGGAAACGCCGCCCACCGCCTTTCTGGTCTCGTCGCTGATTTCCGCCATCGGGGTGCGCCGCGCCATCCACGACGCCGGGCTGCGCATGGGCCACGACGTTTCGGTGCTGAGCCATGACGACGATTTCAGCTATCTGTCCAACGGGCGCGACCTGCCGCTGTTCACCGCCACCCGGTCGCCCGTGCGCGAAGCGGGACGGCTGGCCGCCGAAATGCTGCTGCGCCGGATCGCCGATCCGGGCCTGCCCCCGGAAACCCGCGTCCTAGAGGCGCAACTGATCATCGGGGACTCGACCGGCCCCGCCCCTTCCCGACCACGACAGGTTCCCGCATGAAACTGACCCGCAAGGATTTTCCCGAAGGCTTTCTCTTCGGCGCCGCCACATCGAGCTACCAGATCGAAGGCCATGGCTTTGGCGGCGCAGGGCGCACGCATTGGGACGATTACGCCGCCACCCCCGGCAACGTCACCCGTGCCGAGAACGGCGCGCGGGCCTGCGACCATTATCACCGCTATCCCGAAGACCTCGACCTTGTGGCCGCCGCCGGGTTCGATGCCTACCGCTTTTCGATCTCCTGGGCGCGGGTGATGCCGGACGGGCGCGGCGCCCCGAACCCCGAGGGGCTGGATTTCTATGACCGGCTGACCGACGCGATGCTGAAACGGGGCCTGAAACCCTATGCGACGCTGTACCATTGGGAACTGCCCTCGGCGCTGGCGGACCTCGGCGGCTGGCGCAACCGCGACATCGCGGCCTGGTTCGGGGATTTTACAGAAACCGTCATGGCCAGGATCGGCGACCGCATGGAAACGGTCGCCCCGATCAACGAGCCATGGTGCGTGGCGTGGCTGTCGCATTTCATGGGGCTGCAAGCGCCCGGCCTGCGCGACATCCGCGCCGCCACCCGTGCCATGCACCACGTCCTGCTGGCGCATGGCCGCGCGATCGAGGTGATGCGCGGGCTCGGCATGACGGGCCTTGGCGGGGTGTTCAATATGGAATGGTCCAACCCCGCCGATGACAGCGACGCCGCGCGCGCCGCCGCCGCCCGCTACGACGGCATCTACAACCGCTGGTTCATGGGCGGTGTATTCAAAGGCGACTATCCGGCCATCGTGCTGGATGCGCTGGAGCCCCACATGCCGGAAAACTGGCAGGATGACATGGCGCTGATCTCGCAGCCGATCGACTGGTGCGGCATCAACTACTACACGCGCAAGAACATCGCGGCCGACCCCAAGGCCCCCTGGCCATCGCTGCGCGAGGTGCCCGGCGTCCTGCCCAAAACCTATATGGACTGGGAAATCCACCCCGAAGGCCTGCACGCCTTGCTGACCCGCACCGCGCGCGAATATACCGGCGAACTGCCGCTTTATGTCACCGAAAACGGCATGGCCGCGCATGACGACATCGTCGGGGGCGAGGTGCCCGACCCCCACCGCATCGACTATCTGGAAAAGCACCTGAGCGCCGTCAGCCGCGCCATCGCCGACGGCGCCCCGGTTCAGGGATATTTCTGCTGGTCCCTGCTCGACAATTACGAATGGAGCTTTGGGTATGACAAGCGTTTCGGCCTGGTTCACGTCGATTTCGATACGCTTGCGCGCACGCCCAAAGCTTCCTACCACGCCCTTAGGGCTGCACTGACGGAGGCTTGAGGATGAACGCGGACATGACGGTGGTTCTTGCGGATATCGGGGGCACCAACACACGCGTGGCGCTGGGCCGTGGCACGTCGGTCGATCTGACCAGCGCCAAAAGCTATCGCAACGCCGATTACTCCGGCATCGGGGCTGTGCTGCGCCGGTATCTCGCCGAAACCGGCGCCCGCCCCCAGGGCTGCTGTGTCGCGGTCGCGGGGCCGGTGCGCGACAGCGCGGGCCGGCTGACCAACATCGACTGGAGCGTCGATCGCGAGATGCTGCACGAGGCGACCGGCGCCGAAACGCTGGCGGTGCTGAACGATCTGCAGGCGCAGGGCCACGCGCTGGGTCTGATCGCGCCCGAGAACCTGACCCCGCTGCTGCCCGGCCAGCCCGCCAGCCCCCGGTCGGCCCGGCTGGTGGTGGGCGTGGGCACCGGCATGAATGCCGCGCCCGTGTACCGACTGGGCGACCGCACGCTGGTGCCCCCCGCCGAGGCCGGGCATGCCACGCTCGGCCTGCGCTCGGAAGACGAGCTGCGGCTGTTTCACCACGTCTCCAGGCTCCACGCGGGCGCGGGGATCGAACATTTCCTGTCCGGGCGCGGTTTTGAGCGGATCTGGAACTGGTTATGTTCCGAAGACGGGGTCAGCGATGAAAAGCCCGCCGCCGAGATCATGGCCCTGATGGAGGCGGGCGATCCCCGTGCCCTTCGCGCGGTCGAGACGTTTTCGAAGCTGCTGGGCCGGGTCTGCGGCGACCTTGCGCTGACCACCCTGCCCTTTGGCGGGATTTTCCTGATCGGCGGCGTGGCGCGTCACTTCGGGCCGCATCTGGTGACCCACGGCTTTGCCGACGGATTTCGCGACAAGGGGCGGTTCAGCGCCTTCATGGATCAGTTTCCCGTGCACCTTCTGACAGACGACTACGCGGCGCTTACAGGTTGTGCATGTCATCTGTCCGAACAGGTGGATTTGATCGACTGAAGCGCTGGCGCGCTTGCTTTTCGCGGACAGGCCTGTTGTTACCGGGTTAAGCCGCGTGCGCGCGCGCACGAATTCAAGCACAGTGCGCGGGCGCGCCTGGGCGCCGTGCCACATGGAAAGAAGACGCTTATGCTGCAACTGTCCACCCCCTCCCTTCGCGATGCGATCCTGCGCCACCTGACCTACTCGTTTGGCAAGGACCCCGAACACGCGATCCTCGAAGACTGGCGGATGGCACTCAGCTACGCGGTGCGCGATCGGATCGTGGACGCGTGGTTCAAGGCGACGGAAAAAACCTATGAGACCGGGGCAAAGCGCGTCTACTACCTGTCGATGGAATTCCTGATCGGGCGCCTGCTGGAAGACGGTATCGTCAACCTGGAACTGGTCGAAGAGGCCAAGGCAGCGCTGAGCGAATTCGACAAGGATTACCATGAGGTGCTGTCGGATGAACCCGACGCGGCCCTCGGCAACGGCGGGCTTGGCCGCCTGGCGGCGTGCTTTCTGGAAAGCCTGTCGACGGTCGGTTGCCCGGCGCATGGCTATGGCATCCGCTATGAACACGGCCTGTTCCGCCAGAGCTTTGTCGACGGGCGGCAGGTCGAACAGCCCGAAACATGGCTCGGCCAGCGCCACGCCTGGGAATTCGAACGCCCCGAGGTGCGCTACCGCATCGGTTTTGGCGGCCATGTCGATATGCGCGGCGAAACCGTGCGCTGGTACCCCGGCGAGGAAGTCGAGGCCGAGGCATTCGACACGCCGGTTGTGGGCTTCAGGGGGCGCTGGGCCAACACGCTGCGGCTGTGGTCGGGCCGCGCGATCCATCCGTTCGACCTGGACGCATTCAACCACGGCGACTATGCCAGGGCCGCCGCCCCCGAGGCGCTGGCCCGCACCATTTCGCGCGTTCTTTACCCCGATGACACCACCGAACAGGGCAAGGAGCTGCGGCTCAAGCAGGAATATTTCCTGACCGCCGCGGCGTTGCGCGACATCCTGCGCCGGTTCAACAACCAGTTCGGCGACCTGCGCAAGCTGCCCGACAAGGTGGCGATCCAGCTGAACGACACCCACCCCGCCATCGCAGGTCCCGAACTGGTGCGCATCCTGCACGACGAGCGCGGCCTGCCGTTCGAAGACGCGATGGAAATCGCGCGCGGCACGCTGTCATACACCAACCACACGCTGATGCCCGAGGCGCTGGAATCCTGGGGCGAGGATCTGTTCGGGCGGCTGCTGCCGCGCCATCTGCAACTGGTCGACCAGATCGACAATGCCCATGCCACGCAAAACCCATCGCGCACCCAGTCGATGCGCGCCGACCATCAGGTCAAGATGGGGCAGCTGTCGTTCGTCATGGCCCATCACGTCAACGGCGTGTCGGCGCTGCACACCGATCTGATGAAAACCACGGTGTTTTCCGAACTTCACCGTCTGCATCCCGACCGCATCGTGAACGAGACCAACGGCGTGACCCCGCGCCGCTGGCTGCTGGCCTGCAACCCCGCACTCGCCGGGCTGATCACCGACTCTATCGGGGACGGCTGGATCGACGATCTGGAACAGCTGCAAAAGCTGGAACCGTTCATCGAGGACAGCGGCTGGATCGACCGCTACTGGAATGTCAAGAAAAGCAACAAGATCGAGCTGTCCAACTGGATGGGTCAGACCTACGGGCTGCACACCGATCCCGAAATGCTGTTCGACATCCAGATCAAGCGGATGCACGAATACAAGCGCCAGCACCTCAACATCATCGAGGCCATCGCCCACTGGCAGGAAATCCGCGAAAACCCGGATGCGGGCTGGACGCCCCGGCTCAAGCTGTTCGCGGGCAAGGCGGCCCCCGGCTATTTCTTCGCCAAGGACATCATCCGGCTCATCAACGACGCCGCAGTGGTCATCAACAACGACCCCGTCACCAACAAATACCTCAAGATCGCATTCCTGCCCAATTACAACGTCAGCCTTGCCGAACGGCTGGTGCCGGCGGCGGACCTGTCCGAACAGATCTCGACCGCGGGCAAGGAAGCGTCCGGGACCGGCAACATGAAATTCGCGCTGAACGGCGCGCCCACTGTCGGCACGCTGGATGGTGCAAACGTGGAAATCCGCGATCATGTGGGCCCCGAGAATTTCTTCCTGTTCGGCATGACCGCCGAAGAGGTGATGGAACGCCGCACCGTGGAAAACCACGCCCGCCGTGCCATCGACGCCGACCCGCGCCTGGCCTCGGCGCTGAAACTCATCCGCGAGGGCCGGTTCAGCCCCTCCGAACCCGACCGCTATGCCGGGGTGGTGGACAATCTCGAAGGGCCGGATTTCTTTCTGGTCTGTTCCGATTTCACCGATTACTGGCGCGCGCAACGCGAGGTCGACACCGCCTTCGCCGACCGGACAGGCTGGGCACGGATGGCGGCGCTCAACACCGCGCGCTCGGGCTGGTTCTCGTCCGACCGGACAATCCGTGGCTACATGGCGGATATCTGGAAGGCGCAGAGCCTTTTGCCGTAAGTCGCGGCAATCGGTGATCTGAGCCATTGCAGCGCGGGCCGAGTGCACTAATCTCCGGGGTATGATGGATGCAACTCACCCCTCCGCCCCGGATTACCACCGCCTGATAAACGGGCAGCACGACGACCCATTTTCCCTTCTGGGCCCGCATGAGATCGACGGACAGCGATATGTCACGGCATTCGATCCCGGCGCAGAAGACATGTGGGCCGTCGTCGGCGATGATGGCCACCGGCTGCACCCGGTGGACGATGCGCCCGGCATTTTTCGCGGCCCCGTGCCGGGCGCGCAGTCCTATTACCTGCGCGGCGGCGCAAAGGGCAATCACTGGGATTACGAAGACGCCTACCGTTTTGGCCCCGTGCTGGGCGAGATGGATGAATACCTGCTGGGTGAAGGCAGCCACCTGCGCATCTGGGAGGCCCTCGGCGCCCATGTGATGCAGCACGAAGACCAACACGGCACGCATTTCGCGGTCTGGGCGCCCAATGCGCGCCGGGTGTCGGTGATCGGGGAATTCAACTGGTGGGACGGCCGCCGCCACGCCATGCGCAAACGCGGCGCCACCGGCGTGTGGGAAATTTTCATTCCCTACGTCGGCGACGGCGCCCGTTACCGCTATGAGATCATCGGTCCCGATGGCACGATGCAGCCGCGCAAGGCCGACCCGGTCGGTTTTGGCTCGGAACACCCCCCCGCCAATGCCTCTGTCGTGCGCGACATCCGCAACTATGACTGGTCGGACGAGGGCTGGATCGGCACCCGCGCCGAGGCGCAACAGCGCACCGCCCCGATCAGCATCTACGAGGTGCACCTGCCCTCGTGGCGGCGCAAGGACTGGGGCCGCCCGATTTCCTATATCGAGGCCGCGACCGAACTGGTCGAATATGTGCGCGACATGGGGTTCACCCATATCGAGCTGATGCCGATCAGCGAATATCCCTTTGACGGGTCCTGGGGCTATCAGCCCATCGGCATGTTCGCCCCCACCATCCGCTGCGGCCTGCCCAGCGAATTTCGCGACCTGGTCAACGCCGCGCACCGCGCCGGGCTTGGCGTGATTCTTGACTGGGTGCCGGGGCATTTCCCGTCAGATCCACACGGGCTTGGGCAGTTCGACGGCACGCCGCTTTATGAACATGCTGACCCCAGGGAAGGGTTCCACAAGGACTGGAACACCCTCATCTACAATTACGGACGCGCCGAGGTGTCGAATTTCCTGACCGCCAACGCCCTGTATTGGCTAGAGGAATTCCACATAGATGCCCTGCGGGTCGATGCGGTGGCGTCGATGCTGTACCGCGACTATTCGCGCAACCCCGGCGAATGGGTGCCCAACAAGGATGGCGGGCGGGAAAACTACGAGGCCATCGCCCTGCTTCAGCGCATGAACAGCGAAACCTACGGCCGGCACACGGGCATCATGACCGTGGCCGAGGAAAGCACCGCCTATCCCGGCGTGTCGCAACCCGTCGATCAGGGCGGGCTTGGCTTTGGGTTCAAATGGAACATGGGCTGGATGAACGACACCCTGGAATACATGAAAAAGGACCCGATCTATCGCTCGCACCACCATCACCAGATGACCTTTGGCCTGGTCTATGCGTTTTCGGAAAATTTCATCCTGCCAATCAGCCATGACGAGGTGGTGCACGGCAAGGGGTCGATGATCGGCAAGATGCCGGGCAACGACTGGGAAAAATTCGCCAACCTGCGGGCCTATTACGGGTTCATGTGGGGCCATCCGGGCAAGAAGCTGTTGTTCATGGGGCAGGAACTGGCGCAGCGGTCGGAATGGAATCACGACGCGCAAGTCGATTGGGATTGCCTTGAAAACCCGATGCACGCGGGGATGCAGACCCTCGTGCGGGATCTGAACCATCTATACCAGACCCTGCCCGCGCTGCATGCCAGGGATTGCTTTGACGACGGTTTTTCGTGGATTCGCGGCGACGACGCGCAGAACTCGGTCTTCGCGTGGGTGCGCCGGGGCGCGCCCGAGGATGCCGAAGTGGTGGTCATCTGCAACTTTACCCCCAGGGAACACGTTGCTTATCGGATGGGGATGCCCGCGGCGGGTATCTGGCGCGAGGCGCTCAACAGCGACGCCAGCCTTTACGGGGGCGGGAACCGGGGCAATTACGGGGTCGTCGAGGCCCTGGATGGAAGCCACCACGGCCAGCCGGCGCATGCGGATATCGTGCTTCCGCCGTTGTCCGTGATCTATCTGGTGCGCGATCACGAGTGATGTTTTGACGGGTTCACGAAATGCGGTCGCCAAGGCTCGGGAGCAGGTGGCCGGTGATGAGGAGACAACCCACATGCCCAAGAGCAATCTCAGGAAAAATCCCAGGCTGGCCACGCGCAGCATGGCCTTCGTGCTCGCGGGGGGGCGCGGTTCGCGGCTGCACGAACTGACCAACAGCCGGGTGAAACCGGCGGTCTATTTCGGTGGCAAGGGCCGCATCATCGACTTTACCCTGTCCAACGCGCTGAACTCCGGCATCCGGAAGATGGCGCTGGCCACGCAGTACAAGGCGCATAGCCTGATCCGCCACGTTCAGCGGGGATGGAATTTCTTTCGCGCCGAGCGCAACGAATTTCTGGACATCCTGCCCGCCTCGCAGCGGGTGTCCGAGGGGATGTGGTATCGCGGCACCGTCGATGCGGTGGCGCAGAACATCGACATCATCGACAGCTACGACATCGACCATATCGTGATCCTGGCCGGGGATCATATCTACAAGATGGATTACGAGCTGATGCTGCGCCAGCATGTCGAAGCCGGCGCCGATGTGACGGTGGGCTGCCTTACGGTGGACCGCCCCGAGGCGTCGGCCTTTGGCTGCATAGCGGTGGATGGCGCCGACCGCATCACGTCGTTCCTGGAAAAACCCAAGGACCCGCCGGGCCTGCCCGACGATCCCGACAAGACGCTGGTGTCGATGGGCATTTACGTCTTTGACTGGGCGTTCCTGCGCGAGCGGCTGCTCGAGGACATCTCGAACGAGACCTCCAGCCATGACTTCGGCCATGACATGATTCCCGACATCGTCAGGCACGGCAAGGCACAGGCCCACCGCTTCGAAGAAAGCTGCGTGCGCCCCCGCGAGGGTGCCCCGGCCTACTGGCGCGACGTGGGCACCGTGGATGCGTTCTGGCAGGCCAACATCGACCTGACCGATTTCGTCCCCGAACTGGACCTGTGGGACAAGGACTGGCCGATCTGGACCTATTCCGAACAGCACCCCCCCGCCAAGTTCATCCACGACGAAGAGGACCGGCGCGGGTCGGCTGTCAGTTCGATGATCTCGGGCGGGTGCATCATCTCGGGCAGCGAAATTCGGGAATCGCTGCTGTCGACCATGGTTCACACCAATTCCTATTCCTCGTTGCACCGCGTGGTGGCATTGCCGGATGTTTATGTGGCGCGGCACGCCCGTCTTGAGAACTGTGTCATCAACAGCGGGGTCATCATTCCAGAAGGGCTTGTCGTCGGCGAGGACCCGGACGAAGACAAGAAATGGTTCCGCGTCAGCCCGCAGGGCGTGACGCTCATCACCCAGCGCATGCTTGACCGGAGGGACGCCGAACGATGACCAGAGTACTTTCCGTTGCATCCGAATGCGTGCCATTGATCAAGACGGGCGGGCTGGCGGATGTGGCGGGCGCGCTGCCCGCGGCGCTCGCCCCCCACGGGGTCGAGATGCGCACACTGATCCCCGGCTATCCGGCCGTGATGCAGGGGATCGGCCGAAAAAAGAAGGTGGCGCAGTGGGACGAGCTTTTTGGCGGGGGCGCCACCATCTGGCGGACCCGCCTTGGCAAACAGGTGCTGTACGTTCTGGACGCCCCGCATCTGTTTGACCGGAAGGGCGGCCCTTACGGCGATGCGCAGGGGCGGGACTGGCCCGACAACCCCCAGCGGTTCGCGGCGCTGTCGCGTGTCGCCGCGACGATCTGCGCCGCCGGGATCGAAGGCTGGCAGGCGCAGGTGATGCATTGCCACGACTGGCAGTCGGGCTTTGCGCCGCTGTACCTGCGCGAGCTTGGCGGCGGCGACCGGGTCGCGTCGCTGATGACCATCCACAACATTGCGTTCCAGGGCCTGTGCCCCAGTTCCATGATCTCGGCACTTGATCTTCCGCGCTCGGGCTTCAATGAAAAGGGTTACGAGTTCTGGAACAATATCAGCGCGTTGAAGGCCGGTCTTGTCTACGCCGACAGGCTGTCGACCGTGTCGCCCACCTATGCGACGGAATTGATGACGCCAGAGTTCGGCATGGGGCTGGATGGGCTGTTGCGCGAACGCCAGGCCGATCTGGTCGGTGTTCTGAACGGCATCGACGAAACGATCTGGACCCCGCCCTATACCGACCCGGCGGGCAAGGCCGCGCATCGCGCGGCACTGCGCGCGGAATTCGACCTGCCGGACTGGCCCGGTCCGCTATGCGTGCTGGTGTCGCGCCTGACCCAGCAAAAGGGCCTGGACATCCTGCTACAAGCCCTGCCCGCGCTGCTGGATCGCGGCGGGCAGCTGGTGCTGCTGGGGTCGGGCGAGCGCGAACTGGAACGCGCGTTTCTTGGCTATGCCCAAAGCCATCCGGGCGTCGCGACCACGATCGGCTACGACGAGTCGTTGGCCCGCCGCATGATCGCGGGAGGCGACGCAATCCTTGTGCCGTCGCGGTTTGAACCCTGCGGGCTGACCCAGCTTTACGGGTTGCGCTACGGCACGCTGCCGGTGGTGTCCCTGACGGGCGGTCTGGCGGATACGGTGATCAACGCATCGCCCGCCGGATTGGCGGCTGGATGTGCAACCGGGCTGCAATTTCACCCGCTGAATGCACAATCTCTGGCCCAGGCGCTGATGACGCTGGTCAAGCTTCACGCGGATGGGCCAACTTGGGCGCGGATGATGGCGAACGCCATGGCCTCCCCGGTCAGCTGGGAACATTCTGCCGCGACCTATGCCGCGCTCTATGCCGAGATGGTTAAAACTGCATGACGACACCCGAAATCCTCGCCGGCCGCCCGGCGCCGCTGGGCGCCAGTTTTGACGGGGACGGCGTGAATTTCGCGGTGTTTTCGCAACACGCGACGGCGATCCACCTGTGCCTGTTCGACGAGCACGGTATCGAAACCACCCGCCTGGCAATGCCCGAGCGCGATGGTGACATCTGGTACGGCCGCGTGCCGGGGCTGACGCCCGGCCAGGGCTACGGCTATCGCGCCGAAGGCCCTTTTGCCCCGCGTGACGGACATCGGTTCAACCCGGCCAAACTGCTGCTTGACCCTTACGCGCATCGGCTGACCGGCCACCCGGTCTGGCACGATGCGCTGATGGGCGGGGCCGAGGCGCCCGATCCGCGCGACAGCGCGCGGTACATGCCAAAATGCCTGATCGAGGACACCACCTTTGATTGGGGCCACCACGAGCCGCCGCAAACCCCGCTGGAGGAAAGCGTGATCTACGAGGCCCACGTCAAGGGGCTGACCAAGCGCTTTCCGGGGGTGGACCATCCGGGGCATTTCCTCGGGCTGGCCTCGGACCCGGTGCTGGAACACCTCACCACGCTCGGGGTGACGGCGGTTGAGCTTTTGCCCGTACAGGCATTTCTCAACGACAGGTTTCTGGTCCAGAAGGGGCTGGTGAACTACTGGGGCTACCAGACGCTGGGGTTCTTTGCGCCCGATCCACGCTATCTGAGCCAAAGCAGCTTGTGGGAATTTCAGCACATGGTGGCACGGCTGCATTCCGTCGGGATCGAGGTGATCCTTGACGTGGTTTACAACCATACATGCGAAGGCGACGAAAACGGCCCCACGCTTAGCTTTCGTGGGCTGGACAACGCCGCCTATTACCGCCTGCACGACGACAAGCGGTACTACATCAACGACACCGGCACCGGCAACACGATCGACATCGACCACCCGATGGTGCTGCGCATGGTGATGGATTCCTTGCGCCACTGGGCCACGACCATGGGGGTCGACGGGTTCCGGTTCGATCTCTGCTCGACGCTCGGGCGTACCAAAACCGGATTCGACCCCAATTCGGCATTTTTCAAGACCATCCGCCAAGACCCTGTTCTGGCGACCAAAAAGCTGATCGCGGAACCATGGGACATCGGTCCGGGCGGCTATCAGCTTGGCGCCTATCCGGCGCCTTTTTCGGAATGGAACGATCAGTACCGCGACGGCGTGCGCCGGTTCTGGCGCGGGGATGTCGGCCATGTGCCGGTGCTTGCGGACAGGATCACCGGGTCTGCCGGGATCTTCGATCATTCAGGGCGCCATGCCACGTCATCGGTGAATCTGCTGACTGCCCACGACGGGTTCACCCTGACGGACGTGGTCAGCTACACCGAAAAGCACAACACGGCCAACGGCGAGGACAATCGCGATGGCCATGGTGAGAACTACTCGGACAATCTTGGTGTCGAAGGGCCAACCGACGACGCGGCCATCAACGCCGCCCGCACCTTGCGGCGCCGCAACATGCTGGCAACCCTGCTGCTCAGCCAGGGCACCCCGATGATCCTGGCGGGGGACGAAATCGGCAACACCCAGGGCGGCAACAACAACGCCTACGCGCAGGACAACGACATCGGCTGGCTTGACTGGGACAGGGCCGACCCCGAATTTACCGCCTTTACGCGATGGCTGATCGGTTTTCGCAAATCCCACCCGATCCTCCGGCAAAAGCGTTTTCTGCATTCGGTCCCGCGCAAGGTCGACGGGGTCATCGATCTGTTCTGGTGGCGTCCGGACGGGGCCGAAATGACCCGCACCGACTGGACCAACGGCGATCTGCATGTGCTGTGCGCCGAATTTCGCATGGCCAGCGGCACGCCGCTTTACGCTCAGCGCGAAGAGGCGATCTATCTTGCGTTCAATGCCGGAAACGCGGTCGAGCTGACGCTGCCCGAGATGACGGGCGGTTTTCGCTGGGTGCGTCATGTCGACACCGCAGACCCGAAGTTGTCGGCCGAGCCGGTGGGCACCACCTACGCGATGCAAGGTCAATCCGTAATCGCGCTTGTCGAGGAGCCCGCATGACTGACCAGACCCTGGACACCCGCGCCAAGCGCGCGGGAATCATGCCTGATTTCCGTGACTTGTTCGGCGAAATTCAAGTCACGTCTCAAGACACCAAGGCCGCCCTGCTGTCTGCCATGGGTCTTGCGGATGTCGACCTGCCCGAGCCTTCCGGCCTGCCGCGCTGGCATATCTGCGTGCCGGGACAACCAGTCGGGCTGGACATGCCCGCGCCATGGACACTTCACCTTGAGGACGGCACACAAAGCGAAGGCCACGGCGCCGTGCCGCCCCTGCCGCTGGGCCGGCATCTGCTGGAAAGCGACGGCGCACGCTGCTGGCTGCTATGCGCGCCAGAGCGGCTGGACCTGCCGCCCCGGCTGTGGGGCCTTATGGCGCCGCTGGCCTGCCTGCGCAGCGAGGCGCAGGGCGGGCTTGGCAGCTACGACGATCTCGCGCAGCTTGCCGAGGTGGTTGGCGAGGTCGGCGGCGCGTTCCTGGGCGTCAACCCGATCCACGCCGGGTTTCCGACCGAACCGGGCGGGTTCAGCCCGTACACCCCCAGCCACCGCCGCCGGTTTTCGCCGTTCTACCTGCCCACGGCGGCGCAGGCCGACAGTCCGGGCCCGATCCTGAACCTTCCCGAAGAAATTCCAGCGCGCTTTCAGGCGCTTGAGGCGGAATTTCACGCGGCGCCTCCAGGGGCCGAATTTGATGCCTATCTGGCCCGCGAAGGCGCGGCGCTGCATCAGTTCGCCACCCATCAGGCGCTTTCGGAAAAGCTTGGAACCTATTGGAATAAATGGGATACTCGCTATCAGGACCCATCGTCCGATGCCGTCGGAAAAGCCGCGCATGATTTGTCTGACAGGGTGCGCTTTCATGCCTGGCTGCAATATTGCACCGAAGGCGCGCTGTCGCAGGCGCAGATCCGCGCCAGGGCGTCGGGCATGGGGCTGGGCCTTTACCTCGATCTTGCGGTCGGCACCCATCCCGCAGGCGCCGAAACCTGGGCGGATCGCGCCAGTTTCGCCTTTGGCGCCAGCCTGGGCGCGCCACCTGACGCCATCGCGCCGCAGGGGCAGAACTGGGGCCTTGCGCCGTTCAACCCCCGCCACCTGATCGACACCGGGTTCGAGGCGCTCGCCCTGACCCTGCGGCAACAGCTGCGCTTTAGCGGGGCGCTGCGCATCGACCACATCCTTGGGTTCGAACGCGCCTACTGGGTGCCCGACGGGTTGCCGGGTGCCTATGTGGCCATGCCGCGCGAGGCAATGCTGGCCGTCACCCGGATGGAGGCCGCGCGCGCCGGCGCTGTCATCGTGGGCGAGGATCTGGGCGTGATTCCGGACGGGTTGCAGCAATCGCTCATCGACAGCGGCATCCTTGGCTGCCGCCTGACCATGTTCGAACACGACGGCGACCCGCCCTGGTACAAGACCCCACAGGAATACCCCGAGGGGGTCATCGCCAGCTTTTCGTCGCATGATCTGCCCACCTGGAAGGGCTGGCGCGCCGGACGCGAGGTCAGAACACGCGTCGAGCTGGGCATCACGCCGCCCGAACACCTCGACAGCACGCTGGCCTGGCGCGGACGCGAGGTCGCAGGCTTTGACGGTGCGACCGAACCCTGGCGCGACGGCGCCCCCCCTGACAGCGTCGAGGCGATGGCAGGCTTTCTGGCCGCCACATCGGCGCGTATGGTCGCGATGCAGGTCGAAGACGTCTTGGAAATGGACACCCAGCCCAACCTTCCCGGCACCGTCTGGGAATATCCGAACTGGCGCCAGCGCCTGCCCGTCGGTGTCGACGGCATCAAACACGCGCCGCTGCTTGCAACGACCGCCCGGATCATGAAACGTGCCGGGCGATAGGAGACGACGATGACCACATTCCGCACCATCCCCACCGAGCCGATCGAGGGCCAGAAGCCCGGCACCTCGGGGCTGCGCAAGAAGACCGCTGTCTTTCAGGGCCACCACTATCTGGAAAACTTTATCCAAAGCATCTGGAACGGTATCGGCGGCGTCCAGGGCAAGACGCTGGTGCTGGGCGGCGACGGCCGGCATTTCAACAGCCAGGCGGCGCAGGTCGTGCTGCGCATGGCGGCCGCAAGCGGTGCGAAAAAGGTGATCGTGGGCAAGCGCGCGCTGCTGTCGACACCGGCGGCGTCGCATCTGATCCGCAAGAGGGGCGCGGATGGCGGCATCATCCTGTCGGCCAGCCACAACCCCGGCGGGCCGAACGGCGATTTCGGCGTCAAGTTCAACAGCGCCAACGGCGGCCCCGCATCGGAATCGGTCATGGCCAGGATCTTTGACGCCACAAAGGTGGTGTCCGAGTTGCACATCGCGGAATCCCAGGACATCGGGCTGCGCACGCTCGACACGCTGACCCTTGGCGACATGGAAATCGAGATCGTCGATCCCGTGACCGATTACGCCGCGCTGATGCAGGAATTGTTCGATTTCGACGCTATTTCGGGGCTGTTCAAGTCGGGTTTCCGGATGCGGTTCGATGCGATGCACGCGGTGACCGGCCCCTATGCCCGCACCATTTTGGAAGAAATCCTCGGCGCCCCGCCCGGCACGGTGATGAACGGCCTGCCCCTGCCCGATTTCGGCGAAGGCCATCCCGACCCCAACCCGACCTGGGCAAAGCAGCTTTGGGACGAGATGATGTCCGACAGCGGCCCCGATTTCGGTGCGGCGTCAGACGGCGATGGCGACCGCAACATGATCGTGGGGCGCAAGGCCTATGTCTCGCCCTCCGACAGCCTTGCGGTGATCGCGGCGAACGCCACGCTGGTGCCGGGCTACCGCGACGGTCTGAAGGGCGTCGCACGGTCGATGCCGACCAGCCAGGCGGTGGACCGCGTGGCCGCCAGGCTGGGCATAGACTGCTATGAAACCCCCACGGGCTGGAAATTCTTCGGCAACCTGCTGGACGCGGGTCGCGCCACGCTGTGTGGCGAGGAAAGCTTTGGCACCGGGTCCGATCATGTGCGCGAAAAGGATGGCCTCTGGGCGGTTCTGTTCTGGCTCAACATCCTCGCGGTCAAGGGCGGGTCGGTGGCCGAGCTGCTGGATGCGCATTGGGCCGAATACGGGCGCAACTATTATTCGCGCCACGATTACGAGGCGGTGGATGCGGCGGCCGCCAACGGTCTGATGGATCATGTGCGCGGCCAGCTTGCCAGCCTGCCGGGGCAGAGCTTTGGCGCGCTGACCGTCGAGACGGCGGATGAATTCGCCTATGACGATCCGGTTGACGGGTCGCGGTCCGAAGGTCAGGGCCTGCGGATCGGCTTTGCCGGGGGCGGCCGCGTCGTGCTGCGCCTGTCGGGCACCGGCACCGATGGCGCGACCTTGCGCGTCTACCACGAAAAGGTCGAGGAAGACGCCGCCAGGTTCAACCTCGACCCGCAAGAGGCGCTGGCCGACATCATCGCCGCCGCCGAAACCATCGCAGGGATCAAGGCCCGCACCGGACGCGACGCGCCCGATGTGATTACCTGACCCCGTCGAGACCCTGCGCCGTCGCGCTGATGGTGGGGTCGATGGCGTTTCCGACGCTCGGCGACGCCTTTATGTATCTGGCCACGGGGCAGAGGGCATCGCCGGGGCAGGTCATGGTGATGCCCGGACTTGGGGGCGCGGTGCTGTTCGTGCCGGTGCCCCCGCTGCGCGTGGCTGCGGGGCTTTGCAACCCTCCGCGCGACCGCAGCCGCGCCCGACAGCACATTGCGGGGCTGCCCCCCGGCCCGGTCGCACGCGGACGACTGGACAAGCGGGCGGGCGATGATTACCGCTTGAGCCATGGATGCCGCTTTTCTCGTGACCGCCTTTGCGACGCTGTTCGTGGTGATCGACCCGATCGGCCTGACGCCCGTGTTCATCGCGCTGACGCAGGGCGCGACGGGGGCGCACCGGCGCGTGCTGGCGCTGCGCGCCTGCGCCATCGCCGCGGCGATCCTGTTGCTGTTCACGTTCTTTGGCGAGGCGGTGCTGGGCTTCATCGGGATCTCCATGTCCGCGTTTCGCATCGCGGGGGGCATTTTGCTGTTCATTACCGCGCTCGACATGCTTTTCGAACGCCGGTCCAAGCGGCGCGAGGACAAGGCGGGCGAAGACGGCGCCCTGCCCGACCCTTCGGTTTTTCCCATCGCCATCCCGCTGATCGCGGGGCCGGGCGCCATCGCCACGATGATCCTGCTCGCCGGTCAGACCACCGACGCGCTTGGCATCGCGGCGGTGATCGGCGTCATGCTGAGCGTCGTCGCCATGGTGCTTCTGCTGTTTCTGACGGCAGGTCTCATCGAACGCGCGCTCGGGCACACCGGCATCGTCGTCGTGACCCGCCTTCTGGGCATGCTGCTGGCCGCCCTTTCGGTGCAGTTCGTCATCGACGGAGTGCGCCATATCGCGGTGTCCGGCTAGATCCGGGCGGGCCGCGCCCCCATATCAGCCCCGACCCGCAGGAGCCGCGCCCGTGCCCGATTTCGACATTGCCCGCCTTGCCTATCTCAGCCTGCTGGCCAGCGCGCTGATCGCGCTCATGGTGTTTCGCAATCGCACGCGCACCGCGCTCAAGCTGCAATATGCCGGGGCCTGGGCGCTGATTATCCTTGGGGCCATCGCCGCGGTGGGCTTGTGGAAGGACATCCGCGCCACGGTGCTGCCGCAGCAGGCGGTGTTTGCCGATCAGGGCCGGATCGAATTGCCGCGCGCGCCGGACGGGCATTACTACGTCTCGGTCGATGTGAACGGCGTGCCGACCCGCTTTGTCGTCGATACCGGCGCCTCGGGCATGGTGCTGACGCGCCGCGACGCCGAGCGCGCGGGCATCGACGTGACGGATCTGCTTTACAGGGGCGAGGCTCACACCGCCAACGGTCCGGTGCGCACCGCGCCGGTGACGCTGGATGCGGTGGCGCTTGGCCCGTTCAGCGACCGTAACCTGCGCGCCTATGTCAACCAGGGCGACATGACCACCTCCTTGCTGGGCATGAGCTATCTGCAACGCTTTGACAGGCTGGAAATCGCCCGGGGGCGGATGGTGCTGGAACGCTAGACGGACGCCGCGCCGGGGGCTTTGCTGGCTTTGCGCGCCCCGGCCCCGCATCCCGCATCACCGTCAGAACCATGCGCGGTTTCGGGAACCTGACCGTTCCGCCAAGCGCAGGGATGGCCCGGACCGCAGACTGAAAAGCCGGCCCGTCATACGGCCGTCCGGCCTGTATCGCGTCGCATGACCGGCGGCCTTGCCTGACATGGCAAGGTGCGGGGCGTTCCGGAGGGCCGGTCGCGGCATCGCGCGCGGCTTTTCCCTGCGCTCCGTCCGTGGCAACGGGTTGTGAAACCCCGCCCGCGCGCCCTATCTAGGGGGTGGAACGCAGGAACGGCAAAAAGGGCGCGCGGCGGTGCAGATCTTTGTGGGGCTCGGCAATCCGGGCGCAAAATATGAACGCAACCGGCACAATATCGGCTTCATGGCGATGGACCGGATCGCACAGGATCACGGTTTTTCGCCGTGGCGCGCGCGATTTCAGGGCGAGATGTCCGAGGGGCGCCTTGGCGGCGACAAGCTGGTGCTGCTCAAGCCTGCCACCTTCATGAACCTCTCGGGGCAGTCGGTGGGCGAAGCGATGCGCTTCTTCAAACTCGATCCCGCCGATGTCACCGTCTTCCACGATGAGCTGGACCTTGCCCCCGGCAAGTGCCGCGTCAAATCCGGCGGAGGCCACGCCGGCCACAACGGGCTGCGTTCGATCCATGCCCATATCGGCGAGGCCTATGACAGGGTGCGCCTGGGCATCGGGCATCCGGGACGCAAGGATGCGGTGGCGGGCTATGTGCTGCATGATTTCACCAAGGCGGATCAGGATTGGCTGGAAGATCTGCTGCGCGGCATTTCAGACGGCGCGGCTGCGCTGGCGGGCGGCGACAAGGGCCGGTTCCAGAACGCGGTGGCGCTGCGGGTGAACCCGCCGCGTTCCTCGACGACGCGCCCCGCCCCCCCCGCCCCCGATGCCCCCACACCGCCGCGGGCCGACGCCCCCACCGCGACAAAGCCCCCCGCGCCCCCGTCGGATGACACCCGGTCCGCGCTGCAAAAGCTCGCGGACAGGTTCCGCTAGCGCACTGGACAACATCGCGCGCGTTTGCCACCCTGCGATCAACCGCCTCTTCGGATCTGGACGCCCTTGCCCCTTTCGCAGCAGAAAGAGACCCGACATGCCCCCGATGGCCCCCCCGGTCAACGTCCTGAACCAACCGCTTCAGCCCTGTTCGACCGACCCGCTGACCGGATATTTTCGCGACGGCGCGTGCAACACCTGCGCGCAGGACAGCGGCAGTCATACGGTCTGCGCCGTGATGACGGCGGAATTTCTGGCCTATTCGGCCTATGTGGGCAACGATCTCAGCACCCCGCGGCGTGAATTTCGCTTTGCGGGGCTGAAGCCGGGCGACAGCTGGTGCCTGTGCGCGATGCGCTTCCTGCAGGCCCATGACGAAGGCTGCGCGCCCAAGGTGTCGCTGCGCGCAACCCATCTTCGGACGCTGGACGTTGTGCCGCTGGAGGTTCTTCGCCAGCACGCCGTCTGAGGCGTGCGCGCTTCGCGCCGGGGTCAGGCGCCGCCGGGGAATCGCACCCTTCGCACAACGCGGGCGCGCGACCCTGGACGTTGTCCGAATCCCGGTCATGGCGGTTCGGACCGAAGGCGGCGCCTGCCGTGCCCCCGGCAGCACCGGGCGGGCAGCATCGGTCGGGCAGCATCGGTCGGGCGGCGGGGCAGGATCCGCGATTCCAGACGATCATGCCCCGAAGCACCTCTGGGGTACACAAGCGGCACAAAGGGGCACGCAGCGAACGACTGTCAGCCGGGGGCACGGCAAGGCCGACACAGCCCTGACCTGTGCGGTTGCACACGCCGCCCCGCCGGGTAACATGCGCCCCAAGCTTGGCGCACCCCCCAGACAGGAGCTCGGACCATGTTCGTTCCCTTTTTCGAAAAACTGCGCGCCGCGCAGGTGCCGGTCGGCCTGCGCGAATACCTGACCTTTCTGGAAGCGATGAAGGCGGGGCTGGTCACCTACGATCTTGAAGGGTTCTACTTTCTGGCCCGCACCGCGATGGTCAAGGACGAACGCCATCTCGACCGGTTCGACCGCGCCTTTGCCGCCGCCTTCAAGGGGATGGAAACGATCAACTCCGAACAGGTGATGCAGGCGGTCGACCTGCCCGAGGACTGGTTGCGCAAGATGGCCGAAAAGCACCTGACCCCCGAAGAGCGCGCCGAGATCGACGCGCTTGGCGGGTTCGACAAGCTGATGGAAACGCTCGCACAGCGGCTCAAGGACCAGGACGGCCGCCATCAGGGCGGCAGCAAGTGGATCGGCACCGCCGGCACCTCGCCCTTTGGCGCCTATGGCTACAACCCCGAAGGCGTGCGCATCGGCCAGGACGAAAGCCGCCACCGCCGCGCCGTCAAGGTCTGGGACAAGCGCGAATTCCGCAATCTGGACGACAGCGTCGAGCTGGGCACGCGCAACATCAAGGTGGCGCTCAAGCGGCTGCGCAAATGGGCGCGCGACGGGGCCCATCAGGAGCTGGATCTGGACGGCACCATCCGCGCCACCGCCGAACACGGCTATCTTGACGTCAAAACCCGCCCCGAGCGGCGCAACGCGGTCAAGCTGGTGCTGTTTCTGGACGTGGGCGGGTCGATGGACGCGCACATCCGCGTCGTCGAAGAGCTGTTTTCCGCCGCGCGGGCGGAATTCAAGCATCTGGAACATTTCTACTTTCACAACTGCCTTTACGAAGGTGTGTGGCGCGACAACGCCCGCCGCTGGGATGCCCAGACGGCGACAACGGATGTGCTGAACACCTACGGGCCGGATTACAAATGCGTCTTTGTGGGGGATGCATCGATGTCGCCTTACGAAATCGCCTATCCGGGCGGCGCGTCTGAACATTGGAACGCCGAGGCCGGACAGACCTGGCTGGAACGCGCCCGCACCCAATGGCCCCACCACCTGTGGATCAACCCGGTGCCGGAAACCCAGTGGCACTATACCCAGAGCATCGGCATGATCGGCGAGATCTTTGAAAACAGGATGGTGCCGATGACGCTGGAAGGCATTGATCGCGGCATGAAAGAGCTGTCGCGATGATTCTGGGGGTGGATGCGGGTGGTACGACCTGCCGCCTCGCGCTGGAACACGACGGGCAACGCACCGAGGTGACGCTGGGCGCCGCGAATGTGACCAGCGATTTCGACGCGGCGGTGACGGTGCTGCGCGCCGGTCTGGCGCAACTGGCGCAAGAGGCCGGGTTGTCTCTGGATGCGCTGCGCCCCTGCCCCGCATGGCTTGCGGTTGCCGGCGTGACCGGCCCCGAGATGGCGGACCGTCTGCGCGCCGCCCTGCCGCTTGAGCGCGCCACGGTCGACGAAGACCGCCGCGCCGCCCTGGCCGGTGCGCTGGGGGACCGCACCGGCTGCCTTGCCGGGATCGGGACCGGCAGCTTTCTTGCCCGTCAGGACGGTGCGACATTCGTTACGCTTGGCGGGCACGGGCTGGTGCTGGGGGACGAAGGCTCTGGCGCGTGGCTGGGGCGCGAGTTGCTGTCCTATTGCTTGCGCGCCCATGACGGGCTGGAACCGATGACGCCGCTGGCCGAGACGGTGCTGCGGGATTTCGGCGGCGTCGTCGGCATCGTGGCGCTTGCCGCCCGCGCCACACCGCAGGATTTCGCCCGCCTCGCGCCCAGGATCACCGAATCGCAGGATGCCGCCGCGGCGATGCAGATGCGCCGCGGGGCTGCCTGGCTTGCGACGGGGCTGAATGCGCTTGGCTGGTCGCCCGGAGAGCCGATCTGCCTGATGGGCGGTGTGGCGCCCGCCTACGCCAGATGGCTGCCCCGAGAGATGGCCGAAAACCGCGTGCCCCCGTCGGGTACCGCGCTGGACGGGGCGCTTTTGCTGGCGCGGCGGGCCGGCTGAGCGCATCGCCCCCTGACGGGGCGCAAAACCCGAGCCTGGTCCGGGATCGGCTGGCACGCTCCGGACGGCCGGCGCGGCCCCCCAGGAGACATTCCGGTCGGCAAAAGCCCCGCCACGGCGCCGCGCGTTCAGAATTCGACGTCGAGTTCTTCGATCTCTTCGGGTTCGGCCAGGGCGGCGGCGATCCATTCCTTCATCGGTGCCCAGTCCAGAACCGTGTCGATATAGGCTTCCAGCCGCGGTTCGAGCCTGACCGCATAGGTGCGGAACCGGGTGCAGACCGGGGCATACATCGCATCCGCCAGCGTCGGCGGGCCGAACAGGAACGGGCCGCCGTAGGCGTCAAGGCACTCGGTCCAGATCTCGCAGATCCGCGCCACATCGGGCCGTGCGCCTGAAAAGATCTTGAAGTTGTCGTGCCGCGCCTTGAGGTTCATCGGCAGCGCCGAGCGCAGGTTGTGAAACCCCGCATGCATTTCGCCCGAGATCGCCCGGCAATGCGCGCGCGCGACCCGGTCGGCGGGGTACATGCAGGCCTCTGGGAACGTCTCGTTCAGATAGCCCGCGATGGCCTGCACGTCCCAGACCTGGATATCCCCGTGCACCAGCCGGGGCACGCGCACCGTGGGCGAAAGCAGCAGCAATTCCTGCCGCGCGTTCTCATCATCGGGATTGACGGGCATTTCATCGAAATCCAGGCCCGACATCTTGCACAAGAGCCAGCCGCGCAGCGACCAGGACGAATAGTTCTTTGATGAAATCGTGAGCGTTGCCTTGGCCATCCGAGCGTTCCTGGATCTTCATGCTGCAGTGCGTCATGATTTTTGTCGCACGCTCTTCCGGTCTTGGCTAGACCATTCATGAAACAAGGGGATGGATCGACGTGCTTTATGCAGCCTACCAAAGTTTTGACGATATTCTGGCCCCTTTTCGCTCTGCGGCGCTCAGATGTCTTGCTTTCACCCCCCGCAGGATGGGCGCGGTGCTGCGCCGTCAGACGGCGATGATGGAAATGATGTCGCGCTTCCAGCTCAGCCACGAGCGGCCGAGTTTCGGCATTCATTCGGTCAGGGTTCAGAACCGCGACGTGCCGGTAACCGAAGAGGTGGTGCTTGACCTTCCTTATGGCAATCTGCTGCGTTTTCGCCGCGACATCGACACCGACCAGCCCAAGGTTCTGGTGACCGCCCCGCTGTCGGGACATTTCGCCACGCTGCTGGCGGGAACCGTGCGCACCCTGCTGCGCGATCACGATGTCTACATCACCGATTGGAAGAACGCGCGCGACGTGCCCCGGTCTGCCGGGGCCTTCGGGGTCGAGGATTACATCGACTACATCATCCGCTTCATGGAGGCGATCGGCCCCGGCGGGCACATCCTTGCGGTCTGCCAGCCCTGCGTGCAGGCGCTTGCCGCCGTCGCGGTGATGTCGGAGGATCGCAACTCCGCCACGCCCCGGTCGATGACGCTGATGGCCGGCCCGGTGGATGTGCGCGAAAGCCCGACCGCGGTGAACGAACTGGCGAACGAAAAGCCGCTGTCGTGGTTCAAGAGCAACGTCATCTCGACCGTGCCGCTGCGCCATCCGGGCGGCGGACGCCGGGTTTATCCCGGATTTGTGCAATTGACCGCCTTCATGTCGATGAACATGGAACGGCATCAGTCGCAGCACCGCAAGCTGTACGACCACCTGTCCAGGGGCGAAGCCAGCGAAGCCGCGCGCATCAAGGATTTCTACGACGAATATTTTTCCGTGCTCGACCTGACCGAGGAATTTTACATCGAAACCATCGACCGGGTTTTCCAGAAGGCAGAACTCGCGACCGGCGATCTGACCTTTCGCGGGCGCAAGGTCGATCCGTCAAAGATCCGCAACACCGCGCTGTTGACGGTCGAAGGCGGGCGCGACGACATTTGCGGACTGGGTCAGACCACGGCCGCGCACGATCTGTGTTCAACCCTGCGCCCACATCTGAAACGGCACCATCTGCAGGCCAATGTCGGACATTACGGGGTGTTCAATGGCCGGCGCTGGGACAACGAAATCTATCCGGTGGTGCGCAACATGATCCTTGCGATGGAATAGTCCGGCCCCGCCGGAAGGCCCAGACCCGCCCTGCGAGCTCAGGCCAGCATGATCACCCCGACCCCGCCCGCGCAGAGCAGCACAACCACCGTCAGCAGCCGCATGGGCGTGCAGCGATTCCACACCGGCGTCGTGCTGTAGCACTCTCCGCAGCGCCGCGAGCCAAACCGAAGGTTGTGGCCGCAGTGCCCGCATTTGAAAATTCTCAACACGTCTGACATCGGTCGAGCACCCGGAAAGATATTGTTGCATCCTGAAAATTCTACCTATGACTGTGCCCAAGGCTCAAGGAAATGCAACCCCGCGCGATCATATGCCGCCACAGAAGCACCCAACGTCCGCGTTTGCATATTTCGTGATCGTACACCGTGGCGCCGGGTGTCGGCCCCCGCTGCTCTTACACCGGGCCGCAAGCGGGGGGCGGGCTGCGGTGCTTTTGGACAAGCGCATCCGGCATCAGAACGAGACGCAGCAGATGGCCACCGACTGTCTTTGGTTCGGCGCCAGGCAGCCCCCGGACACGGTCAGATCTGACACGCCGCGACGTCGGCGGACCTTGATACGGCACAACGGTTGGGGCTTGAACATCCCTTCCGGAGGCACTAGTTGGGGAGGTGAGAGGTTGGCGCGGGCAGGCGCCTCGCCAACCCGGTCAGGTCCGGAAGGAAGCAGCCGTAACGAGCCCCGCTTGGGTCGTTGTCCAGCCTCTCACTCACTCCCCGTCGATGCGCTTGATATTGCTGAAGTCCCCGTTTTTCATGGGGCATGCGCTACAAGACCTGCTACAAACAGGTGCTTGAGACTGGTATGAAACATGTAAGGCGCACGCGGGAAAAAGCGGACAGTCCGGGTCGCCGTTCCGAAAGAGCCGCGCCCCATCCCAGGCAAGCGGGAACTCGTGGAAACTGGCCTACCCGACGATCCGCGTGAGCGTGAGGCGCATCGCATCATCAACAGGTTCGTGGATGGCAAACGAAGACAGCACCACACCGAAAGGCCGCCCTGTGCCGCGGCCTCTTCGACTTCAGCACGCAGCATCCTGACCTCGTCGCCGATCACCGCCGTCTGCCAGTTGCCGGTTGCCGCGTTCAAAGACGCCGTTCAAACGCGGCCTGATCGCCGGGGATCGACCGCGACACGCCGTCTTCCGGCGCCCCTTTCAGAGGCGTGCAGCGCGCCTTCCCGCATTCTCCGACAGACAGCCAATCCGAAGCGGTTTTCGGGGGCCGGGTCAACGGAAGGTCTGCCCTTCGCAGGGTGCGTACAAGAACTTTGGGCGGGTTATCTTGACAGGGCTGCGCGATCCCTGAAACCTAATCGCAAGATCAGGGAATCCCCCTGCACGCGGGTCAGAACTCTGCGCCGAACCCGTCATCCGCAGACGAACATCCAGGACGACAATGCCCTACCGCTGGGAAACCGACCGCCCGAACATGGCCGAATTACATCTGTGGCCGCATCAGTCACTGACCGCGCATGGCTTTTCCGTTTTCATGGCCAGCTTTTTTCTTTTGGCGATCCTGCCGGTGTTCTGGCTGATCGGAACGGTTCTGTTGTGGGGGCTGCTGCCATTCATCCTGGCCGCCATTGCCGGGTTGTGGTGGGCGTTGCGACATAACAGCCGCGAGCGATCGGTGCTGGAAGTGCTGACGCTCGGACCGCAAACGGCGCGGCTGACCCGACACAATCCGCGCGGTCCGACGCAGGACTGGCAGGGCAACACCCACTGGCTGGCGGTCGATCTGCACGTCACCGGCGGCCCCGTGCCCCATTACGTCACCTTGCGCGGCGGCGGACGCCAGGTTGAGATCGGCGCGTTTCTGAGCGAAGAAGAGCGCAAGGCGCTCTTTGTCGAACTGAGCGACAGGGTGCGGCTGCTAAGGCGCGCCTGAAACGCGCCACTTGCCCGAAGAGGTTCCCCATGGCGCAGGCCCCAGCCACCCCGAAATACAAGCGCGCCGCGATGCTGGTTGCGGCGGCCCTGTCGCCCGCGCTTGCCCGAAGGCTGTCCCCCGCACCATCCGAAGCGGCAGCCCTGGATCTGCGCGACGCCGCGAGCCCGCACCGCAGCCCGGCCGGCCAGGTGATCTTTCTGGTGCCTCTGGTCGGCCCTGCGCAGGTCGGCGACTGGGGGGCGGTGGTCCAGCGCCTGAACAGCACCATCGAAAGCTTCCGCAGGCAAACGGCGCCGTGGCAAGCCGTTATCTGTTGCCAGCAGCGCCCCCCCCTGCCCGACGATCCAAGACTGCGCTGGCTGCCCTTTGACGACCCGACGCCGGGCAATGACAAATGGCGCAAACTGGCGGCACTTTGCGAAGATCTGGAAACGATGGAGACCGGCCCCGCCTATGTCATGAGCTTCGATGCGGACGATCTGCTACGCGATGGCAGCGTGGCGCAAATGCTGCAAAGCGATGCTGCGGGATGGCTGGTCGGCACCGGCTATGTCATGGATCATGCGACCGGCGACGTGGCGCTGGCCGGCCCGCGTACCGCACGGATGCCGCTGCGCAAACCGTTCTGGAAACTCTGTGGCTCGTGCGTGGCACTCTACCATGACCCCACACTGCCGCAAAGCACCGCCTTTCTGAAGGCGATGACCGCGCATGAGCACAGGATGTTTCCGTATCTGGCGCGGCTGGCCGGCTTGCCGCTTGCGCGGATGCGCTGCCCGTCGGTCCTGTATGTGCTGAACCACGGCGAGAATTTCGGGGCGCGGCGGGGACGGGTCGGATTCAAGTCCCGCTTCGTGCAACGATACCCCATAGACCCAGCCCACTGGGCGCGTGTCAGGACGCAGTTTCCCATCCCCTGACACCCACGCCCGAAAATTCTTCGTCGAAGAATTTTCTTTGCCCCGCGCGCATCCCGCAACCGGCGCTTCGGGATCAGAAAAGTCTTCGACGAAGACTTTTCACCCCCGGCTCAGCCGGCGTGCGACAACTTTTCCTTCACCACGGGGCCGACCGCGCTGAAATCCATCTGCCCCTGATAGCGGCCCTTGAGCACGCCCATCACCCGGCCCATATCGCGGATCGAACTGGCGCCCACCTCGGTCATCGCGGCGTCTACCGCGGCGGTGATCTCATCGTCGGACAGGGCGCGCGGCAGGAATTCCTCGATCACCACGATCTCGGCCATCTCCGCCTCGGCAAGGTCAAGCCGCCCGCCTTCTTCGTAAGTGCTTGCGCTTTCGCGGCGTTGCTTCACCATCTTCGCAAGGATCGCGAGAAGTTCGGTGTCGGAAACGCCCGCGTCGTTGCCTTCGCCCCGCGCGGCGATGTCGCGATCCTTGATCGTCGCGTTGATCAGCCGCAGGGTCGACAGCCGTGCCGCGGCCCGGTCCTTCATCGCCTGCTTCGTCGCAGCCGAGATGCGCGCGCGCAAATCCATTGAGTATCCCGTCATTCTGTGTCCCGAAACGTCAACTTATGCAAAACGACGACATTTCGCAACTCTGCCTCTCATCCACCTAAGCATATGAAAACTAATGTGTTTCCATTTTCGAGCGGACCTTGACCCGGACCGGCGCAAGCCTTACCTAAGGCACAATTTGCCGCCCCGCTGCCACGAGGAGTCGCCCCATGTCCGCCAAATCCACGCCCACTGCCTGCCTAGCCCTTGCCGATGGCACGCTGTTTTACGGTCAGGGCTTCGGCGCTGAAGGTCAGGCGCAGGCCGAACTGTGTTTCAACACCGCCATGTCCGGCTATCAGGAAATCATGACCGACCCGTCCTACGCGGGCCAGATCGTGACGTTTACCTTTCCGCATATCGGCAATGTCGGCGTAAACCCGGACGATGACGAAACGGGCGAGCCGGTGGCAGCCGGCATGGTGGTCAAGTGGATGCCGACGCAATCGTCGAACTGGCGCGCGGTGCAGGAACTGTCGGACTGGCTTGCCTCGCGCGGGCGCATCGCCATCGGCGGCATCGACACCCGCCGCCTGACCCGTGCCATTCGCCAGTCGGGGGCACCGCATGTGGCGCTGGCCCATGATCCTGGCGGTCGTTTCGACGTGGAAAAGCTGGTGGCGGCGGCACGGGCCTTTCCGGGCCTTACGGGCCTTGACCTGGCCAAGGATGTCACCTGCGCCCAAAGCTATCGCTGGGATGAAATGCGGTGGGCCTGGCCTGACGGGTACGTCCGGCGATCCGAGCCCGGCAAGAAGGTCGTCGCCATTGATTACGGCGCCAAGCGCAACATCCTGCGGTGCCTTGCCTCGGCTGGGTGCGATGTGACCGTGCTGCCTGCGTCGGCCACCGCTGACGAGGTGCTGGCGCATCAGCCCGACGGGATCTTTCTGTCGAACGGACCGGGCGACCCGGCCGCCACCGGCGGCTACGCGGTGCCCACGCTTCAGCGCATCCTGAGCGAAAGCCGTGTGCCGCTGTTCGGCATCTGCCTTGGTCATCAGATGCTGGCGCTGGCGCTTGGCGGGCGTACGGTCAAGATGAACCACGGCCACCACGGCGCCAACCACCCCGTCAAGGAGATCGAGACCGGCAAGGTCGAGATCACCTCGATGAACCACGGCTTCGCGGTCGACGGGCAGTCGCTGCCGACCGGCGTGACAGAGACTCATGTGTCGCTGTTTGACGGATCGAACTGCGGGATTCGCATGGTCGACCGGCCGGTTTTCTCGGTGCAGCACCACCCCGAGGCATCGCCGGGACCGCAGGACAGCTTCTATCTGTTCGAACGATTCGTGAACATCATGTAAGAAGGATGAATATTCCCTTTCAGCCGATGCGAATTAACGCTTCGTTTACTGGATTTATCGAACCTGATCCCGTTCCAGGGGGGTCAGGAGATAAAAATGAGCAGCCCGAGCGCAGTTTTCCGGACCTCACGACTCGAGCAAACCGCAAGCCCGCGGGGGCGTCCGATCGGGGCCATCCTGCTGGCCAACGGCAACCTTGGCGCCGGCGACGCGGTGTTCGCGCTTGCCGAGGCCCTGCGCAGCGGCGCCGCCCTCCCGCGCGTATTGCTGGCCGAAGACCTTGCCAGCCCCGGCCAGGTACTTGACGCACAGGCGCTGCACTACGGCGCGATGACGCTCTCTTCGGCACAAACCCCGCCCGATGACAACCTGGTGGATGCGATCACGCCCGAAGCCTGCCTGAAACTGTCGGCCCTGCCGTGGATGTGGATCGGCGAGACGCTGGTGGTCGCCACCTCGCGCCCCGAAACCTTTGACAAAGTGATCGACCAGCTGCCCGGTCAGGCCGAACACGTCGCCATGGCCCTGGCGCTGGAATCCGACATTCAGGGCGTCATTGCGCGCCGACACGGCGATGCCATGGCCCGCCGGGCGGAAACCCAGGTGCCCGCCGATGAAAGCTGCCGGGACATGGACAGCATGTCCCCCGCGCAGGCCCTGCTGGGGGCGGGGTTCGGCCTTGGCTGCCTGTGGATGCTGTACGCGCACCCGTCGCTGTTCTTTGGCAGCGCGACGGTTCTGGCCCTTGTCACCCTTCTGTTTGCACAGGGCCTGAAGCTGGCCGCCCTGCTCGCCGGGTGGAGGCGGCCGCGCGCCCCCAGGGGCGCACTTTTATCGCGGCACATGCGCTTCCCCCTGTTTCCGTTCTGGTTCCGCTCTTTCGCGAGGAACGCATCGCCAGCAGCCTGATCGAACGGCTCGGGCGTCTGGATTATCCGCGCGCGCAGCTTGATGTGATCCTGATCCTCGAAGCACAGGACACCATGACCCGCGCCGCGTTGGCGCAGGTTGACCTGCCGCCCTGGATGCGCGTGATCGAGGTGCCCGACGGCACCGTCACCACCAAGCCGCGCGCCATGAACTATGCGCTGCGCTTTGCCCGTGGCGACATCATCGGCAT
The DNA here is from genome assembly GCF_003259905.1 of Salipiger aestuarii. GTDB lineage: Bacteria > Pseudomonadota > Alphaproteobacteria > Rhodobacterales > Rhodobacteraceae > Salipiger > Salipiger aestuarii. The sequence goes on along the minus strand of NZ_QLMG01000002.1, from coordinate 151,346 downwards.
CTATGACGCCGAGGACAGCCCCGCCCCGGACCAGCTGAAACGGGTGGCCGAGCATTTCAGCCGCGTCCCCGCGAAAATCGCCTGCCTTCAGGGTATCCTGGATTTCTACAACCCAAAGGCCAACTGGCTGTCGCGCTGCTTTGCCATCGAATACGCCTCGTGGTTCAGGGTCGTGCTGCCCGGCCTCGCCCGACTGGGGTTTGCTATCCCGCTGGGGGGCACCACGGTGTTCCTGCGCCGCGAGGCCCTGGAAGAGGTTGGCGGGTGGGATGCGCATAACGTCACCGAAGACGCGGATCTGGGCGTGCGGCTGGCCCGGCACGGATATGTCACCGAACTGATTCCGGTGGTCACCCGCGAAGAGGCCAACAACCGCGCCTGGCCCTGGGTCCGTCAGCGGTCGCGCTGGCTCAAGGGCTACATGATCACCTGGCGCGTCCACACGCGCGCGCCCCGGCGGCTGCTTCGGGATCTGGGGGCGTGGCGGTTTTTCGGCGTGCAGGCGATCTTTCTGTCGGCCTTTACGCAGTTCCTGCTGGCGCCGGTCCTATGGTCCTACTGGCTGGTGCTGGCCGGCTGGCGCCCGCCGTTGCTGGAGGGCGCGCATCCCGGCCTGATGGGCACCATGATCGTGCTGTTTCTGGCGACCGAGGCGATTTCGGTGCTTGTCGGGGTCACGGCGGTGTCACGCAGCCCGCATCGCGGGTTGATGCCGTGGGTTCCGACTCTGTTCCTGTATTTCCCGCTGGGCACGCTGGCGGTCTACAAGGCCGCCTATGAGCTCGTCACCCGCCCGTTTTACTGGGACAAGACGATGCACGGCCATTCTGCACCCGACGATGACAGCGCCGACATGCCCGAAGACCCGATCGACGTCTAATCGACGTTGTGGCTGTCAAGCTTCAGCCGCGTGACGAGCGCCACCGAGATATGGTCCCGCAGCGCCTTGTAGGCCGCATCCTCGTCGCGCCGCGAAATGGCATCGACGATGGCCTTGTGCTCGGCCAGCGCGATCTCGCCCCGCCCGCGGGCGGCCAGCGACGTGGTCGCCATCAGCGCCATCGACCTGTGCACAAGGTCAAGCTGCTGCACCAGAAAGCGGTTGTGCGAGGCCAGATGGATCATCCGGTGAAACCGCCGGTTGGCCCGCGCCAACGCCGCGGGATCGTTCAGCAGCGCGCGGTCGTCGGCCACCATCTCGCCCAGCACCTGCACCTCTTCGTCAGAGGCATGGCGGGCGGCCAGCCGCGCCGCAAGCCCTTCCAGTTCGGTGCGCACCACATAGAGTTCGGCCATCTGGTTATGATCCAGCGACGCCACGATCAGCGAACGCCCGTCGCGCGCCAGCAGGCTTTGCGTTTCCAGCCGCTGCAACGCTTCGCGGATCGGCGTGCGCGATACCCCGAAGCGGTCGGCCAACTCGCTTTCCACCAGCCGATCGCCGGGCCGATAGATGCCGGAATCGATCGCGTCCAAGATCAGCGTATAGGCATCCTTGTTCGGCGAACGGTGCTGGTTCATCACTCTCTCCTGATCAGATGGACGACGATACCGCTATCGACGCCCAGGGATCAATGCGCCCGTTCGCGGCGCCTGCGCCCATTGCCGCGCCGCGCGGGTGCGGATAGGATCAGGGCCATGATGAAACGACCCTTTTCCAGCGTGCGCCACTGGGTTTTCGACCTGGACAACACGCTCTATTCGCCCGGCGTGCGGCTTTTTGACCAGATCGAACGGCGGATGACCGACTTCGTCATGCGCGTGACCGGCAGCGACCACCCCGAGGCGGATCGTCTGCGCAAGACCTGGTGGCATCTGCACGGCACCACGCTGGCCGGGCTGATGGCCGAACACAGCATTGACCCCGAACAATACCTGATCGACGTGCACGACATCAGCTTTGACGCCCTGACCCCCGATCCGCACCTGGCCGACCTGATCGCCGCGCTGCCGGGGCGCCGAATCGTCTATACCAACGGCAGCGCCCCCTATGCGGCGCAGGTCCTGCGGGCGCGCGGGCTGGAGGCGGCGTTCGATGCGATCTACGGCGTCGAACACGCGGGCTACCGGCCCAAACCCGACCCGGCGGCGTTCGAGACGGTGTTCGCGCTTGACGGCACCGACCCGCGCAGCGCGGCGATGTTCGAAGACGACCCGCGCAACCTGGCGGCGCCCTTTGCGATGGGGATGCGCACCGTCCATGTGGCGCCCGAACGCGGCGCCGGGGATCACATCCAGCACCACGCCCCCGACCTTGGCGCGTTCTTGCGCGGCATCGACCACGGGTGACCGCGCCTGCGTCATTCCGCCCGATGATATCCACGGCGTGACCCTTTATGCACGCCCCCAGCGCCCCCGCGCCCGATCCGACCCGACAGGAGTTTGCCGCATGCATACGACACAGGCCGCCACCACCGATCCTGCGACCCGCCCCGCACGGGGCCTGAGCATGGAAACCTGGCTGTACGTCGCTGTCGCGGTGCTGCTGGCGGGGGTGATCGCCGCCACCGTGACCTTCGGCGCCGTCGGACTGGCGATGTGCGCGCTGGCGCTAGTGCCAGTATGTTACACGATGATCCTGCTGATTACGCTGGGGTCCTGAGCGGCACGCCCTAGATAACACCCGAAAGGAGATCGGCCATGGATCACGACATTCTTGTCTCAGGCGGCGGACTCGCGGGGCTGACGGCGGCGGCGGCGTTCGGAGCGGCCGGGTTTTCGGTGCTTTGCGTCGATCCGGCCCCGCCGGTCACCACCCGTGCCGCCCCCGGCGCCGATCTGCGCTCCACCGCCTTCCTGCAACCCGCGCAGGCGTTCCTGAAGAGCTGCGGGCTGTGGGACAGGCTGGCGGATCACGCCATGCCGCTTCAGACCATGCGCATCGTCGATGCAGGCGGCGCCGTGCCCGAGCCGCGCGTCATCAAGGATTTCGACGCCTCGGACATCTCTGACAAGCCGTTCGGCTGGAATCTGCCCAATTGGCTGTTGCGGCGCGAAATGGCTGCCGCCCTGCACGACATGCCCGGCGTCGATTTCCGCCCCGGCACTGCCACGACCACGCTGTTCACCCGGCAGGCCCATGCCCGCGTCGGCCTGTCCGATGGTACCACGGCGCAGGTGCGCCTGGTGATCGCCGCCGACGGGCGCGCGTCGCCCATGCGCCAGGCTGCGGGGATCGGCGTCAGCACCACGCGGTTCGGACAAAAGGCGCTGGCTTTTGCGGTGACGCATCCCCTGCCCCACGGCAACGTCTCGACCGAGATTCACCGCACCGGCGGCCCCTTTACGCTTGTGCCGCTGCCCGATCACGAAGGCCGGCCTTCCTCGGCCGTGGTCTGGATGGAACAGGGCCCCAGAGCCGAGGCGCTGTTCGCGCTTGCCACACCCGACCTGGAGGACGCAATGTCGCAACGCTCCTGCCATTTGCTGGGGCGGCTGACGCTGGCCTCGCAGCGCACGCTCTGGCCGATCATCGCACAGCACGCCGACCGGCTTAGCGCCGAGCGGATGGCGCTGGTCGCCGAGGCCGCACATGTGGTGCCCCCCATCGGGGCGCAGGGGCTGAACATGTCGCTGAACGACGTCGCCACGCTGCTGGATCTGGCACAGGCCAGGCCGGACAGTCTGGGCGATGCGCGCATGCTGGACAGCTATCACCGGGCGCGCATCGCGGATGTGCGCGCGCGGGTGGCGGGGATCACCCTGCTGAACCGCGCCTCGATGCTGTCGGCACCGCCGTTGCGCGACGCGCGGGCAAGGGCGCTGAATGCGCTCTACAGCGTCACACCGCTGCGCAAGACGCTGATGCAGCTGGGGCTGGGCGCGCGGGGCTAGAACGAGCCCAGCAGCGCCCGCGCCGCGGCGCGGGCTTCGGGCGTCACGGTGTCGCCCGACAGCATGCGCGCGATCTCATCCTCGCGCGCGTCATCGGCAAGCGGCGTGACGGTCGACAGGGTCATGTCGCTTTCCACCCGTTTGGACACCCGCCAGTGATGCGCCCCAAGGGCGGCCACCTGCGGCGAATGGGTCACGACCAGCACTTGCCCGTCGTCTGCCAGCGCCTTGAGCCTGCGGCCCACGGCATTGGCGGTGGCGCCCCCGACGCCCCGGTCGATCTCATCGAAAATCATCGTGACGCCGCGGTTGCGTTCCTGCGACAGCGACACCTTGAGCGCCAGCAGGAAGCGCGACAGCTCGCCCCCCGATGCAATCTTGTTCAACGGCCCAGACGGCGCGCCGGGGTTGGTGGCGACGGTAAAAGCCACCGCGTCCCGCCCCTCGGGGCCGGGCTCGCCGGGCGTCACTTCGGTGCGAAACACCGCGCGCTCCATCCTGAGCGGCGCCAGTTCGGCGGCGACGGCGGCGTCCAGCCGCCCGGCGGCGTCGCGGCGCGTTCCGCTCAGCGCATCGCCGGCAGCGTCATAGGCGGTTTCGGCATCGGCGACGGCGCGTTTCAGATCGGCAATATCCTCGGCCCCCCTGTCCAGCGCCGCCAGGCGATCCGACAGCGTTGCCGTCAGTTCGGCCAGATCGTCCGGGGCAACGGCATGCTTGCGCGCCAGCCCGCGCAGGGCGAACAGCCGCTCTTCGGTGTCTTCCAGTTCGGCCGGGTTGAATTCCAGCGCATCGAGGCAATCGGCCACCTCGCGCCCGGCCTCGTCCAGTTCGGCCATGGCGCGGGTCAGCGCCGCCATCGCCCCGTCAAGCCGCCCTTCGGCCTTTTCCGACGCACCTTCCAGCCAGCGCAGCGCGTTGGACATCGCACCCTCGGCGCCGTCATAGCCGATGGCGTCCGACGCACGCGCGATGTCCTCGCGGATGCGTTCGGCAGCCTGCATCATGCGGCGGCGTTCGTCCAGCGTCTGGTCTTCGCCCGGTTCCGGGGCAAGTTTTTCCAGTTCGGCCACCGCGTGGCGCAGGAAATCCTCTTCGGCGCGCACCGCATCCAGCGCGTCTTCGGCGGCTGTCAGCGCCTTGCGGGCCTCGCGCCGCTGCGCCCAGGCGGCGCGGGTGGCGGCGATCAGCGGATCGGTCGCGGCGTAATCGTCCAGGATGGCGCGGTGCCCCGACGGGTTCAGAAGACCCCGATCATCGTGCTGGCCGTGCAGTTCAATCAGCGTTTCGGACAGACGGCGCAGCACCTCGCCGCTGGCGCGTCGGTCGTTCACCCAGCCGGTCTTGCGCCCGTCGGCGGTGTTGACCCGACGAAGGATCAATTCGGACGACACCGGCAGCCCGGCGTCTTCCAGCACCGCGCGCGCGGCGTGGGTCGCGGACAGTTCGAACACCGCCGTCACCTCGCCCTGGGCCGCCCCGCTGCGCACCAGTTCGGCGCGCCCGCGCCAGCCCAGCACAAACCCCAGACTGTCCAGCAGGATCGACTTGCCCGCCCCGGTTTCCCCGGTCAGCACGTTCAACCCCGGCTGAAACGCAAGATCCAGCCGGTCGATGATCAGCATGTCCCTGATTTCAAGCGCGCGCAGCATGGTGCCCCTGCCCTGCGGAATGCGCGTCCAGAGCCATTCTCAGAGCCACTGGCCCTTGACCATCTGACGATACACCGTCGACAGCCAGTTGTCGCCGCGCGGCTCCATCGCCAGCCCGCGCCCGGTCAGCAGCTTGTAGCTGTCTTCGTACCACTGCGAGCCCTGGAAGTTGTATCCCAGGATCGCACCGGCGGTCTGTGCCTCATCGGTCAGACCCAGCGACAGGTAGGATTCGACCAGACGGTGCAGCGCCTCGGGGGTGTGCGTCGTGGTCTGAAAATCCTCGACCACCGACCGGAAACGGTTGATCGCCGCACCAAAGGTCTTGCGCTTGAGATAATAGCGCCCGATTTCCATCTCCTTGCCCGCAAGGTGATCGAAAGCCAGGTCGAATTTGAGAATCGACGAGCGTGCATATTCACTGTCGGGATAGCGTTCGATCACCTGCCGCAGCGCTTGCAGCGCCTGGAAGGTGAGGCCCTGATCGCGGCCCACTTCCTCGATCTGGTCGTAATAACTGAGCGCCAGCAGATATTGCGCATAGGCGGCGTCGTCATCGGTCGGGTAAAAGTCGATAAAGCGTTGCGCCGAGGCGCGGCTGTTCTCGTAGTCTTTTTCCAGATGATAGGCGTAGGCCTGCATGATCAGCGCGCGCTTGGACCATTCCGAATAGGGGTACAGCCGCTCGACCTCACCGAAGTAATAGGCCGCCTGCTCGCCATCCTTCCTGTCGATCTCGTACTCGCCCCGTTCGAAGATCTGCTCTGCAGTGAATGTTTCCAGAGGCACGTTCCCGCGAGCGTATCCGGGACGCTCCTGCGCGGTGCAAGCCCCGAGAAGAAGCGCGGTAACCGCCGCCCCGATCACAATCGTCCGCGATCTTGTGCCGCCTGCCATGCCCGACAATCCTCATTTCCCGTACCAACGGGCCGTTTGGGCGGCCCTTGGGCCAAGTCACTAGCACAGAAAATTCCGGTGCAAAACGCCTTTACGCTCTTTTGCGGCAGGACGTTGCCATGCAGTGACCAGGCCCAGCCACGCCGTCAGGCCACGGCCGGAATCTCGTCGATTTCAACACCGGCACCGGGCAGCGTCGCGGCGCAGACCGCATCGCATTCCACGACACGCCAGGCATCGGGTGCGGCAAACAGCGCGGCCAGCAGCATGTTGGTCATGGCGTGACCGGCCTTGTGCCCCTCATAGTGGCCGAGGATCGGCATGCCCGCCGTGTAAAGATCGCCAAGCGCATCCAGCATCTTGTGGCGCACCGCTTCGTCGGCATGGCGCAGCCCGCCGGGCGACAGAACCTTGTCGCCATCCACGACCACGGCGTTTTCATAGGTGCCCCCCAGCGCCAGACCGTTGGCCTGCATCGCATCCACATCCGCCTGACGGCAAAAGGTGCGGCTGTCACACAGTTCGCGCACAAAGCTGCCATTGGCAAGGTTCAGGCTCTTGTCCTGCTCGCCGATGGCCGCATCGTCGAAGGCGATGTGAAAATCCATGGTCAGGCCCTGACCGGGCCGGGCGGGCGACAGACGGGCCCAGCCGCGCGCGGTCTGCACATGCACGGGGGCCAGGATTTCGATGGCGCGCACCGGCGCGCGCAGGGTGCGGGTGCCGCGCGCCAGGATCGCACGCACAAACGGCGCGGACGAACCGTCAAGGATGGGGACCTCGGGGCCGTCGATTTCGACCAGCGCGTTGTGGATACCGCAGCCTGCCAGCGCGGCCATGACGTGTTCGATGGTGGAAATCGTCGCGCCGGCGCGATTGCGGATTCGGGTGCACAGCGGCGACACCTCGACCGCGTCCCAGCGCGCCGGCACAAGCGCGTCGCCCAGCAGGATGTCGGTCCGCTTGAACCAGATGCCGTGTTCGGCGCTGGCCGGGCGGATGGTCAGGCGGGCGGCACGGCCCGAGTGAAGGCCCACGCCCTGAAAGCTGACTGCGGATCTGATTGTGGTCTGCACGGTCGAAACCTCGGATATTTCGGTGATCCGCCCCCCACAGGCGGTTCCTTGATGATGGAGATATCCACGCCGGCGCGTCATCTCAAATCAAGTATTGCAACCGAATGAAACATCGCGCGGCTTGAATGCGCGAAACCCTGCGCACCTTGTTTTCGCATCCGGCAACCCTATGGCGCTTAACGAAAAACGCCCCCTCACCGAGGGGGCGTTTGCATCGCGATCGACGCGAAATGTCAGTTCGCCTGGCGTCTCAGAAAGGCCGGGATCTCGATCCGGTCCTGATCCGCGGCCTCTTCGGTGTCGGCCACGGGTGCCGGCTGATGCGGCTGCATCGACGGCTGGGCGCGGCGCGGCGCCTGCGCTTCGCCGTGCCCGGTCATCCGGTTGATCAGCGAATTGATCCCGAAACGCGGCCTGTCGGCATCCGCCACACGGGTCGGCGCGGCGGCAGGCTGCTGCTGAGGCTGCGGACGCACAGGTGCGGCCATACCCGCCTGGCGGTTGCGGGCCGCTGCCTGCTGAAGACGCGCCATGGCATCGGGCGACGGCGTGCCCGGCGCGGGCGCCTTGGGCGCGACGAACGCTTCCGGTTCGGCTTCGAACACATCCGACTGGGGTTGGAACTGGGCGACCTGCGGGCGATAGACGGGCGTAGGAAGTTCGTCCTCGTCAATGGCGGCTTCGGGCTGGTAGGCAGGTTCGTAGCTGCCTTCGTCCGCCTCTTCCTCGAACCGCTGCTGGCCCATGTTCTCGAACAGCGAAGGTTCTTCTTCCTCATACTCGGGCTCGGGGGCACGGGCCGCGACGGGGCGCGGCGCGGGGGCCGCGGCGGGCTTGGGCGCGTCTTCTTCGATCATTCCGCCCTTGAGCGGCTCGGCCATCCGGCGACGCGGCACCGGAATTTCCAGATGCGCGCTCGACGCGTCGATGCCGGTCGCCACGACCGACACGCGCATCACGCCTGCCATGCTGTCATCCAGCGTCGAGCCGACAATGATGTTGGCATCGGCGTCAACTTCCTCGCGGATGCGGTTGGCGGCTTCGTCAAGCTCGAACAGCGTCAGATCGTGCCCGCCGGTGATGTTGATAAGCACACCCTTGGCGCCCTTGAGGCTGATTTCGTCCAGCAGCGGGTTCGCGATGGCCTTTTCGGCGGCCTGGATGGCGCGATCTTCGCCCTCCGCCTCGCCGGTGCCCATCATGGCCTTGCCCATCTCGTCCATCACGGCCCGCACATCGGCAAAGTCGAGGTTGATGAGTCCCGGACGCACCATCAGGTCCGTGACGCCCTTGACGCCCTGATACAGCACGTCATCCGCAAGGCTGAACGCCTCTGTAAAGGTGGTCTTTTCGTTGGCCAGCCGGAACAGGTTCTGGTTCGGGATGATGATCAGCGTGTCGACGACCTTTTGCAGGGCTTCGACGCCCTCTTCGGCCTGGCGCATCCGCTTGATGCCTTCGAACTGGAACGGCTTGGTCACGACGCCGACAGTCAGCACGCCCAGCTCGCGCGCGGCCTGCGCGATGATCGGGGCGGCGCCGGTGCCGGTGCCGCCGCCCATGCCGGCAGTGATGAAGCACATGTGCGCGCCCGCCAGGTGATCGACGATCTGCTCGATGCTTTCCTCGGCGGCGGCGGCACCGACCGAGGCGCGCGCCCCGGCGCCCAGACCTTCGGTCACCTTGACGCCAAGCTGAACCTTGTTGGCCGACATCGACTGCTGCAACGCCTGTGCGTCGGTGTTGGCCGTAACGAAATCGACGCCTTCAAGGTTCTTTTCGATCATGTTGTTGACGGCATTGCCGCCGGCACCGCCAACGCCAAAGACCGTGATCCGGGGCTTCAGCTCTTCGTCCTGGCCTGGCATCGAGAGGTTGAGAGTCATGTCAGTGTCCGCCTGTCATTTATGACTTGTTTGCACGCCTGTCCTTGCGCCTTTGCCGACAATTCTTACCCAAACCCAAGCCTCGGGTCACGCAAAAAACGCAGAATCACCACGAAATATAGGGGTTCTGGTCAAGCGGCGCGCGGGATTTCGCCGACATCCCCATATTTGGGGATCAGCGCAGATGACACACCTAGAGACGCAACGGCGCCCCCTTGCAAAATGGGGCGATGCGCGGTGTCGTCCGGTCGTTCTGGGGGACTGCCCGTCCCTCGTGCGCCGCCTTATCCACAGCGGTCTGTGTATGTTTTATCATGCCGCGGCGGGGCTGTCACGCGGCGGCCCGCCGGATCTGCAAAAATTACCGTGATCGTGCCGCCCTGGGCCAACCGGCGGGCGGCGGCTCTACCAGTTGTCCCGAAACCACTTTACCGCGCGCGCGATCGAGCGCGCCGGATAGCGGTCGACGGGAATTTCGAAATCCCACCATTCGTCCTGCGGATGCGCCGCGAACAGACACATGCCGACCGCGCTGGCAAAGCCCGGCCCCGTGGCGGCCTGTGGCAGCCCATGCACGCGCATCGGGCGCCCGAGCCGCACCTGATGCCCCAGAATGCGACTGGCCAGCCCGTCCAGCCCCGGCACCTGGCTGGCCGCCCCCGTCAGCACGATCTGATGCGATGGCATGTGGTCGAACCCGGCCGCATCCAGACAGGCGCGCGCCTCTTCCAGAATCTCTTCGACGCGCGGCTTCATGATGCCGATCAGTTCGGCCCGGCTGACCTGACGGCGGTCGTGATGCCAGTCGCCGGTGTCGCCGGAAATCTCGATCATCTCGCGGTCGTCCATGCCGGTGGCGAACAGCCCGCCGTAAAATGTCTTGATCCGCTCGGCCATCGCCATCGGGATCTGCAGCCCCATGGAAATGTCGCCCGTCACATGGTTGCCGCCCATCGCGACCGTGTCCGCATAGATCATGTGTTTCTTCATGAAGATCGACACGCCCGTCGTGCCGCCCCCCATGTCGATGCAGGCCGCGCCCAGTTCCTGTTCATCCTCGACCAAGGCCGAGATTCCGGACGCATAGGCCGACGATGCCAGCCCGGCCAGTTCAAGGTCGCATCGCTTGACGCAATGCACGATGTTCTGGATCGCCTGCGCGTTCACGGTCACCATGTGCATGTCGGTCGACAGGCTGTGACCGATCTGGCCACGCGGATCCGACAGCCCCGAGCGGTGATCCAGCGCGAAATTCACCGGCTGCGCGTGCAGCACCTCACGCCCCGAGCCGAAATCGGGCACGTCGCAGGATGACAGCACCCGCGCCACGTCCTGTTCGGTGACGGTGGTGTTTTCAATGTCCACCTTGCCGGTCAGCCCGTAGCTGCGCGGCTCCGCCCCCGAAAAGCCGACGATCACATGATCGACGCGGATATTCGCCATTTTCTGCGCCGCCTGCACGGCGGTACGGATGGCGCGCTCCGTCTCGCCCATGGCGGCGATCTCGCCAAAGCTGACGCCGCGCGACCGGGTCGTCGCCGCGCCGATCACCCGAAAGCCGGATTGCCCGGCAAGCGAGCCGACACCATCGTCGCCCATCGTCTCGTTGCCGTCAAAGCGCAGCACCAGGCAGGCAATCTTGGAACTGCCGACGTCCAGAATGGCGACCACGCCCCGGTGCATCGCTGCCTTGCGCATGTGGCGCATGGCGCGCTGGGATTCATAGAGCTCGATCATTGTTGTTTTTCTCCGGTCTCCATGGCCTTGATCCGCCAGTATTGTTCTTGCCCGGCCCCGGTCAGCCGCAGCGTCGGGCGCCGCGGCAGCCTGAGGTCGACAGCAGCGATGTCGCGGCCCAGCATGTCGACCGCCTGGTCCATCGCGATGGCGCGTTCCAGCGCCTGCACGGCGTTATCCTCGGGCAGCATGATGCGCTGTCCGCGATCCAGCACCACATCCCAGCGCCGCGCGCCCATGCGTTCCAGCCCGCGCAACCGTTCGGCCAGCGGGGCGGCGGCCCGCACCAGCGCGACCGCTTCGGCCACATGCGCATCGGCGCCGATCCCGGCGATGACCGGCAAATCAGGGCGCTGGCCGCGCGCGGCAACCGGGCCGACATGCACGCCGGTCTTGTCCAGCAATTCCAGCCCGCGCGCGTTGCGCCACAGGGCGACAGGCACCCGTTCGGTCACATCCACCTGCAACACCCCGCCCGACCGGATGCGGATCCGAGCGGCCTTGACCGCGTCCAGCGCGGTGACCGTCGCGCGCATCAGGTCCAGATCAAGATCGAACGACGACATCGGGAAATCCAGCGACACGATCTCGCGGATGTCGTCCGCGACGCTGGCGCTGGCCCCGTCGATGGCCATCAGATTGACGCGAAATTCGGGGCGGTTCTGAATCTGGGTGCGCAGGTTTGTGTATCCGTCGACCACGGCAGTGCGGTGGTCTTCGTAGCTGAAATACCAGCTTGCCGCGCCGAAACCGATCAGCGCCGGCACCCCGACCCGCAGCGCAAGGCGGAACAGCGGGGTCAGCATCAGGCGTTCGATGCGATATTTCAGGCGCGACGGCGCGGGATCGGGCCGAATGAAATGCGGCTCGGGGGCATCGGTCATCGGTTGCAAGAAGCGTCCTCCACCATCCAGCGGCACAATTGCCCGAAGCTCACGCCGCAGTGCGCTGCCTGCTCGGGGGCAAGCGAGGTTGGTGTCATGCCGGGCTGGGTGTTGGTTTCCAGCAGAATCAACCCGTCCAGCCCCCGGCTTTCATCCCAGCGAAAATCCGTGCGGCTGAGGCCACGGCACCCCAGCACCTCATGGGCCTGCAAGGCGTGGTCGAGACAGGCATCGAATATGGCTTGCGGGATCTGCGCCGGGATCACATGGCGCGACCCGCCCGCCTTGTACTTGGCGTCGTAATCGTACCAGCCGTCGGTCAGGATGTCGGTCACGGTCAGCGCCCGATCGCCCATGACGGTGGTGGTCAGTTCACGCCCCGGCGCATAGGTTTCCACCATCAGCGTGTCGGGCATTTCGGCGGCCAGCCGCGGCGGCGCGTTCGCCCCCTGCTGCACGAGGTAGACGCCAACGGACGAGCCTTCGTTATAGGGTTTGACCACATAGGGCGGCGCCATCAGGTGGGCCGCCTCGATCTCGGACTTGTCGGCAAGAAGGCTGTCGACGACCGGCAGTCCCGCCGCGCGATAGGCATTCTTCGACCGCTCCTTGTCCATCGCAAGCGCCGAGGCCAGTACACCGGAATGCGTATACGGAAGGCGCAACCATTCCAGCAGACCCTGCACGCAGCCGTCCTCGCCCCAGCGCCCGTGCAGCGCGTTGAACACCACATCCGGCGCAAGCGCCGTCAGCCGCTGCGCAAGATCCGGGCCGGCATCGACCTCGGTCACTTGATAACCTTCGCCCCTCAAAGCAGCGGCGCATTCCTGCCCGGAACTCAGCGACACCTCGCGTTCAGCCGAGGGTCCACCAAGCAACACCGCCACTTTCGGGTTTGCCCTGCTCGACATCCCCAAACCGCCTTGATCCTGGGGGGCGTTGCCCCCTTTTGTTTTTCTGCCGCCCGAAGGTGTGCCCCCGGACTTTGTCAGTCCGGCGCGTCCGGTTCGATCCGGACTCCGCCTGTCGTCATGCCGGGCTATCGCCCGCGCTGCCGGGGTGTGGCCCGGTTCGTGTCTGGTGCCCTGCTCGGGCTGCGCGTCTGGCGCAGACGGGCCGGTTGTCCGGCCTCAGTTTTCGGTCGATCCTTCGGACCCACCCAGCTGCGGATCACCGACCCGCATGATTTCCCACTCTAGCTGTATTCCGCTGTGTTGGAAAACCCTTTTTCGCACTTCTTCGCCCAGACGTTCCAGATCATCCGCGGTCGCCTGTCCGGTATTCACAAGGAAATTCGCGTGCTTGGGGCTCATCTGCGCGCCGCCGACCGTGGCGCCGCGCATTCCGGCGTTTTCGATCACCTTCCAAGCCTTCAGCTCATGCGTGTCATCCGCCCGCCCGGTCGAGCTGAACCCGGCGGGATTGCGAAAGGTCGATCCGGCGGTGCGGTCCCTGGTCGGCTGGGTGGCGTCGCGCTGTTCCAATTGCGCCTGCATGCGCGCCTCCAGCGCGGAGGGATCGCTTGACAGACCCTCGAACACCGCCTCGGTCAGAACCCAGCCTTCGGGCAGCGTGCTGTTTCGATAGCCAAACGCCAGATCCTGCGGGTCGAGCGTGACCAAAGCCCCCTCGCGGGTCACCGCGCGGGCCTCGACAAGATGATCCGCGACATAGCTGCCGTAACACCCCGCGTTCATCCGCAGCGCCCCGCCGATACTGCCCGGGACGGTGCGCAGAAAGGTCAGGTCGATGCCCGCGGCGGCGGCCTTGCGCGCCACATGCGCGTCCAGCGCGGCGGCCCCGGCTGTCACGCGTGTGCCGTCGGTTTCGATCCGGTTGAACCCGCGGCCCAGGCGGATAACGACCGCGCGCAGCCCCCCGTCCCGAACGATGAGGTTCGATCCGACCCCCATGGGAAACACCGGCACGTCCGGCGCCAGCGTCGCAAGAAAACCTTGCAGATCTTCAAGATCGGCAGGCTGATAAAGCGCATCGGCAGGCCCGCCCACGCGCAGCCAGGTCAGATCGCAAAGAGGGCGGTCGGGCGTCAGGCGCCCTCGGGTCGCAGGAAAGGTCATGGTGTTTGCCTTCATGTCACGGGCCTGGCAGGACGTCATCCGCGCAAACGGGCGGTGACACGGCGCAAAAGATAACGCAACGGCCAGCGCAGCACGCTTGCCATCGCGGCGAAGACGATCAAGGCGATCCACGGGCCGTGTTGCCAGCCCACATAGACCACGATGGGACACCCCGTACCGATAAGGAGCCTCGCCCGTCGCCAATGATTGTCGCGCGCCGGCAGCATGCCCATTACGTTGGCGATGATCCCCCAGCCACAGGCCATGAAAAGCGACAGGCTCATGATGCGCTCCGCGCGCCGGCCAAGCGCAAGAATTTTCGTACGAAAATTCTTGCCGCCCCATCCCGGTCGTTCACAAGATTTTTCGTACGAAAAATCTTTGGCTTGCGCTCAGGAGTCAAGGCGCGCCGGCAGGTTGTTGGCCCAGGCCGAGATCGTACCCGCCCCGAGACAGACCACCATATCGCCCGGTCGCCCCTGCTCGCGCACCAGCCGTTCCAGATCGTCCTCGCTGAGGATCGCTCTTGCGTGCCGATGCCCGTGGCGGATCAGACCGGCCACCAGATCGTCGCGGGTCGCGCCGGGGATCGGGTCTTCGCCCGCGGCATAGACTTCGGCGATGGCGACCACGTCCGCCTCGTTAAAACAGGCGCAGAAATCATCGAACAGCGTATGCAGGCGCGAATAGCGGTGCGGTTGGTGCACCGCGATCACCCGGCCCTCGGATGCCTGCCGCGCTGCCTTCAGCACGGCGGCAATTTCTACCGGGTGATGGCCGTAGTCGTCGATGATGGTGACGCCGTTTACCTCGCCCACGCGGGTGAACCGCCGGTTGACGCCGCCAAAACTTGCAAGTGCCGCGCGGATGTCTTCGCGTCGCATTCCCAGGTGGCGCGCCACGGCCACCGATGCCAGCGCGTTGGACACATTGTGATCCCCGGGCATTGGCAGGGTACAGCCTTCGATGATCTTGTCTTCGGCCTGAAGCTGGATGTCGAAATGGGCAATGCCCTTTTCGTAATGCAGGTTGACCGCACGCACGTCGGCCTGCGCGTTGAAGCCGTAAGTGGTGATACGGCGATCGCTGACGCGCCCCACCAGCGCCTGCACCTCGGCGTGGTCGGTGCAGCACACGGCGAGACCGTAAAAGGGAATGTTCGACACGAACTGATAGAATCCATCGCGCAGGTTTTCGATGCTGCCCCAGTGTTCCATATGCTCGGGGTCGATATTGGTCACGATGGCGATGGTCGCGGGAAGTCGGTTGAAGGTGCCGTCGGATTCATCCGCCTCGACCACCATCCACTCGCCCAGACCTACGCGCGCGTTCGATCCGTAGGCATGGATGATGCCGCCGTTGATGACCGTGGGATCGTATTTCCCGGCATCCAGCAGCGTCGCGACCATCGTGGTCGTCGTCGTCTTGCCATGGGTGCCCGCCACGGCGACGTTGGATTTCAGCCGCATCAGTTCGGCCAGCATTTCGGCCCGGCGCACAACGGGCAACCCGCGACGGCGCGCCTCGTCCAGTTCGGGGTTTCCCGGCTTGATGGCCGAGCTGATCACCACCACTTCGGCCTCGGCGAGGTTCTCTGCCGCCTGCCCTTCGTAGATCAGCGCCCCCATGGCTTCCAGCCGCTCGGTGATTTTCGACCGTTTCAGATCCGAGCCCTGCACCACATAGCCATGGTTCAGCAGAACCTCGGCAATGCCCGACATCCCGATGCCGCCGATGCCCACGAAATGGATCGCGCCCACGTCGCCGGGAAGTTTCGTCGCTGCGTTCATCATGCCCCTGTCGCCATGCCTTTCGTGTTTCATGCCTGCCCGTCCTGTGTTTCGTGTTGCTCTTGCATACCTGCCAGATGTTCGACCAGCGCCGCGAGATGCTCTGCCGCATCGGGCCTGGACAGGCGCATCGCCGCATGGGCCATCTGCGCCGCGCCTTCGGGGTTGGTCAGAACCGCAAGGATCGCCTGGGTCATCGCATCCACCGTCAGCCTGCTTTCGGGAATGCGGATCGCCGCCCCCGCGTCCACAAGACCCTGCGCATTGACAGTCTGATGATCCCCTGCCGCCACCGCGTAGGGCACAAGGATCGCCGGGCGCCCGATCACCGAAATATCGGCCACCGATGACGCTCCGGCGCGCGAAATCACCAGCTGCGCCTCGGACATCCGCGCCGGGATGTCATCGAAAAACGGCTGCACATCGGCGTCGATGGCGTGATCGAAATAAAACCGGGCCACGCGCTCGCCGTCCTCATCCCGCGCCTGATGGCTGACACGCAGGTTGCGCAGAACGGAGACGGGCAGCTTTTCGATCGCCGGGGGCACCACGTCGGACAGGATGCGCGCACCCTGGCTGCCACCGATCACAAGGATCGACATCGGGTATTCACCGGGCACCATGTAACCCGCGCCCGTCCGCTCGCGCACCGCCATGCGCACCGGATTGCCGGTATGCACGGCCTCGACCCCCGCGGGCAGCGCGGTTGGCCAGGTGCCGCAGGCGACGACATCGACCTTTTTCGAAAATACCTCGTTCACCCGGCCGGGCACGCCGTTCTGTTCGTGGATCATTCGCGGCAGCTTCAGGATCTGCGCCGCCGCCAGTGCCGGGATTGACGGATAACCGCCAAAACCCACCACCACGTCAGGACGATCCTTGCGGAACCCCAGCACCGCCTGCAAAACCCCGGACGCTATGCGAAATGGCACCCCCAGCTTTGCCAGCACACCGCCGCGGGCGAAGGTGGCCGAGGCGACCTGCTCGATCTCGGTGCTGTGGGGAAAGCCGCCGGTATAGCGCGCGCCGCGCGCATCGGTGCTCAGTTTCACCCGCCAGCCGCGCCGCAACATGATTTCAGCCAGCGCCTGGGCTGGAAACATGTGCCCGCCGGTGCCGCCTGCCGCCATGACAAGCAAGGGACGCCTGAACCGCTCTTCCATCTTGGCCGCTTGCCTCCGCTTGATCGTACCGCACCCCGCAGGGATGTACCGCTGATGACGGGGCGAGGGGCGCCCCTAGAATGCGGGCCTCCTTAGACCAGCGTCCGATGCGGGAAAACCCCTGCCCGTCAGGCGCCGCGCTACCTGCGCATGCCGCGCAGGATTTCGCCGATTTCGCCCTGGGGGCGCGACCGGGTGAAGGCCAGCAACATGCCCACAGCGATCCCGCCCGCAATCAGCGACGACCCGCCGTAGCTGACGAACGGCAACGTCATGCCCTTGGCCGGCAACAACCGCACCGCGACCCCCATGTTGATCATCGCCTGCACGCCGAACATGGCGGCAAGCCCGGTGCCTGCCAGCCGGATGAACGGATCGCGCTCGCGCATCAACCGCAGCAGCGAGCGCACCACCACAACGGTGTAAAGCGCGATGATCACCAGCACCAGGATCAGACCGTATTCCTCGGCCGCCACGGCGATGATGAAATCGGTGTGCGCATCGGGCAACGACCATTTCACCTGGCCTTCGCCGACGCCGACGCCGAAAAACCCGCCCTCCTGAATGGCATTGGTCGCATAGCCAAGCTGGGTGCGCGGATCGACGTCCGGCGTCAGAAAGCCGTCGATCCGTCGCGCGAAGTGTTCCGAGTTGTTGTAGGCGAACATGCCGCCCAGCACCGTGAGCCCCGCCATGCCCAGCAGCAGGATCATCGGCGCCCCTGCCACAAACCACATCACGCCCCAGCCGAACAATACAAGACTCGCCTGCCCGAAATCGGGCTGAAGCGCCAGCGCAAGCACGATCGTGATCGTCAGCCCGAACGACCAAAGCTTGCCCGGAGGCCCGCCCACCTCCTGATTTGCGGCCATCATCCAGGCCGCGACGATCACGAACAACGGCTTGAGAAATTCGGACGGCTGCACCGAAGCAAAGCCAAGCGAATACCAACGCACGGCCCCCTTGCCGAAATCGCTGCCAAAGACGGGCAACCCCAGCAGCGCCACAAACGACAGCACAAAGCCGATAACCGCGACCCGCCGCACCACCACCGGCGACAACATCGACGTCAACATCATCGCGCTTAGCGCCAATGCGCCGAAAAACGCCTGCCGCTGGACATAGTGAAAATGCGCAAGCCCATTGCGCTCGGCCAGCGGCGGCGACGCCGCCAGCCCCAGCAGGATGCCGATGCCGAACAACATCAACACGCAGGTCAGCGCCCAGCGATCGACCGTGCGCCACCACTTGGGCAATACGGGCTCGCCCTCACGCACGGGAGCCGTGCCGTAAACCATTTCCGTCATGGGATCACCGCTCGTGAATTCCGGCATTGCGCCGGGTGTCTGCCTGTATCCGCCCAGGTTGGCCCGGGTCGTACATGTCAGAGTAGCAAAACGTGCCGTCCTTGGGAAGGGCCGTCCGCCCTCCCCTGCCTTTTGGACACGCCCCCACGGCAGAGGGGGCGCTGCCCCCGCCCTTCGGGCCCCCCGGAGTTTATCGGGCAAGATGAAGGTCAAGCGCCGCGCCCCGGCTTCATCTTGCCAAATAAACTCCCGCCGGAGGCAGGCCGGACATAGCGGTCGGGCGCAGCGGTTTTTCAGGGTGCTCCACCCATATCCGATGACGCTACGTCCCGGCGCCCGCACGGCAGGCGGGCGCCTCAAGGCGGGTCCTGTGTGATCCGAAGCTCGGGCTCGGTCTGACCGGATGCGGTAACCGGGGCGGCGAAGGCCTTTCTGCCGCCGCCGGGCTTGCCGGCAACAACCCGGAGCGTGGCGTATCGCGCCGCGCTCTCGCGCGGTAGAAGGGAGCCCCCGGTCGGCCTGCGGGATACCGCTAATTGCTTTGAAGCATCCGGGTGGCGCCGCACCGCGAGCCATTGAGTTTTGCGCCGGGTCCGCCGATGCTATGTTGGTCATAACCAAGAGGTTCTGTTGCAGACATTCATTCGCACCGAAGGCGACAGCCTGATGTCCACTCGGCTCAGTTCGGAAATTGGCAGGATCGTCGGCGCTTACGCGGTGCAGACGACTTCGGTCGGCGGGTCCGGGCTGGCGGGCGTCGCGGCGCGCGTGACCGCCCCCGAAAACGCCGCATTGCTGGCCGGTACGACCGTGATCTGGGACGGCAGCTGGAACGGGCTGCCGATCGCCGATGGCGTGCCGGATGTCGCCGCGTACCTCGACGACCTGCGCGTCGCCATCGACGCGCTGGGGCATCTGCGGTTTCTGATCATCCCCCCGATCCTGCCCTACGGGTCGGGGCTGGCGTCAGGGACCGGCGCCATTCTGACGGAAATCTGGGATGAGATGGATCGCCGCTGGCCCGGTCATGTTCTGGACTGGACCGATGCGATGCCGCTGGTGGACGATTATCTGCCAGCCGCGTATTTTCGCGACCCCGCAGTAGATTACATGCACATCAACCAGCTCGCCGCACAGGCCGTGGCCGATCTTGTCGTGCGGGCGCTTGACACACGGGGGTGGTTCGATGCCGCCGGTGCCCTGTCTGGAAACGCGCGGATCACCGCGACGCCGGTTGCGAACCGCATTGACGCAGGCGCCGGTACCGACAGCGTCGTTGGCAATGGCGGCGCCGACACGATCATCGGCGGCACCGGCGCCGACACCCTGCGCGGGGGCACCGGCGATGACCTGATCTTTGGCAATCCTCAGGACGACAGGCTGTTCGGCGGTGCCGGAAACGACATCGTGCGCGGCGGGAACGGTCGTGATCGCGCCTGGCTCGGGAACGGAAACGACATTTACACCGATACCCGCCAGGGCGGATCATTCGGGACCGACGTGGTCAATGGCGGAGCCGGGCGCGATCAGATGCACGGAGGCGGCGGCGATGACTCTTTGCACGCCGGCGCCGATGACGACACCCTTTACGGGGGCTCTGGCGCGGACTTGCTGCGGGGCGGCGCCGGCGACGACCTGATCTTTGGCGGCACCTACGGCGACAGGGTCGTTGGCGGCGCTGGCAACGACACCCTGCGCGGAGGCGGCGGCGCGGATACGTTCGTTTTCTTCGACGGCGACGGGCATGATCTGGTGTCCGACTTCGCCGTGTCCGCAGACCGCATCGAACTGCGCGGCATTGTCGCGTCGGTCGATGAGGTGGAGATGACCCAATCCGACGAGGGCACGCGTCTTGGCTGGGCCGACGGTTCATTTTTCCTGTCGGGGATCATGGCCGACGACTGGGATGCGATCGTTTTCGATATCGTGTGACCGGTCACCGCCGGGTGCCGAGCGCGGCGATCCGGCGGGGTGTCATCCCGTGGCTTGCGCCTGCGTCCCGGCTTGTCGCCGCGCCGGGGCGTTCATCCGGTGAGCGGCGCGGCACAGGCGGACCCGGCGGCCCAGCCCGACGACCACGCCCACTGGAAATTGTAGCCGCCCAGCCAGCCCGTCACATCGACAGCCTCGCCGATGAAATACAGCCCCCGCACGGCCTTGGCTTCCATCGTCCGCGACGACAGCGCGTCGGTCGAGATGCCGCCGGCGGTCACTTCTGCCTTGGCATACCCTTCGGTCCCGGTCGGATGAAAGGTGAGGTGCGTCAGATGGCGCGCCACCCGCTCCAGCTCTGCATCCGAGCTGTTCGCAAGTTCCTGTTCCAGTCCGATGCGGTCGGCCAGTACCTCGGCCAGGCGGTTCGGCAGGTGCTCGCTCAGGGCCGCGCGCAACCGGGAGCGGGGCGCCTTGCGCCGCGCCTCGCGCAACATCTCCATGGCGTTTTCGACCAGCGTCAGGACCACAGGATCGCCCGCTTTCCAGAACGACGACACCTGTAGGATGGCCGGCCCCGAAAGCCCGCGATGGGTGAACAGCGCCGCCTCGTCGAACGAGGTCGGCCCCACCCGCGCCGTTACCGGGCAGGACACCCCGGAAATGTCGCGGAATGCCTTTGCGTCCGGCCCCAGCGTGAAAGGAACCAGCGCCGGTCGCGGCGTCACGACCGGCACCCCGAAGCGCGCCGCGATCCGGTAGGCGATGCCCGTCGCGCCCATCTTCGGAATCGAGGGGCCACCGGTGGCGACGACCATCCGCGGGGCCGTTGCCCCGGCGACGCGGAACAGTCCGTCGCCGTGGCCGATGTCCCCGATCCCGGTTCCGAGGCGGATCTCGACCGCGCCGCGGCTGCATTCATCGACAAGCATCGCGACCACCTGTCGGGCCGACCCGTCGCAAAACAGCTGCCCCAGGGTCTTTTCATGCCATGCGATACGATGGCGTTCGATCAGCGCCAGAAAATCCCACTGGGTATAGCGGGCCAGCGCGGATTTGCAGAAATGAGGGTTTTCCGACAGAAAGCACCCCGCTTCGGTCCCGGTGTTGGTAAAGTTGCACCTGCCCCCGCCCGAAATCAGGATCTTCTTTCCCGGCCTGTCCGCATGATCCAGCAGAAGCACACGCGCGCCCGCCTGTCCGGCTGTCGCAGCCGCCATCAGACCGGCAGCCCCGGCACCAAGCACGATCACATCATAGTCCATGCACGTCCTCTACGATCCCCGGTCGTCCGGGGAAAGGGGCCATCAAGCCGCGCGGTGCATCGTGGGCCACCGATGCCGGCGGACACAGGTCACGCCCGGACGGGCTGAGTCCGGCTTGAAAATGCGGCGCCCGCGTTACATGTTTGCCTTGCAAACGTCACGGAGACGACACGGATGGCCCTTGCCGACCACCCCACCCTGCACCCGGTCAACTGGCTGCGCGACATCCGGGCACATGTGCCCCGCAAGGCCGCGCGCGACTGGTGGAACCGGGTGGTTTACGGACCCGATGCGCCGCGGTCGGACGAATGCGTCTATGTCGATCCCAACGCCATCGCCCAACACGCCGCCGCCCCTCGTCCGCGCCGCCGGCGCCGGCACAGCGGTATGGTTCTGGGCGGCGACTGGGACCGGCAGATCGCTCCGGTCGGGGCAGACCGCAAATACGTCAGCTGCCGGATGCATTTTGTTGACGGGGTGGCTTGGGAAGACACACCGCTGTTCGAAAAGCTGCTCAGGGAGATCGAGGGCGGCCATAGCCCTGACGGCTGCGCCACGCGTGCGGACCTTGTGCATCGCTACGAGACGCTTGACCGGCTGTTTGACGAAACCCGTGCCCGTGGGCGTCTGCTGGCCAAGTCGGAGCTGCCGGATTATTTCCGCCGCGAGCACGGAGGCGTGTTCGTTCACATCGCCCGCGACGGCACGGCCCTGCGTGCGGGTGGCGGCGCGCATCGGCTGGCCATCGCGCGCATTCTGGAACTGCCCGAAATGCCCGCACAGATCGGGGTCGTGCACCCGCTTGCCATCGCGAACGGCGCGCTTGCGCGGCTGCGACGGTCACGCTTTGGCTGACCGCCCGCGCCCGCCCGCAAGCGGGCCGTTCGCCATGGCGCGGATTTAGCGGATCGGCATCGACACCCGGAACTGCACCGTCTCGATGCCGGGGTTCGAATCGTAGATGCTCATGTTCGAACGGTGGTCGAAGCTGAGCGCATAGCGCCAGCCGTTGTCCGCCTCGTAACCGAGCTCGGCGCCCGAGCGAAATTCAAGCGGTCCGCCCAGATCGAACGAATCCGACGCCGCGTAGAGGCCGGGCATCACATGCAATTCCGTATAGAACGGCGTTTTCCCGAACGTGGTTCCCCAGGTCAGCCCATAGCCCAGCCAGGCGCCGCTTTCCTCGCCCAGCGACAGCCCGACGGCCTGTCCGAACGGGCCGATGGTGCGGGCGAAATCGTAGCGCAGATAGGCTTCGGGCCCCGTTTCCGCGCGACGTTCCAGCGACGAGCCCGCCGAAAAGGCAACACGCGGCGTGACATCGCCTTGCCCAAGGCAGCCCGAGGCGGTGCCGCAATGATTCGCGTTCATGTCTGCCAGCCCTGCAATCAACATCAGTGCCGCAAAGGTTCCGTCCGCCATTCAGGCCTCCCGTCTGTATCTTGCACAACAGATGGCCGAGATCCCTGTCAAAGTCCAGCCGAAGTCCGACCGAAACCGCGCGCGCGGCGGTGCGCGCCCCCCGCGGCCCGACAGACATCATATCGCGGGGCCGATGCCATCGACACGCAGATCGCTGCGGCCCGCCTGCGCATGAGCCGCGATGGCCTCCATCATCGGGGCAAGCCATCTGCCGCCGGTGTCGGCGATGCGGCTGAGCCGTTTCTCCATCCGGAGTCCGCGCACAAGGCGCCCGGCCAGGCACGGGGGCAGCATCGGCATCCAGAACCGGCCCGCCGCGTACATCGCGTCGAATTTTTCGTCACCCCCCGGGACGTCGCGCGAAGGCGCGTGGACCGGCATGAGATCGTCGACTTCCGCAAGATCGGCAAAGGGCGACCGGTCGTCAGTGCCCCAATACCCGGGGCAGCGCGATCAGCCGGGCCTTCATGGGCGGCGTGATGGACCAGTCTGGGCACGGCAGCCGCGCGGCTTGTGCCCCGCCATCGCCACATGCGCGTCAAGCGCAGGTTCGAACAATTCCGCCCCGTGGTCGTCGGAATGGCCCATCGGGACCTCGTGACACCAGGAATGGTGGCCAACCTCGTGGCCCCCCACAAGGATCGGCTCGTCCGTCGCGGGGAAGGCCGGCACCACCCGAACGGGCATAAAAAAGGGTCTGGCGCAAGCCAAGCCCGCGGCAAGTGTCAAGGAGGCGCGGAACGGCGACCTGTGCGCCTGGCGCCCCATGGACACAGGCCGCTACCGCAAGTCGGCGACATCGGGACTCGCGTTGCCGATCACGCTGTCAGCGTCGATGTCAAAGGTCACGCAGCGCACCACCGGGCTAGGAAAGCGGGTGACGCAACATGGGATCTACGACTGTCGGGGCATGTGGTGAGAGGACGGCGCCAGCAACGCCGTCAGGTCGTGGCGCAAACCGGCAGCCGCCGTGTCGACGGTCAGCCTGTCCGAGGCGAGGAAACGATGGTACCGGGCATCTTGCAGATCGAACAATGCGACGGCCCCAGCACGGCGATCTGGCCCAAGCCTGTCGGCCAGCAGCGGCGCCGGCCATCGTTAAGACATTGGTACGCCACCGCAGCGGGCGAGACTGTCTCGGCGGCAACCTCGGCCAGCACCTGCCGCCAAAGTGCACGGCCCAGACCTTCGGTGGCGTGCTGCATGATTTCGCGGACGAACGCGACAGGGCGCGTTACCGGGCGCGTTACCGGCTCCGCTCCCCGCGGCACAACCGTTTCAAACGGGGCGACACGCTGTGCGGCGCTGTCGGCCACGGTGCCCAGCAGCCCCCCGCCTTGGTGCCGTGGTAGTTGCGCGCGGTGACGTGGTTGACCCCGGCGGCGGCGATCAGCTCTATGTTGGTGGCAGCATGACCGTTACACGCGAAAAGCCCGCTGGCGTCGGACAGGATACGATGGCGGCGATCTTCTTTCCGGCGCGGCTTGGGCGTCATCCCCTGAAACATGACCGTCTTCATCCGTTCCGCGACACTAAATTTTTTATCTTCTAAAAAATTTAGGGCGCGACGTCGTCGTTTGCGCCGGGCCGAACTCAGGGCAGATAAATTTTTTATCAAATAAAAAATTTAGGCCGGTGGCGTCATCGCAAAGCGCAACAGGCGGGCGACGGCAAAGCCGATGCCGGCAGAGGCGCTGGTCGCCAGCACGCGCTGCCCCCTGTCGTCATAGTCGATCCTGCCGCCCAAGGTCGCCCGCGCCTTTGCGGAGGACAGAGCGACCTTGCTCATGCTTGCGGACACCGAAGCGGCGGATTTCGACCGGGTGATCGCCGTGAACCTGCGTGGGTGTTTCCTGAACCGCCGCGAATTTGCCCGGCGCAGCCACGAGGGGCGCATCGTGAATTTCGCGTCCGAGCTTGCGCTGCTCGGGCGTGAGGATCTGGTTGCCTATTGCGTCTCCAAGGGCGCGATCCTGTCAGTGGACCAAGGCGCTTGCCCGCGAACTGGCCTCCGGCATTCTGGTCAACGCCGTCGCGCCGGGTCCGATTGCGACCGACATGACCAGCCCCACCAGCATGAGCCCTGAGCAGATCGCCATGGACCTTACCTCGCCCCTCGCGCGCTACGGGCACCCCGATGACATCGCCGCCATGGTCCGTTTCCTGTCCGATTCCGAGGCAGGATTCATCACCGGGCACTGCTTTGGCGCCAACGGCGGCAGCGCCATGCCCAGAGCCGCGCTGGCGCCCGTTTCCGGGGCAGTCCTGGGGAGGGCACGCAGAATAACCGCTGTTTGCACAGAACGGGCCTTGAACCGGGTGACACTGTGGCACCATCGTCTGATTAAACGATTAACCAGACGGGATGGCATGACGGCGACCATTCACGATATTGCACGCTCCATGGGGGTGTCGATTGCCACGGTGTCAAATGCGCTGTCCGGAAAGGGGCGCGTGTCCGAGGCGCTCAAGTCGCGTATCCGGCATGAGGCCGACCGGCAGGGTTATGCCCCCTCGCCCAGCGCGCGGGCCTTGCGCACCGGGCGCAGCGGCGTCATCGGGCTGGTCCTGCCCGACATCGCCAACCCGCTGTTCCCCGCCTTGGCCCAGGCCATCGAGGCCGAGGCACAGGCGCGCGGTCAAGGCGTGCTGATTGCCGACAGTCGCGGCACGAACGAAGCGCAGGACGCCGCGCTCGACCGGCTTGTGCGCCAGGGCGCCGATGCGCTGGTGCTGGTGCCGCGTCGGGGCACGCGGGTGCCCACGCTGGGCGTGCCGATGGCGGTGATTGACGCCACCTCGAACCCCGCCAACAGCATCTGCGCCGATCACATCGCGGGCGGGCGGCTGGTCATCGCCCATTTGCGCGCGCAAGGCCACGCGCGCATTCTGCTAGTCGGCCAGAGCCCTAGCTCACATGTGCAAACCGACCGGATTGCCGGTATGACCCATGCGACCGGGGGCGACACTCCGGTGCATTGGCTGGATGATGCCCCGCTGCCCCCGCCCGAGACGCTGGCCGCGCAGGGCATCACCGCCATCGCCACCACGTCCGACCTGATCGCGCTGCCGCTGCTGACCCGGCTTCAGGCCGCCGGGCTGCGCCTGCCCCGCGACATGGCGGTGACCGGCTTTGACAATCACGCGTTCTCGGCGCTTGTCGCGCCGGGGCTGACCACGGTGGCGCAGGATCTGCGCGCCATCGCTTCGGGTGCGCTTGGCCGTCTTGCCGCGCAGCTGGATTCCCACCCCGCCCTGCCGCCCCGCACCGTTCCGGTGCAATTGCTGAGGCGGGGATCAACCACGACCCACCCCGACACGACCCACCCCGACAAGGAGACCCCCGCATGACCGCCAAACGATCCCGCGTCGGCGCCGCCGCCCTTGGCGCCGCGCTGCTGCCCGCCGCCGCCCTGGCCGAAGGCACGCTGACCATTTCGGTCTACAGCTTTGCCCAGGATGAGTTTCAGGAAATCGTCTACGACCCGTTCATGGAAATCTGCGATTGCGAGATCGTGGTGGAAACCGGCAACTCCGTCGAACGCCTTGCCAAGATCGAGGCCAACAAGGACGCCCCCGTCATCGACATGGCCGTGCTGTCGACCCATGACGCGCTTGGCGCCGCCCGCAAGGGGCTGCTGGCGCCCATCGACGTGACCAGCCTGAAAAACCACGACAAGCTGTATGACATCGCCAAGGACCCGCTGGGGGACAACCTTGGCGTTGGCTACACGTTCTATGCCACGTCCATCGTCTACCGGTCCGACAAGGTCACCGTGGAAAGCTGGGCCGACCTTCTGTCGCCCGAGCTGGCCGGCAATGTGGCCCTGCCCGACGTCACCACCAACCAGGGCCCGCCCGCGCTGTACATGATCGGTGAGGCCATGGGCGATGCGGATTACAGCCTGAGCGCGCCCATCGAAGAGGTCGCCGCGCACGCCGATGACATCGTTACATTCTACGTCCGCTCGTCGCAGCTGGCGCAGTTGATGCAGCAAGAAGAGATCTGGGCCGCGCCCGTGGGTCGCTTTGCGTGGGCCAGCTTCAAGGACAACGGTCTGTCGATGGCCTGGGCGACCCCGACCGAAGGCCAGACCGGCGGCATGAACGTCATGGTGATGACCGCGAACAACGGCAACGAAGACCTGGCGACCCGATTCATGGATTTCTGGCTGTCGACCGAGGTGCAGACCAAGCTTGCCGAGGCGCTGGTGGACAGCCCCGCCAACGCCGAGGTCGTGGTTTCGGACGAGATCGCCGACAACCTGACCTATGGCGCCGAAACGGTGGCCTCGCTCAAGCTGCTTCCGCCCGATGTGATCCTGGACCAGCGCGAAACCTGGCTGGACCAGTGGAACAGCAAGGTGATGAAATAAATGTTCGAGGACAGGCGCATTGGCCTGGCCCTTGCCATGCCCGCGGCGATCTTCGCCGCGGCGCTCTTTCTGGTCCCTGTGTGCATCCTTTTGTCCGAAGGATTCCGCAACGCCGATGGCTGGTCGCTGACCCCTTATTTCGATTTCTTCGCCAGCGGACGCAACCGCGTGGTGATGCTGCGCACGCTGAAACTGGCCGCTTTGGTCGCGGGGGTGTCGGCGGTGATCGGCTATGCCACCGCATTCGCCATCGTCTCGCTGCCGCCGGCGTCACGGGGCCGAATGTTCGCCATGGTGACGCTGCCGCTGATGATCTCGCCCGTGGCGCGCACCTACGCGTGGCTGGTGATCCTGGGGCGGACCGGCTTCGTGAACCAGATCCTTGTGGGATCGGGGCTGATGGACACGCCGCTCAGGCTGCTGTTCACCGAAACCGCCGTGTTCATCGGGCTGTTGCAGCTGTTCCTGCCGCTGATGATCATCAGCCTGGTCAGTGCGATGGAAAACATGCCCCGCGATGCGGTGCCGGCGGCCCGCGTGCTGGGGGCGAACTGGGTGCAGGTGTTCTTCAAGGTGATCCTGCCGCTGACCCGCGAGGGGCTGGTGGTCGGCGGCACGCTGGTGTTCACCGGCTCGATGACCGCCTATATCACGCCAGCGATCCTTGGCGGATCCAAGGTTCTGATGCTTGAAACGCTGTTGTATCAGCGTGTTAGCGTCGCCAATGACTTCGCCTCGGCAAGTGTGATCGCGATGATCCTGATCGTCATGGCGTTTTCCGCCAATGTGCTGCTGAAACGCATGGCAACCGCAAGGACGCGCCGATGACCCGCCTGCCAAGCTGGGTGATCCTCGGGATCACGCTGACCTTTCTGATCGGGCCGTTCCTGATCATCATCGCGGCGTCGCTGTCGGCGGGCAACGCGCTGGCCTTTCCCCCCGACGGGCTGTCGCTGAAATGGTACGCCAAGGTGTTCACCATCGACAGCTTTCGCGAAAGCTTTGGCGTGTCGATGTTTCTGGCCATCGGCGGCACCGCCGCGGCGCTGGCGCTTGGCATTCCCGCCAGCTATGCGCTGACCCGCTACGATGTGCCGGGCGCAGAGGCGGTGCGCCTGATCGTGTCCTCGCCCATCATCGTGCCGGGGATCATCGTGGGCCTTGCCCTGCTGCGCTACCTTGTGCTGCCCACGGGTCTGGGAATGCTCGCGGCGCTGTTTCTGGCGCATACCGCGCTGGTGCTGCCCTATGCGGTACGCGTGGTGTCGGCATCCATGCAGAACCTGAGGGCAGATATGGAAGAGGCGGCGCTGATCCTTGGCTGCACCCGCATACAGGCCGTCACCAAGGTGGTGCTGCCCAACATCCGGGGCGGCATTCTGGCGGCCTTCATCCTTGGGTTCGTGACCTCGTTCAATCAGGTGCCGGTGTCGCTGTTCCTGTCGGGGCCGGGCATCCGCACCCTGCCCATCGACATGATCGCCTATATGGAAATCAACTATGACCCGTCCGTCGCCGCCCTTGCCGCGCTGCTGGCGTTCCTGTCCATCGGCATCATCCTGATGGCCGAACGCTTTCTTGGATTTTCGAAATATGTCTGATTTTGTTTCGCTTGAAGGGCTGACCCTCGCCTATGGCAACACGGTTGCGGTCGAGGCGCTGAACCTGTCGATCGCGCGGGGAGAGCTGGTGTCGCTGCTGGGGCCGTCGGGCTGTGGCAAGACCACCACCATGCGCGCCATCGCCGGGCTGATGACGCCGCGCGCCGGGCGCATCAGCATCGACGGGCGCGATGTGACCCGCCTGCCCCCGTCCAGGCGCGAGGTGGGGCTGGTGTTTCAAAGCTACGCGCTGTTCCCGCACCTGTCCGTCTATGAAAACATCGCCTTTGGCCTGCGGCTGCGCGGCGAGGCCGGTCTGGATGCCAGGGTCCGCGACGGGCTGGCCACCGTGGGGCTTGACGCCTTTGCCGACCGTGCCCCCCGCGATCTGTCCGGCGGGCAGCAACAGCGCGTCGCGCTGGCGCGTTCCCTCGTGATGCAGCCCAAGGTGCTGTTGCTGGATGAGCCGCTGTCGAATCTCGATGCGCGGCTGCGGCTGGACATGCGCATGGAACTGCAGCGGGTGCAGAAGGAAACCGGCATCACAATGGTCTTCGTCACCCATGACCAGTCCGAGGCGCTGGCGCTGTCGGATCGCATCGTGCTGATGAACGGAGGGGCCATCGAACAGGTCGGCACGCCGGAACAGATCTATTCCGCGCCGGTGACGGGTTTTGCCGCCGATTTCGTCGGGTTTGAAACCATCCTGCCCGATGACGCGGGCGGCGGGCTGGCGTGGCGCCCAGGGGCCGTCGTGCTGGGAACGGGCCCGCACGAGGGCACCGTGCGCGGCACCGCCTTTGCCGGCGAGCGGCGCGAATACATCATCGAAAGCGCCCTGGGCCGGATCAAGGCGGATACCCCCGCCAGTGCGCAAGCCTTGACCCTGGGCGAAAAGGTCGCCTTTGATCTGCCGCAGGATCGCGCGGTGCGACTGGAAAGGCTGGGCTGAATGGGACTCTGGGTCGATACGGACATGGGGGTCGATGACCTTGCCGCGCTGCTGCTGGCGCAACGGCTGGGGATCGACGGCATCAGCCTGGTGTTCGGCTGCGCCGAAATGCCTGGCGTGCGCGCCAATGCACTGGCGGCCTGTGCCGCCTTTGGCTGGCCGGAGCCGGTGCAGGGCGCCGATTGCGCCATCCTTGGCGGAATCGAGACAGCCAAAGACATCCTTGGCCCCGATGGCCAGCCCACCCGCGGGGAACGTCTGGCGCCGGTGCCCGACCGGGCACTGGGCGCGGCTCTGCCTGCATTGGCCCGGTGGCTTGGGGCGCGCGGCAACGCGCAGATCCTGGCCCTGGGGCCGCTGACGAACCTTGCGACGCTGGTGCTGGCGCATCCCGACCTGGCCGCGCACATCGGGTGCATCACATGGATGGGGGGCGCCACCGGGCGCGGCAACCATTCCGAGCACGCCGAATTCAACGCGCTCGCCGACCCCGAGGCGCTGGCCGTGCTGCTGTCGCGCGGCATCCCGATCGACATGGTCGATCTGGAACCCTGCCGCCGCGTACAGATCCGGGAAACGGATATTGCGCGTCTGGCGCAACCCTTGCAGGACCTGATGGGGGGCTACCTGGACATCGGTCTGACGCGGGGCCGTCCGGGTATGGCGCTGTACGATCCGGTCGCCGCCGCGCTGTTGGTGGCGCCCGATCTGTTCACCTTGTCCGACGTGTCGTTGACGGTGGAACTGCACGATGCCGAACGTCTGGGCCAGACCCGAACCGCACCACATGGCGTGCACCGCGTCATCACCGATCTGGACACCGCGGCGGTACGCAGGCTGTGCCTCTCGGCGCTTCTGGTTCCCGATGCCGAGGCCATATGACACCCAGCGACCTGGATACTCCGGACCTGCGCGACCGCGCCATTGCAGCGGCGCGCGGCGAGTGCCGCTTTGACCTGCTCCTCACCGGCGCGCGCATCGCCGATCCGGTGATGCAGGAATTGCGCGCCGCCGATATCGGCCTTGTCGGCGCCCTGATCGCGTCGGTTCATGCGCCGGGCACCCGCACGGATGCGGCAGGGGTGATCGACGCGGCTGGCATGATCGTGACACCGGGGCTGATCGACACGCATATGCATGTCGAAAGCTCGATGGTCACGCCCGAAACCTACGCCGCCCATGTCGCTCCGCGCGGCGTGACGACGCTGGTGTGGGATCCGCATGAATTCGCCAATGTGGCCGGGACCGACGGGGTGGACTATGCCGCGCGCGCCGCCGCCAACGCCTGCGCACGCCTGTTGCCGCTGGTGCCGTCCTGCGTGCCCTCGGCGCCGGGCTACGAAACCGCCGGCGCGGATTTCGATGGCAACGTGATCGCCGGGCTGCTGGCACGCGACGACATGCACGGGCTCGCCGAGGTCATGGACATGGGCGCCGTCATTTCGCGCGCCCCCCGGATGCGCGGCATCCTGACGGCGGCGCTGGCCTCGGGCAAGCCGGTCTGCGGCCATGCGCGCGGGCTGACGGGGGCCGAACTGCAGGCCTTTGTCACCGCCGGAATCGGCTCGGACCACGAACTCACCAGCGCCGACGACCTGATGGAAAAGCTGCGCGCCGGGCTGTGGATCGAACTGCGCGGCTCGCACGACCACCTGCTGCCCGACATCGCGCTGGCGCTGGCGGCGCTGCCCCACTGCCCGCCCACGCTGACGCTGTGCACCGATGATACCTTCCCCGATGAACTGGCGAACGCAGGTGGGTTGGACGACATGCTGCGCCGGATGATCCGCTACGGCCTGCCCCCGCTGCGCGCGTTGCAGGCGGCAACGTATAACGCGGCCCGGAAACTGGGGCGCGGCGATCTGGGGCTGGTGGCGCCGGGGCGGCGCGCGGATCTGGTGCTGACCCGCTCGCTGAAGGATTTTCGCGCCGAAACCGTGCTGATCGACGGTGCCCCCCTGCGCCAGCCCGAACCGCTGGCGATGCCGCCGCGACTGCGAAACAGCATGGCGCTGGGTCCCGTCACGCCCGAGGCGTTCGACATTGCCGCCACGGGCAAGACCGCGCGGCTGGCGGCCATCGACCGGCCGCGGTTCACGCGATGGTCCGAAATCTCGGCCCCCGTCGAGAGCGGTCGCATTGTGCTGCCCCGGGGGGCGACCCGCATCGCGGTGCTGCACCGGCACGGGCGCGTGCCGGTGGTGCCTCGGGTGGGGCTGCTGACCGGCTGGGGCGATTGGCGCGGGGCGTTTGCCACCACGGTCAGCCATGACAGCCATAACCTGACGGTCTTCGGTGCCGACCCCATCGACATGGCGGCGGCGGCCAATGCGCTCGTCGCCTGCGGCGGCGGCATGGCCGTTGCCGTGCAGGGCAAGGTGACGGCGCTGTTGCCCCTGCCCGTAGCCGGGCTGGTGTCGGAGGCGCCACTGGCAGAGGTTGCGGCACAGCTAGTGGCACTGCGCGCCGCGATGGATGCGGTGGTCGACTGGCAGCCACCCTACCTGGTGTTCAAGGCGCTCGTCGGCGCGACGCTGGCCTGCAACAAGGGGCCGCACCAGACCGATCTGGGCATTGCCGATCCGCAGGCGGGGCGGTTGCTCAGCCCGCCTTTGCTGTAGCGGCCTGCCGCGCCAGCGCGACCCAGAACGCGACCCCGTGCGGCAGGGCGTCGTCGTTGAAATCATAGCCGGTGTTGTGATGCAGCGCCCCATCGCGCGCGGGGCCGTTGCCCAGCCAGACATAGGCCCCCGGCACCTCGTTCGCGAAAAAGGCGAAATCGTCGCCCGCGGTGGATGGCGGAAAATCCGTGCGCACCTGTGCCACCGCCGCGCGCGCCGCACCCAGCGCCATCCGCGTCGCTGATCGTTCGTTCACCACCGGCGGGATGCGGCGGATAAAGTTGTAGTCCGCCCTCAACCCCTGCGCCTGCGCGCACCCCTGTGCCAGTTGCCCGATGCCCTGTTCCAGCTGGTCGCGCACTTGCGGCGTGTAGGCGCGCGCCGTGCCGCCGATCTGAACCATATCGGGGATCACGTTCAGCGCCTTGGGATCGCCCGCGCGCAGCGAACAGGCGCTGACCACGGCGGGTTGCAACGGATCGACGATGCGCCCCGTTACCGTTTGCAGCGCGCCCAGAAACATCCCCGCCGCCGGGATCGGATCGCGCCCCAGATGCGGTTTGGCGCCATGGGTGCCGGTGCCGGTCAGGGTCAGCGTCCAGCTGTCGGAACTGGCAAGCTGCGGGCCTTCGACCACCGCCATCTCGCCCGGCTCCAGCCCCGGCATGTTGTGCAGGCCGAACACCATGTCGCAGGGAAAGCGGGCGAACAGCCCGTCATCGACCATGGCTCTGGCGCCGCCGCGCCCTTCTTCGGCGGGTTGAAAGATGAAATGCACGGTGATCGCGGGCGGGACCCTGGCCAGCACCTCGGCCGCGCCCAGCAACATGCAGGTGTGCCCGTCGTGCCCGCAGGCATGCATCTGGCCGGGCACCGTCGATGCCCAGGGCTTGCCCGAGGTTTCCGGCATTGCCAGCGCATCCATATCGGCGCGCAGCCCAATCGCGCCGTTGCCCCCCCGCAAGGTGCCCACCACGCCGGTTCCGGCGATGCCGGTCGTCACCTCAAGCCCCAGCGCGCGCAGGCGGTCCGCCACGATGGCCGAGGTCCGGTGTTCCTCGAACCCCAGTTCGGGGTGGGCGTGAAGGTCGCGCCGAAGCGCCGTGAGGCCGGGGAGATCGAAATCGGGATGCAACGTCATGGCGCCCATGCTAGCCCTGCGGCGCATCCCCCGAAAGGCAAAACCATGCACCCCCATGAGTTCTGGCAGACCTTTTCCCCCGGCCCACCGCCCCCCGCCCCCTGGAACGACCGCTACCCGGCGCGCATGCCCGACGGGCGGGTGCTGTGGTTGCCGATCCGCACGCTGACGGATGGCAAGGGGATCGCCTCGCTCATCCTCAACCAGGCGTCGTTCGAGGTCGAGGAAACGCTGGCCCACCAGCTTGCCGAGGGCCTGCGCCGCCATGCGCCCGAGGTGATCGTGGGCCTGCCGACGCTGGGCCTGGGCCTTGCGCGCGCGGTCGCCGCCCGGCTGGGCCATGCACGGATGGTGCCGCTGGGGACATCGCGCAAGTTCTGGTACGACGAGGCGCTGTCGGTGCCGATGTCCTCGATCACCTCGCCGGGGGCGGACAAACGCCTGTATGTGGATCCGCGCATGCTGCCGCTGATCCAGGGGCGACGGGTCGCGCTGATCGACGATGTGGCCAGTTCGGGCGCGTCGATGCGCGCCGGGCTGTCGCTGTTGAATGCCATCGACTGCGCGCCGGTGGCGATGGGCGTCGCGATGCGCCAGACCGACCGCTGGCGGACCTTGACCCAGGCCCCGCTGGAAGGCGTGTTCGACACGCCGCTGCTGACCCCCGCCCCCGGCGGCGGCTGGTGCGAGAACACCTGAGGTCAGGGCGCCAGCGTCGCCAGCAGGTGGTCGCGCAGATCGCGCAGGTTGCCCGCGAAATCGTAATCGCCCCGCGCCGGTCCTCCAAAGAAGATGCCGTCAAAGGCGATCGAAGTCAGCCGCGCGGTGCGATCCGCGTCCAGCGCCCGGAACCGCCCCTCGGCAATACCGCGCTGGATGGCGTCGCGCAGGGTATCCCGTTCGCGGGCGTAAAATTCATCGACCATCGCCGAAGCCTTTGGGTCGCGGTGCCCGTCCGAAGCGAAATCGTTCATCAGCTTGACCATGCGCACAAGGCGCGGCGCCGCGTCGATATTGGCCTGAAACCACGCATCCGCCGCGCCCAGGGGGGCGGTGTCGTCGACCGTCAGATCCTCGAACAGGACGATGAAATCGTCGATGGCATGGCGCAGCGCGGCCAGCACCAGCGCCTCCTTGCTGTCAAAGTAGTGATACAGCAGCGCCATGTTGACCCCGCAATCCGCCGCCAGCCGCCGCATGGGGATGGCGGCGAAATGCTGATGCTCGCACAGGGCCAGCATCGTCTCAAGGATTTGCCCGCGGCGCGCCTGCGGGTGCATGCGCTGCCGTTTCGCGGTTTTCGCCATTCTGACGGGCCTCTGCCAAATTACTCATCATACGATTGGTAGCAGGGAAAACATGTGCGGGAAAAGCTTGATTTCGCAATCATTGCCCCGCCCAGTTGACCCAGCCCACCACGTCAACACCCACCCCGGAGACCCCACATGCGCTTCCCCAAGACCCTGGCCCTGCTTGGCATCGCCGCGGCCATCGGCTTTGCCGCCCCCGACCCCGCCGCTGCCCAGGCGCGGGAAAAAAACACGTTCAAGGTGGGTTATGTGGTCTATGTCGGCTTCATGCCGCTGGCCTACATGAAGGCCGAGGGGCTGATGGATGCCTGGGGTGAAAAATTCGGCATCGACGTCGAGCTGATCCAGATCAACGATTATGTGGGCTCTATCAACCAGTTCATCGCGGGCGAGCTGGACGCGGTCGCCGTGGCGGGAATGGACGCGCTGACCATGCCGGCGGCGGGCGGGGTCGACACGTCGATCTTTCTTGTAACCGACTATTCCAATGGCAACGACGCGCTGCTGTCGCGCAGCGTGGACAGCGTCGAGGGGCTGCTGGATGACGAGGTTTACCTGCTGCAATATTCGGTCTCGCACTACCTGCTGAACCGCGCCTTGGCCGAGGCCGGCATCGACGCGCCGTGGCGGGTCAAGACCGTCAACATCTCGGATGCGGAAATCGGCGCGGCCTACATCACGCAGGACAGCATGCGCAACGCCGCAAGCTGGAACCCGATCGTGGCCGAAATGCTGGACCAGGTGCCCGAAACCAGGGTGCTGTTCGACAGCTCCCAGATCCCCGGCGAAATCATGGACGTGTTCATCGCCCGCACCGACACGCTGGCCGAGCACCCCGAGTTCGGCAAGGCCCTCACTGGCGCCTGGTACGAGGCAATGGCGGTCATGCACGGCGAAGACACCAGGGACGGGCCGATGCACGAGATCATGGCATCGGCCATGGGCACCGACATCGCGGGCTTTGCCGGCCAGGTCGACCAGACGCATTTCTTCTACACCCCCGGCGATGCGGCGGATTTTCTGAACGCCGAAAGCTCGGTTCGGATCATGGACAAGGTGCGCACCTTCAGCTTTGACGAAGGCCTGTTCGGCGCGGGCGCCGCGTCGGTTGACGAGATCGGCATCGAGGTCGGCGGCACCACGCTGGGCGATCCCGAAAACGTCAAGCTGCGCCTTGACTCCAGCTTTGCCGGGATGGCCGCGGCAGGCGACATCTGACCCCTATGGGCGCCCCTGTGCCGGGGCGCCCCGTGCAAGGACATTCCATGCGCCGCTTGATCAACCGGCATCCCTCGCGCAGGATGAAGATTCTGCTGGGCGCGCTGCCTTTCATTCTGGCTGTTGCCATCTATGCCATTGCCGCCGACGCGCGGGGCGCAGACGGACCCGACAAGCTGATGCCGGGGCTGAATGCGATCACCTCGGCCATGTCGCGACTGATGTTCGACATCGACCGGGCCACCGGCGCCCGGCTGTTCTGGGCGGACACCTGGGCCAGCCTTGCGCGGCTTGGCGTCGGCCTTGGGATTTCCGCCGTGATCGGGCTGGGGCTGGGCGTGCCGGTCGGGTTCATCCCCTGTCTGCGCGCGCTGTTCGAGCCGTTCTTCGCGGCGCTTTCGCTGATCCCGCCGCTGGCGGTGCTGCCGATCCTGTTCATCCTGTTCGGGCTGGGCGAGCTGTCGAAAACCGTGCTGATCGTGTTCGGCATCGCCCCGTTCATCCTGCGCGACGTGATGCTGCGGGTGGCCGAAATTCCGCGCGAACAGATCGTCAAGGCGCAGACCCTGGGGGCATCGAGCTGGCAGATGATTCTGGGGCTGGTACTGCCGCAGGTGTTTGCGCGGCTGATTTCATCGGTGCGGCTGTCGCTGGGGGCAGCATGGCTGTTCGTCATCGCGGCCGAGGCGATCACCGCCGAGGCCGGCCTTGGCTATCGCATCTTTCTGGTGCGCCGCTACCTCGCGATGGATGTGATCCTGCCCTATGTGCTGTGGATCACGCTGCTGGCCTTTGCGATGGATTACGCGCTGCGCCAGGCGCATGACGCCATTCCCTGGACACGCTTCAA
The DNA here is from genome assembly GCF_003259905.1 of Salipiger aestuarii. Lineage (GTDB taxonomy): Bacteria > Pseudomonadota > Alphaproteobacteria > Rhodobacterales > Rhodobacteraceae > Salipiger > Salipiger aestuarii. The sequence goes on along the minus strand of NZ_QLMG01000002.1, from coordinate 114,354 downwards.
GGAGGGCGGATGATGGCCGTGATCCGCCTGGACAACGTGTCCAAGAGCTATGGCGAGACCGTGGTTCTGGAAAACGTCTCGCTGACCATCGAGGACAATGAATTTCTGGCAGTCGTCGGCCCTTCGGGGGCGGGCAAGACCACCCTGCTTCGGATGCTGCTCAGTCAGGAGGCCCCGAGCTCGGGGCGGATCCTGATCGACGACGCCCCCATCGCAGCAGAACCGATGCCCGACCGGGGCGTGGTGTTCCAACGCTATTCGGTGCTGCCCCATCGCACGGTGATCCGCAACGTGATGACCGGACCGGAATGGCTCGCTGCCCCGTTCACCGGCCGCGTGATGGGGCGCGCCCGTGCCGCGCTGAAATCCCGCGCCCGAAACATGCTGGACCGCGTCGGGCTGGGTGATCACGCCACGCTGTACCCCGCCCAACTGTCGGGCGGACAACAGCAGCGGCTTGCCATCGCGCAGGCGCTGATGATGAACCCCAAGGTACTGTTGCTGGACGAACCCTTCGGCGCGCTCGACCCCGCCACCCGGCGCGCGATGCATCGACTGGTGTTGGGGCTGTGGGCCGAACACAAGATGACGGTGGTGATGATCACCCATGACCTGTCCGAGGCGTTCCACCTTGGCACCCGCGTCGTCGCCGTGGAAAAACGCCGACACGACCCGCATGCGCCGCACCGCTACGGGTCCGTCATCACCACCGATTTCGATGCAAAACCCCGGCTTGCGCGGCAGATCGCCCGCGCACCCGCCTGATCTTGCTAGCAAGGAAACCCGATATGACCGACAAACGCTTTCACCTCGCCTGGTTCATGAATTTCACTCCCGATGAATGGCGTGCGCCCTTCGGGCAGGGCGGCTATCCGTGGGACGGACAGTTCTACATCGAGATGGCGCAGACGCTGGAACGCGCCTGTTTCGATTTCCTGATGATCGAAGACAAGCTGATGGTGCCGGAAACCTTCGGATCCGACCGCAAGTATTCGCTGGCCAACGGCATGATGGCGCCCAAGCACGACCCGGCGCCGCTGGCGGTGGCGATGGGCATGGCGACGTCCAGGATCGGGGTGGTCGCCACCATGTCGACAATGGCCTATCCGCCGTTCATGCTGGCGCGGTTGTCGTCGACCATCGACAGCCTGACCAGAGGGCGGTTCGGCTGGAACGTGGTGACGTCGGCCGAGGATCTGGCGGCACAGAATTTCGGCATGGACAAGCTGCCACCGCGCGAGCAACGCTATGAAATGGCGGATGAATACATCGACGTGGTGAACAAGCTGTTCGACAGCTGGGATGCCGATGCGGTGGTGCTGGATCGCGAAAAGGGCATTTACGCGGATGCCGACAAGGTGCGCTCTGTCGACCACGAGGGCAAATACTACAAGGTGCGCGGGCCGCTGAACACCGTGCCCTCGCCGCAGCATCGCCCCGTCTATGTGCAGGCCGGGGCGTCTCCGCGCGGACGCGATTTCGCGGCGCGGCACGCGGATGCGATCGTGTCGGTGGCCAACGGGGTCGACGGGATGAAGGCGTTTCGCGATGACATCCGCGCGCGCGCATCGGCGATGGGACGCGCCCCCGACGAGATCAAGGTGTTGTTCTGCATCACCCCCACGCTGGGCGAAACCGAAGAGGACGCGCAGGCGAAATATGTCCGCGAGACCACCTCGGACCATTTCTGCAACGACGTTCTGGCATCGATTTCCGCGATCACCGAGATTGATTTCTCGCTGTATGATCTGGATGAACCCCTGCCCGAAAGGCTGGAAACCAATGGCGAAAGCGGCACGCTGGACAAGTTTCAGCAATGGGGCAGCGGCAAGACGCTGCGCGAGTTGGCAGCGGCGCAGGGCGGCGGGCTGGTGTCCTCGCTGGAACTGATCGGCACCCCGGCGTCGGTGGCCGACAAGATGGGCGCGGCGATGGCCGAAATCGGCGGCGACGGCTTCTTGCTGACCACCCCGGTGCTGCGGGTGGGCCGGCGCTATCTGATCGAGATTGCCGACGGGCTGGTACCGGAGTTGCAACGCCGCGGGCTGGTAAGGACCGAATACACCCACCAGCTGCTGCGCGACAACCTGACCGATTTCTGAGCGTTTCAGGGCGGGTTTCGGCCTGCCTTGTCAATTGAGATAGGACCGACATGACCATCGAACTCATTTCCGGAAACCCGTCTGCGGGAGGGCGTACCAGCCAGCTTGCGCGGGATCTTGGCGCGGCGCTGGCGGCGCTGCTGGACGACACGCCGCCATCGGATGTGGCCGAGCTCGCCACACTGGCGCCGAACCTGTTCGGCTGGGGCGACCCCGATGTGGGCGCGCTGAAAGCCAGGGTGCTGGCGGCGGATTTCGTAGTCCTCGCCACCCCGACCTACAAGGCCGCGATGACAGGATTGCTCAAGAGCTTTCTGGATCAGTTCAACGCCGGCGCGCTGGTGGGCCAGGTGGTGATCCCGGTGTTTACCGCCGGATCGGACGCGCATTCGCTGGCACCGGATTTTACGCTGCGTCCCGTGTTGCAGGAGCTCGGCGCGTCCATGCCTACCGCCAGCCTTTATGTGGTCAGCAGCGTGCTAGACAAGCCGAACGAGATGGCCGCAGACTTTATCGATCGCGAGCGGTTCCGCTTGCTTGGCGCGGCGCATGGCCTGGCCCTGGCGAAAGGCTGAGCGGAAGACGAAGTTTCTTCGTACGAAGAAACTTCTCCGGCGTGGTGCGGTGACACTTGCGCTGCACTTTTGCACGCGGGCGGGAACAAGAAATTTCTTCGACGAAGAAATTTCGGGTGTGCCCCGGTTCAGTCGAGCAGAATCACCCCTACGGAACTAAAACTGAACTCCAGCTCTTCGCCAAGCCGCGGGGGTTTGCGCCCGGTTCGATTGAAGGTATCCAGAAGAACCTGCGCAGCGCCCAACCGCGTCCCCACCCGGATCACCGATCCGAGAAACTGCACCTCGTCCACGGTGCCGCGAAAGCTGACGTCATGGCCGGGCGCCGGCCCGAGGCTGATCGCTTCGGGCCGCAGCGCCAGCGGGACGGTACCCGCGCCAAGCGGCCTGCCCATGGAGATTTCGGTTCCGCCGACGCTGACGCGGCCCGTCGCCGGATCGGTGACCTCAGCGTCAAGCACATTCAGCCGCCCCACAAATTCGGCCACGAACCGGTTCGCCGGAGAGGAGTAGATTTCATGCGGCGTGCCGACCTGCTGCGCCACGCCTCCGTTCATCACCACGATGCGATCCGACATGGACAGCGCCTCTTCCTGATCGTGGGTGACGAAGACCGTGGTGATGCCCAGTCGTTTCTGGATCTCTCGGATTTCCTCGCGCAGGCTGACACGGATCTTGGCATCAAGCGCCGACAGCGGCTCATCCAGCAGCAGCACCCTGGGCTGTACCGCCAGCGCACGCGCCAGCGCCACGCGCTGCTGCTGCCCCCCCGACAGCTGGAACGGGTAGCGATTGCCGAAGTCGACCAGCCCCACGAGCGAGAGCATCTCGGCCACCCGCGCGGCTCTTTGCGCCTTGCCCGCGCCCTTGACGCGCAGCCCGAAAGCAACGTTCTGCGCCACGGTGAGGTTCGGAAACAGCGCATAGGACTGGAACACCATGCCCACGTTGCGTTGGTTGGGGCGCTTGTGGGTCACCTCGTCGCCGCCCACCCGGATGGCCCCGTGCGACGGCGCCTCGAATCCGGCGATCATGCGCAACACCGTGGTCTTGCCGCATCCTGACGGACCAAGCAACGAGACGAATTCGCCCTGTTCGATCTCGAGATCGAAGTTCCTGACCACCTGCGTGGCGCCGAAGGATTTGCGCAGTTGATCGAGTTGAAGAAAGGACATCAGGACCTCTTTGCGCGCGATTGCGGCGTCATGCGGCTGGCGACCTGCATCAGGCCGATGCAGAACCAGGTGATGGTAAAGGCGATCACGGCCAGAGCCGCCGGTTCATAGGCCCGGTTGGCCCCGATCAGCTGCATATACGGCCCGAACGCCGGGCGGTTCAGCAGCGCTGCCAGCACGAATTCCCCGATGACGATGGCAAAGGTCACGAACGCCCCCGACATCACCGCGATCAGCACGTTTGGCAGAATGATGCGCCCGATGATGGTGACCCACCCTGCCCCGAGGCTTTGCGCGGCCTCGGTCAGGGTGCGCACGTCGATGGTGCGCAGCCCGGTATCCACCGCGCGGTACATATAGGGCAATGACAGCGTCACATAGCCGAACATCAAAAGCAGATTGGTGCCAAAGGTCGTACCCGTCATCGGCAGGAAGGACGATGTGTTATACAACCGGATATAGCCGAATACGATGACGATCGGCGGGATGACAAGCGGCAGCAGGGTGATGAATTCGACCACCGGGCGCAGGCGCGGATAGCGCAGCCGCACCCAATATGCGGTCGGCACCACCAGCAGCATGCCGAACACGATGGTCAGCAGCGCCATCACCACCGAATAGCCGAAGGTTTCGCGAAACTGGGTATCCTCGAACACCCAGACATAGGCATCCAGCGAGTATTCCCCCCGCCGCTTTCGCAGCGAAAATTCCAGCGTGCCGATCAGCGGCAGCGCGAAATAGGCAAAGCCCAGCAGAAAGACCAGCCAGGACCAGGCTTTGGGCTTCATACCGTCCACCGTTCGGTTTTTGCGCGCAACCAGACATACAGCCCGTTGGCGATACCGGTGACGACGATCATGCCGAACGCAAGCGCGTAGCCAAGATGGGGGTCTTGCAACACGTCTCCGCGGATCTGGGCGAACAGCACGATGGGTACGATCGACAACGACGATCCGGTCAGCGCATAGGCGGTGGCGACCGCGCCAAAGGAATTGGCAAAGAGCAGCGCGAATGTGCCCAGCAGCGTCGGTGTCAGGATCGGCAGCGCAACCATGCGCCAGTATTGCCCGCCCGTGGCACCCAGGATATCGGACGCCTCGCGCCATTCACGGCGCAGACCGTCCAGCGCGGGGGTGACGATCAGCACCATCAGCGGGATCTGAAAGAACAGGTAGACCAGCGTCAGCCCCCAGAAGCTGAGCAGGTTGAATCCCAGGCTATAAAGGTTCAACCCGAACCATTCGCGCAGCAGCACCGTGACCAGCCCCACCCGCCCCAGCGTCGCGATGAACGCAAATGACAAGGGCACACCGGCGAAGTTCGACGCAACCCCCGAAAATGTCATCACCGGACCGCGCAGCCAGCCCGGAAGGTTGCCCAGCGTCACGGCGGCGGCGATGCCAAAGCCGATCAGGCAGCCCAGCAGCGCGGTGGCGAATGAAATGCGGATCGAAATCCAGTAGGCCGACAGGATCGACGGTTGGAACAGGTTGGCGATATTCTGCAACGTCGGCGTACCGTCGGCGGTCTGGAACGCGCCGGTCACGATGTTCATTGTCGGCAGGATCAGGAACAGCAGCGCGAACAGGGCGAACGGAAACAACCCGAGCCAGCCAAGCGGCAGCACGGGTTTGCGGGCGGGGGTATGGGGGGGGGCTGTCATATCGCTTGCGCGCCCCGCCCGACACGACATCGGGCGGAGCGCATGGGCTTACTGGACGTTCGCGCCGACGACGCTGTCCCAATTGGCGGTCACGGCTTCCTTGTTGGCGGCCTGTTCGTCAAGGCTGGGAAAGACGGCCTGTTCATAGGCTTCGGCGGGGGGCAGCGCGTCCAGCATTTCCTGCGGGATGGCGCCCTTGGCCGCCAGATCGTTGAAGCGGATCGGGTGGCAGTAGCCTTCCAGCCAGCCCAGCTGACCTTCGTCGGAATAAAGGTATTCCATCCACAGCTTGGCGGCATCGGGCTGGGGAGCGTAGGCGCTGATCGCCTGCACATAGACACCTGCGACCACGCCAGAGGCGGGCACGACCACCTCCAGCGGCGGGTTGCCTTCCAACGTGTCGCGCCAGGCCAGGCCGTTGTAATCCCACGCGATGACGATCGGGGTCGCGCCCTGCGCCAGCGTACCCGCCTTGCCGATCACGGGCACGAAATTGCCCGCTTCGCTGAGTTTGCTGAAAAATTCTAGCCCGGCTTCACCGGACGCGGTGCCGGCCTCGCCGCCCATCGCCATGCCGGCGGCCATGACCGCAAGGATGGCCTGATTGGACGCGCGCGGATCGCCTGCCAGCGCCACGGCGTTGGCGTATTCGGGTTTCAGCAGGTCTTCCCAGTCCTGGGGCACGTTATCGACCAGATCGGTGTTCACGACAAACGACAGCACGCCGTAGTAATCGCCGTACCAGTGGCCATCGGCATCCTTGGCGCTGTCGGGGATCGTGTCCCAGGTGGCGACCTTGTAATCCATGGTCAGGCCTTCGTCCTTGGCCTGCGGGCCGAAGGCAAAGCCCACGTCCAGCACATCGGGCGCCTGCGGGCCGGTGTTGCCCTGGTTGGCGCGCACCGCTTCCAGTTCATCGGCGGACCCGGCGTCGGGGTTCAGTTCGTTGACCTCGATGTCGGGGTATTTTTCCTTGAAGCCGGCGATCACGTCACCATAGCCGCACCAGCTGTGGGGAAGCGCGATGGTCGACAGCATCCCATCATCGGTGGCGGCAGCGATCAGCGCATCCATGTCCTGTGCGTAGACCGGCGTGCCGCCGACGATCACGGCCATCGCCGTCGCCTTGAGAATCGACTTCGTTTTCATGAATTTTCCCCCTGAGGAATTGCATTCGGGACCCTCGTGCCAACCCCTCTTTGCAATCCGGGAGCTTGGCCGTGCGGGCAGAGTGGTATTGATCCTTCGGTCGACGCAAGAGAATTTTTTGCAACGCAGACTGACCTTGCCCGATTTCGCGCTGTCTGCTCCGTAGCGCGCCGTTTCGGATATGCGCGCGCAAGCCTGAAGTCAGGGCGCCGCGCGCGCGGGGGCGTTGCGGTACATATAGGTCGTGGCGTCGCGCCTGTCGCTGCCGTCGGGCGCAAGCGCGAAACCGGGAATTTCCCCGGCAACGTCAAAGCCGCATGCCGCATAAAGCGCCTGCGCCCCGTCGCCCGAGCGGGTGTCCAGCGTGACAAGCGTCCGGTCCGCCGCATCCGCGCGCATCAGCAGCGCCTGCATCAGCGCGCGGGCGATACCGCGGCGGCGATGGGACGGGCGCACCAGCAGCTTACAGACCTCGGCGCGGTGACGCTGGTTCGGCATCATCTCAAGATCAAGCTGTACGGTGCCCACCAACAGGCCCGCATCGAACGCGCCCCAGATCACCCGCCCCCCGCGCGCCAGCGACGGCAGCACCGAGTCGCGAAAGAACGCCTCGGCCCCGGCCGGCGAAAACGGCATCACGAAGCCGACGCTGGCCCCGTCTTCGACACAGGCGTGCAGCGTACCCGCAAGGTCGGGCAGATGCGCGGCGGCGCCGGCGGCGTCCAGTTCGCGGATCACGGCGTCACGAGGACCAGCAGATATTTGGCCCCCTTCTCCGTGGGCGTTTCGAACACCGATCCGCCCGACAGCCGGTATCGCAGCGCATCGCCGGGCCGCAGAGAATGCGCGACCCCGTCCAGCGTCACCGTCAGGCGCCCGCTTTGCATCATCAGGTGATGTTCCAGATCCGGCACCGGGGGCGCGTCATAGGCGATGCGCGTATCCGGTTCGAGGCGGCATTCGATGACCTCGGCGGCCAGCGCGGCATTGCCCGGAGACGCCACGCGCCGCTGAAACCCGCCATCCGTCCAGACCGGCTGATCGGCCTTGCGCACATGCGGGGTAAAACCATCCTCGACCATCGCCAGCAGGCGCGACATGGTCATGCCATAGGCGGTGCACAGCCTGCCGAGCACATCGGCGGTTGGGCTGACCTCGGCCTTTTCAAGCCGTGACAGCGCGGCGCGGCTGACACCGCTTGCCTGCGCCAGCTGGTCCAGCGTCATCCCGCGACCCGCGCGCAATTGCGCCAGACGGTCGGACAGGCGGTCCGTCAGACGCGCCAGAGAGCGGTCTGGTGCGCGATCCGGTGCGCGATCTGGCAAAGGGGCGGGCGACGGGTCTGGCGAAGCGTCGGATTTGGCGTCGGGCATTGGTCTGTTCCGAGAATTTTTCCTGATATCGGGATTATTGCCGGATTTCTCCCGCCCCGCAAGCGCCGCGTATCGCCTGCCAGCCGCGCCCGCACACAGAGATTTTTACCAATGCCAGGGAAGCGCCCTTTGACACTTGGGCCGGGGCTGGGTAGGGTTGGCGGAAAGTTTAACACTAAACTACTTGGGGAGGAATCGCATGGCCGCCCGGAAATCCAGCGCCAAGCCGAATGTCTCTCCTGATGAGCTGCGGCAATACTACCGCGACATGCTGCTGATCCGCCGCTTCGAAGAGAAGGCGGGACAGCTGTACGGCATGGGGCTTATCGGGGGCTTTTGTCACCTTTACATCGGTCAGGAGGCTGTTGTTGTCGGCCTTGAGGCCGCCGCTTCCGAGGGCGACAAGCGCGTCACCTCGTACCGCGACCACGGCCACATGCTGGCCTGCGGAATGGACCCCGACGGCGTCATGGCCGAGCTGACGGGCCGCGAAGGCGGCTACAGCAAGGGCAAGGGCGGCTCGATGCACATGTTCAGCCGGGAAAAGCATTTCTACGGCGGGCACGGCATCGTGGGCGCGCAGGTGCCGATTGGCGCGGGGCTTGCCTTTGCCGACAGGTATCTGGAAAACGACCGCGTGACATTCACCTATTTCGGCGATGGCGCGGCGAACCAAGGCCAAGTTTACGAGACCTTCAACATGGCGTCGATCTGGAAGCTGCCGGTGATCTTTGTCATCGAAAACAACCAGTACGCCATGGGGACCGCGCAAAAGCGATCCACCAGCGGCGAAGACATCTACACCCGTGGCGCGCCCTTTGGCATTCCCGGTGAACTGGTCGATGGCATGGATGTGCTGGCGGTCAAGGCCGCCGGCGAAAAGGCCGTCGCGCATTGCCGCGAGGGCAAGGGCCCGTATATCCTCGAGGTCAAGACCTACCGCTATCGCGGCCATTCCATGTCGGACCCGGCGAAATACCGGACCCGCGAGGAAGTGCAGAAGATGCGCGAGGAACGCGATTCCATCCAGAACGTGCGCGACCTGCTGCTGACCGGCGGGCACGCCTCCGAAGACGATCTGAAAGCGATCGACAAGGAGATCAAGGATATCGTCAACGCCTCGGCCGAGTTCGCCAAGGACAGCCCCGAGCCCGCGCTTGAAGAGCTATGGACCGATATCTATTCCGATGACGTGCCCCAGGGCGACGCGATCGACGCCTGAGGCAGGAGGACGACCGAAAATGGCAACGCAGATTCTGATGCCCGCGCTTTCTCCGACGATGGAGGAAGGCACGCTGGCGAAATGGCTGGTCAAGGAGGGCGACACCGTCACCTCCGGCGACATTCTGGCCGAAATCGAAACCGACAAGGCGACGATGGAATTCGAGGCCGTCGATGAAGGCATCGTCGGCAAGATCCTGATCGACGAGGGCACCGAGGGCGTCAAGGTCAACACCCCCATCGCGGTGATTGTCGAGGAAGGCGAAAGCGTCGAAGACGCCGCGAGCGCCCCGGCGCCCGAAAGCGCCCCGCAAAGCGCACCCGCCGAGGCCGCGGCCGACGCCGCCCCCGGCCCGCAGGAAACCGCCACGACCGTGCCCGCCGCCGCCGCGTCGCCGGACTGGCCCGAAGGCACCGAGATGAAATCGCAGACCGTGCGCGAAGCCTTGCGCGATGCGATGGCCGAGGAAATGCGCACCGACGCCAACGTCTTCGTCATGGGCGAAGAAGTGGCCGAATATCAGGGCGCCTATAAGGTCACCCAGGGCTTGCTGGCTGAATTCGGCGACAAGCGCGTGATCGACACGCCGATCACCGAACACGGCTTTGCCGGGATCGGTGTGGGCGCCGCGTTCGGCGGGCTGAAGCCGATCGTCGAATTCATGACGTTCAACTTCGCCATGCAGGCGATCGACCAGATCATCAACTCGGCGGCCAAGACGCTGTATATGTCGGGCGGCCAGATGGGGGCTCCTATGGTGTTCCGTGGCCCGAACGGTGCCGCCGCCCGCGTCGGTGCGCAGCACAGCCAGGATTACGCGGCCTGGTACGCGATGATCCCCGGTCTGAAGGTGGCGATGCCCTATTCGGCCGCCGACGCCAAGGGTCTGCTGAAATCGGCCATTCGCGACCCCAACCCGGTGATCTTTCTGGAAAACGAGATCCTGTACGGGCGCAGCTTCGATGTGCCGGTGCTGGATGATTTCACCGTGCCGTTCGGCAAGGCCAAGATCTGGCGGACCGGCAAGGACGTCACCATCGTCAGCTTTGGCATCGGCATGACCTACGCGCTGGAAGCCGCTGAAAAGCTTGCGGAAGAGGGCATCGAGGCCGAGGTGATCGACCTGCGCACCCTGCGCCCGCTCGATTACGGCACAGTCATCGAGTCGGTGAAAAAGACCAACCGCTGCGTGACCGTCGAGGAAGGCTTTCCCGTGGGGTCCATCGGCAACCACCTTGGCGCCTATATCATGCAGAACGCGTTCGACTGGCTGGATGCTCCGGTAATCAACTGCACCGGCAAGGACGTGCCGATGCCTTACGCGGCCAACCTTGAAAAGCACGCGCTGCTGACCCCCGCCGAAGTCATCGACGCCGTGAAGCAGGTCACCTACCGGTGAGGCTGAATCCCGTCATCATCTGCCTCGCCTTTGCGGCGGGGCTGCTCGTGGGTCACTCGACAGAAACGATCCGCGAGCTGATGCGGGATGAGAAAAACACGGAATACGCGGCCATGGACGAGACACGCCTCGTGGGCGAAAACCAGACGCTGTCGCGCGTGGCGCTTGCGGCGCTGCGGGGGCAGGACCGGGACCGGGTGGTCGCAGTGCTTGACGATGCGTCGCTGTCGCGGTTCGACCGGGGCCAGGATATCGTCATCGCCCAGGTGCTCGACCATCCGGGGCAGATCGCCTTTGGCTTCGAAAACGGCCGCTTGAACGAGATACGCAACGATTGCGCAGAGGCCAAGGATCGCTGCGCCGAAACGGGAGGATCCCCCAGTGCCGATTGAAATCCTGATGCCCGCCCTCTCGCCGACCATGGAAGAAGGCACGCTGGCCAAATGGCTGGTGAAGGAAGGCGACACCGTCAGCTCCGGCGACATTCTCGCCGAGATCGAAACCGACAAGGCCACTATGGAATTCGAAGCCGTCGACGAGGGCACGGTGGGCAAGATCCTCATCGAGGCCGGCGCTGAAGGCGTCAAGGTCAACACCCCCATCGCGGTGATGCTGGAAGAAGGCGAAAGCGCCGATGACATCGGCGACGTGTCCCCGGCGCCCAAGCCGGTGGACCAGCCGACCGAAACCGCGCCCGCCACCCCGGCCTCCCCCCCCGCGGGCGGCTATTCCGGCGAAGAGGCCGCGCCGAAAACCACCGGCGGCGGATCGTCCGGCGGCACGCGCGTCTTTGCCACGCCGCTGGCGCGCCGCATCGCGGCCGACAAGGGGCTGGATCTGAGCCAGGTCAAGGGCAGCGGGCCGCATGGCCGCATCGTCAAGGCCGACGTCGAGGCCGCGCGGCCGGGCAAGGCCGACGCCCCCAGCGCCGAGGCCGCTTCGGCCCCTGCGGCGAAAAAGGCCGACGCCACCGTCATGCCCGCCGGTCCGTCGACCGAAGCCGTCATGAAGATGTATGCGGATCGCGACTACCAAGAGGTCAAGCTGGACGGCATGCGCCGCACCGTCGCCAGCCGCCTGACCGAGGCCAAGCAGACCATTCCGCATTTCTACCTGCGCCGGGACATCAAGCTGGACGCGCTGCTGAAATTCCGCAGCCAGTTGAACAAGCAGCTTGAAGGGCGCGGCGTCAAGCTGTCGGTCAACGATTTCATCATCAAGGCAAGCGCGCTGGCGCTGCAAACGGTGCCCGATGCCAACGCCGTCTGGGCCGCCGACCGGTTGCTGAAGCTGAAACCGTCCGATGTGGCGGTTGCCGTCGCGGTCGATGGCGGGCTGTTCACCCCGGTGCTCAAGGATGCCGAGATGAAATCGCTGTCAGCGCTGTCGGCGGAAATGAAGGATCTGGCGAAACGCGCCCGCGACCGCAAGCTGGCGCCGCACGAATACGTCGGCGGCAGCTTCGCGATCTCGAACCTGGGCATGTTCGGCATCGACAATTTCGATGCGGTCATCAACCCGCCGCACGGGGCGATCCTGGCCGTGGGCGCGGGCGTCAAGAAGCCGGTCGTCGGCGCCGATGGCGAACTGACGGTCGCCACGATCATGTCGGTTACGCTGTCGGTCGATCACCGGGTCATCGACGGCGCGCTTGGCGCCGAGCTTCTCAAGGCGATTGTCGAGAACCTGGAAAACCCGATGATGATGCTGGCCTGATCCCGTTTGTTTTCACTGGTCCGCCCGGCGCGGGCCAGTGTCAGGACGTCCGCTGCCCACCAGCGGGCGTCTTTCTTTTTTGGGGATGTGTCTTGTCGCGGCGCATGGCGCTTTGCGGTGCACATCTGGGCGGCGTATGTCTGGGCGGCGTATGTCTGGGCGGCGTATGTCTGGGCGGCGTATGTCTGGGCGGCGTATGTCCGGCACTCATGGCACCCTTGCGAATTGAACAGTTGTTCTGCCCCGGCATTCGCCATTAGCGTCCTTCATGGCCCAATGCGGCAGGCGTTGCCGTGCCCTGCCAACCGTTCCGGTGCGCGTGCCGGTCCCCGAAAGCCCGGAGAACACCCATGGCCCAACTCGACCGCCAGGCGCGCCTGACGATCCTGTCCTTTGCGATGGGCGCCTTTGCCATCGGCATCACGGAATTCGCCGCGATGGGGCTCCTGCCCTATTATGCCCGCGATCTGGGCGTGGCCGAACCCGAAGCCGGCCACGCGGTCAGCGCCTATGCCATCGGCGTGGTGGTGGGCGCGCCGGTGCTGGCGATCCTTGGCAGCTATCTGCCGCGCAAGCTGTTGCTGATCCTGCTGATGGCGGTTTTCATGCTGACAAACATCCTGACGTCGCTGGCGACCGGGATCGACACGCTGGTGATCTCACGCGTGCTGGCGGGGTTGCCGCATGGCGCGTTTCTGGGCATCGCGATGCTGTTCGCCGCCGAACTCAGCCCGCCGGGTCGCAAGGCCGCCGGGGTGGCGCAGGTACTGATGGGGCTGACGGTCGCCAACATCGTCGGCGTGCCGGCCGCGGGGGCCATCGGGCAGGCCTTTGGCTGGCGCTGGTGCTTTGTCATCGTCGCAGCGATCGCCGCCTGTTCTATGGCGATGATGGCACGGGTGGCGCCGGACGTGCGGGGCGGGCCGGCGCCAAGCGCGCTGCGTGAGTTGTCCGCGCTGAAGAACCGCGCCGTCTGGCTCACGCTGGGTGTGGGCGCGATCGGATTTGGCGCGGTGTTCGCCGTCTATTCCTATTTCTCGGCGGCGTTGATTTCCGCGGGGGGCGCGCCGGAATGGGTGATTCCCTTTGCGCTGTCCGCCTTTGGCGTGGGGGCCACGGCGGGGAATTACTACGCAGGCCGCCTGGCCACCTGGTCGCAATTCGGCGGAACGCTGATCCTGCTGCTGGGCATGGTGGCGACCACGCTGCTGTACGCGGCGGTGATGGGACACTGGATCGCGATGGTTGCCGCCGTCGCCGCGCTAGGGCTGACCGCCGGGCTGGTGATTCCGCTTCAGATGCGGCTGATGGATGTCGCCGGAGAAGGGCAGACCCTTGCCGCCGCGCTGAACCACGCCGCCTTCAACGCGGGCAATGCCATCGGTCCGTGGCTGGCGGGTATGGGGCTTGCCGCAGGCCACGGCTGGCACATCACCGGCCTTGCCGGGGCGCTGCTGGCCGTCGGAGGCATTGCGATGCTGGGGCTGGCGTGGATCGACGCCCGCCCGAAACGCAGGCTTGCCGTAGCCGCCGAGTGACCCCCCATAGCGCGGACGGGGCGATCCGCCCGCGGGGGTCGCCTAGCCGGTGCAGTTGCACCCGGTGAGCTTTTGATCCATCAGTTGCGAGGGCTGGTCGCACCCGGCGTCGCCTACGATCTTGGCCGGCACGCCCGCCACCGTCTTGCAGGGCGGCACATCTTCCAGCACGACAGAGCCCGCCGCGATGCGTGATCCGTTGCCGATGCGGATGTTACCGAGAACCTTGGCCCCGGCGCCGATCAGCACGCCATCGCCGATCTTGGGGTGTCGGTCTTCGTCTTCCTTGCCGGTCCCGCCCAGCGTCACCGAATGCAGGATAGACACATTGTGTCCCACCACGGCAGTCTCGCCGATGACGATGGAATGCGCATGGTCGATCATGATGCCGCAGCCGATCTTTGCCGCGGGATGAATATCGACGCCAAACACTTCGGAGGCGCGCATCTGGATGAAGAACGCCAGATCCCTGCGCCCCTGCCCCCATAGCCAATGCGCCACGCGCTGGCTTTGCACCGCCTGAAAGCCCTTGAAGTACAGCAGCGGCTGAAGGAACCGGTGGCAGGCGGGGTCGCGTTCATAGGTGGCGCGGATGTCGGCGCGCGCCGCGCGGGCAAGCCACGGGTCGGAAGCATACGCCTCGTCACAGATTTCCCGCAGGATCTGTTCGGACATTTCGCCGTTTGCGAGTTTCATCGCGATCCGGAACGCCAGCGCCCCCTCGATCGTCGCGTGATGCAGCACCGAGACATGCACCATGCCGCCAAGCAACGGCTCGGCGGCGACGGCCTCTTCGGCTTCGCGAGTGATCCGGGCCCAGACCGGGTCCAGCTCGGCGATCTTTGCGCGGGTTTCGGGCATGGCAACCTCCGTTCGATCCACTGACAATAGCAGATAGCGGCGGAGGCTTGAAACGCAAATCGTTGATCGTTTTCATCGTCTGACGTGATGAAACACCATCGGCTTTGCCGGGCGCGCCCCGATGACCCCTGTCCAGCGGCGCTGGCGCCAATGCCGGACCGCCTCCAGCACAAGGATCAGACAGTCGGCGTAATCGGGATCGTCCAGCCGCCGTTCGGGCGCATGGGGACGGCCAAGCGCCGCCGCCATAAGGGTGCCGTTGCCCCAGTCGGGATGTATCCGGCCAAGGCGGCGGCGATAGCGATCCGCCGCATCGGCTTGTGCGACAAGGTCGCGTGCCGCTCGCCAGCGGAGCCCGCGCGGCACGCACAACAGCGCGCGGGCTCCGGCGACAAGATCGCCGTGCAGCACCGGTCTCATGCGGTCAGCCCCAGGCTGGCCGACGGTCCGCGCCCGAAGCGCGCCGAGATCTGCGCCACCTTCACATTGTAGGCCCCCGACAGCCCATCCTCCGCCGGATCGTAGCTCCAGCCCGGCTCGGTGACCGTGGCCCGGCGGATCTCGGTGCCTGATTGCATGATGCGCACAAGGTAGCGTTCGTTTTCCTCGCCCAGCGGAACATCTTCAAGATCCCAGCTGTCACCGTCGATCCGCGTGCGGCGGACCCAGCTGATCGACACCGCCCCGCCCGATTGCGCCGCCCGCAGATGACACGGGGTATAGGGGCGCAGACCGATACCCCTGAACGATTCTTCGCGCTGGATATAGCTTGCGTCGTCATAGCCCCGGCTGGCCGGGCCGATGCGATAGTGGCGCTGGATGCGCAGCATGGCGGCGGGCAGGTCGATCTGTTCGGGCACGCCGTTCAACGCCACGACATAGGATCCCTCGGGCCAGATTTGCGGCATGATCCCGTCGGTTCCAAGCTGGCCGCGCAAGCGGTGCGACAGCGCCCATGTGTCTTCCCCGACAAGCGCCGCGTCGCGGTATTGCAACAGCTCCCAGTTGCCCGCCGTGCCGTCCCCGATCGCCAGAAGGTTGCCACCCGCCAGAAAACGGTCGTCGCTGACCGATTGCAGCGCGCCGGAAAACAGCCGGACACGAAGCGCCCCGGCCCGGTCGATGCGCCCCGCAGGCGCGCTGGCCAGCGCCGTTTCCGTTTGCCCCACGATGGACCGCCCGCCCAGCACGCTGTTGAGCACATAATCCTCGTCCGTCGCCGAGTCGTAGACAGCAACAGACCCCGGCCACGGATCGGAGGTCAGCGCCAGATAGGGCGCATGCGGCACCTCTTCGCCGGTGACAAGCGGAAGATCCATGAACAGCGGCGTGACCCGGACCGGCGCCACGAAACCGCGCAGGGTCGGCGATTGATCCGGGAAGGTGGACGGCTGGTAGACGTCCGGCTCGTGGTGCACCGCGTCGATCAGCTGAAGTGCGCCGATCTCGACCCTGTCGACCCTGGCCTGTAGCGTCCCCGACGCCGAGGGAAGCGACACGATGTCCCCGGCGGTGATCGGCATTTGCGACGGCGGCAAGGCAAAGCGCAGCGTATCACGCGCCACCCGCGATTCCGCCAGCCAGCGTTCCACGGTCTGGCGTCCTTCGCCGCGGGTCATCACCAGCGGCAGTTCGGTATCCGCGACCGCATGGGTGCGCTCATTCGGCAGGACCGTTTCTTCGCCGACAACCGCATGATCGCCGTCCGCCTCGACAAAGCGCAGCCGGACGCGGCCGGCCATTTCAGCCTCTGACGCACGGATCCGCACCAGATCGCCTTCCAGTTCGTCCGATATCGCCAGCCGGCTTGGATCGATCGGTGTGGCCTGCCGGTCGCGCCTCAGGATGAAATGCAGCGTTCCGTCCCGTTCGACCGCGTCGAACCCATGCGCCAGCATCAGCGGCTGGATCGCCCGGCGCGCGTCTCCGACCTCGTCCACGACATACCCGCGCACCCATCCGTGCAACGCGCTGACATCGTAGTCGGACAGCCCGACCGTTTCGCAAATTTCCGCGACGACAGAGGCAAGTGTGCGCTGCGAGGCCCGCCCGTTCAGCCAATGTCCGCGCCGGTAGTTGTCCCCGTCCGCCCAGAGGCTGTTCAGCCCCGGAAACCAAGGGTAGGGACGCGCATCCCAGGCCCAGACACAGGCGTGATCCATATCCAGCATCGGGCCGCCATAGGTGGACGACTCCGGGTTGTTGGCCGCATCGCCCCAGTACCCGTACAGCGCACGCAGGTACTGATGCTGCATCAGCTCGTCGCGCTGCCCGTTGGAATAATGCGGCAGATCGCTTTCCGAGCTTTTGGGATCAAGGAACTTGTTTGGCTGGTTCGCCCCCTTGTCAATGGCTGCACAACCCAGTTCGGTAAAGCGCACTGGCTTGGATTGCGGTGTCCAGCCGGTGGATGTGGCCTGACGCACCCCGCCGATCCGGTCATGGTGCGCGTGGGCCCACCAGTTGCGAATATCCTTGTAGCGATAGACCCACGGCTCGCCATGGGCGCCGTCGGAAATGGGCGACCGGATTTGCGCGGCGCGGTTCGCGTCGCTGGCGTAATACCAGTCGAATCCTTCTCCGCCTTCGATGTTGGACGCCAGATAGTCCTCGTTGTAGATCGCGCCCCAGCCCGCATCCGCATGATCCGTGCCGTCGCGCCAATCGGCGACAGGCATGTAATTGTCGATGCCGATGAAGTCGATGTCCGGATCGGCCCAAAGCGGGTCGAGGTGAAAGTACACATCGCCCGACCCATCCTGAGGATGATAGCCGAAATATTCCGTCCAGTCGGCGGCATAGCTGATCTTGACCTGGGGACCAAGCAGCGCGCGGCACTGGGCGGCCAGCGCCTTCAGCCGCGCCACAGCCGGAAACCCCATATCGTCACGGATTTGCGTCAGCGCACGCATTTCCGAGCCGATGCAAAAGGATTCGACCCCGCCCGCCGCGGCGCAAAGTGCGGCCTGATGCAGGACGAAGCGGCTATAGGACCATTCATCCGGGCCCGCGTAGCTGACTCCGCCGTCCGACATCGCGAAATCGGCAGCCGCCGCCGTCCCGAAAAAGGCCGCGACCTCGGCCGTCGCGGCAGAGGTGCCGTCCGGCGTGCCGGCCTGCCCCGGCGCGGCGCTAAGCGTGATGCGCCCGCGCCACGGCAGAACCGGTTGACCGGTCGCCCCCGTCCAGGGGTCGGGAAGACCATTGTCCGCAAGCTGATCCATCAGAACGAACGGGTAATACATCACGTCAAGGCCCTGCCCGGACATGCGCTGAATCGCCTGAATGACCGACTGGTCGCAAGGCGTGCCGCCGTAAACCGGCCTGCCGCCGGCTCTTGGCACGGGCTGCGCGGTCGAGCGATCCAGCCCCGATACCCGCCAGGGCATGGCATCGCTGTCGAATTCGGATTGTTCGACCTTGGGACGGATCTCGCAGTCGCCGCAGCGCAGATCGTTGCCGAACCAGCTGACCACAAGCGATACCGCCCCGCAACCGGGCACCTCTTCGACAAGCTGGTCGAGCGAGACATTGAAATCGGGTTCTTCGGCCGGCGAATTCACGTTCGCTATTCCGGCGCCATCGCGCGCATAGCTCATCGGTACCGCTTGGGTGGCAAGCGAATATTCTCCCGTGCCGGGGATCATCGCTATCCCGCGCACGCAATGGGGCACGTCCGCCAGACCGCGGGCTGTATCGGTCTGCGCCGGACGCGTGACCTCAAAGCTGAACTGAGGGATGCGGTTGCCGAACACCGCCAGGTCCACGTCCTCGATCACGACATAGGCCGTGCCGCGATAGGCCGGAACCGCGCCGGTACCTTCGATGACTTCCATATGGGGGTCGGGCAACTGATCGCGCGTTCCATGATAGACGCGCATGTTCAGATCCTTGATCGGGAACTCGGCTCCGTCCGCCCAGACGCGGTTGACACTGGTGATCTCGCCCTCGCAAAGCGCCAGCGCAAGACTCAGCGAATAGCTGTAGCTGGTCACCTTGGACGACGGCGTGGACGGCCCCCCCTTGCCACCGCCGCCGCCGACCTTTTCGGTGTGCGTGCTCTCGGTGAATTCGCTGGCCCAGATCACATGGCCGCCCAGCCGCACGCGCCCATAGACGCGCGCGATGGCCGCCCCTTCACCGGCGCCGCTGAGGTAAAAGCGGTCAGTGCGCCCGGTTTCAACGCTTTCCGATCCCTGCCCCATGAGCCGCTGATCCAGCGCGCGGCCAAAGCTTGCGCCGATGAACTGGCCCACAGCGGTCATCGACAGCCCCAGCACAGACCCGCCGAACGCGCTGCCGACCGCCGCGCCCACGGCCGAAAATACAATCGTCGCCATCAGTTCGTCTCCGTTGGAAGGGCAAAGCGCGCCACGATGCGGCGACGCCAGGGCAGGCTGAGCGCGCTTTCGATCACGCCGTGCCCGCTGTAGGCATGGACAAAGCTTGCGGCCTCGCCCGTGCGGGCCTGAAGCCCAAGGTGTTTCGCGACCGAACTGGCCCGCATCCGGAACAGCAGCACATCGCCCGGCGCCTCGTCGTTCAATGCCTTGCGCGTCATATGGCGCAACCCGGCGCGAAACAGCGCCTCGTCGCCCTGCGGTTCGGACCAGTCGCGGGTATACGGCGGGATGTCTTCCGGTTCCGGCCCAATGGCCTCGCGCCAGACGCCGCGCACAAGACCAAGGCAATCGCAGCCCGCGCCCCGGACCGAGCTTTGATGAACGTAGGGCGTGCCGATCCAGCCCCGCGCGGCGGTCACAAGGTCGATGCGTGTCATCTGCGGCTGCCTCCCCCAAGAGATTTCGCGCGCTGCGGATAGACGAGCATCCAGTCTTCCTCGGGGATGTCCGGGAAGCCCTGGAAATTCAACGCGTTGTCATATTTCTCCCGGCAGGTGGCAAAGCGTTTGTCGCATCCCGCCGTGATCCGCACGGTGTCGCCGGGTACGAGCGTGGCGCCCAGTCCCTGCCATAAGTCGAACGCCCGACCGGCCGACGTGATCCGGTCACGCTTGATCGCTCCACTCAGCCCCGCCGCCACGCCTGACAGCACCGTCAGGCTGCCACGCTGGAACCAGCCGGCCTCAAACGTGTCGAGTGGGGGCAAGGTGACCGCGCGGTTTTCATCGACCGCAATCACCGTTCCCTCGTGGACATACAGCGGATCGGACAGATCCACCCGGCACACACGATCCCCCAGAACCGCGGAACACGGCCCCTGGTACACGCGCCCCGTCGGGCGATTGAGCATCTCGGTCAGTCCACGCAGTTCGGCGTGGAACGCCCCGTTCACCCGGCGCATTTCGCCGATACTGCCCCGGAACAGGATGCGCCTTTGGCTGACATCCCGCCAGTTGACCAGCCACGACACCACCTCGGCCCCGTCAAAACGCCCGGCTTCGATGTCGGCTTCTGACAGGGAATCGTCGCGCAGCGCGCCCATTGCTTCGGTGTTGTCGACCGACAGGCCCGTCGCCTGGCTGAGCGCCTTGGCGCTCAGGCCGGTGTCGGCGCGAAAGGTCAGCCCGTCAAAGACCAGATCCGCATCATGATCGGTGAACCCATACCGCAGACCGTCCGTGCGAGCAACCGCCCAGCAGCGCGACACCGTCGTGATGCCGGTCGCAAGATGGTCGTGAAGCTCCTGCTTTCCCATCAGACCCTCACCTCGACAACCGGCACATCCGGCGCCTGACCGGCCTGGAACGTGGCGATACTGACATGGACGTGGTCGGTATCGAACCGCACCGGCACATCGAATTCGAACCCTGCGGTGATCTGCGCGCCGTTCGCGGGGGGCGTTGTCAGCGTGACCTCTCCGGTCGCGGCATTGACCCCGAAATCCGTGCCCTGCGTCAATGCGACACCCGCCACGGCAACCACGACCGTGCCCTCCACGGGTTTGGTGATCGGGCGCGTATAGCTGGCGCTGCCAGAAACATAGGCTTTCACAAGTTGAAAGCCGGTTGCCGTCCCATCCCCGGTGCCGATCGCTTGATCGGTCGCCGCCACCGTGGTCGAAGGTTTGCAGGATTTGAAATCCGCCCAGTCCTTCCAGCGAAAGCCATGCAGCTGACCGCTGCGCGCCTCGAAAAAGCCAAGCAGCTTTTCGATGTCATCCAGACGGCGCAGGCCCAACCCCGCATCATAGCGGCGGCGCGAATGCGCCCAGGGGCTGTTGCGTTCCTCGTGCCCGCTGGTCAGTTCCACCACATCGGTGCGCCGCTCCGGCCCGCCCAGCGCGCCAAAGCTCAGATCCGTGGGAAATCTTACCTCGTGAAAGCTCATGTTCCGTCCCTCACCTGTTGCGCGCGCCAGAGCCAAGGGCGCGGCTCATGCGGGCCGCGATCTGGGACTGGCTGCGCTGGAAACTCGCCGCATCCGGCGTCGAAATATTCATCACGACGCTGACCGGCTGGCTGCTGCCCTGGGTGCGTACACCCAGCTTGCCGTCAGCGCCCCTGCTCAGCGGCATGATGGCCTCGGGGCCCGCTTCGCCCAGCAGCCCGGTGCCGCCGCGCATGGCAAAGCTGACAGGGCCGTTCACCACGCCCCCGGTTGCAAACGGCGTGACGCGGCCTTGGGTAAGGGCCGCACCGTCCGCGAACAGCGACATGCCACCGAACAGACTGCCCAGCCCCCCCGCGACGATCCCGCCAAGCTGGTTTGTCACAGGGGTCACCGCCGCCTTGTAGGCCGCGTCGATCATCGACGTCGCCACCGTCTGCAACGCATCCGTCAGCTTCATCCCGTCCAGGATCACCCCGTCAAAGGCCCGGCTGAGCCCCTTGCTGAGCGAGCGTTCCAACGACGCCACGTTGCGCCCCGTTTCGGAAAAGGTACCGTGGATGCGCTTCATCTCGGCGTCGAAACCCGCCGCCATGGCCGTTGCGGACCCCAAGCTTGTCTCCAGCTCGGCAAGCTGGGTATCAAGATCGTCAGCCGTATCGAAATCGGTCATCGACCGTCTCCTTTCATGTCGTCGGGAAAGGCGCTCAGCAGCTCGTCCAGCCGCGAGCGCGCCATCGGCGCCGCCCCGCTGTCCTCGCCCAGCATCACCCGCAATTCGACCGGGGTGAGTTGCCAGAATTCATGCGGCTTCAGCCCAAGGCCGCGCACACCCGCACGCAGCAAGGTTCCCCAGTCAAATCGCTGCATCACTGTTCGTCCGGCAGCGTAAAGGCCCGTGCAAGCAGTTCCGCCGCCGCCCGTGCCGCGGCCATCGGGCCGCCGGCGATCTCGGCGTTCAGCAGATCCTTTGCACCGCCCGGCCAGCCGCCACCCCGCAGCCCCGCGACGATCAGCTTCAGCACGTCTCGGGTGGTGCACCGCCCCGTTTCAAAGCGGGTCACCAGATCGACCAGCGAATCCTCGCCCAGACCCGCTTCGAGTTCCGCAAGCGCCCCCAGCGTCAGCCGCATGAGGTGGCGCTCGCCGTCGATGGTCAGCGCCACCTCGCCTGCCCAGGGGTTTGCCATCACGGTGCCGCAGTAAAGCTCAGCGCCCCGGCCGAGGCCAGCGACATCTCGTAGGTGGCTTCGCCGTTGTGCGACCCCGCGTATTCGATCGACGTCACAAGGAACGCGCCCTCGACGGTGCCGAAATCGGGGATGATGACCTGAAAATCAGGCGTCACGCCGTCGAAAAAGATCTGCCGCGCGCGTTCATCCGTGGCCGTGTCCTTGAACACACCCGACCCCGAGATGTTGGCCGACCGCACGCCCGCGCCCCCCAAGAGTTCGCGCCAGCCGCCATCGCTTTCCAGCGAGGTCACATCGACGCTTTCCGCGTTGAAGCTGATGCGCGTCGCGCGCAGGCCAGCCATGGTCTGGAACGAGCCGGAACCGGTCACGTCCACCTTGATCAAAAGATCCTTGCCGTTCTGGGCACCCATCTGCCTTACTCCTTGGATTGAAGGGTCAGTCTTCCGCGACGCGCGCGCGGAAGGTCATGTCGATACGGCGTCGTCCGCCGCTTTGCCGCCGCGCCGTGGCGCGACGGAAATTCAGGCTCACCAACCGTCCCCGGCTCAGCGCCAGCCCCGCATCGACAAGTGCGTCTGACGCCGCCGCGGCAACGGTCTTGGCCATGTGAAAGCCCGCCGCATCGGTCACCACCGCGACGGTCAGGTCGTGCCAGGCGCCGTAGCCGGTACCGTCGGACGCATCGCGCACGGTTTCGGCCCCCAGCGTCAGATAAAGGCTTGGCAGCGGGCCTTGCGGCAGCGCGTCGTAGATGTCGTCGCCGACCAGCGCGGTCAGGGCCGCATTGCCGATCAGCTGGTCGTAAACCGCGCTTTGCAGTGCTGCGGAAATCGCATAGGTCATGCCGCCACCTCCTCGCGTGCGTCACAGTCCAGATACATCCCGCCGGGCTCGATTTCCGTCACGGCGAGGATCTCGAAAATCCGCGCGCCCATGACGAACCTCTGCCCCGCTACGGGGCGGTTGCCAGCCCCCTGGGGCGCGCCGCGCACCGTGATGCGAAAGGTGCCAAGCGACACGGCTCCGGCGAACCCTTGCGTCTGGCGACCGCTTCGCGGCGTGACCTCGGCCCACAGCGTGCCCAGCGTAACCCAGGTCTCGCTCCGCCCGCCCGCGCCGTCGGGGCCGCCCTGACGCTCTTGCAGCGCCAGTTCCCGGTTCAGGACAGGAACGCTCATGCCCCGAACCCCATGCGCATCGGACGGTAACGCGCGATCAGCGAGGTAACGCCAAAGGGCATGCACCCCTGGCTTAGCGATGTCTCGTCCCGGTATTCGTAGTAATGCGCCGCCAGCAGCAGGACCGCCTGCGCCAGATCGGCGGGAATGTCCTCGAACGCCGCCCCATAGCCGGCGGTAAAGCGGATCTCGGCCGCCCCGCCCTCGGGGACGCAAGGCAGCACGGACGCCTGCGGGCGCAGCCTTGGCGCCATGCCGTCAGCTTCCAGCCGGTAGGCGCCAGTGTCGCTGACCGTCGCCGCCCCGAAGCGGTCGACGATGGCAAGCTGGCTTACCGCGCTGACCGGCGCGATGGGGAAAACCGCCGCCTGAGGGTCACGCCACTGGCTCAGCGTCCAGACAAAGCCACGTGCTATCAACGCCTTGCCGGTTCGCGCCTCAATCGCGGCCATGGCGGCGCGAAGGAAGGAGCCGAGCACCGCGTCCTGAACATCATCCTCGGCAAACCCGCTGCCCAGCCGCAGGTGGCGCTTCAAAGCCTCCACCGGAAGGGCCGCATCGGGCACCTGGGTTTCTTCGATCAACATCATTCTCTTTCTCCGCTATCCTCGTCCGGGCCAAAGGGTCCGGAGGCCAGGTTGGGCGCGCGCCGCTCACGTTGCTCGGACGGAGGGGAGCAGCTGGACAACGCGACCGCCGCGACGCGCGCCCCACAGGGGCAGGTCACCCTGCCCCCATGTCCGCTTCAGGTTCAGGCCGTGGCGCAGCGCAGCAGCTTGATCGCCGCGAAGTCGCTCACGTCGCCGCCCACGCGCTTGGTGGCATAAAACAGGACGTGCGGCTTGGCGCTGAACGGGTCGCGCAGAACGCGCAGGTCCGGACGCTCGGCGATGGTGTAGCCGGCCGAGAAGTCGCCAAAGGCGATGGCATCGGCGCCGGTGCCGACCTCGGGCATGTCCTCGCAGACCAGCACGGGGTAGCCGAGCAGTCGCGCGGGCTGCGCGGCGGCCAGACCGTCGGACCACAGGTGACGGCCATCCGCATCCTTGAGCTTGCGCAGCGCGCCAGCGGTCTTCGAGTTCATCACAAACGACGCCTTGGCGCGGTATTCGGCACCCAGCGCATAGACCAGATCAATGATCGGATCGCCGCCGCCGATGTCGCCATC
Organism: Salipiger aestuarii; assembly: GCF_003259905.1. Taxonomy (GTDB): domain Bacteria; phylum Pseudomonadota; class Alphaproteobacteria; order Rhodobacterales; family Rhodobacteraceae; genus Salipiger; species Salipiger aestuarii. The sequence continues at coordinate 89,749 of NZ_QLMG01000002.1, read as the reverse complement.
CACGCCCGATGGCACATAGCCGATGTTGCCCCAGGCCCAGACCTCGTTGTCGACCGCCGGATGCGACAGGATGCCCATGGGCTTGTCGACACCGTCACCGTTGATGAACGCGGACGCCTCGGCACGGCTGAACTTGTCCGCAACGCGGCCCGCAAGCCAGGTCTCGATGTCGAACGCGCTGTCATCCAGCAAACGCTGGCTGGCCTTGGGCATCGCCGACAACTCGTGCAGCTTGATCGAGATGCGGTCGATGGTCGGCGTTCCGGTTTCCGAAGATCCCGCGATCTCGTCCGCCCAGCCGGCCCCCGTTTCGCCCTGGTCGATCAGCACGTCATACGATGTCGCCTCGACCGTCACGACCGACGCGATGGCGCGGATCGACGCGGTGCTGTCAAGCACCGATTTCACGGTATCCGAGGTCACGGGATCGACAAGATAGCCGCCGTCGCCCGCCACGGTGGTGGACATGCCCTTGCCTTCCAGGGCAAGGCCGCGCAGCCCGTCATCGTCGCCGGTGCGCAGATAGGCGTCGAACGCCTTCTGGTGGGGGGCATCGTGCTCAGCCGAAGTGGCCAGCGCAGGGCGCGCGCGAGAGGTCGTCATTTTTGCGTCAAGCATGGTCAGTCGCTCTTCCTGTTTATGAAGCTTCACCTGAAAGTCGGCCTGCAAGGCCTTGATATCCCCGACAAGCCCCGACATTGCGGCGCTCACCCGGGCGACCGGGGTCAGATCTTCCCCGGTCCGAGAAACAGTCTCGGAGTTGCTCATAGTCTCGATCCCGTTCGTGTTAGACGCGCGTCAAACGCCCGCCAGGTCCAGGCGCGCGCCCTCGAGCGCCTGCGCCAGCTCACGCATGATGGCATCCTCGGGGGTCTCGCCCTTGGCCGCCACACGCGCACTGGGAAGCATCGGGAAGGTCACAAGCGACACCTCCCAAAGTTCCAGTTCCTTAAGAAGCCTGCGCCCCTTGTCATCCTTCGCCGCCCTGACGGTGCGATAGCCGATCGACAGACCGTCGATGGCACCGGCAGCGATCAGCGCGGCGGCCTCGCGGCCCTTTTCAACGCTGTCCAGCAAACGGCCGCGCACATACAGGCCCTTGCCGTCCTCGCGCACCTCGTCCCAGATGCCGATCGGCTGGGCGGGGTCGTGCTGCCACAGCATCTTGACCGCGCGCCCCTCGCCCGCCAGCCGCTTGAGCGACCCGGCATAGGCGCCGGGCGCGACCACGTCGCCGCCCTGGTCGCAGGCCCCGAACAGCGAGGCATAGCCTTCGATCTTCGCGCCCTCTACGACGACCTCCGCATCAAAGCGGCAAAACTTGTGTTCCAGGTCCATTCCCGTTCCTTTCCGAAATCCGCTCATCGGGCGACCGACATCAACTCGACAAATGCCTGTGACAATGTCACCGCCGCCACTCCGTAGACCGCAAGCCAGAGCCTGCGTTCGACCCGCTCCAGCATCAGTTCCAGCCGGTCGATGCGCGCGTTCAACGCCTCGGTCTGCAACAGGCTGACCCGTTCATGCGCTTCCAGCTTCAGCGCCGGCGCGCAGGCAAAGGGTTCGAATTCGATACGCCGGTCACTCACCGTCATCCTCCTTGGGAATATCCGGCAGACCAAGCATCCGGCGCTTTTCCGCGGCGGTGAGGAAATCCGCCTGCGCCACGCGCGCCCATTGCGCGTCACGCTCGCTGGCCAGCGCCGGCACCTGGTCAAGGTCGGGCTTCAGCTCGACATGCTCTCCCAGATGCGTCGACAGCCAGCGCCCCACCGCCGCCGTCACGCGCGTCGCCAGCGGCAACACGGTGAGCCGGTAGAAGGCGCGATGCGCCTCCTGATAATTCGCAAAAGTCGCCTCGCCGGGAATACCCAGCAGCATCGGCGGCACCCCGAAGGCCACCGCGATTTCCCGCGCGGCGGATTCCTTGGTCTTCTGAAATTCCATGTCCGAGGGCGAAAAGCCCATCGGTTTCCAGTCCAGCCCGCCTTCCAGCAGCATCGGACGGCCCGCATTGCGCGCGCCCTGGTGCAGGCTTTCCATCTCGTCGCGCAGCCGCTCGAACTGCTCGGTCGACATGGTGCCCTGACCGTCGGCGCCGTTCCATACGATGGCGCCGGACGGGCGCGCCGCGTTGTCCAGCAGCCCCTTGGACCAGCGGCTGGCGCTGTTGTGCACATCCACCGCCTGCGCCGCGGCCTGAAACGGCGACAGCCCGTAGTGATCGTCCTGCGGATGAAACGCCCGCACATGGCATACCGGCGGCACCGGCCCCGAGGCATCGAAACGATGGCGGCGACCGTCGACCATGTAGTCATAAGCCACCGGCCAGCCATCGGCGCCAGGGATCACCCGCATCCGGTCCGACCGCAGCACATGCAGTTCGACCGGAAGACCCGCCTCGGCGCAGACCGCCTCGATATAGGCGTCGCCCGACAGCAGCAGATGTCCGTAAAGCGCTTCGAACAGCTCGGCCTTGCCCTGCGCCGCGTTGGGCGCGGTGACCAGAGACAGCAGCGGATGCTGTGCATATCGCTCGCAATCGTCCTGCAACACCAGCGGCAGCGCCGCTGCGGCTTCGGCGATCAGCTTGACCGCGCGAAACCCCACCGGGTTGCCCGAAAACCCCTGACGCGTCAGCGAGCCAGAGTCGCGCGGCGTCCAGGCCACCCGGCCCGCCGTCGCATAGGCCACCAAAGGCCCGGTGGCCGACGCCTTGGCCTCGGGCGCCGTCGCGGACGCGGCGTCTTCGTTGCGGTTGCCTCGCAGAAAATCGAATACCATCGGCTGGCGCTCCTTGCTTCGTTCCCCGGACCGCCCCGGGTCCGCATCGCGTTCGTTCGAGACACACACTATGAATTGGAAGTTAATTCGCTCTGGCGGCACCGCGCGCCGGGCGCGCAACGCCCAGCCCATGCACGCGAAAGGCAGCTATGCAGCCAAAGCCCTAGCTCGTTGCGAATCCGCCCGGTAGGCTTTCGGGATACGACGGGATACCGCCCCGCCCCGAGCACAGCCCGAGAACATCGATGAAGACCGACACCCCGACCCTGCGCCCCCTGTTGTCCGACGACGCCGACACCGTGGCCGACATCTTTCGCGATGCGGTGCTGAACGGCACGACCGCCCATTACAGCGAAGCCGAACGCATCGCCTGGGTCGGACCAAAGCCCGACCCGGAACGCTGGCGCGACCGCGTGGGCGAATCGGTGGGCCTGATGGCAGAGGTCAGCGGGGACGCGGTGGGGTACATGACCCTGCAGGCACCGGGTCATATCGACCTGGCCTTCGTGCGGCCCGCTTTCGCGGGGCACGGCATCGGGGCAGAGCTGCTAGAGGCGTTGACGCGCATCGCCCGTGCAGGCGGCGCACGGGCGATGACATCCAGTGTCAGCCGCGCCGCGCGCCCGTTTTTCGAACGTCACGGTTTCAAGGTCATCGCAGAAGTCAGCATCGTCCGCCGCGGCGTGGCCCTTGCGAATTTCGACATGCGCAAGGACTTGTAGGCCCGGACGTTTCCGCCCGGACCCATGGTGTCACGCTCAGATGATCCGCATGCCGGGCCGCCGGTGCCCCGCCTGTGAATCGACCACCAGTTCGGTCAGCGCCCAGACCAGCGCATCGACGCGGTCGGGCGATCCCTGCCCCTCGAACCCCGCGCCGGTCATCAGGCCCATCTGTTCCTCGAGCTCGACAAACGCCCCCGCATGACCGATCCGGCCCTGCTCGTAAAGCGCGGCCACCGGCTCGGCCCGCGCGGATTTGCCCCGCGTGGCATGAACCTTGCGCAAAGCGATCTGCGGCGCGACCTGCCGCAGCACCGATTCCACCATGGCCCCGCCCTGGTTGACCTCGGCGACCACCCGGTCCGCCTGCCAGCGATCAAACGCATCCGCCGCCGCCTGCGCCCAGCCGGTGGGGGAGGTGCCCTGCACCGTTGCATCCTCCAGCACCCAGGCCCGCCATGATTGCGGCGGCCCGTCGCAGACCACGCCCGCGACGACGATACCGCAGGCATCCGCCGCCTTGCCCTCGCCCGCGGGCGGATCAACCGCCACGACGATACGATCGAATTCCTTGGGCACCTTCAGCGTCTGCGCCCTCTCCAGCACCTCATGCGTCCACAGCGCGCCATCCACGTCCGTGACAAGGATGCCGTCCAGTTCCTGTTTGGCCAGCCGCGAATTGCCGTAGCGCGCGCGCACTTCTTCCAGAAAACTGTCGGCAAGGTTGGCCCGGTTCGCTTCGGTCCTGGCGCGTGTCACCACCGTCGACGGCAATTCCAACAATTCCTTCAGAATGCCGATATTGCGCGGAGTCGTCGTGACGCAAACCTGCGGATGCGCGCCAAGGCGCAGCGCAAATTGCAGCATGTCCCAGGTGTCGCGTGCCTTTTTCCATTTAGCCAGCTCGTCCACCCAGGCCGCATCGAATTGCGGCCCGCGCAGCCCTTCGGGGTCATGCGCGGAAAACACCATCGCCTCTGCCCCGTTCGGCCAGACAAGGCAGCGCCGCGTGGCCTGCCACTCGGGGCGCCGATCGGGCGGCGAGCAATTCATGATGCCCGATTCCCCAAAGATCATCACCTCGCGCACCTGATCCATGGTCTCGCCGATCAGCGCGACCCGCTTGCACCGCCCCGGCGACAGCGGAAGCGCGCCCTCGACGCACGACCGTACCCATTCGGCCCCGGCGCGGGTTTTCCCCGCGCCGCGACCACCCATGATGACCCAGGACCGCCAGTCACCCGCCGGGGGCAACTGGTGTTCCATCGCCCAGAACTCGAACAGAAAGGGGAGCGCAAGGCACTCCCCCTCCGTCATCTCATTCAGGAATTGTTCCCGCACCGCAGCACCGGCGGAGGCGAGCCATGCGGCACCCGATCTCATCGCGGGCGCGTTCAAGATCAAGGGCCCAGTCTCCGGCAAGCCCTTTCTGCTTTCGTCTGACATTGGCGATCTGCGCCTCCGTTTCATGGGACGCGCGCATCCAGTAGCGCACGTCGCTCATCAATTTGCCCGTCTCCGTCTTCGATGTGGCTTCCCCCTCCTCGATCTGCGCCTTGAGGCGTCTGATTTCCTCGCCAAGCTCCTTGAGAACTTCGACGATATGCTCGCGCTCGTCTTCGAGCCGCGTCATGTCTTCTTCGAGGTGGATGAGGATCATGCTCGATACCTTTCTAACCTGTACGGACTTTTTGTCCTTTTTGTTGGTCTCCGTCCGAAATGCGGGACATGACGTTATTGTCCGCAGGCGCCTGTTCCTGCGGGCGGTCGTCCTTGTGCGTCCAGCATGGGGAAAGGTACCCTTGCGACGCCCGCGAGTCAAATTTCCTGCACCGAGCGGTATTCCATAAGGCACTGTTCATAAACAAGAATGCGGCCTTAAGCCGACCGACCGCAGCCCCCGCTTGACGCTGAAAACACAAACGAAAAGGCGCGGCAGCCTTTCGCCACCGCGCCTTTCATGACCGGACCGAACGGACCGGCAAGATCACCGCTCTCAGCTGATCCTGCCAAGCAGTTCCGCCAGAGATGCCTTTGCATCGCCATAGAACATGCGGGTGTTGTCCTTGTAGAACAGCGGGTTTTCGATGCCGGAATAGCCGGTGCCCTGACCGCGTTTGGATACGAACACCTGCTTGGCCTTCCACACCTCAAGCACCGGCATGCCGGCGATGGGCGAGTTGGGGTCTTCCTGCGCGGCGGGGTTCACGATGTCGTTCGACCCGATGACGATCACCACGTCGGTGGACGGGAAATCGTCGTTGATCTCGTCCATTTCCAGCACGATGTCATAGGGCACCTTGGCCTCGGCCAGCAGCACGTTCATGTGCCCCGGCAGACGGCCCGCGACCGGATGGATGGCAAAGCGAACCTCTTTTCCCTTGGCGCGCAAACGCCGCGTCAGCTCGGCGACGTTCTGTTGCGCCTGCGCCACCGCCATGCCGTAGCCCGGCACGATGACCACGCTGTCAGCCTCGTCCAAAGCACTGGCCACGCCATCGGCGTCGATGGCAATCTGCTCCCCCTCGACCTCCATCGCCGGCCCCGAGGTGCCGCCAAAGCCGCCCAGAATCACCGACACGAAGCTGCGGTTCATCGCCTTGCACATGATATACGACAGGATCGCGCCCGAGGAGCCGACCAGCGCGCCCACCACGATCAGCAGATCGTTGCCAAGCGAAAAGCCGATCGCCGCCGCCGCCCAACCCGAATACGAGTTCAGCATCGACACAACCACCGGCATGTCCGCGCCACCGATGCCCATGATCAGGTGATAGCCGATGAACAGCGCCGCCAGCGTCATCAGCAGCAGCGGGAAAAACCCGCCCGAGCCCATGTACCACAGCAGGCAGATCACCGAGATCACGGCCGCCGCAATGTTCAGCATATGTCCGCCCGGCAGCTTTTCCGCCTTGGACGACAGCTTGCCCGCCAGCTTGCCATAGGCCACGACCGACCCGGTAAAGGTAATCGCCCCGATGAACACGCCCAGGAACAGCTCGACCTGCAAAATGCTCAGCTCGACCGGGGCCTTGTGCGCCACCAGTTCGGCGAAGACGCCATGCGGCTCACCGCCGCCCGCAACCGAGCGCATGGTGAAATGCGCGTTGTAGCCCACGAACACCGCCGCCAGACCGACCAGCGAATGCATCGCCGCCACCAACTGCGGCATCTCGGTCATCTCGACCTTTTTGGCCACATACATGCCCACGATGCCGCCCGCCGCGATCAGAATGACCGACAGCAGCCACAGCCCCGATCCGGGGCCGATCAGCGTAGCGAACACCGCCAGCGCCATGCCCGCGATGCCGTACCACACCGCCCGCTTGGCGCTTTCCTGGCCCGAAAGCCCCCCCAGCGACAGGATAAAGAGAACCGCCGCGACCACATAGGCCGCCGTTGTGAATCCGAATTCCATAACGATCTCCTCCCCTTACGATTTCTGGAACATGGCGAGCATGCGCCGTGTCACCATGAAGCCGCCGAAGATGTTGATGCCGGTCATGAACACCGACAGCGCCGCCAGCACGATCACGATCCAGTTGCCCGATCCGATCTGCATCAGCGCCCCAAGGATGATGATCGACGAAATCGCATTGGTCACTGCCATCAGCGGCGTGTGCAGGCTGTGCGCCACGCCCCAGATCACCTGAAAGCCGATGAATACCGACAGCACGAAGACGACGAAATGCTGCATGAAGCTGGCAGGCGCCACCAGCCCCACCGCCAGCAGCAATGCCCCCCCAACGGCCAACAACGTGACCTGCGTTTTAGTCTGCGCCTTGAACGCCGCCGTTTCCGCCGCACGTTTTTCCTCGGGCGTAAGCTCGGGGGCTTTCTCTTTGGGCTTTTGCGCCGCGATCGCCTTGGTCTTGGGCGGGGGTGGCGGCCATGTCACATCGCCGCCATGGGCGATCGTGGCGCCGCGGATGACGTCATCGTCCATGTTATGATTGACCACGCCGTCCTTGTCCGGCGTCAGATCGGTCATCATGTGGCGGATATTGGTGGCATAAAGCGTCGAGCTTTGCGTCGCCATGCGACTGGGGAAATCGGTGTAGCCAACGATGGTCACGCCGTTGTCGGTGACGATCTTTTCATCCTTGACGGTCATCTTGCAATTGCCGCCGCGCTCGGCCGCCAAATCGACGATGACGCTGCCGGGCTTCATCGCGGCCACCATGTCCGGCGTCCACAGCTCGGGCGCCTCACGGTTGGGGATCAGCGCCGTGGTGATGACGATGTCGACCTCGGGCGCCAGCTCGCGGAACTTGGCCAGCTGTGCCTCGCGGAATTCGGGGCTGGACACCGACGCATAGCCACCCGTGGCCGCGCCATCCGCCTGATCTTCCTCGAAATCCAGATAGACGAATTCCGCCCCCATGGATTCGACCTGCTCGGCCACCTCGGGACGCACGTCGAACGCATAAGTGATCGCGCCAAGCGAGGTCGACGTGCCGATGGCCGCCAGCCCCGCAACGCCCGCGCCCACGATCAGCACCTTGGCGGGCGGCACCTTGCCTGCCGCCGTCACCTGACCGGTGAAGAAACGTCCAAAATTGCTCCCGGCCTCGATCACCGCGCGATAGCCGGCGATATTGGCCATCGAGCTCAGCGCGTCCATCTTTTGCGCCCGGCTGATGCGCGGCACCATGTCCATGGCGATCACGCTCGCGCCGGTGTCGGCGGCGCGCTGCATCAGCGCCTCGTTGGCCGCCGGCCAGAAGAACGAGATCAGCGTCTTGCCCTGCCCCAGCCGGTCCACCTCGGCATCGCTCGGAGGCTGCACCTTGGCGATCACATCCGCCTGCGCATACAGCACCTCGGCGCTGTCCACCACCGTCACGCCTGCCGCCTCATAGGCCGCATCCGCAAACCCCGCCGCCGCGCCCGCACCGCTTTCCACAAGGCACTCATGCCCCAGCTTGTGCAGCGCGCGCGCCGAATCGGGCGTCATCGCGACACGGTTCTCACCATGCGCAAGCTCCTTCGGCGTCCCTATCTTCACGTTCGTCATCCCCCTCTTGTTTCTCAGGTATCCATTTGTCGCAGGCAGTTCGGGCCATCCCGCCCGTGCTACAGGCGGCGCCCCCCGGCTTCAACGTCAACGCGACCTGTAACCGCATCCGCCGTTGAATTCAAAGCCATCTTCTCGTTTGTTGCGAGTATGCCCGATATTCCGAAAGAAACTTGCGTCGCAATCGCAGCTCTTCGTTCTCGATGAATCGCCTTTCGACAATCCACACGAACACCGGCACCAAAACGAGCGAGAACACCGCGTCCCAATACAGCACAAACCCCATGAGAATCATGGCATCGCCAAGGTAGATCGGATTGCGCGACCTGCCGAAAATTCCACTTGTCACCAGATGCGAGACCTCGCCATGCGGCATCACCGTGGTGCGGTTGCGCCGCATCTCGGCCACGGCAAGCAGCATCACCAGCGCGCCGGCGCCCACAAGCAAACCGCCCAGCAAATCGGCCCACACCGGGCCAAAGCCCAGCCCCATCGGCCAGGCATGCGCCTGCCACCAGGCAACCGCCAGGCACGCACCCAGCCATACGGGTGGAATGTCGATCCATTTTCTCATCCGGTTCCCGGTCCAGGCGCCACAATCGACAGGATTGCGCAGCCACCGCGCCACCGCAAGTACCGATCGGCACGGCTGAAACAGCGCCGACCGCGCGGCGCGCCACCGCGCTCTCCGTGGTCGCGCACCGCGCGCAAGGACGCGACGCCTTGCCGATCCCGCGAATCCGCGTCAAGTTGCCCGAACCGCTTGCGCCACCCAGCCCCACAAGCCGCACAAGCCGCCCGGAGGAGCCTATTGACCGATTTCGCCTGGACCCGCGATCAGTTCCACGTCCCGCTCGGGCTGATCTATCTGGACGGCAACTCGCTGGGCCCGATGCCAAAAGCAACCCCCGCCCGGATCGAACGGCTTCTGACCGAAGAATGGGGCGAACGGCTTGTCACCGGCTGGAACGCCTGCGGCTGGATGGATATGCCGCGTCGGCTGGGCGACCGTCTCGGTCGGCTGATCGGCGCCGAACACGGCCATGTGGTCATCGGTGACACACTGTCGATCAAGGTATTTCAGGCCCTGTCCGCCGCGCTTCAGATCGTGCCCGAACGGCGCACGATCCTGTCCGACAGGGGCAATTTTCCGTCCGATCTGTATATGGCCGAAGGGCTGATCCACCTGCTCGGCGACCGGCATGACCTGCGTCTGGTGCCCCCCCACGACCTTGAAGACGCCATCACCGAAGAGGTCGGCGTAGTGCTGGTGACCGAAATCGACTACCGCACCGGGCGGCGCCACAATCTCAAGGCGCTGACGCGCAAGGCCCACGACATGGGCGCGGTGGTGATCTGGGATCTGGCGCATTCCGCCGGCGCGCTGCCCGTGGATGTCGCCGCCGGAGGCGCGGATTTCGCCGTTGGCTGCACCTACAAATACATCAACGCAGGCCCGGGCGCGCCCGCCTTCATCTACGTTTCGCCTGAACACATCGACCACGTCGAACCCGCGCTGTGCGGCTGGCTTGGGCATGACAAACCGTTTTCGTTCGAACCGGGCTACCGCCCCGCGACCGGCATCGAGCGGATGCGCGTCGGCACGCCGCCCGTGCTGCAAATGGCGGCGCTCGACGCGGCGCTCGATGTCTGGGATCGGGTGGATATGGCCGATCTGCGCAAACGCTCGCTCGACCTCGGCGGGCTGATGATCGAGGAAATCGAAACGCATTGCCCCGGTCTGAAACTCGCCACCCCCCGCGAAAACGAGTCGCGCGGCAGCCAGGTCTCTTTCCGTTCGGAACACGGCTACGCCATCATGCAGGCACTCATCGACCTTGGCGTGATCGGTGACTTCCGCGCCCCCGACATCCTGCGCTTTGGCATCACCCCGCTTTATATCGGCGAGGCCGAGATCCGCGAAGCGGTCGAGGTGCTCGCCCGGATCCTGCGCGGCGCGCTTTGGGACCACCCGAAATATCACCGGCGCAAATCCGTGACCTGACCGCGCCTGCGCAGGGCGCGTGTCAGGCGACCCTGTCAGCCGGCCCTGCCACCCGCGCGATCGCATTCATGAGGCGTCACGACAGCCACGCGCGCGAAGCCGACGGGCCCCAAGGCCCGGAAAGCGACTGGAACTGTGCGCCGTCAGGCGCTCTGTCTGACAAGCGGCGCGGGCGGCGGGCATCAGGGGCTGGCGCACGCCCGCCGGGCTGCGTGACCGCGTCTCAGGCCGGGATCCGCTGTCGCGTGTGGCGCCGGGCGACAAAATCGCGCACCGCATCGCCGAATGCCTCGAACAGCGGGCGCGACACCGGGTCGTTGGCCGCGTCCCATTCGGGATGCCACTGCACCGACAGGGTAAAGCCTGGCGCGCCCTTCACCACAATCGCCTCAGGGGTGCCGTCGGGCGCCAGCCCCTCGATGACGATCCGCGCGCCGGGCGTCTTGATGCCCTGCCCGTGCAGCGTGTTGGTCATCACCTCGGCGGCACCGAAGAGTTTATGAAAACAGCCGCCCTCGGTCAGGCACACCTTGTGGCGCAGCGCGAATTTTTCTTCAAGCGTGCCATCGGGGGGCATCCGATGGTTAAGACGCCCCGGCAGATCGCGGATTTCGGGATAAAGCGTGCCGCCCATGGCGACGTTCACCTCCTGGAAACCGCGGCAGATGCCCATGAAGGGCTGCCCGCGCTCGACGCAGGCGCGCACCAGCGGCAGCACGACGGCATCGCGCGCGCGGTCAAAGGTGCCATGCGCCTCGGTCGCCTCTTCGCCGTATTCCTCGGGGTGGACATTGGGGCGTCCCCCGGTCAGCAGGAATCCGTCGCATACCTCCATCAGTTCGTCGACGGAGACAAAGCGCGGATCGGGAGCGACCAGCAGCGGCACGCAGTCCGATACACAGGACACCGCCTCGGTGTTCATCTCGCCCCCCGCATGCGCGGGGTAGCTGTCGTTCACCATGAGATAATTGCCAATGATTCCGACGACAGGGCGGGCCATGCGAACCTCTTCTTTACTGCACCTGAAACTCAACATAGTGCAGGAGCAAAGTTTCCGAAAGGTTGCTCAGACCTCGGGCACCAGTCCGGCGGCCTCGACGCCCGCTTTTCCGGCAACGGCGTCGTTGTCGGACGTATCGCCCGTCACGCCCAGCGCGCCCAGAGTCCGGCCCTTGGAATCCTTTAATAATATGCCACCCGGCACCGGCACCAGCGCACCGCCGAACGCACCGTTGGCCGCGGCCATGAAATAGGCCTGTGCTTCAGCGCGCGCCATCTGTGCGCTGCCGGGCATGCCCAGCATCACCGCGCCATGGGCCTTGCCATGCGCGATCTGAAACCGGCCGGGGCTTGCCCCGTCCTGGCGTTCAAAGGCGATGATGTTGCCGCCCTCGTCCAGCACCACCGCCGACAGCGGGTTCATTCGTGCTTCCTTGCCCGCATCAAACGTCTTGCGGATCATTTGCCGCGCCCGGCTCAGTGAAATCCCTGCCACTGGGACATCCTTTCATCATTTCGGCAAAATGCCTGTAAAAATGTGGCGGCCTAGCCCGCCTTGCGTTCCAGCCGCCGCCTGTGCAGCACCGGCTCGGTGTAGCCCGACGGCTGCACGTGGCCCTCGAACACCAGATCGCAGGCGGCCTTGAACGCGGGCCCGTCGAATCCCGGCGCCATCGGCACATAGCCGGCGTCGCCCGCATTCTGACGATCGACCACGGCAGCCATCTTTTTCATCGCTGCCATCACCTCGTCTTCGGACACCACGCCGTGGTGCAGCCAGTTCGCCAGATGCTGCGAGGAAATCCGGCAGGTCGCCCGGTCCTCCATCAGAGCGACATCGTGGATGTCGGGCACCTTGGAACACCCGACCCCCTGATCGACCCATCGCACCACATAGCCAAGGATGCCCTGCGCGTTGTTCTCGATCTCTTCGGCGATTTCGGCGTCGGACCAGTTGACCCCCTCGGCCACGGGAATGGTCAGCAGATCGTCCAGCGTGCCGCGCGGCCCGCCCGCCAAAAGTTCGGCCTGCACCGCCAGCACGTCAACCATATGGTAGTGCAGCGCGTGCAGCGTGGCCGCGGTGGACGACGGCACCCAGGCGCAGGTCGCGCCGGCCTTGGGGTGGCCGATCTTGGCCTTGAGCATGTCCGCCATCAGATCCGGCATCGCCCACATGCCCTTGCCGATCTGCGCGCGTCCGCGCAGGCCACAGGCCAGCCCGACATCGACGTTGCGATCCTCATAGGACGCGATCCAGGCGGTGTCCTTCATGTCACCCTTGCGCAGCATCGGTCCCGCCTCCATCGAGCTGTGCATCTCGTCGCCGGTGCGATCGAGAAAGCCGGTGTTGATGAACGCCACCCGGTGCTTCGCGGCGCGGATGCATTCGCGCAGGTTCACCGATGTGCGCCGTTCCTCGTCCATGATGCCCAGCTTGACGGTGTATCGCGCCAGGCCCAGCGCGTCTTCGACAAAGCTGAAGATCTCGTCGGCGAACGCCACCTCTTCGGGGCCGTGCATCTTGGGCTTGACCACATAGACCGACCCCTTGACCGAATTGCCGCCCTCGCGCGCCAGATCATGCTTTGCGATCAGCGTGGTGATCATCGCATCCATCAGCCCCTCATAGATCTCGGAGCCGTCTTTAAGCAGGATCGCGGGGTTGGTCATCAGGTGGCCGACATTGCGCACCAGCATCAGCGACCGGCCCTTGAGCGTCAGCGCCGAGCCATCCGGCGCGGTATAGCTGCGGTCCGCCGCCAGCGTGCGGGTCACCGTCTTGCCGCCCTTGTCGAACGTGTCCGACAGGTCGCCCTTCATCAGGCCCAGCCAGTTGGCATAGGCCAGCGTCTTGTCCCGCGCATCCACGCAGGCGACGCTGTCTTCGCAATCCATGATCGCCGAGATCGCCGATTCCATCACGACATCCGCAAGCCCCGCGCTGTCGGTCTTGCCGATGGAATGGTCCCGATCCAGCGCCAGCTCCACATGCAGTCCGTTGTTGCGCAGCAAGATCGCCTCAGGTGCTGTCGCGTCGCCGCGATAGCCTGCGAATTGCCCCGGCGACGCCAGCGGCTTGCCACCGACCAGCAGCGCGCCATCGGCGACGGTATAGCCGTCCGCCCCGGCGTGCTGCCCGCCCGCCACCGGAAAGGTCTCATCCAGAAACGCCTTGGCCCGCGCCACCACCTGTGCGGCGCGGTCCAGGTCGAACCCGCCCCTGGGCGCCACCGACCCCAGCGCGTCGGTGCCGTACAATGCGTCGAACAACGACCCCCAACGCGCGTTCGCCGCGTTCAGCGCGTAGCGCGCGTTGGTGATGGGAACCACCAGTTGCGGGCCGGGGATGCTCGCGATTTCGGCATCGGTGTCCTGGGTTTCGATTTCGAAATCGGGGCCTTCGGGCAGGATGTAGCCGATCCTTTCCAGAAACGCCCGGTAGGCGGCGGCATCATGCGGCCGGCCGCGGCGTTCCAGATGCCAAGTGTCCAGCAGCCCCTGAATATCGTCGCGCTTTTCCATAAGCGCGCGGTTGCGCGGGCCGAACTCATGCGCAAGACTCGACAGCGCCGACCAGAACCGATCGGGCGTCACGCCGCTGCCCGCAAGGGCCTTGGTCTCGATGAAATCGACCAGAACGGGATCGACCCGAAGATCGCTGCGGGAAAGTCGCGTGGTCATGATGGGGCCTCCTGGCGGAATCGGGTTGCTGTCCGGTCTAGGGAAGTTTCCGATCGGAAACAACACCGGTCAACTAACCTGACCAATTCGACGCCTTTTCACAGCCAACCTGCCGCCTCGCTGCGCAGCCGCGGTCAGGCCGCTTCTTCGCTTTCCGCCTGCTGGCGTGCCCAAAGCTGGGCGTAGCGTCCCTTGCGCGCCAAAAGCGCCTCGTGGGTGCCCTCTTCGACGACCTCGCCCGCCTCCAGCACCACGATCCGGTCCGCGTCGGCGATGGTGGACAGCCGGTGCGCGATGGTGATGACGGTGCGCCCCTCGCCCGCGCGTTCGAGCGCGTCCTGAATCTCGGCCTCGGTTTCAGTGTCCAGCGCCGATGTCGCCTCATCCAACAGCAGGATCGGCGGGTTCTTGAGCAGCGTGCGCGCAATCCCCACCCGTTGCTTTTCACCGCCCGAAAGCTTCAGCCCGCGCTCGCCCACGGCGGTGTCATACCCCTCTGGCAGGCTTTCGATAAAGCTGTGGATCTGCGCGGCCTTCGCAGCGGCGACGATGTCGTCCATGCTTGCCCCGGCGCGGCCATAGGCGATGTTGTAGCGGATGGAATCGTTGAACAGCACGGTGTCCTGGGGCACCACGCCGATCTGCGCATGCAGGCTGTCCTGTCTCACATCGCGCAGATCCTGCCCGTCGATCCGGATGGCGCCGCCCTGCACGTCGTAAAAGCGGAACAGCAGCCGTCCGATGGTCGACTTGCCCGACCCCGACGGCCCGACCAGCGCGACGTTTTCCCCCGCCCCCACGCGCAGCGACACACCGCGCAGGATCGCGCGCTCGGCATCGTAGCCAAAGCGGATGTCGTCGAATTCCACGACCCCGCCCGCGACCGTGATGGCGGGCGCGCCGGGCTTGTCCGACACCTCTTGCGGCTGATCGAGCAGGTCGAACATCTGGCCCATGTCCACAAGGCTCTGGCGGATCTCGCGATAGACCGTGCCAAGAAAGTTCAGCGGCATGGTGATCTGGATCATGTAGGCGTTGACCATGACAAAATCGCCCACCGTCAGATTGCCGTTCTGCACGCCAACTGCGGCCATCACCATGACGATGACAAGCCCGCAGGTGATCAGCAAGGACTGGCCGAAGTTGAGGAAGGCCAGCGAGGTCGAGGTCTTGACCGCTGCCGCCTCATATCCGCGCATCGCGTCATCGTAGCGCGCGGCCTCGCGCGCCTCGGCCCCGAAATACTTGACGGTCTCGAAATTGAGCAGACTGTCGATGGCCTTCTGGTTGGCGTCGGTGTCCTGATCGTTCATGGTCCGGCGCAGGCGCACCCGCCATTCGGTCACCTTGAAGGTGAACCAGACATAAAGCGCGATGGTGACGGCAACGACCGCCAGATACCAGATGTCGAACAGCCAGAACAGAACCCCGCCGACCAGCAGCAGCTCGACGATCAGCGGCCCGACGCTGAACAGCATGAACCGCAGCAGAAAATCCACACCCTTTACGCCGCGCTCGATGATGCGGCTCAGCCCGCCGGTCCGGCGCGTGATGTGGTACCGCATGGACAGGCGGTGGATATGGGAAAAGGTTTCCAGCGCCAGGCGGCGCAGGGCGCGCTGGCCGACACGGGCAAAGATGCCGTCGCGCAACTGCTGGAACCCAACGGTGGTCAGCCGCGCCACACCATAGGCGACGGTCAGCCCCACCGCTCCAAGCGCCAGATCGGGCACCTCGCCCGACAGGCTGTCAACGGCACGCTTGTACAGGATCGGGGTGCCGACCGCGATCAGCTTTGCCACCAGCAACAGCACCAGCGACAGCACGACGCGCCGTTTCACCCAGCCCTGACCGTCAGGCCACAGGTACGGGCCGACGCGGCGGATCGTGCGCCAGGCAGAGCGGCGCTCGGCGCGCGCGATCTCGGTGTCCGTGTCGGTATCGGGGGGCATGGCTGGTCCTTTCGGGTCGGCTGTGCCGCCCATAGCGCGCAGACCGGCAGGATGCCAGCGACGCGCGGCACGCTTGCGCGCGCGCGAAGACCGATCTGTGCGCATTTGCACGACCGGCGCGCCCGTCAGTCGGGCAGATCGAAAACCTGCCCCGGATAGATCAGGTCCGCATCGCGGATCTGGCTGCGATTGGCTTCAAACACCTTTACATAGGCGAACCCGTCGCCGTATCGGTCCCGCGCAAGCGCCCACAGCGTGTGACCCGGCTGGACGGTGACCACCGCCAGCGGCGCGTCCGCCTCTTGCGCGACGGCAGCCAGCTTTGCGGGGGATTCGCGCAGGAACGGGCTTTCGGCGCGCGCGGTAACGTCGCCGTCCACCCCCATCTGATCGACCCTAAGCGTGTAGGTGCCCGCGTCGATCTGCGGCAGCTCGGCCCGCCAGCGCCCGTCCCGTGGCACGGTCGCCGTCGCGACGGAACGGTTGTCGAGGTAGACCCTCAGCTGTGCCCCGGCACGGCCGCGCCCGGACAGCGCGACCTTCGCCCCCGTGTCATAGGTGATGGCATCGATGGCCACATCTCCGGGAGCCAGCGGCGGAACGGCGGGCTGGATCAGCGCAACCCCATCTTCAGTCGACAGAAACGCGACTGACGCCGGGGCTCGCGGCGTTGCGGCAGGCGGGGCGTCGACAGGCGAAGCGGTGGCGGTCGGGGCAGTGACCGCGACAGCATCCGGCGCCAGCGCCTGCGGTGGAACCGGCTGTTGCGGCGCCAATGGGCGCGGCGGCGCGGCCAGCAAGACCTCGTCGGTCGACACGATCTCGCGCCCGCCCACAGACATGCGAAGTGTCAGCACCCGCGCGGCATCGTCGGGCGGCAGATCCAGGAAATGCGCGAAACGCCCCCTGTCATCCGCAGCCCCCGTGGCCTGGGCGACACCGTCGATCAGGACTGAAACGATCGCTCCGGGCGGGGCGTTGCCCGCGACCAGCGTCATTCCGTCCGGATCGGCGCGGACGAGGTCGAAGCTGGGCGGAGCCGGATCGGAAGGAGGAACGTTCGCCACCGCCACGCTGCTGTCCGGCAACAAGGGCGCCGATGCCGCGGCGGGCGGGGTTGGCGTGTCCACCGACCAGCCCGATGTCATCGCCGCAGAGGGGGGGGCCGACGACGGCGCCGTGACGGGCAAGTCCCTCCCCTCCGCCTGCGGCGAGGCCAGATCCGAGGGGCCCCTGGCCCGGTCCACACCAAACATGACGGCAGCAACCCCCGCAAACGCGACGGCCCCCAGGATCCCCCATCCAAGAAGCTTGCTGTCCATATTTAAGTCCAAAATCCCAGGCAGGTCCCGACGTGGACGCGGTTCCGACCGGTTGAGGTGCCATGACGATCCCGTTATCACCGGACAAAATCATCCATTTGTCGAGTCAAAGCCATGAGCCAACGGTCAATCTGTGTCTATTGCGGCGCACGCAATGGCAAAAATGCAACCCACGCCCGGGCGGCCGAGGCGCTGGGACTGGCTATCGCGGGCGAGACTTGGCGTCTCATCTACGGCGCGGGCGACGTCGGACTGATGGGGATCGTGGCGCGCGCGGCTCAAAGCGCCGGAGGAGAGACCTTTGGCGTGATTCCCACCCACCTGCTGGCCCGCGAGGTCGGTAAAACCGATCTGACCCGACTTGTGATAACCGAAACCATGCACGAGCGCAAAAAAGTCATGTTGATGAACGCCGATGCCATCGTGCTGCTGCCGGGCGGTGCCGGCAGTCTCGACGAGTTCTTCGAAGTCCTTACATGGCGCCAGCTGGGCCTGCACGACAAGCCCATCGTCCTGCTGGACAGCGACGGCTTCTGGGGACCGCTCAAAGCGCTGATGACTCATGTGGTCAATGAAGGATTCGCTGAAAGCTCACTGCTGGATTTTGTGCAAAGCGCCCGCAACGTCGACGAGACGATGGTCATCCTGCGCCGTGCCCTCGGCTAACGTCCGCCCGAGGATTTTTCGTACGAAAAATCCGCTGATCCCGCGCGACGTTGCCCAAGATTTTTCGTACGAAAAATCTTGGGCCGGATGTACCGCCCGTCAGTCGCTGACGCGCAAGGTGCCACCGACAAGTTCTTCGCTGAACGACACCGGCAGCGGGTCCCGCCCCAACCGCGCGCGGTAGACAGGCAGGCTTTCGGACACGCGCATCACATAGTTGCGCGTCTCGTTAAACGGAATCATCTCGATCCAGTCCACCACGTCGATCTCGCCCTTTCGCGGGTCACCATAATCGGCCATCCAGCGGGTCGGCCGCCCTGGCCCGGCGTTATATCCCGCGGCCATCATCACGATATTGCCGTCGAAGCGTTTCGCCAGGTCGGCAAGATAGGTCGACCCAAGCGTGGCGTTGTAGGCCGGGTCGGACGTGAGTCGATCGACCGAGTAGCTGATCCCCAGCCAGCCTGAAACGTCCTTGGCGGTGCCCGGCATCAACTGCATCAGACCACGCGCACCAGCGTGGCTGACCACCACCGGATCGAATTCGGATTCGCGCCGCGCGATCGACAGGACCAGCTCCTTTGGTACCGGAAATTCGGTCGCGACGATGTCGGGATGCAGCGCGTAATACGGCCCCGGCAATTCAATGCCATAGCGCGCGGCGCGCTTGCCCAGCATCACCTGCACATGCGGCAACTGCATTTCTTCGAGCATGCGGCCCATCTGTCCGATCTGCTGGCGATCCAAACTCTCGGCGAGATGGGTCAGGAATCGCTCGCCCAGGGCTTTCTCGCCCGAGGCCAGCAGCAGAATCGCAGCCTTGTAGACGCTGCTTTGGGTGAACGCCGCCTCTTGCCAGGGCGGAAAATCCTCGGCGCCCGACAAGGCGGGATCAGTTGGCAACCCCGCCTTTTCCGCCGACAAAAGCCCATAGAACGAGGTCTGCCAGCGCCCGCCTTCCGCATAGGCGGTCTGCGCGCCCTCGGCGTCGCCCAGCGCTTCCAGCGCCCGACCGCGCCAATACCCGGCCCTGCCGCGCGAGATCGGCGATTCCACCGCCTCGCCATGGCCGCGGAAATGCGACAGCGCCGTTTTCGGATCATCGAGGCGGCGCAGCGCGATGTAGCCCGACAGCCATTCCAGCGCCGCGAAATCGGACCCGTCCACCAGGTGGTGGGTCGACGCCACCTGGTAGGCTTCGCGGTCCCTGCCATCCAGCATCAGCGCATGGGCCAGGTCGTCGCGGTTGCCCGCCCAGGCCCAGGGCTCGCCCAGCGTCTCGGCGGTTTGCGACCGCTCCAGAAGCAGGGCTATGGCATCGTCAGTGCGCCGCTTCTTCACACGCCACAGGAACCGTTCATAGGCAAGCCCCGCGTCATCCAGAAGCGAGTCCGGCACCTTGGCGATCAGCCCGTCCACACCGGGCACCATGTCGCGCAGCCCCAGGCGCGCCTCAGCCAGCGCCCGCATGTCTTCCGACACCAGAGACATGATGGCGCGCGCGTTGGAACTCCAGCCCTTCCACAGCGCCATATCCAGGCGCGCATGGTGGTGATCCTTCAGCAAATCTCCCCAGTCGGCCAGAAAGGCGCTGCGCTCGTCCGGCGAAAGCGCAAGGGTGCGCCAGGCCAGTACCACCTCGGCCTCGGCGGCGCCGCGCTGCCCCTGGGCCATATGGCTGCGGGCAAGCGCCAGCGCACCGGCGCCGGTTTGCGGGCGGTACCCATCGAAGAACGCGCGGATGATGTCATTATCGCCGGATTCCGAAATCGCGATTTCGGATTTCTCGCGCAGATAATCCATACCCGGCCAATCGGGGTTGCGGGCCAGGAAATCCATGATCTGGGTGGCATCGCCCCGGCTGGCGCGCAGGTAGTGCCACAGGATCACGTCCAGCGCGGCCTGACCGTCGCCGCGCGAATCGATCAGCGCCGCCGCCCAGTTGCCCGACCGCATATCCCCCATCGCCTTGGCCAGAGGGCGGGTTTCCTGTGCCGTCGCCGGAAGCGACACGAGAAGAAAAAGGATCAGGACCCAGAGGCGCGACATAAGCTTGCAATTTCCGTTCTGAAAAGGAATAGACGCGCGGCGAACACTAGCGTGCCTTCCTTGCCCGTCCAACTCACAACTCTGGCAGAGGATCGCCGTTGCGCACGAGGAGATAACAGAAAATGGAGCGTGTCATGTTGAAAGGGTCGATGCCTGCCCTCATTACGCCGTTCAGGGACGGTGCAGTGGATTTCGACACGCTCAAACGTCTTGTCGAATGGCATGTGGATCAGGGCAGTCACGGGCTTGTGCCCGTCGGCACCACGGGCGAAAGCCCGACGCTGACGCATTCCGAACACGAAGCGGTGATTCAATGCGTCGTGGATGCCGTCGCGGGCCGCATTCCCGTCATCGCGGGTGCGGGGTCGAACAACACCGACGAGGCGATCCGCTTCGTGCAATTCGCCAAGCGCATCGGCGCGGACGCGGCACTTGTGGTCACGCCCTATTACAACAAGCCGACGCAGGCGGGCATGATCGCGCATTTCACCGCGCTGCACGACTGCGCCGAAATCCCGATCGTGATCTATAACATCCCCGGTCGGTCCGCCGTGGACATGTCGCCCGCCACCATGGGTGAACTGGCCAAACTGCCGCGCATCGTCGGGGTCAAGGACGCGACCGGCGATCTTGCGCGGGTTTGCGCCCAGCGTATGACCTGCGGGCCTGATTTCCTGCAAATCTCGGGCGAGGACGCAACCGCGCACGGGTTCAACGCGCAGGGTGGCATCGGCTGCATTTCGGTGACAGCCAACGTCGCCCCCGCGCTGAGCGCGCAACTGCAAGAAGCGACGCTGGCGGGCGATTACGCCAGGGCGCTGGAGATTCAGGACAAGCTGATGCCCCTGCATCAGGCGATTTTTGCCGAACCCGGAGTGTCGGGAGCGAAATACGCCATGTCGAAGCTTGGGCTGTGCGAAAACGACGTACGTCTGCCGCTGCTGCCGGTGAGCGAACCCGTGGCCGCCCGGCTGGACGGGGCGCTGCGCCACGCGGGGCTGCTCGACTAGAGGGCATCGCGGGCGGCGGCGTTCGCCCCCCCCGATCTGGCCCGAAGAGACTTAAGAGAGGCGCCTGGCGGTGGCCTCTCTTTTTCGTTTTCGCGTCGTCGCTCCGCCGGGCTGCGACGCACAGCAAGAGGCGCGATGACCCGGCGGCCCCCGCTTGGGGCGGAAATGGGTGCATGGCGGCCTGACAAAGCAGGATCGTGGAAAGATTGCGACCGGACATGCCGGGACTGCAAAAGCGATTTGCCCTTGTGGCCGGCGCGCCACGCGGTCACCCTTGTGCCGGACCTTTTCATTGGCGCGCCGGGAGGGTAGAGCGTGGCGAAAGCCAGGCGGTGGAGACAGAACGTGCGGATCGTGACCTGGGTGGCGCTGTTCACCTTCATCATCGACCAGTTGAGCAAATGGATCGTCGTGCATGTGATGTCGCTGGATGTGCGCCATGCCATCGACATTCTGCCGCCGTTGCTGAATTTCCGCATGGCCTGGAATTACGGCATCAATTTCGGCTTGCTGGGCGGCGGGTCCGAGGCGACCAAATGGGTGCTGATCTCGGTCGCGCTGGGGATCGTCCTGTTCGTCGTGGTCTGGTTGCGGCGCGACCCGCCGGGCTGGCCGGGGCTGGTGTCGGGGGGCCTGCTGATCGGCGGTGCGCTGGGCAACGTGGTGGACCGGCTGCTGTACGGGGCGGTGGCGGATTTTCTCAACATGTCGTGTTGCGGAATCGACAACCCGTTCGCCTTTAACGTCGCGGATATTGCGATCTTTGCCGGGGCGCTTGGTCTGGTGCTGCTTCCGGGCGGAAGATCGCAGGGCAACGGCCCGCGCAAAAAGGCCCCGTGACGGGCCGCGCGCGATAGGGTAAAGCAAATGAAAGACAAGGTCCGGAGTATGGCAATGAAGTTGGCGCAGGTCGCATTGATGTTGGGGGTCACCGGCCTTGCCGCCTGTTCGCCGGGCGAACGGGACATCCGCCTGCATCGTCTCAAGACCAACAGCGGCCAGCCCGAGGAATTTGCCATTCTCCCTACCAAGCCGCTGCAAACGCCGCCGAATTTCGCCGAACTGCCCGCTCCCGTTCCCGGCGCGGCCAACCGGACCGACCCGACCCCCAAGGCGGATGCGGTCGCAGCGCTGGGTGGCAACCCCGCGCGGCTGGCCGAAACCGGCGCACCGGCGGGCGATGGGGCGCTGATCGGCACCGCATCGCGGTTCGGGCGCGACCCGCAGATCCGCACCCGGCTTGCCGCCGAAGATCTGGCCTATCGCAAGCGCAAGTCGCTGTTCAGCTACAAGATCGTCCCGCAGGATGAATATTACGACGCCTATCGCAGCCAGTGGCTGGACACCTACGCGGTGCTTGATGCGTTCCGGCGGGCCGGGGCGCGCACGCCTTCGGCGCCTCCACAGGGCTACGAGGACTGACCGGCGCTTCACGATCCCGCCACCACCGCTTGGAATACCTCTCTTTCGCGCGTAGCTTGACCGGCACACCATCCCCCACCGGAGCGTATTGCCGATGTTGAGACTCGCCGCGGCCTGCACCGCAGCCCTGCTCACCGCCCTGCCCGTTTTCGCGCAGGAGACCGCGCCAGCGGCCTCCGCGCAGGATCAGGTCACCAGCTTCACCCTGGACAACGGACTTGAGGTCGTGGTCATCGAAGACCACCGCGCGCCCGTCGTGTCCCACATGGTCTGGTATCGCGCCGGAGCCGCGGACGAGACGGCCGGAACCTCGGGGGTGGCGCATTTCCTGGAGCATCTGCTGTTCAAGGGCACCGACACGCTGGCGCCCGGCGAATTCAGCAAGGTGGTCGCGGAAAACGGCGGTATCGACAACGCCTTCACATCCTGGGACCAGACCGCCTATTATCAGAACGTCGCCGCCGACAGGCTGGGGCTGATGATGCAGATGGAAGCGGACCGGATGGTGAACCTGCGCCTTGACGAGGGCGACATCGCCACCGAGCGCGATGTCATCATCGAAGAACGCAACATGCGGGTCGAAAACGACCCCTCGGCGCTGATGCGCGAACAGCTTGGCGCGGCGCTTTACATGAACAGCCGCTACGGCGTGCCCATCATCGGCTGGCGGCAGGAAATGGAAACGCTCGATCTGGCCGCCGCCTACGATTTCTATCGCCGCAATTACGCGCCCAACAACGCCATCGTCATCGTCGCAGGCGACGTCACCCCGGACGAGGTACGCGGCCTCGCCGAACAGCATTACGGCCCCCTGCTGCCCAATCCCGGCCTTGATGCACAGCGCATGCGTCCGCAGGAACCGCCGCAACTGGCCGAACGCCGGCTGTCCATGACCGACCCCCGCGTCGCCCAGCCCTATGTGATGCGCCGCTATCTCGCGCCCGAACGCGACCCCGGCGACCAGCGCACCGCCGCCGCGCTGACACTGCTGAGCGAGGTTCTGTCGGGCGGCCAGACCTCTGTGCTGAAGCGCGCGATGCAGTTCGACAGCCAGACCGCCGTCTACACAAGCGCGTGGTACAACGGCACCACCCATGACGACACCGATTTCGGCCTCGTCGTGGTGCCCGCGCCGGGTGTGACCCTGCCCGAAGCCGAGGCAAAGCTGGACGAGGTGCTGGCGCAGTTCCTGACCGATGGCGTCGACGAGGCCCAGCTGGAACGCATCAAGTTTCAGCTACGCGCCGAGGAAATCTATGACCGGGACGATGTGTCCCGCATGGCGCGGCGCTATGGCGATGCGCTGACCTCGGGGCTGACGCTGGACGATATCGCCGCCTGGCCCGGCCTGCTTCAGCAGATCGAACCGCAGGAAATCGTCGCGGCGGCGCGCGGCGTGCTGAACCGCGCCGCGTCTGTCACCGGCTACCTGATGCCGGCCGACGCCGCGCGCGCTGTCCCCGCGCCCCCCCTGCCGGTCAGCACCACCAAGGAGGTGACCCAATGAAGCCGCTTATCGCCGCCGCTTTCGCGCTGCTGACCGCCACGCCCGCGCTGGCCGAGATGCGCATCCAGACCGTCGACACCCCCGGCGGGTTTCACGCCTGGCTCGCACAGGAAGACAGCATTCCCTTCACATCGCTGGAAATCCGGTTTCGCGGCGGCACCTCGATGGATGTTGCGGGCAAGGAAGGCGCGGTGAACCTGATGTCCGCCCTGCTTGACGAGGGCGCCGGCGATATGGACAGCGCCGCCTTCACCAGGGCCAGCGAATCGCTGGCGGCCAGCTACCGCTTTGACGCGACGCAGGACGCGGTGTCGGTCTCGGCCCAGTTCCTGACCGAAAACCGTGACGCGGCGGCCGCCTTGCTGCGCGCCAGCCTGAACGATCCGCGCTTCGATCAGGATGCCGTCGACCGCGTCCGCGCGCAGGTGTTGGCCGGGTTACGCAACGATGCCAAGGATCCCGACACCATCGCCGCCGCGGCCTTCGACAAGGTGGCCTTTGGCGATCACCCCTATGCACGCCCGAAAGAGGGCACCGAAGACAGCGTGGCCGCGCTGACCCGCGACGATCTGATTGCCGCGCACGCCGCCACCCTGACCCGCGACCGGGTCTATATTGCCGCCGCCGGGGATATCTCGGCCGACGAGCTGTCGGTGCTGATCGACGATCTGCTGGGCGATCTGCCCGTCAGCACCGCGCCGCTGCCCCCGGACATGCAGGTCGGCACCGACGCGGGCGTGACGGTGGTGCCCTTCGACACGCCGCAATCGGTCGCCGTCTTCGGGCATGAGGGCATCAAACGCGACGACCCGGATTTCTTTGCGGCGTATGTGCTGAACACCATTCTTGGCGGCGGCGGGTTCGAGGCGCGGCTGATGAACGAGGTGCGCGAAAAGCGCGGGCTGACCTATGGCGTCTATTCCTATCTGATGCCGATGGACCATGCCGAGCTGTATGTCGGGCGCGTGGCCTCGGCCAACGACCGCATCGCCGAAGCGGTTGCGGTGATCCGCGGCGAATGGGCCAGGATGGCAGAAAACGGCGTCACGCAGGACGAACTGGACCAGGCCAAGACCTATCTGACCGGCGCCTACCCGCTGCGCTTCGATGGCAACGGGCCGATCGCCCGCATTCTTGTCGGGATGCAGATGGACGGGCTGACCCCGGACTATGTTCAGACCCGCAACGCGCAGGTCGAGGCGGTGACGCTGGCGGATGCCAAACGGGTCGCCGCGCGCATCCTGAAACCAGATGCGCTGCGTTTCGTCGTGGTTGGCCAGCCCGTAGGGCTGGACGAAACGCCGGGCTGATGCCTGCCTGCAAACCGCCCCCGGACCGCCCCCGGTCCGGACACCAGTCACGCCAACGGCGCAGGCAGGAGGAGGGACACGGGCCGACGACCTGGGGATCTCTCGCAGCGGCGCGACGGGTGCGAAATCGCGGTTCCGCCATCTTCCCGCGTGGTTTCGCACCCTGACTGCAAGAGGGACACCCGGCAACGGTTCAGGGCTCCGGGGATAGCAGGCTGATCGCCTTCCCTGTGCCGCGTGTTGCGCACGCGCTGGCGCCCCCCCCCCCCGCCGGCCCGGCGGCACAGACCGCATCGTCCCCGCCCAGAGGCCATGAGCCAGGCACGGCCCGGCGGGCACGGCGCGCGCCGTTTGTCGGACTCATCCTCCTGCAATCCTTTCACCACGCGCCCCATCGAAAGCACCGGTATACGGTCAATGGCGGAAGTGGCGCATGCTCGTGAACACCATCGCAAGCCCGGCCTCGTCGGCGGCGGCGATGACCTCGTCGTCGCGCATCGACCCGCCTGGCTGAATCACCGTGCTCGCTCCCGCCGCCGCCGCCTCCAGCAGACCGTCGGCAAAGGGGAAGAACGCATCCGATGCCACGGCAGAGCCTTTGGTCAGCGGCGCGGGCAGGCCCATCGCCTCGGCCATGCGCTCGGCCTTTTTCGCGGCGATCAGCGCCGAATCAAGGCGGCTCATCTGCCCCGCGCCGACGCCGACGGTGGCGCCATCCTTGACGTAGACGATGGCGTTGGACTTGACGTGCTTGGCCACCTTCCAGGCGAACAGCAGGTCGCGCAGCTCGTCCTGCGTCGGTTCGCGCCTGGTCACCACCCGCAGATCGTCAAGACCGATCATGCCGGTATCCTTGTCCTGCACAAGAAAACCGCCCGCGACCTGGCGATAGGTGATCCCCGGCGTCGCGGGGTTTGCCACGCCATTGGTGGTCAGCAGGCGCAGGTTCTTTTTCCTGGCAAAGATTTCCCTGGCGGCGTCATCGGCGCCGGGGGCAATCACCACCTCGGTAAAGATCTCGGTGATCGCCTCGGCGGTTTCGGCATCCAGCTTGCCGTTCAGCGCCACGATACCGCCAAACGCAGATGTCCGGTCGCAGTCATAGGCCTTTTTGTAGGCCTCCAAAAGCGTCGCGCCGCGCGCCACGCCGCTGGGGTTGGCGTGCTTGATGATCGCCACCGCCGGACCATCGCCGGGCAGAAACTCCGATACCAGCTCGAACGCCGCGTCGGTGTCGTTGATGTTGTTGTAGCTCAGTTCCTTGCCCTGATGCTGCACGGCGCTGGCGACGCCGGGGCGGTCGCTGCCATCGCGGTAGAAGCTGGCCGACTGATGCGGATTCTCGCCATAGCGCAACGTCTGCGCGAGGGTTCCGGCAAAGGCGCGGCGGCGCGGGGCGACATCGTTCAGCGCGCCGGCCATCCATGTGGACACGGCGGCGTCGTAGGCGCCGGTGCGCGCATAGGCAACCTGCGCCAGCGTCTGGCGAAAGGCATAGCTGGTCGCGCCGTCATTTGCATCCAGCTCGGCCAGCAGCGGTTCGTAATCCGCCACATCGACCACGACGGTCACAAAAGCGTGGTTCTTGGCCGCCGCACGGATCATCGCCGGGCCGCCGATGTCGATGTTTTCGATGCAGGTGTCGTAATCGGCGCCCCCGGCGACGGTTTCCTCGAATGGGTAAAGGTTCACCACCAGCAGGTCGATTTCCGGAATGTCGTGGCCCTGCATCGCCGCGACATGCGCGTCGTTGTCGCGCAACGCCAGCAGCCCGCCGTGAATGCGCGGGTGCAGGGTCTTGACCCGGCCGTCCATCATTTCGGGAAACCCGGTCACGTCGGACACGTCGCGCACGGGCACGCCTTCGGCGCGCAGGGCGGCGGCGGATCCGCCGGTGGACAGGATCTCGATCCCGCGCGAGGCCAGCGCCTGGCCCAGCTCGATGAGCCCCTTCTTGTCGGATACGGAAATCAGCGCGCGGGTGACTTTGTGCAGGTCGGGCATACGGATCGGGTTCCCAGATGGTTCATGACGGCTCGTCTTCCGCCACATCCTCGACCAGGTCACGGACCGCGATTGCGGTGTCCCGTGCCTTGGCCAGGGTCCAGCGGATGCGGGTCGCATACTCCATCGCGCGGCCGGATAAAACGACCTGTTTGGCGGCGCGGGGCCGAATGCGGCCCTTTTCAAGGTAAACCGACGGCTCCAGCGTCAGTTTGGCCCCGGATTCCGCGCGAAACACCCAGATTTCACCCGAACGCAGCGCCATGGACACGGCATTGCCCCCCATGTCCAGCGCCGCATCCACATCCGGATGCAGATGGAATCGCACCTGCCAGGGCAGCCCGCCCAGCGTGGCCGCATCCATGCGCCGGTCAAACAGCCGGACGTCCAGGTCGTTCAGCGTCATCAGCAGGTCTTCGCCCGACAGCATGCGCCCGTCCTGCGCCAGGTCCAGCACGCGCGCATGGGTCAGCCCGTGGGTCCCGCGATACCCGTCATGCCCGCCTTCGAACCGCAGCCCGCCCGCGGCCGAAGTGATTTGTACGGGAACATCCTCGGGGGCGTCCTCGAGGTATTCGCGTTCGGCCCCGCCGATGGGTTTCAACGCCCCCAGCCGGGCCGAGCTGTAGCCATCCAGGCACAGCGTCGAATGCGACGGGGTGGCCCGCCCCGCGCGCCGCCAGTCTTCGCCAAACACCGCGCCCGACCCGCAGCTCACGATCAGCGGGCGCCGCCCCGAGGTCAGTTCGAACGCAAGGGTCGAAGCGTGCGCATCGGCGCTGGCGGGCCCATGCGGCGGCGGCGCCGCATCGACGATGACCGAGGTGCGGGCAAAGGCGAGCCGCGCATAGCCCATGGCCAGCCCCTCGCGCGGCTTGCGCCGCACCCCCGACGCGATCAGCGCCTGGTCGAGCCGCCCGTCGATCCCTCGACCGCCGCCCTGAAACCGGGCCAGCCCGCCATCCGCGTGGCGCAGCGCGCGCAGGGTCGGGGCGATGCGGACGATCGCGTCGGTCAGTGCCGGGTCCGGCGCGTGGGCCGCAGCCTCAAGCGCCGCCTGCGCCCAGGTCAGCAGGGTGAACACCTCCAGCAATTCCTCGGGGTTGCGGGTGGGAATGCCGCCCTGTGCATCGACCTGTGCTGCGCATTCCGCGGCAAGCGCGCGCCGCGCCGGATCGACATGGCCGGCCATCCCTTCCAGCGCCAGCCCCGCGTATAGCAGCCCCGTCAGCGCCTCGAAGCGCGGCAACCCCGGCGGCGATGCCTTCCAGCGCCGCGATAAAAAGACCGTCTGCCGGGCCAGCGCGCGATAAAACCGCGCCGAGCGGTCCGCATCTGTGCCACGCAGCACGAACAGCGCGTGATGGATCGACCGGATCAGCCGTTGACCGGCCGCCTCGGGCAGCCAGCCATCGCCCCTGCCGTTGCCGTAACGGTCGATCCAGCCCCAAAGCCAGGCCTGCGCCACGGCGCGGGCGCGCATGTCCCCGACGGCGGCAAGATCGTCGAGCCAGCGAAAGCTGTGGATTTCTTCGTCCCAGGCGGCGTCGGGCGTGGCCAGATCCCAGATCATCGCCCCCCGCGCCTCGACGAAATGCCCCGCGAACATCAGGTTTCCCGCGCAAAGCTGGCGCCCCCTGGCGAACCGCCCGGTGCTGCGCGGCTCCGGGCTCGACACGAACGCCGTCGCCGGTCGCCCGCGCGCCGCAAGCCGCGCGTGAAACCGGTTCAGGAACCGCGTCGTTGCGGCGGACCAGCCTGCTGTCCGTGCCATGCCGTGCTTTCGCCCCTCACCGCAGTTTACCTGTCCGCGTCCTGCCCGCAGCTCTTGCCGGCGCGGTTCGTGCTGGCGCCAGTCTTAACGAAGCCACAAAATCAAGTCATCCCGCAATGGCCCTGCTTAACCGGGTTTGTGCAGCACCGCCATGTAGAAGCCATCCATGCCGCCGCGCTCTGCCCAGAAATCGGGCCGCAAGCGCACCCCGCCTTCGTCGCTGCGCCAGGCGTTTTCCAGCCCCGGCGCCTGCGCGGGCAGGATCGTCAGATCCGGATGGCGGACCAGCGCCTCTTCGATCTGGCATTCGCCCTCGTCCGGGATCAGCGAGCAGGTGCAGAACACCATCCGCCCGCCCGGTGCGAGCAGACCCAGCGCGTGGTCGATCATCGCCGCCTGCAAGGCGATCAGCTCTGAAATTCCCTCGCCCTGCCTGGCATGGGGCAGATCGGGGTGGCGGCGGATGGTGCCCGTGGCCGAACACGGCGCATCCAGTACGATGGCATCGTATCGGCCTTCGTGCTCAAGAACATTGCCGGTCACGATATTGGCGGACAGACCGGTCCGGGCAAGGTTCTCGGTGACGCGCGCCATGCGGCTCGCGGAAATATCCAGCGCCGTGACATCCGCCCCCGCCGCCGCAAGCTGCATGGTCTTGCCGCCAGGCGCGGCGCACATGTCCAGCACCCGCAGGCCGGTCACATCGCCCAGCAGACGTACCGGCAAGGCCGCCGCCGCATCCTGTACCCACCACTCTCCTGCATCGAACCCCGGCAGGGCCGAGACCTGCCCGGCCTGCATCAACCGCACCGACCCCGTGGGCAGCAACACCCCGCCGGTGGCCGTCGCGACACGCTGTGCATCGTCTCTGGGGGTCAGATCCAGCGGTGCGCCCGCATAATGCGCGGCCTCCATCGCCGTGACAGGCCTGGCCCCCCAGGCCGCCACCAACGGATCGCGCAGCCAGCGCGGCAGGCGCGGCGCGCGCAGCTTGTCCCAGTGCTCGGGGCCATCCTCGGCCACCTTGCGCAGAACGGCGTTGACCATGCCCTTCATGGTCTGCGTCTTGCGGTCGGCCCCGACGATCCGCACCGCCTCGTTCACCACCCCATGCGCCGCGCCGCCGGTGCACAGCTCGAAGGCGCCAAGCCGCAGCACATTGTGCACGAACAGCGGCGGCGCCTTGCGCAGGTGCGGCTTCAGCACCCGGTCGCATTTGTCGAGGGTGCGCAAGACATCCTGCGCCATGCGCTGCGCGGCCGCACGATCGGCGGGCGGCAGGGCCCGCCAGGCCGGCCCGGACATGGCGTCGGACATCCCCCGCCCCTGCCCAAGCACCTGGCCCAGCAGATGAACGGTCTGCGCACGGGCAGAGGGAATGGCGGCCATGGATCTCTCCCGGGTTGTCTGGATGGGCTGGCGGGCCCTATATCAGGAGGAACCACACGAGGAAAGCCGCCATGACCAACACGCCCGCCCCCTCACAGGCCACCGAAACCACCGATCTGGCCCCGGCCGCAAAACGCGCCCTCGCCGAAGCCGCCGAACGGCGCCGCCTGGCCGAGGAAGAGATCGCGCGCAACCCTGCGCCCAGAGAATACGGAGGCCGCGACGGACTCGACCCCGCCCGCTACGGCGACTGGGAGAAAAAGGGACTCGCCATCGACTTCTGACACCGCGCACCGACAGTAGCCCCAGCGCGTGCCGCCCCGGCGAAAGGCGCGGACGTCATCCGGGCTGGGGGCGCTGCCCCCGCCGCGCGATGCGCGACTCCCCCGGAGTTTATCGAGCAAGATGAAGACGTGGCGCCGCGCCCAGGCTTCATCTTGCCCTAAAAACTCCGGGGGTGAGGCCGCAAGGCCGAGGGGGCAGCGCCCCCTGCCGCCCCATCAGGCGCGCCTGTTTCAGTTCCCAAGTCCCAGGACGTCAAGCATGTCGTATTCCCCCGGCGCCTTGTCCTGCCCCCACAGCGCCGCCTTCAGCGCGCCGCGCGCGAAAAGCCCGCGGTCAGAGGCTACATGCTTGAGAAAGATACGCTCGCCAGCGGCGGCAAAGATCACCTCGTGCTCGCCCACGACATCGCCGCCGCGCAGCGCGTGGAATCCGATATGCCCCCGCGCGCGCTTGCCGGTGATGCCATCGCGGCCCCGGTCCGACACCTCGGCCAGATCGACGCCCCGCCCGGCGGCGGCGGCCTCGCCCAGCATCAGCGCCGTTCCCGAAGGCGCATCGACTTTCTGGTTGTGGTGCGATTCGACGATCTCGATATCCCAGTCCTCATCCAGCGCCGCAGCCACCTGCCGCGTGACCCTGGTGAGCAGATTCACGCCGAGGCTCATATTGCCGGCGCGCACCACCACCGCGTGGCGGGCGGCGGCCGCAATCCTGGCCAGATCGCTTTCATCCAGCCCTGTGGTGCCGATCACATGCACCGCGCGCGCCTGTGCGGCCAGTTCGGCAAAGGCGACCGTCGCGGCGGGCGTTGTGAAGTCGATCACGGCCTGCGCCTTTGAAAAGGCCTCAAGCGCGTCATCGGTGACCATGACGCCACTGTCCTGACCGCCCATGCAGGCGCCAAGGTCGCGCCCGACCCAAGCGTGGCCCGTTCGTTCGACAGCCGCCGCCAGCCTCAGCCGGTCGCTTGTTTCCAGCTCGCGCACCAGCATCTGGCCCATGCGACCAGACACCCCCGTCACCACCACGCCCGGCTTATCGGTCATCCCGCTCTCCTGTTCGTCAGTTTCGCCTTGCTTAGCGCGCGCGCTGCCGCTTGGCAAAGCCCCGTCGGACGACTAAGTGGGAACGATGGCAAAGAACAAATCCCACGACGGGCAAGGGCCCACGCAACGGCAGCTGCGGGTCGGCGAACTTATCCGCCGCACCCTGTCCGAAGTGCTGCAGCGCGGCGACATCCACGACCCCGATCTGAACCGTCTGTCGATCACCGTCGGCGAGGTCAGCGTTTCGACCGATCTCAAGGTGGCGACCGCGTATGTGGTTCCCCTCGGCGGGGGCGATACGGATCTGATGTTCGACCGGCTCAAGCACAACCAGTCCGAACTGCGCCGCGCCGTGTCCAAGGCGCTGACCCTGAAATACGCGCCAGAGCTGCGCTTTCGCCTTGACGAGACGTTCGACCGGCTCGACGAGACGCGGCGACTGTTCGCCCAGGATGCCGTGCGCCGCGACGTCGAGGACTGATCCCATGCGCGCCCGCCTTTTCGCCGCAGGTATCGCCATCGCACTGATCGCGTCCTGGACCGGATCGCAGGCAGGTGCGGTCGAATGCGAAAGCGGCGCGTTCGGCGGCAACGGCTACACCTGGTGCACGGTGGATGCGCGGCGCGAAGAGCTGCGCACCTTTCTGCACAACCCGCAGGGCGGCGTCTGGGGGCAATTCCCCCAGCTGGACGCAAGCCTTGGTGCCCATGGCAAGTCGTTGCTGTTTGCGATGAACGCCGGGATGTATCACGAAGATCGCGCCCCGGTCGGGCTGTATATCGAAGACGGGGAAACCCAGCGCGAGGCGGTATCCAGCGCCAGCCCCGGCAATTTCGGCCTGCTGCCCAACGGCATCCTGTGCATTCGCGCCAAGCGCGCCGATGTGATCGAAACCCGCCGCTATCTGGCCGACAGGCCCGCCTGCACTTACGCCACCCAGTCGGGGCCGATGCTTGTCATCGACGGCGCGCTGCATCCGCGGTTCATCGACGGCAGCGATTCGCGGTATCTGCGCAACGGGGTCGGCACATCCGATGACGGCAAGACGGCGATCTTTGCGATTTCGGACAACGCGGTGAACTTTCACGAATTCGCCAGCTTCTTTCGCGACAGGCTGGGGATCGGACAGGCGCTGTTTCTGGATGGCAACGTGTCGCGCCTGTACGCGCCGGCGCTCGGGCGGCGCGATCTTGTCGGGCGGTCGATGGGGCCGATCGTCGGCGTGGTCGGCAAGCGCGACTGACGGATGAACGGGCGGATGAACGGGCGGTCGAACGGGCGGGGCGCGCTTTTCCTTGCGCCTTGCCCCGCCACACCCTACCTCGATGGACAGCCCAGGCGGAGGCCCCATGACAGACCAGACCCGATCACTCGACACACTCACCCGCGCCCTTCTGGACGCAGCCGCAAAGGCGGGCGCCGATGCGTCTGACGCCATCGCCGTCGATGGGAGCTCGATCGAGATCGACGTGCGCGGCGGCGCGCTGGAACAGGCGGAACGCTCCGAAGGCGTGGACATCGGTCTGCGGGTGTTCGTGGGCAGGCGGGTGGCGGTGGTCTCGTCGTCCGACGTGCGCACCCAAACCCTGACCACGATGGCCGAACGCGCCGTGGCCATGGCGCGCGAAGCCCCCGAAGACCCCTATGCGGGGCTTGCCGGCCCCGATCAGCTGGTGCGGCACTGGGATGCCGGCCCGCTGGAGCTGTGCGACCCAGCCCCCGAACCCTCGCCCGCCGAATTGCAGGAAGACGCGCGCGCCGCCGAATCCGCGGCGCTGGCGGTGGACGGCATCGGTCAGGTGCAATCGGCTTCGGCGGGATACGGGCAGCGGCGGGTGCATCTTGCGGCGTCCAACGGGTTTTCCGGCGGCTACAGCCGCACCAGCCGGTCGCGGTCCTGCGTGGCCATCGCCGGGTCAGGCCTGACGATGGAGCGTGACTACGATGGCGACAGCCGCACCTTTCAGGCCGATCTGCGCCCCGCCGAAGAAATCGGCCGCCGCGCGTCGGAGCGCGCGCTGGAACGTCTGAACCCGCGCAAGCCCAGGACCGGCGCCTGGCCGGTGCTGTTCGATGAACGGGTGTCGTCGTCGCTGATCGGGCATCTGCTGGGCGCGGTGAACGGCGCCTCCGTGGCGCGCGGGGCCTCATGGCTGCGTGACGCGCTGGGCGAACAGGTGCTGCCCGCAGGGCTGTCGCTGATCGAGGATCCGCTGCGCCCGCGCATCGCGGGATCGCGCCCCTTCGATGCCGAAGGCCTGCCCACGCGGCGCCGCGCCATCGTCGAAAACGGCATCCTCAAGGGCTATACGCTGGATCTGGCCACCGGGCGCAAGCTGGGCATGGACCCCACCGGCAACGCCGCGCGCGGCACGGGCGCGGGCCCCTCGCCCAGCAACTGGAACCTTGCGCTGACGCAGGGCCCCCACAGCCGTGACGCGCTGATCGCGCAGATGGGCACCGGGCTGATCGTGACCTCGATGATCGGCGCGACAATCAATCCCAACACCGGCGATTATTCGCGGGGCGCCGCTGGGGTCTGGGTCGAAAACGGCGTCCCCGCCTATACCGTCTCGGGCGTGACCATCGCCGGCAACCTGCGCGATTTCCTGTTGCGGATGACCCCGGCCAACGATGCCCGCGTCTGGCTGGGCCGGGTCATTCCGTCGCTGCTGGTCGAGGGGCTGACCCTTGCCGGAGAGTGACCTTGCGCTGCTGATCCGCGCCGCGCGGGCGGCAGCGCGGATCGCCACGACCTATGTCGGCGGCGCGCTGGGCGTGCGCTACAAGGCGGCGGACGGCAGCCCGGTGACGGATGCGGACATGGCGGTCAATTCGGCGCTGTCCGACATCCTGCGCGGCGCGCGCCCCGGCTATGGCTGGCTGAGCGAGGAAAGCGCCGACAGCGACGCGCGGCTGGGGGCCGAGCATGTGTTCATCGTCGATCCCATCGACGGCACGCGCAGCTTCATCGAAGGCTCGGACAGCTGGTCGCATTCGCTGGCCATCGCCCGCCACGGGCAGATCACCGCTGCGGTGGTCTACCTGCCCATGCTCGACCGCCTGTACGAAGCGGACCTCGGCGGCGGCGCCCGGCTGAACGGCAACGCGTTGCGGGCCAGCGACACAGGGGACGCCGACAGCGCCCATGTGCTGGTCACCCGGCCCGCACTGGACCCGCGGCACTGGGCGGGCGCCGTGCCCCGGCTCGCCCGCCACCACAGGCCGTCGATCGCCTATCGGCTGGGGCTGGTGGCGCAGGGGCGGTTCGACGCGATGCTGACGTTGCGCGCGTCCTGGGAATGGGACATCGCGGCGGGCGCGCTGCTGCTGTCCGAGGCCGGCGCGCGGATGACCGACCGCCACGGCGCTGCGATCCGGTTCAACGCGCCCGAGCCGCGCCATGACGGCATCGTCGCGGCCAACCCTATGCTGCATTCCGACCTTCTGTCCCGGCTGAGCCGCAAGCCTCCCCCGCAGGGCGCTTGACCTTGCCCAGCATCCCCGTAGGTTGCGCCCATTCCCGGCTGAAAGGACACCCGGCATGGTTCAGCGACTTCACCTTGTCTTCGGCGGCGAGCTCGTCACCCCTGAAAAGAACGTCTTCAAGAACGTCGACGACCTGCACATCGTCGGCATCTTTCCCGATTACGCCACCGCGCATGACGCCTGGAAGGCCGAGGCGCAGAAAACCGTCGACAACGCGCACATGCGCTATTTCATCGCCCACCTGCACCGGCTGCGCGACGAAGAGGCCGAGGTATCGCCGACCGAGGAACTCGGCTGACCGCCTTGCCGCAGTCCGCTGATCCCACCCGGCCGGAACGCAGGCCCTTTGCGCTGACCGCCTATCTCGCGACCGCGCGGGGCCGCCCGGCCACGGCGGCCCCCCTTCCCCCGCGCCCGGACGGACCCCTTGCATGGATGCATGCCCACAATCGGGGCACGGTGCGCACACTATCGGGCATTGCCGCGCGGCTGCGCATGCACCGCCCCGACATTTCGGTGCTGCTGACCTGGTCCGCCAGCGCACGCACCGGCGATCTCGCCTGGCCCGATGGCGTTCTGGGCCAGCCGCTGCCGCCCGACACCGTTGCCGAGGCCCAGGCCTTTGCCGCCCACTGGCGCCCCGCGGTCGGCGTGTGGACCGGCGAGCGCCTGCCCCCCGCGCTGCTGTGCAAACTGCGTGAAACCG
The DNA here is from genome assembly GCF_003259905.1 of Salipiger aestuarii. GTDB lineage: Bacteria > Pseudomonadota > Alphaproteobacteria > Rhodobacterales > Rhodobacteraceae > Salipiger > Salipiger aestuarii. The sequence continues at coordinate 53,605 of NZ_QLMG01000002.1, read as the reverse complement.
GCACGCGGCTGGCCTGCATCGCCACCGCCTCGGATGCCTGGCAGGTGCCGGCGCCGATCTGGATGCCCGACTGCACCGCCGCCACCCTTGCGCTGTTCGACAGGATCTATGCCCAGGACGACGCCGCGCACCGCCGGCTGCGCCGCCATGGCCTGGCCGATGTCGATCTGCGGCAGGCCGGGGCGCTGACCGACACCGCGCCACCGCTGAGCTACCGCCGAGAACTGCACGAGGAAATGGCGCAGATCCTTGCCGGCCGGCCAAGCTGGCTGGCCGCCCGCGTGCGCGCATCCGAGGCGGGAGACGTGCTGCGCGCGCATCAACGGGCGACACGCCTGACGCACCGGCTGCTGCTGTTTCTGGTGCCCGCCACGCGCGAGGACGGCAAGGCAGTTGCCGCGCTTGTGCGCCAGTCGGACTTGCGGGTGGGAAGCTGGGACGACGGCGACATGCCCGATGAAAACACCCAGGTTCTGTTGACCGAGGATGCCTCGGAACTTGGGCTTTGGTACCGGCTGGCGCCCGTCAGTTTCCTTGGCGGATCGCTGCGTCCCGGTTCGGGCGGCGAAGACCCGCTGGAGGCCGCCGCGCATGGCACCGCCCTGCTGTACGGCCCGAACGTCGGGCGCCATCTGGCGTCCTATTCCCGGCTGGCCGAGGCGGGCGCCGCCCGCATCGTGCGCGATTCCGACACGCTTGCCACGGCGGTCTCGCATCTTGTCGCCCCCGACCGCGCCGCCGCCATGGCCCATGCCGGCTGGGATGTCGTCAGCCAGGGTGCGGCGCTGACCGACGCACTGCTGACGGCGATCTGCGGCTGGATCGACACGCCCGCCGAAACGCACGCTGCCCCGGACGGAGACGCGGCCTGATGCGCCCTCCCGCGTTTTGGTACAGCGGGCCGGATGCCCCGACCCCCGCCGCGCGCCTGCTGGCCCCTCTGGGCGCGCTGACCGCCCGCGCCAGCGCCTGGCGCATCGCACAACCCGGCGCCCGCCTGACCGTGCCGGTGATCTGCGTCGGCAACATCAACGCGGGCGGCACCGGCAAGACCCCCACGGTCATCGCGCTGATCGAACGGCTGACGGCGCGTGGCAGGCCGGTTCATGTGGTGTCGCGCGGCCATGGCGGTGCGCTGGCCGGCCCGACCCGCGTCGATCCGCGCCAGCACACCGCCGCCGATGTCGGGGACGAGCCGCTGCTGCTGGCCGCCTTTACCCCGGTCTGGATCGGGCGCGACCGCACCGCCGCCGCCCGCGCCGCCGTTGCCGATGGCGCCGAGGTCATCGTCATGGATGACGGATTTCAGAACCCCGGCCTGCGCAAGGATCTGTCGATCGTCGTGGTGGATGCCGCCCGCGGGTTCGGCAACGGGCGCTGCCTGCCCGCAGGCCCGCTGCGCGAGCCGGTCGCGACCGGGCTGGCCCGCGCCGACCTGCTGCTGTCCATCGGTCCGGATGACGCGCAGGGGCGCTTTGCGGCGCTCTGGGGGGACCACATCGCCCTGCCCCACCTGCGCGGACAACTGGTCCCGCTTCAGACCGGCATGGATTGGAACGGTCTGGCCGCGCTGGCCTTTGCCGGCATCGGCCACCCCGAGAAATTCTTTGCGACGCTGAAAAGCCTGGGCGCAGATCTGCGCGCGACCCATGCGCTGGACGATCATCAGCCATATACCGCCGCGCTGCTGTCACGCCTTGATGCGGATGCGGCCAGGCTGGGCGCGCAGCTGGTGACCACGGAAAAGGACGCAGTGCGCCTGCCCGACAGCTTTCGGTCCAAGGTGCTCAGCCTGCCGGTGCGGTTGTCGGTCCCCGAAACCGCCGCGCTGGACGCGGCGCTGGACCGCGTGCTGTAAGCGGCTATTCCGCGGCGAGGGGCAGGTCCTGTTCGCGATGCCCGATGGCCGCGATATCGGCTACCACGCCGCGCAGAAGGCGGCGAAACGCGTGGTAATTGGCATTGGGGCGGATCTCGGTCTCGTCCATATAGATCGAGCGGTCGATTTCGATCTGAATGGCGTGCTGACGGCGCGACGGGTGGCCATAGGCCTGCGTCACATACGCCCCCGCAAACGGCGTGTTGCGCACCACCGACAGCCCCGCCGACACAAAGGCCGCGTCGATCCGCGCCACGATCTCGGGTGCGGCAGAGGCGCCGAAGCGGTCGCCGATCACGATCTCGGGGCGCCGCGCAGAATTGCGCGCCACCGCGTCGACGGCTTCGTGCGGCATGGAATGGCAATCAATCAGCACCGATTCGCCAAAGCTGGTATGCGCCCCGTCCAGCAAGGCGCGCAACTGGGCGTGATAGGGTTGCCAGTAGTGCTGGATACGACGTGTCGCCTCGGCCAGGGTCAGCTTGCCCCGATAGATCGCACGGCCGTTCGACACCACGCGCGGCACGACCCCAAGGCCGCTGGCGACACGCGGATTGTGCCCGCCCCGGCCAATCCCCTCGATCAGGGCCGGGTCGAATTCATCCGCGGCGCGATTAAGATCGACGAACGCGCGCGGCGCATTGGCCCGCAGCAACGGCGCGCCGAACTGGGGGGCGCAATCGAACAGCCGGTCCACAAAGGCGTCCTCGGAACTGCGGATCGAATGTTCGTCCAGAACGGTCGTGCGCAAAAAGCTCCAGGGATAATCGCGGCCCGAATGCGGCGACGAAAAAACCACGCATGAGGTGATGACGTCCGGCAGATCGAGATGATAGGGAACCTTCGGCAAACCGTCCTCCTTTCAGGGCAGTCTAGCGTGAATTCGCCGTGCTCCAATAGCCTCTTTTCGGGTTTGGCGCGCAGGAACGGGAAACCTGAAATCAAGCGGACAAAAGCCCTTGCCACCACTTCCGACTCCACTTATAGGACCCGCTACCGGCGCATGATTGTCCGGCCCCGTCGCTTTCCGGGGCACGAACAGACTGGCGCAAGGGTCATAACGGGCGGTTAGCTCAGCGGTAGAGCACTACGTTGACATCGTAGGGGCCACTGGTTCGATCCCAGTACCGCCCACCATGACCTGACAGAAACCGCTCCGTGGCGGCCGATCATCGGGAAATTTCCCGCATCGGCGCAGGGGGCAGACGGCAACCATTGGCGCTCGCGCGCCGCGAAATGAGGAGAGACCCAGATGAAGGTCGCAAACTCGCTCCGCTCGCTCAAGAAGCGCCATCGCGACTGCCGCGTTGTGCGTCGCAAGGGCCGCGTCTATGTGATTAACAAGACCCAGCGCCGGTTCAAAGCCCGCCAGGGCTGAGCCGTATCGCACACGTCTTCAAAGGCCGCCCCTTACCGGGCGGTCTTTTGCTTTTGCACCTCCGGGGTGCGCCGCCCGCGCGGTTCCGGCATGATGATTTCGATGCAGCAAACCAGCCGGGACCCGGTCGCAGGACTGTAATACCCCCTCGACCGGCATCTTCTTTTGCTGGGTGGGGCGGCGCATGCACCGCATGGCCGTCGGTGACGCGTATGCCATGCATCGGGTCAAAGCCCTGCCATCCCGTACCCGGACTCCAGACTTCGGGCCAGTCGTGCAGATGGCGCCGGCCATCGACGCTTTCGGCCTGCGCCCGATAGCCGCTCGTCAAGCGCCCCGGTATCCCCCAGACGCCGTCAGCAGTTCAGGAAAAGCACCGCCCGGTCCCGGCACGCCCGAGCCATTGTCTCGTCAGGAGTTTGCGCACGCCCGTCCCTGCGCACCTGTCGGGCCGGGCTTGATCCGCATAGCGCTGCACAGGCATGGCCACCGCACGCCCCAGAAACGGCCCGGCAGGCGGCAACACCGCCCGTCCCGCTCAAAACCGGGGCACAGGCACCTCCGCGCCCGCACGCACCGCCTCGGCGAACCGGGCGACAAGCGCCGCATCCTTGACGCCGGGCGCCGATTCGACCCCCGAAGATACGTCGACCTGACGGGCCCCCGTCATTTCGATGGCACGGCCCACATTGGCCGGCGTCAGACCGCCGGCCAACATCCACGGGCAGGGCCAGCGGCGTCCGGCAATCAGGCGCCAGTCAAAGGCAAGCCCGTTCCCGCCCGGCAAATCGGCACCGGGCGCAGGCTTGGCATCGACCAGAATCTGGTCGGCCACCCGCCCGTATTCGGCAAGGGCCGACAGATCGTCTTCGGTCCGGACACCGACCGCCTTCATCACTGGCAGGCCGTAGCGCGCGCGCAGTTGCGCGACGCGCCCGGCGCTTTCGTCCCCGTGCAACTGCAAGATGTCCAGGGGCACCGACCCCAGGATTTCATCCAGCAGCGCATCGGTCGGATCGACCACAAGCCCGACCTTGGCAAGCCCCACCGGCGCCGCCAGCGCCAGCCTCCGCGCGTCGGACACGCTGACGTGACGCGGGCTCTTGGAAAAGAACACGAAACCCGCATAGCGCGCGCCGGCCCGCGCCACCGCAGCCACATCCGCAACACTGCGCAATCCACAGATCTTGAAGGACACCGCGCCCATTTCGCGCCCCCCTGCTTTTTATGTCATCGAATATCGCGCGGGAATCGCCGCCCGGCGATGAGGGCCGCGCCCCCGTTCCCGCGCCGGATCAGGCGCTTCGGTCCAGGATCGCCAGAACCTCGTCCTTGCCCTGATCGCGCTCGGCCTGGGTTTTCCTCAGCTCATGCTCAAGCTTGCGCACTTGCGCCTTGCGGTGCCGGGCTTCGGCACGATGCTTGTGCTCGCGCAACCATTCCCAGATGAATCCGATGAGCAGGCCAAAAACGATGCCGCCAAAGAACACCAGAAAAACCGGCACACTGATCCCCAACTGGAATCGCAACAGCGACGCCAGTTCGTCCGTCAGCAATTGCAGCTCGACCAAAGAGCGGTTCGCCATCGCGATGGCCACAAGTACCACGGCAAGCACCGCGAGAAACGCATAGCGAATATAACGCATGTTCTGTTCTTACTTTCCGTTCAGCCGATCACGCAAAAGCTTGCCCGTCTTGAAGAAGGGCACATGCTTTTCCTCGACCTCAACCGCCTCGCCGGTTCTTGGGTTCCGCCCAAGACGCGCATCGCGCTGCTTTACCGAAAAGGCCCCGAAACCGCGCAGCTCGACCCGGTTGCCCGCAGCCATGGCGTCGGTGATTTCTTCGAAGATCGTATTCACGATCCTCTCGACGTCCCGCTGGTAGAGATGCGGGTTCTCTTCCGCGATCTTCTGGATCAATTCCGATCTGATCATCTCACCATCCCCTCACAGGCGCCTTCCCGCGCCTTTCCGTCTTACGACACTTGCACAAAAGGAGCCAAACGGAAACCGGGCGATCACGGAGAAAAGCATTCCCAGGCAGCGGTTTGGTGCTGACGAGCTGAGGATAGGCGCCAACCCGCTGGCCCCGATGCGCCGATCCTGCCGCGGCCCAAGGCAGCGGTCCCGCGGCGATTCGCCCGAACGGCCGGCCAAAGACCGGCGCCGCCGGGGTGCGCAACCCTCCGCCCCGAAGACAAGAAAGGGGCCCGAAGGCCCCCTTCCCGTCGATCAGAAACCTGATCTTTATCAGTTGTCGCCCTTGAGCGCGGCGCCCAGAATATCGCCAAGCGATGCCCCGGAGTCCGACGAACCGTACTGTTCCACGGCTTCTTTTTCTTCCGCGATCTCGCGCGCCTTGATCGACAGACCCAGACGGCGGGTCTTCATGTCGACATTGGTCACGCGCACATCGAGATGATCGCCGACCGAGAACCGCTCGGGGCGCTGCTCGGCACGGTCACGCGACAGGTCGGAGCGGCGGATGAAGGATTTCATGCCCTCATATTCCACTTCGATGCCGCCGTCCTCGATCGCCGTCACGGTCACCGTCACGATCGAACCGCGCTTCACGCCGCCAGCCGCTTCGGCGAACTTGTCGCCACCCAGCGCCTTGATCGACAGCGAGATCCGCTCTTTGTCGGTATCCACTTCGGTGACCACAGCCTGCACCACGTCGCCCTTGCGGTATTCCTGAATGGCTTCTTCGCCACGCTGGTCCCACGAAAGGTCCGAAAGGTGCACCATGCCGTCGATTTCGCCGTCGAGACCGATGAACAGACCGAATTCGGTGATGTTCTTGACTTCGCCTTCGACCTGCGTGCCCTCGGGATGGGTTTCTGCAAACACTTCCCACGGGTTGCGCATGGTCTGCTTGAGACCAAGCGACACGCGGCGCTTGGCCGGGTCGATTTCCAGCACCATGACGTCGACTTCCTGGCTGGTCGACACGATCTTGCCGGGGTGCACGTTCTTCTTGGTCCAGGACATTTCCGAGACGTGAACCAGACCTTCGACACCCGGCTCCAGCTCGACGAATGCGCCGTAATCGGTGATATTGGTCACGCGGCCGGCATGGACAGAGCCCAGCGGGTACTTGGCGGCCACCAGATCCCACGGATCTTCCTGAAGCTGCTTCATGCCCAGGCTGATACGGTGGGTTTCCTTGTTGATCTTGATGACCTGGACCTTGACGGTCTCGCCGATCGCCAGGATCTCGGACGGGTGGTTGACGCGGCGCCACGCCATGTCGGTGACGTGCAGCAGGCCGTCTACGCCACCGAGGTCAACGAACGCACCATATTCGGTGATGTTCTTGACCACGCCGTCGACCGTCTGACCTTCGGTCAGGTTGGCGATGACTTCGGCACGCTGTTCGGCACGCGATTCTTCAAGGATTGCACGGCGCGAGACAACGATGTTGCCACGGCGGCGGTCCATCTTGAGGATCTGGAACGGCTGCTTGAGACCCATGAGCGGGCCTGCGTCGCGCACCGGGCGCACATCGACCTGAGAGCCGGGCAGGAATGCCACGGCGCCGCCGAGGTCGACGGTAAAGCCACCCTTGACGCGGCCAAAGATCGCACCTTCGACGCGCGCGTCGTCTGCGTATGCCTTTTCAAGACGGTCCCACGCTTCTTCGCGGCGGGCCATCTCGCGGCTGATCACGGCTTCGCCACGGGCGTTTTCGGCGGAGCGGAGGTAAACCTCGACCACGTCGCCGACGCCGATCTCGGGCGTTTCACCGGGATTTGCGAATTCCTTCAGATCGACGCGGCCTTCCATCTTGTAGCCGACGTCGATGATGGCCTGGCCCGCTTCGATCGCGATGACCTTGCCTTTGACAACCGAACCTTCGTCCGGTGTGTCCATTTCGAGGCTTTCGTTAAGGAGGGCCTCGAATTCCTCCATGGTCGTATTAGCCATGTGGCAGTCGTTTCCTTTTCATCGGTTTATACTGGCCAGGCGGTTGTCTCCGCCGGTCTTCGGTTTCCTATCCGCCGAAGCGGGACGGCTTGGTCGATCGTGGCATTGCCCCCCGGACCAAGGCCCTGCGAAAGCGTTTGCATATGACAAAGAGGGCCGGTGTGATCCGACCCTGCTCATGATGCCTGCGGGCTATGCTGCCTGTCTCGACGCGCGCGGCATAGCCCACCCCACGCCCGCGTGCAAGCCTGAACCGGGTCGCGCGCCCTGTGTCGGACATCGGCGGGATCTTGCCAGCGCCGAAAAATAGTGTCAGATGCGCGCGCCGGCGATGTCCGGGCCGGGCAGAGATTCGCCCGGAAAACAGGCGATTACCCGCCTAATGTCTGTTCCTCGATGGCCGAAACGCACAGCGCGCCCCGAATCCGCTTATGCAATCGCAGCGTTGCGCGGAACCTCGCAACCCGGTTGCGCGTCTGCTTGATATTCCGCCGTCAGGCCCCAAAATTTTCACGCCGATTCTGCCAGGAGTGCTCTGTGCCAGCCACGCGTTGCCGACCCGCCGTTCGCCCGTCCCGCCGCCATGTTCTGGCGGCATTGCTCTGCTCTGCCACCGTCCCTGCCCTTTTGGGCGCGGGACGCGCGCAAGCGCAGGACGAGGGATCGCCCTTTACCTTTGACGCGCTGACCGAGCGTATGCGTGGCCTTGCCGCCAAAGACCCCGCCCCGCGCGAAGAAATCGAAGGCCCGCTGACCAAAATCGACTATGACGATTTCAACCGCATCCGGTTTCGCCCCGATCACCTGCGCTGGGCCGACGACGAAGCACGCCAGTTTCGCATGAACGCCTTTCACCTCGGCTGGCTGTTCCGCGAGCCGGTGCACCTTTTTGAGCTGGTCGACGGCGTGTCGCGCCCGATGGTCTTTTCGACCGCCGATTTCAACTACGGAGACGTCAAGACCGAGCTGCCGCAGGGGCTTGTACTGCCGGGCGTCGCCGGTTTCCGGCTGATGGCGCCTTTCAACCGCGCCGACCTGTTCGACGAGGTCGGCGCCTTTCTTGGGGCGAGCTATTTCCGCCTGCTGGGACGCCACAACCGCTACGGGCTGTCCGCGCGCGGGCTGGCGGTGAACACCGGTCTGTCGGGCGAAGAGGAGTTTCCCCGCTTTACCGAATTTTACATCGAACGCCCCGCCCCCGGAGCATCGACGATCACGCTTTATGCGGCGCTGCAAAGCGAGTCTGTGACCGGCGCCTATCGCTTTGTCATCGCGCCGGGGCTGACCACGGTGGCCGACGTGACCGCGCGGCTGTTCTTTCGCAACGACATCGAACAGCTTGGCATTGCGCCGCTCACGTCGATGTACCTGTTCGGGGGCGCCGATCCGGGCGATTTCAACGATTTCCGCCCCGCCGTTCACGACACTGACGCGCTGGTGCTGAATTCAGGCCGGTCGGAAACCCATTTCCGCCCGTTGTCCAACCCGCCCCGGCTGGCGAGTTCTTATCTGGGGATGCAAAGCCCGCGTTCCTTCGGGCTTGTGCAGCGCGAGCGCAGCTTTGACCAATATCTTGACGCGGAATCGCATTACGAGCGGCGCCCGTCGCTGATCGTCGAACCGCTGGGCGACTGGGGCGACGGAACCGTGCGGCTGCTGGAAATCCCCACCAAGACCGAAACCAACGACAACATCGTGTCGTTCTGGATTCCAAAGGCCCCGGCCAAGGCCGGCGGCACGATGGAATTTTCCTACCGGCTGCACTGGGGCATGTCGCCAGAGGGCGACGGTGACGTCAATCGGGCACGCGTGCTGCGCTCGCGCGTGGGTGAGGGCGGTGTCGCCGGGGTCGAGACCCGGCACGATCGGCGGAAATTCGTCATCGATTTCGCAGGTGGCGCGCTGTCGGAACTTCCGCCCGATGCAGCGGTTGTGCCGGTAACAAGCGTCGCACGGGGCGAGATTTCCGAAGTGGTGCTTTCGAAGACAGACGAAGATGGCGTCTGGCGTCTGGTGATCGAAGCAGTCACCGAGCCCGGCACCTCGATGGAAATGACCGCCAGGATCGAAGGCTTCGGACAAGTCCTGTCGGAAACCTGGCTCTTTCAATGGATGAGACAATGACCATGCACGCCCGAACTTCGCACGATCAGATCCTTGCCCCCGCTCCCGAAAGCTGGGCGCCGGCGCCGGCGCCTCTGGACATGCCCCAGCAGGTGCTCGAACGCAGCGCGGCGCGGGTGTCGCCCCTTGCCGCCCTATGGATGCTGCTGACCCGACAGAGCGCCTGAGCATGGGCGCACGCGTCGATCTCGCCACCGCCGCGGCCCGCGCCATCGCGTTGGCCCTGACCGTCCTTGCCGCTGTCGTCGCGACCTGGCTTACGCTTGAGGCGTCGATACAGGATGGCGTGCAGGTGTGGGATGTCGCGCGCGCCGTGCTCATTCTCGTCACCACGGGCTGGCTGGCCTGGGGGGCGGTGCTGGGGATCAACGGGCTGGTCGGGCGGCAGGCCACCGCGCCCGCGCCGCAGATCACCGGGACACAGCCGCGCACGGTCGTGCTTGTCCCGATCTGCAATGAAGACCCGGTCGCCACCTTCGCCCGCGTTGCCGCCATGGACCGTTCGGTGTCCGCAGCCGGAGTTGCCACCGACATCGCCATCCTGTCCGACACCCGCGACGAAACGCTTGCCGCGGTGGAACGCGTGACCTTTGCCAGGCTGTTGCGGGAGACCGGCGGCGAGGGCCGGATCTTTTATCGCCGCCGCACCGACAACCGGGGCCGCAAGGCGGGCAACATCGAGGACTTCTTCCGCAGCAACGGCGGCGCTTATGAATTTGCAGTGATCCTCGATGCCGACAGCCTGATGGAAGGCAGCGCCATCCGCGAGATGATCGCCCGGATGCAGGCCGATCCCAGGCTCGGCCTGTTGCAAACCCTCCCCAAGGTCGTCGGCGCTCACAGCTTTTTCGGGCGTGCCATGCAATTCGCATCGGTCTTTCACGGGCCGGTTTTCACCCGCGGGCTTGCCCGGCTGCAAGGCCGGACCGGCCCGTTCTGGGGGCACAACGCCATCGTGCGGGTGCATGCCTTCGTGCAAAGCTGCGGTCTGCCCGAACTGGGCGGCAAACCCCCGTTCGGCGGGCATATCCTCAGCCATGACTACGTCGAGGCGGCACTGCTGGCGCGCGCAGGCTGGACCGTCAAGGTGGAACAGGACATCGACGGGTCCTTCGAAGAGGGCCCCGAGAACCTGCTGTCATACGCCCGCCGCGACCGCCGCTGGTGCCAGGGCAACCTGCAACATATCCGCCTGCTGACCGCGCCGGGCTTTGCCCTGTGGAGCCGGTATGTGTTCGTGCAGGGGATCTTCAGCTATCTGGTGTCGCTGCTCTGGGCGGCGTTTCTGGTGGCGACCGTCGCGGGCACCGTGCTTGCGCCCGAACCGGATTATTTCCCCGACATGCACCAGCTTTACCCGGTGTTCCCGTCTGATCGCTCGCGCGAGATCACGGCGCTGTTCTTTGGCATCGTCGGCCTGCTGATTCTGCCGAAGGTCGCGATCCTGTGGCAGGCCTCGGCCACGGGGCGTGCGCGGGGGTTCGGTGGTACGCCGGGCGCGCTGCGCTCGGTGCTGACCGAGATCCTGCTGACCTCGGCCATCGCGCCGGTGATGCTGATGTTCCAAAGCCGCGCGGTGCTTCAGGTTCTGTCGGGTCAGGACGGGGGCTGGCCCGCGAACGCCCGGGGCGAAGGCCGCCTCGGCGTACGCGAAGGCGTCGCCGCAAGTTGGTGGATCGTCATCACCGGCGGCATCATTCTTGCCTCGGTCTACTTTCTCGCACCCGGCCTGACGCTGTGGCTGCTGCCGGTGGCCCTGCCGATGATCGCCGCACCCTGGCTGATCGCGTTCAGTTCGCGGTCCGGTGGCCGGTCGATGTTCATCGTTCCCGAAGAATTCCACCCCCCCGCTGTCGTCCGGACCTATCGCGACATCCACAGCCGCTGGACCATACCCGGCAACACAGAGACACCGGAACCCGAACCGGCGATGCAGCCCGCGTCCTGAAAGCAGCATGTGGCGCCCCCGGCCGGGGCGCCGGTCAACAGTAATTCTGCGGACCGACCCACTGGTTCGACGCGTAGCGGTCGCCGTGGCACCAGCCCACCGGCAATATCTGTTCGATCCGCGCCATATCCTGCGGCGTCAGATCGGTGTTGGCCCCCGCAACCAGCTCATCGAAATGGCCGACCGACCGGGTGCCCGGTATCGACACCACATGATCGCCCTTGTGCAGCCCCCAGGCGATGGCAAGCGCAGCGGTGCTCAGCCCCATCTGCGCGGCCAGCGCCCGAAACGGCGCCAGCGCCGCAAGGTTGAAATCGTGGTTCGGCAAGGTGAAGCGCGGGTTGACCGACAGAAACGGATTGGTTTCGATCCGCGCGCGCGGGATGGGGCTGTCGGTCAGCAACGACCGCCCCACCGGCGAAAACGCCACCAGCGCAGTGCCCAGCTCGGCGCAGGTCTGGATCAGCCCCAGCTCGGGCGCGCGGGTCTGAAGCGAATATTCCGACTGCACGGCGCCTACAGGATGTTCGGACGCCGCACGCCGCAGCGTCGACGGCGCGATTTCCGAAAACCCGATTGCGCGGCATTTGCCCTTTTCAACCAGACGGCCCAGCGTTCCGGCCACCTCTTCGGGGGGCAGATCGGCCTGATGGCGATGCGCATAGAACAGATCGACGTGATCGGTGCCCAACCGCCTGAGCGAGGCGTCAAGCTGCGCCTCCATGTAGTCCGGCGCATTGTCGATGACGCGGTTTCCGTGCGCATCGCTGGAGATGCCAGCCTTGGTAGCGATATGCACCGTATCGCGGGCGCCGGAATTGGCCGCCAGCCAGGTGCCGATCACCGTTTCCGACCGGCCCGCCCCATAGATGTTGGAGGTGTCGATGTGGGTCACCCCCACCTCGCGCGCCCGGTCCAGGACCGCGTGCGAGTCCGCCTCGCAGGTCTCGCCGTAGAAATCCGAAAACGACATCGCGCCAATCCCAAGAGCCGACACCTCGGCCCCCCCGATCATTCTGGTCTTCATCCGTGCGTCCTTGCGTAAGCGGCATCCACCGCGGCGATGGCAGCAGACACCGCCGCGCCAATATCCATGTCGGACGTATCCAGCACGACCGCATCGCCCGCCGCAAGCAAAGGCGCATCGGCCCGGCTTGAATCGCGATGATCGCGCTCGCGCGTGTCGGCCAGCACCGTCTGGTAATCGGTCTGCACGCCGTTTGCGCATAGTTCATCGTAACGGCGCCGGGCGCGGACTTCGGCGCTGGCGGTGATAAACAGCTTTGCCTCGGCATCCGGACAAATCACGGTGCCGATATCACGCCCGTCCAGCACCGCCCCCCCCGCGCGGCGCGCATAGGCGCGCTGGAAATCCACCAGAGCGGCGCGCACCTCGGGGATCACGGCGACCTTGCTGGCGGCCTGCGCCACCTCGGGGATGCGCAGCCCGTCCGCAGCAAGGTCTTCGGCCAGCAGCGCCTTGGCGGCGGCGACCGGCTCTTGCCCGTCCAGCATCCGGCGGCCCACCGCGCGATACAGCAACCCGGTGTCCAGATGGCCAAAGTCGTAATGCCGCGCGACCGCCTTGCTGATCGTCCCCTTCCCCGAGGCCGCAGGCCCGTCGATGGCAATGGTAAAGCCCATGTCGGCACCTTTTCTCAGCTCATTCGGCCCCGGTTATGACCAGCCGCGCCCTGTGCTTCAACCCCGAGGCCGCCGCGAGGTTTCACGTCTCGCGCGCAATATCCGCCCCCAGCGCCGTCATCAGCGGCTCGAAGGTCGGAAAGGACGTGGCAATCGGTCCACCGTCGTCGACCCGCACCGGGTCCTGCGTCGCAAGACCCAGCACAAGGAACGACATGGCGATGCGATGGTCCAGATGGCTGACCGTGACCGCGCCGCCGCGCACATTGCCATGGCCACGCCCGTACACGGTCCACCAATCCTCGCCCTCGTCGACATCCACACCATTCGCGCGCAGACCCCTGGCCATGGCGTCGATCCGGTCGCTTTCCTTGACGCGCAATTCCCTGACGCCGGGCATGTGGGTCGTGCCGCGCGCAAACGCAGCCACCACCGACAAGACCGGATATTCGTCGATCATGCTGGCGGCCCGCTCGGGCGGCACCTCGATGCCCACCAGATCGGGCGAGAATTTCGCCCGCAGATCCGCCACCGGCTCGCCGCCCTCTTCGCGCATGTTCTCAAACGTCAGGTCCGCGCCCATGTCCCGAAGCGTAAAGAACAGGCCTGCCCGCGTCGGATTCAGCCCGATATTGGGCACCACAACATCCGAGCCTTCGGTGATGATCGCGGCACAGACCGGAAACGCCGCCGAGGACGGATCGCGCGGCACGACGATGGTCTGCGGGCTCAGTTCGGGCTGCCCGTGCAATACGATCACGCGGCCCTCAGCCCTGTCCTGCGTTTCAATCACCGCGCCAAAGCCGGTCAGCATCCGCTCGGTATGGTCCCGCGTCGCCTCACGCTCGATGACCACGGTCTCGCCGGGGGCGTTCAGCCCCGCCAACAGCACCGCGGACTTCACCTGCGCTGAAGGCACCGGAGTGGCATAGCGCACCGGCAACGGATCGCGCGCGCCGATGACGGTCATCGGCAAACGCCCGCCGGAACGCCCATGCGCCTGAGCACCGAACAACGCCAAAGGGTCCGTCACACGCGCCATCGGGCGCTTGTTCAGGCTGGCATCCCCCGTAAAGGTCGCGGTGATCGCCGTCGTGGCCATCGCCCCCATGACCAGACGCACCCCGGTGCCCGAATTGCCGCAGTCGATCACCTGCCCGGGCTCGCAAAACCCGCCGACGCCAACGCCCTGCACATGCCAGGTCTCGCCACGCTTCTCGACATCAGCGCCAAACGCACGCATCGCCGAGGCCGTGTCCAGCACGTCCTGCCCCTCAAGCAACCCGGTCACCCGCGTCTCTCCCACCGCCATCGCCCCGAGGATCAGCGAGCGGTGAGAAATCGACTTGTCCCCCGGAACATGCGCCTCACCGCGCAGCCCCGAAGACCTGCGCGCAATCATCGGTATCGCTTCCCCGTGACCTGACATGACACCTTCTCCGTTATCGCTCACGCCGCCCTTAGCAGCGCGGAGCGCGCCCGTCCATCACGGCCCGCTCCCTCGCCACCCCATCGCGGCGCGCGCCCCTTCATCTTGCCCGATAAACTCCGGGGGGAGCCGCAGGCGGGGGGCTGGCCCCCCTCTGCCCCGTCACACCCGGCGGAACGTCAGGTAGTGCGGCACCCGCCCCTCGCGCAGCGCCTTTTGCTCGTAGCGGGTGGAATACCAGTCCTCCCAGGGCGCGCGCCAGTCGCCGGGCCGCTCTGCCAGCCACTCGAATCCCGCCTTTTGCACCTCGACCAGCGCCTGTCGCACATAATCGGGAATATCTGTGGCCACGCGAAAAATCGCACCGGGCTTCAGCACCCGCGCCAGCGGATCAAGATGCTCCGGCGTCACGAACCGGCGCCGGTGATGGCGCTTCTTCGGCCAGGGGTCGGGATACAGCAGGAACGCCCTGTCAAGGCAAGCATCGGGCAGCACGTCGAACAGATTGCGCACATCTCCCGGATGCACCCGGACATTGCCCACGCCCGCACGCCGGATCTTGCCCAGCAGCATCGCCACACCGTTGATATAAGGCTCACACCCGATGATCCCCGCCTCAGGATGAACCGAGGCTTGATGGACCATATGTTCCCCACCGCCAAACCCGATCTCAAGCCATACCGGCAAACCCTCGAACAGCGCCGCCACATCCAGCGGCGCCCGGTCCGGGTTGACGTCCCAATCGACCGGACCGGGCGACAATTGCGCAAGATCCTCATTCAGATAGGTTTCCTGCGACGCCTTCAGGGTCTTGCCCTTCACGCGGCCGTAGAAATTTCGCCAGGGGGCGTCGGGGTGCTTGTTTGACGTGGTCATGGACGCGGCATGTAACGCGGCGCCGGGCGCGGGGCAAGACGTCACCGCCCCGCGCGACAGCGGCAAAATTTTTAGATAAAAATTTTGCCGCCCCGGTTCAAAGAGCGCGCTTCAGCGCCTCGCCAAGATCGCAGCGTTCCCAGGAAAAACCGCCGTCCGCCTCGGGCGCCCGTCCGAAATGCCCATAGGACGCCGTGCGTTCATAAATCGGCTTGTTCAGGTCCAGATGGGTGCGGATGCCGCGCGGCGTCAGATCCATGATCTGCGGAATCGCCGCCTCGATCGCGGCTTCGCCCACCCTGCCGGTGCCGTGGGATTCCACATAGATCGACAGCGGGCGCGCCACGCCGATGGCATAGGACAGCTGCACCGTGCAGCGTTCCGCCAGCCCCGCCGCCACGATGTTCTTGGCCAGATAGCGCGACGCATAGGCGGCCGAGCGGTCCACCTTGGTCGGGTCCTTGCCCGAAAACGCGCCCCCCCCATGCGGCGCCGCACCGCCATAGGTGTCCACAATGATCTTGCGCCCGGTCAGCCCCGCGTCGCCATCCGGCCCGCCGATCACAAAGGTGCCGGTCGGATTGACCCACCAGTCGGTGGCGTCGGTCAGCCAGCCATCAGGCAGGACCTCGCGAATGTAGGGTTCGACGATCGCGCGCACATCCGCCGAGCTCAGCGAGGCGTCCAGATGCTGGTGCGACAGCACCACCGAGCTGACCCCCACCGGCTTGCCGCCTTCGTAGCGCACCGAAAACTGCGATTTCGCATCCGGCCCCAGCATCGCCTGTTCCCCGGATTTGCGCGCTTCCGCCAGACGTTTAAGCACCGCGTGGGAATACAGGATCGGCGCCGGCATCATTTCGGGCGTCTCGTTGGTGGCGTAGCCGAACATGATGCCCTGATCGCCCGCTCCTTCGTCGCCGCGCTCGCCGGTGACACCTTGGGCGATATGCGCCGACTGTTCGTGCAGCAGGTTGGTGATCTCGACCGTTTCCCAGTGAAACTTGTCCTGCTCATAACCGATGTCGCGGATACAGGCGCGCGCGATGTCGGGGATTCGCGCCACACAGTCGTGCAGCCGGTCCTTGTCGGTCAGCCCGACCTCGCCGCCGATGATCACGCGATTGGTGGTGGCGAAGGTTTCGCAGGCAACCCGCGCCAGCGGATCCTCGGCGATCAGGGCATCAAGGATGGCATCCGAGATGCGGTCGCAGACCTTGTCAGGATGCCCCTCGGACACCGATTCCGAGGTGAAGATGTAGTTTTGTCGGGACATAAGCGCTCCATTAGGTACCGGTCGTCACGCCAGGAAGCCGTTGTGACGAGGATATGACGCATGAGAGCTAGGACTTCGTTAAAGCACCGTCAATACGAAACGCAACGGCGGCGCAGGAAAGCGGCCAGCCCCAGCAGAAAAAGCCCCGCCAGCGCGGGCAGATCCCCCACGCGGCTATAGGGCGTGACGCGCAACGGCGGCGGCAGCGGGCCGTCCAGGAATCCCGCCTCGCCCAACGGCAGGCTGTCCAGCACCCGGCCGGCCCCGTCGATCACCGCCGACACGCCGGTGTTGGCCGCACGCACCAACGGCAGCCCCTGTTCGATGGCGCGCATCCGCGCCTGCGCCAGATGCTGGTAAGGTCCGGAAAAGCTGCCGAACCAGGCATCGTTGGTGACCTGCAACAACAGCGCCGGGCGCAGGGGCGCCACGCGGGTATCCTGGGGGAACACCGCCTCATAGCAGATCAGCGGCAGCGCCAGACCGATGTCGCCGCCAAGGTCCACCATCCGTGGGCCCGGCCCCGCCGCATAGCCAGACGCCGCGCGCTGCGCCAGCCCGCCGATCCCGATGTGACGAAACAGCCCCGGCGCGGGCATGTATTCGCCGAAAGGGACAAGGTGGTGCTTGTCATAGATCGCCTCGATACGCGGCCCCAGCCCCGCAATAACCAGGGAATTGTAGTAACGCCCGTCGTCTTCGCGCTGGATTCCCAGCGCGACCTTGGCGGGCAGCGCAGCATCGGTGACAACGCCCAGCAGTTCGTCGGCGTTGTTCAGCAACGTCGGCACGGCTGTTTCGGGCCAGACGATCAGCGCGGGACGCGACAGGCCGTTCTGCGCCGGTTCGGCAGTGAATTCGACCTGGCGGTCAAAGAACCGCTGCATATGGGCACGATCCCATTTCTCGTGCTGCGCCGCGTTGGGCTGCACAAGACGGACCACCGGCCGCCCCGTCAGGTCCTGAAGCGGAGGGGTCAGCGCCATGCCGCCTCCGATCAACGCCCCCAGCAGCGCAACCGCTGCAAGACCCGGCACCAAGGGACGCCGCGCACGCAACGCGCCCACAATCAGCGCCCCAAGACCGACAGTCACGACATTCAGGCCGTGCGGACCGATCACCGCGCTCCATTGGATGGCCGGGGTTTCCAGCCAGAACGCGCCGACCAGCGCCCAGGAAAAGCCTGTGAACACATAGGATCGGGCAAATTCGGCCGCCGCCCAGCACACCGCCAGCGCAAACGGGCGTCGCCGAAGAGGGGCATGGGCGGCGCCCCAGAACGCGACGCCCCAGAACAGCGCCAGCCCCGCCGCCAGAAAGAACAGCGCAAAAGGCGCCATCCAGCCCGTGGTCGCGGCGTCAACCTGAAACGGTTCGATAACCCAGCCCAGCACCAGGCCGAAATACCCCAGCCCCACACCCCAGCCCGCCCCCAGCGCGCCCTTCAAAGAGCGGGCCGAGGCAAACATCGCCACCGCGCCGACAAGCCCCGCCAGCGCGAGCCACGGCAGGTCCCATGGGGCCTGCCCCAGACCCAGAATCGCACCGCTTGCGATGGCAAGCGGCAGCCTGGCCCACGCGGGCAACGCCCCCGCACCGGCGCGACTACGCGTATCAGCCACGCAGATCCTCCGGGGGCGGCGCAAGCGCGACACGCGCCGGAAGACTGGCCGCGGGCTTGCCCGCCGCCCCCGCCGCCATGGCGTGGGGCAGAACCCGCAGACGCTTGATGCGGCGCGGATCGGCATCCACCACCTCGAAATCGAAACCGCCCGGATGAGGCACGACCTCGCCCCGCGCGGGCACATGCCCCGCAAGCATGAAGACAAGCCCGCCCAGCGTGTCGATCTCTTCCTCGTTGATCTCTTCGCCTTCGGTCAGCCCCAGCCCGGTCGCCTCTTCGAATTCCTCCAGCGGGGTCTTCGCCAGCGCCAGCCAGCTGCCCGAGCCTTCGCGAAAGAAATTGCGGCCCTCGTCGATGTCATGCTCATCCTCGATTTCGCCGATCACCTGTTCGATCAGATCCTCGATGGTCAGCAACCCGTCGACCCCGCCGTATTCGTCGATCACCAGTGCCATGTGCCGCCGTTCCGTCTGCATCTTGGTCAGCAGCACGCCGATCGGCATCGAGGGCGGCACGAATACCAGCGGGCGCAGCATCCTGGCCAGGTCGAATTCATCGTCCGAGCCGTTGAAACCGTAGCGCAGCGCGAAATCCTTGAGGTGCGCCATGCCGACAGGCGTGTCGAGCGTGCCCGAGTAAACCGGCAGGCGCGTCATGCCGCTTTCGCGAAAGACCTGCACCAGTTCCTGCTTGGTGATGGTATCGGGAACCGCGACGATGTCCGCCTTGGGAATCGACACATCCTCGACCCGCATGTTGCGCAGGTTCAGCATGCTCGGGCTTGGCTGCGCCAAGGGCGCCGACCCGGTCGTGCTGGTGTCGTCCGGCGCGTCGCCGTCAGATTTCAAACCCCCGAAGATGCGGCGAAAGATGCCTTCGCCCCGATCCTGGTACTGTTCCGAATGTCTACCCGACCGCGCGCTGTGCGCTGCCGTAGACGATGCGTCGCTGTCGCCCATCTGTCCTTTTCCGTTGTCGAGGCCGTGGCCCCCTTGGTCCGTATGATGCCGTTTGGCCGGTCAGTCCTGCGAATATGGGTCTGCAAGGCCCAGATTGCCAAGTATTTCCGTTTCTGTCGTTTCCATGACCGTCGCATCGTGGTCGTTGATGTGATCGTAGCCCAATAGATGCAAGGTCGCGTGAATCACAAGATGCGTGACGTGATCCGCGACGCTCTTGCCCGCCTCGGCGGCTTCCCGCGCACAGGTGTCCCAGGCGATGGCGATGTCGCCAAGCTCGTGGGGCATGTCGGCGTCGCCCTGCGGCAGGGAGTCGGGGGTGCGGTCTATGGATGGCCAGGACAACACATTCGTGGGGGTCGGCTTGTCGCGGAAATCGCCGTTGAGCACGGCAATGCGCGCATCGTCACAGGCAAGCACCGCGATTTCAAAGCCTTCGGGGTCCAGCCCCAGATGGCGCAACGCGGCGCAGGCGGCGGTTTCTGCCAGCAAGTCCAGCCCAAGCGCCGACCAGCGGTCGTCTTCGATGATGATGTCGGTTGTCATGCGCCCCTCTGTCCTGCCCCGCCACGGGCGCGCAGGCATATGCACGGATCGGCCCTCGCTGCCATGACATTCTTGCGCGAAACCGCGATTCGCGGCACCCTGATGCCAGGTTGCATGTCTTGACAGGAACTTTAACGGAAACGCTGGACACGAAAACATATATATATCGCCGCGGCGACAGTCGCGTTTTTACCCACATGCGGCCTTGCCGCCACCGTGGATCTGAGCGGCTGGATCGAAAACGGCCTTGCGGGCAGTTCCGGCGCCGGAACCTGGAGCGTTCAAAGCCCGGATAGAGACAGCGTTTTGCAAACCAGAAACGGCAGCCCGCCGGTTTTCTTCGACCCGGTCGCCAACGATCTTGGCAAGGTGCCTTTGGGCTCCATCGCGGTCGAAACCGCCAGGGACGACGATTTTGTCGGGTTCGTTCTGGGATATGACAATGGCGATCTGGACAGCGCAGCGGCGGATTTCTGACTGATCGACTGCAAGCAGAACGACCAGAGCAGCGCCCTTGCCGGCCTCACGCTCAGCTATGTGACCGGCAGCGCCGAAACGGCCCCGGCAAGTCTGGATTTCTGGGCACACACCGGGGTGATCGACGAGGTCGCGCGCGGAACCAATCTTGGCGCAACCGGCTGGGCGGACAACACGAGCTACAATTTCGCGCTGTCCTACACCGCGTCGCTTATCGAAGTGGCGGTGAACGGAACGACCGAACTGAGCTATAGCATCGCCGACAATGGCGGCGTGGCGTTCACCCCCGGAGCGTTCGGCCTTTACAACTATTCTCAGGACTATGTGCGCTATGCCGGTATCACCGAAGAAGCGGCGACAGTGCGCCTGCCCACATCGCTGCCCTTGCTGCTTGGGGGGCTCGGCGGCTTTGCGGTGGCGCGTTGGCGCAAGGCGGGCTGACGATCAGTCGGGATGCGGGGCGCGCCGGATGGCACCTGGCGCGCCTGCCGACGATCATGCGCCATCGACGTCCTTTTCATAGGCCTCGATGATCGCCGCCACCAGCGGGTGACGGACCACATCGGCAGAGGTGAAGTAGTTGAAGCCGATCTTGTCGATGGTCTTCAACAGACGCTCGGCATCCTGAAGCCCTGACGGCACGCCGCGCGGCAGGTCGATCTGGGTGCGGTCCCCGGTGATCGTCATGCGCGAGCCTTCGCCCAGCCGCGTCAGGAACATCTTCATCTGCATGGTGGTGGCGTTCTGCGCCTCGTCCAGCACGACGAAAGCGTTCGACAGGGTGCGCCCGCGCATGAACGCCAGCGGCGCGATTTCGACGATCTTTTCCTCACGCATCTTCGCCAGCTGCTTGCCGGGCAGAAAGTCGTTCAGCGCATCGTAAAGCGGCTGCATGTAGGGATCGACCTTTTCTTCCTGCGTGCCAGGCAGAAAGCCCAGCCGTTCGCCCGCCTCGACAGCGGGGCGGCACAGGATGATCTTGTCGACGGCGCCGGTAATCAGCATGTTCACACCCACCGCGACGGCAAGATAGGTCTTGCCGGTGCCCGCAGGCCCAATGCCAAAGCACAGCTCGTTCTGATACAGCGACCGGACATAGGCCTTTTGCGCATCGGTGCGCGGTTCGATCAGCTTCTTGCGGGTCTTGATTTCGACCTTGCCGCCGTCGAACATCTCCAGCTGATTGGCCGGGCTTTCATCGGCCTCGGGATGCAGACGGAATTCGCGGTCGATGTCGTCGCGCCCCACCGGCCGCCCCTGCTCAAGGCGCTGATACAGCGCGTTCAGCACCTCGCGCGCGGCGGCCTGTGATTCTTCGGGCCCGTGCAGCGCCAATTGGTTGCCCCGGCGCAGGATCTGGATCCCGGTACGCGCCTCTATGTCGGTGAGATTGCGATCAAATTCGCCGCAAAGGTCTATGAGAAGACGGTTGTCGGGAAATTCAAGGATGGCTTCGGTCAAGGTGCCTGTGCTCACGCATGTCTCCTGCGCCTGTGTTGGGCGTTCATGGTGCCAAGGGAAGCGGTCTCGGGCAAGCCTGTCCGCATCCCCGGCCCCGCACGGCAAGTAAAAAGACCGCGCGGTGGGCACCGGCGCGGTCTGCTGTGTCATATGTTTCGCCCACCAGGATCAGAGCGGATCGCCGATCACGCTGGTCGAACCCTGTTTGAACTTGCCGGTGGCGACCGTCGGCGGGGCGACGCCCGAGCAGATCGGCTTGCCGTATTTGTCCAGGCGCCGGGCAAGATAGCCTTCGACGCCATCGTCGGCGATCCAGTTGTCGCACCCGTCGGGGTCGACCCAGACGCCCCAGCGCATCTGGGACAGGTCGCCGCTGTCGATGGTTTGCCGGTCGCGGCTTTTGTCGGGCCCCACGGGCGCACAGGCCGCGAGCGAGAGGGCGACGCCTGCAAGAAGCGTAAGTTTACGATATGTCATCGGGTTTCTCCTCAGCGCACGCACAGGATTTCGACGCGACGGTTCTTGGACATGCCAAGAGCCGTCGTGTTGGTCGCGACCGGGAAATCCTCACCGTAGCCCCGCACGTCGATGATGCGGGCGCCGGTCGACTGGGCCACCGCCGCCACCGCATTGGCCCGGTTATAGCTGAGCGTGCGGTTGTATTCGATGCTGGCGCGGGCGTCGGTGTGCCCGGTGATGATATAGCCGAACGCGGTGCCATTGCGGAAAAAGCTTTGCAGGTTGGCGCGACCCTGCGGCGAAATCCTGTAGCTGTCGGTGGCAAAATACTGATCGGTGTTCAGCGTGCCGCAGACGTTCACATCGCGGCAGACCGGCCGCCCGTCGGGGGTTACGCGCGACACCGCGTAGCCTTCGACACCATCATCCATCACCCAGATTTCGCAGCCGTCGGGCGAAATATTGATACCTGGAATGTAGCGCTCACCCCGAATGGTCCGGGAATTCTGCGTCGAAATGACCGGATCGTTGAAACCATCCTCACCAGCAGCGGAAGGGCCCATGGCCCCAACGGCTGCGACACCTGCCAGCGCGATTGCGCCGGCTGCGCCTCGGAGGGCCTTGGAAATGCGATTTACCACAGCCTTCGTTCCTATCTGAAAGTTTCCCCCAGCGCCCCGCAGCCAAATCTGAATCGGGCACACGGAGCAAATGACTATAATCCAAGACATTAGCAGAGAAATCGGACCTGTGAAGCGAAAACCACCATATATTGTGGTTAATCCCGCATCAAACAACCCGCCGTAAAATGATTGTATCCATGGCGTGACGTATGAGCGAAAATTGCAATTGTCCGGGCTGTCAGATCAATTCGCCTCGCAGCGAATTCGGCCCGCTCTCCACGATGCGCACCCGTCGCAGATCGCCCGGCGCGATGCCTTCGGCCGCGACGTGAACCGCATGCAGGTGATCGGACTTGCCGACCATCTGCCCGGCCATGCGTCCGGCCTTTTCGAACAGCACGCCGACCTCGCGCCCGACCATGGCATCTTGCAGGCTGCGCTGCTGGCGGGTCAGCAGGGCCTGAAGCCGCTGCAACCGGTCATCCTTGTCCGCTTCGGGCACCTGGGGGCGTTCGGCGGCAGGGGTGCCGGGGCGTTCGGAATACTTGAACGAAAAGGCGGACCCGTAGTGCACCGTCTCGATCAGCGCCAGCGTGTCGCGAAAATCGGCCTCGGTCTCTTCGGGAAAACCGACGATGAAATCGCCCGACATGTGCAGATCGGGGCGCACCGCGCGCAGCCGCTCGATCAGCCGCAGATAAGACTCGGCGCTGTGCTGGCGGTTCATCCGCTTGAGAATGCGGTCGGACCCGGATTGCACCGGCAAGTGCAGATAGGGCATCAGCTTGTCGCACGTCCCATGCGCGTCGATCAGCGCGTCATCCATGTCGTTGGGGTGCGAGGTGGTGAAACGAATGCGCGCCAGCCCGTCGATCCGGGCCAGATCGTGGATCAGCCCGGCCAGCCCGCCGTCGTGCCCGTGATAGGCATTGACGTTCTGCCCCAGCAGGGTGATTTCGCGCACGCCGCGCTCGACCAGATCGCGCGCCTCGGCCATCACGCGATCGGCAGGGCGCGACACCTCGGCCCCGCGCGTATAAGGCACCACGCAAAACGCGCAGAACTTGTCGCAACCTTCCTGCACCGTCAGAAACGCGGTCGGCCCGCGCCTGGCCTTGGGGCGCGCCGTCAGATGCTCGAACTTGTCCTCTTCGGGGAAATCCGTGTCCAGCGCCTTGGCACCGCCCTGGGTGCGCGCCAGCAGATCCGGCAGACGATGATAGCTTTGCGGCCCGACCACCAGATCGACCAGCGGCTGGCGGCGCATGATTTCGGCCCCTTCGGCCTGGGCGACGCAGCCTGCCACCCCGATCTTAAGGTCCGGGCGATCCGCTTTCAGCCCCTTGTAGCGCCCCAGTTCCGAATAAACCTTTTCGGCGGCCTTTTCGCGGATATGGCAGGTGTTCAACAAAATCATGTCCGCGTCGTCGGGGCTGTCGGTCGCGACATAGCCCTGCCCGCCCATGGCCTCGGCCATGCGTTCGCTGTCGTAGACATTCATCTGACAACCGTAGGTCTTGATAAAGAGCTTCTTGGCTTCGGACATGGGGCCCTCTGTGGTCGCGCGGTACAAGTCGCGGCGGATAACGCAAAACCGGGCCTGAGGAAAGGGCACAGTGCCCCGGCGATGGGGGCCGACGGCTTGCGCAGCGATGGAAATTGACAGAGTCTTCATGCAAGATCCGCAGAAAGGCGTGCCATGGAATATTCGGGGGGACATTCGCGACACTACACCGGGCTGGGCGATTTCCTGCGACGGGCCGGATCCGGTCTTGGCCCCGGCCCCGTCGCCCTGGTGTTCTGCGAGGATGAGACCGAGATCGACACCACGCTGCGCCACCACCTGCATTGCGGGTTTCGCCCCGTGCTGGCGTTTGCCCCCGCGCATTTTTCGCTGGCGCGCGATGTGGCGGCGCGCGTCCATCGGATCGACTACAGCCTTGCGTCCGGCACCGCCGTGCCCAATGCCATCGCCGCCGTCAGCAATGTACGCCCCGGCCTGTGGATGTATTACTGCTACAACGCGGAATACCTGTTCTACCCGTTTTGTGAGACCCGAACCGTGGCGGAAATGCTGGCCTTTCACACCGAAGAACGGCGCGATGCGATGCTGACCTATGTGGTCGACCTTTATGCGGGCGACCTGACGCGCTGTCCCGACGCGGTGTCGCTGGACGACGCGTTCCTCGACCGGTCGGGCTATTACGCGCAGGCCCGGCCTGACCCGACGCGCAAAAGCCCCAAGGAGCGGCAGCTGGATTTCTTCGGCGGGCTGCGCTGGCGGTACGAGGAACATGTCCCCGCCACCCGTCGCAGGATAGACCGCATCGCGTTGTTTCGCGCCAAGACCGGTCTGCGCCTGCGCGACGACCACACCTTTGACGACGAGGAATACAACACCTACGCCTGTCCCTGGCACAACAACCTGACCGCCGCGCTGATGTCGTTCAGGACCGCCAAGGCGCTGAAACGCAATCCCGGCAGCACCGGCGGCATCCGCAGTTTCCGCTGGCGCAACTCGGTGCCGTTCGAATGGCGGTCACGGCAACTGATGGATCTGGGGCTGATGGAACCCGGCCAATGGTTCTGATCGGCGACCGGACCGCGTCGCCGCCGGCCTGCGTCAGTCGAACTGCTCCGTCACGATTCGATCCTCGGGCACGCCGAACGATTTCAGATCGGCGGAAATATCGTCCAGCATCGGGGACGGGCCGCACACATAACAGGTGTCCCTGTCGGGCGAGACATGTTGCTTCAGCAGCGCCGCGTCGATCTGTCCGCGGTACAAGGGGCTGTCGGGCTCGTCGGTGACAAGGTAGACCGTCTTCAACCCCGGCATCTTGTCGAAATCATCGCGCAGGATGATGTCGCGCTCGGACTTGTTGGAAAAGATAAGGGTGTTGCCGTCCAGCGTGCCGGTCTTTTCCAGCTTCTTGCGCAGAATGGCAATGAACGGTGTCACCCCGGCGCCGCCGGCGATGAAAACGCCGTCACCTTCGTCGTCGATTGCACCCCACACATCCTTGTAGATCATCGTATCGCCGGGCTTCAGGTCGGCAATCCGCGCGGTCACGCCATCGTGGCCCTCGGCGTCTTCGGGATAGCTCTTGATGACGAACTCGACCCCGTCCTTGCCCGGCAGCGAGGTCATGGTGAAGGATTTCCATGTGTCGCGCCAGCCGTCCCGGTCAAGCGCGATGTGGGCGGCCTGCCCCGGCTCGAAATCAAAGCCTTCGGGCTTGTCGAATGTGATCTTCTGCGTGTCGTGGGTGACCTGTTCGACGGTGCGTATGGTCAACTTGGTGGTCATGGCGTTGCCTCCTGTTGCGGAAACAACAACGTGACCCGGACCCCGGTTCCCTGCTCGAAAACCCGCGCGTCAGCCCTTGCGGCGCAGGCGGATGACCACGTCGACCGACGCGATCTCGGCCCCATCGGGCGCATCTGGCAGCTGCGTGATCACCAGCTGGTCCGACGGCGCGTCGGTCAGATGACCCTCGTCTTCCCAGAAAAAATGCGGATGCTCACGGGTGTTGGTGTCGAAATAGCTGCGGTTGCCATCGACGGTGACTTCCTGCATCAGCCCGGCGTCGCAAAACGCGCGCAGCGTGTTGTAGACCGTGGCCAGCGATACGCTTTCCCCGTGTTCCTTGGACGCGGCAAAAAGGCTTTCCGCCGTGACATGACGGTTGCGCCCGTCGCCAACCAGAAGTGCCGCCAGCGCCACCCGCTGACGTGTGGGGCGCAGCCCGGCCTGCCCCAGCCACTCTGCGCCTCGTTCCGTGGCCTGTGCTGTCATCTGTCTCGCCTGCCTGCTCGCGTGTTCGTCGAACCGGAATTCAACCCAATATGGTGATATATAGCAAAGATGCACAGACGATTTCAATTCGAAACCCGATTTTGGTCCCGGTGGCCTGCGCCGCGCGCGCGCCGGCCGGCAGGGTTGCAAGCTGCGCCAGCCCGATGATAGTGGGGGCACGATCAGATTTTCAAGGATGAGAGGCTCTCAACAGCATGGCCGAATACCCCACCAGCTTCGCCAGAGACGACCTTCTGAAATGCGCCCGCGGCGAACTTTTCGGGCCGGGCAACGCGCAGCTTCCGGAACCGCCGATGCTGATGATGGACCGCATCACCGATATCTCCGCCGATGGCGGTGCGCACGGCAAGGGCCATGTGCTGGCGGAATTCGACATCACGCCGGATCTGTGGTTTTTCAAGTGCCACTTTCCGGGCAACCCGATCATGCCCGGCTGCCTTGGTCTGGATGGGCTGTGGCAGCTGACCGGGTTCAACCTTGGCTGGCGCGGCTGGCAGGGGCGTGGCTACGCGCTTGGCGTCGGCGAGGTGAAGCTGACCGGTATGGTGCGTCCCGACCGCAAGCTGCTGACCTACAAGATCGACTTCACCAAGGCGATCCAGACCCGCCGCCTGACAATGGGCGTCGCCGATGGCATCGTCGAGGCGGATGGCGAGGTGATCTATCAGGTCAAGGATATGAAAGTGGCGCTCAGCGGAAACTGATCGTCGGTGACGCTCGACGACGGGGGCGTTTGCGGACGAAGCGGCAGCGCGCCGCCCACCCCCCTGCCCCCGGTGGAACCGGTCGGCCTGCCTCCGGCGGGAGTTTATCTGGCAAGATGAAGACCAGGCGCGGCGCTCTGCCTTCATCTTGCCGGCCAAACGCCGGGGGCCCGACGGGCGGGGGCGGCGCCCCCTCCGGCGCTCATTCGGGGTTCTCCCCGGCTGAACGACTCGCCGTAACCGCGTCGCACGCCCATCCGGCGGCGGCGCCGTCGTGATCGCGCGGGCATCCTCGCCTTGCGTCCCCCCCGTTCCTTGCCCTACATAGCCCCCAACCAATGCAAGGGAGGCCACATGCGCCGCGTCGTCGTCACCGGACTGGGCATCGTATCATCCATCGGCAACAACGCCGAAGAGGTTCTCGCCTCGCTCAAGGCGGGCCGCTCCGGCATCACCGCCAACGCGCAGATGCAGGAACACGGATTCCGCAGCCAGATCGCCGGGGCGATCAACCTCGATCCGGCGGCGCATGTCGACAAGCGTACTTTGCGCTTCATGGGTCCGGGCGCCGCCTATGCCCATATCGCCATGACGCAGGCCATCGCCGACAGCGGGCTTGAGGAAAGCGATATCGTCAACGCGCGCACCGGCCTCATCGCAGGCTCTGGCGGGCCGTCGACCTCGGCGCTGCTGACCGCACAGCAGACCGTGCTCAAGACCGGCAGCACCAAGCGCGTCGGGCCGTTTGCCGTGCCCAAGGCGATGTGCTCGACCGTCAGCGCCAACCTGTCGACCGCGCATCGGATCAAGGGCATCAACTATTCCATCACCTCGGCCTGTTCGACCTCGCTGCATTGCATCGGCAGCGCGTCGGAACAGATCATGATGGGCAAACAGGATGTGATGTTCGCGGGCGGCGGCGAGGAACTTGACTGGACCCTGTCCTGCCTCTTTGACGCGATGGGCGCAATGTCGTCGAAATACAATGATACCCCGGACAAGGCCTCGCGCGCCTTCGACGCCGGGCGCGACGGCTTCGTCATCTCGGCGGGCGGCGGCATCCTCGTGCTCGAAGATCTGGAACACGCCAAGGCCCGCGGCGCCAAGATCTATGCCGAGATCACCGGTTTCGCCGCCACCTCCGACGGCCACGACATGGTTGCCCCCTCCGGCGAAGGCGGCGAGCGCGCCATGCGGCTGGCGCTGCAATCGCTGCCCGAGGATCGCAAGGTCAGCTACATCAACGCGCACGGCACCTCGACCCCGGTCGGTGACGTGGGCGAAATCGAAGCGGTGCGTCGTGTCTTTGGCGCGGGCAGCACGCCCCCAGTCTCGTCGACCAAGTCGATGACCGGCCACAGCCAGGGCGCCACCGGCGCGCAAGAGGCGATCTATTGCCTGCTCGCGCTGCACCATGATTTCATCATCCCGTCGATCAACGTCGAAACGCTGGACCCCGCGCTGGACCCTGCGGAAATTGCCACTTCGCTGGTTGAAAACGCGGGGCTGGACACTGTGATGACTAACTCCTTCGGCTTTGGCGGGACCAACGGGTCGATGCTGCTCAGCCGTTTCCAAGAATGACAAGAACAACGGATCGCATCACATGTCAGAGATTCTGAAGGGCAAGCGCGGGCTTGTCATGGGCGTGGCCAACGACCGGTCGATTGCCTGGGGGATCGCGCGGGCGCTGCACGCGGCGGGGGCTGAACTGGCCTTTACCTATCAGGGCGACGCGTTCGGCAAACGGCTTGCGCCGCTGGCGGCAAGCGTAGGTTCGGATTTCATGGTCGATGTCGATGTGACCGACGATGACTCGCTGGACAAGGCCTTTGCGGATCTGGCTGTACGCTGGCCGAGCATCGACTTCGTCGTCCATGCCATCGCCTTTTCCGACAAGTCCGAGCTGACTGGGCGCATCCTCGATACCTCGCGCGCGAACTTCCGGAATTCGCTCGACATTTCGTGCTACAGCTTCATCGAGGTGGCCCGCCGCGCGCATCCGCTGATGGTCGAGGGCGGCGGCACGATGATTACCCTGACCTATGAGGGATCGCAGCGCGTCGTGCCCAACTACAACGTCATGGGCGTGGCAAAGGCGGCGCTGGAGTCAGCAACCCGCTATTTGGCCAACGACCTTGGGCGTGATCGCATCCGGGTGAATGCGATCT
This sequence comes from Salipiger aestuarii, assembly GCF_003259905.1. Taxonomy (GTDB): domain Bacteria; phylum Pseudomonadota; class Alphaproteobacteria; order Rhodobacterales; family Rhodobacteraceae; genus Salipiger; species Salipiger aestuarii. Next base: position 24,278 of record NZ_QLMG01000002.1, on the reverse strand, counting down.
CTCCGGGTCCGATGAAAACGCTGGCGGGGGCCGCCATCGGCGGCGCGCGCAAGACCTACAAGCACACCGACATGAACGCGCCCCTGCGCGCCAATGCCACGCTGGAGGCCGTTGGCGGCACGGCCGTTTACCTGGTGTCCGACCACGGCGCCTGCACCACGGGCGAAATCATCCATGTGGACGGCGGCTTTCATGTGCTCGGCATGCCGCAATACGAAAACCTCTGAACCGGAGCCCCGCGATGCTGACGGCCATCATCGACTACGAAAGCGGCAATCTGCATTCGGCTGAAAAGGCGTTTCAGCGCATGGCGGCGGAAACCGGCGCGGGCAAGGTCGTCGTGACCACCGACCCCGAAACCGTCGCGCACGCCGACCGCATCGTGCTGCCGGGGGATGGCGCCTTTCCGGCCTGTGCCGCCGCGTTGCGCCAGTCGGGCTGTTTCCAGGCGATGGTCGAGGCGGTCGAAACCCGCGCCGTGCCCTTTCTGGGGATCTGCGTCGGAATGCAACTGCTGGCCCGCAAGGGGTACGAATATCAGGAAACCGACGGCCTTGGCTGGATCGACGGAGAAGTGCGGCGCATCGTCCCTTCGGAGCCGGCCTTCAAGGTGCCACACATGGGGTGGAACGATCTGGTGCTCGATGCCGCCCACCCGGTTCTGAGCGGAGTCAGCACCGGCGATCACGCCTATTTCGTGCATTCCTACCAGATGGACATGACCGACCCCGCCCAACGCGTCGCCCATGTGGACTACGCCGGCGACGTCACCGCCATCGTCGCCCGGGATACCGTCATCGGGCTGCAATTCCATCCGGAAAAAAGCGCCGCAACCGGGCTGCGGATGATCGCGAATTTCCTCGGCTGGAAACCCTGATCGCAGGGCATCGCGCCCGGCTGCACGGGACGGCCTGCCTCCGGCGGGAGTTTATTTGGCAAGATGAAGACGGGCGCGGCGCTTGTCCTTCATCTTGCCGGATAAACTCCGGGGGGGCCCGCAGGGCGGGGGCAGCGCCCCTCCGCGCCCTGGCCTCGCGCGGCGGATGCAACGGGGCGCGCGCGGCGTCACCCCACCTGTCGCCCGTCACCCCACCTGTCGCCCGTCACCCCACCTGTCGCCCGTGGCTCCAGACTCCGCGCACCACCGGCGCACCGTCGATGAGGCGCACCCGCACCAGATCCGCGAGCAAACCCGGAGCGATGCATCCCCGGTCATCCAGTCCCGTCGCGCGGGCTGGTGCCGCCGTCACCGTGGACAGCGCGCGCGGAAGATCGTCCCACAGCTCTGCCAGGCGGAATGCCCCCGTCATCAGCGCCGAGGGCACATAATCCGAGCTGAGGATATCAAGCAGCCCCGCCTCGGCCAGCTCCGACGCCGCAACATTGCCGGAATGAGACCCGCCCCGGATCAGGTTCGGCGCCCCCATCATTACAGCGATACCATGATCGTGGCAGGCTTGCGCCGCCTCGGGGGTGGTTGGAAACTCGGCCAGTTGCACGCCATGCCCGGCACTGGCGGCAACGTGTTGCGAAAGCGTGTCGTCGTGGCTTGCCAGCACCGCTCCAAGCCGGCGCGCGGCGGCCACGGCGCCGGTTTCATGCGCCGCCCCCAAACGCGCGTGGATCGCAGTCAGACCCGCCACATGTTCAGCGAACTGCGCCTCGGACATGCCGTGCTTGCCGCAAACATATTGCTTGAGCTTGCTCAGGTCACGAAACTGGCGCTGCCCCGGCGTGTGGTCCATGATCGACAGGATTCCAACGCGGTCGGCGTTGGTGAATTCGTCCAGCTCTTCCAGCAGCGTCTCCGAACAGACCTCGGCCCGCAGGTGCAGCAGGTGGCTGATCTTGAGCATCCCCGCGTTTCGCGCCGCCATCACCTCGGACGCGACGGGACGCGCGTATTTGCGGTAATCCGTCCGACCATCCGAGATGACCGACCCCACCCGCATCGCATCGAACACGGTGGTGATCCCGACGCCGGCCAGTTCGGCATCATGCGCCAGGATCGCCGCCAGATGCGGCCAGTCGACCTTGGGGCGCGGCTGGATGTGACGCTCCAGATTGTCGGTGTGCAGCTCGATCAGGCCCGGGATCAGCAGATCGCCGTCGCACTCCACCGCGCCAGAAGGCACCCCCCCGCCCTGATCCACCGCCGCGATGCGTCCGTCGCGCACCCGGACCGCGCCCCGGATCACCTCGCCCTCCAGCACCAGCTGCGCGTTGGCGAATATGATCTCGCCCGGCGACATTTTGTGGCCCACGTTCATCTTGCCCATCTTCTGCCCTTCCTGTCGTCATCTGCCCGTGACATGACGTGCGTATGCCCGAAGCCATGCCAGAATACACACGTTTCGCCGTCTACTACGCCCCGGCCCCAGGTCCGTTTGCGGATTTCTGCGCAAGCTGGCTTGGCTGGGACGCGGCCCTGGGCCGGCCCAGCCCACATCCCGATATTCCCGGCCTCCCCCGCCCCCTGACCGAGATCACGCAGACCCCGCGCAAATATGGCTTTCACGCTACCCTCAAGCCGCCATTCCGACTGACCGGGACGCGCGCAGCCCTTGAACGGGATCTTGCCGCTCTGGCCGCACGGCTCGCGCCCGCCCAAATGCCGGGACTCGCGCTGACCCGGCTCGGCGCGTTCCTCGCGCTGACCCCGACAGGCGACACCGAGCGGCTGTCTGAGCTTGCCGCTGAAACCGTGCGTGCGCTGGACCGCCACCGCGCCCCGCCCACCGCAGCCGAACTTGCCCGTCGCCGCAATGCCCGGCTCAGCCCCTCGCAAGAGGTCAATCTGGATCGCTGGGGGTATCCCTATGTGATGCAGGATTTCCGCTTTCACCTCACGCTGACAGGCCGGTTGTCGCCAGAGCAGGCCGAACAGACCAGGGCGGCGCTGGCGCCGGTGCTGGCGCCGCTGCTGCCGGCCCCTTTCCGCGTCGATGCGCTCAGTCTGTTCGGCGAAGCATCCGATGGCTGGTTCCATCTGCTGCACCGCTATGCGCTGACAGACTGAAGCGCCCGGACCATGGCGGCGACCCCGTCCTCAAGCGGGCCGGAATTGTCGATGTATACGACATTCAGCCCGTCTGGCAGCGCCGCCGTCCGCGCCAGCCGATGCGCGATTTCATCCGTGCTTTCACGCCCCCGTGCCGCCAAGCGCGCTCCAAGCACATCGGCGCGCGCCGTGACATGCAGCACCATTAGCGCCGGAAAGGTGGCGGCGGCCTCGCGCAGCACTCCGCGTGACAGGTTACACAACAGGCGTTCGCCCCGCGCCAGCGGCCCAAGGCCCGCAACCGGAATGCCATAACGCAGCCCGTGCGCGCGCCAGTGCAGCGCGAAATCCCCGCGCGCGGCCATGTCCGCAAAGACCCGCTCGCTTACCGAATCGAATGCCTCGCCACCGGCCGCCGCATCGCGCGTGATCACCCGGCGCACACAGACCAGCCCCGGCAGCCGCGCGCAGGCCTGGGCCATCAGCGTGTCCTTGCCAACTCCGGACGGCCCGACCACCGCGAACAACTGCCCGCTCATGCGCACTCTGCCGGGGCAAAGCGGCTGACATCGATTTCCCGGTCGCAGACCGCCGCCCGCCCAGCCTCGTCGTGAAAGATCCCGACAATGGCCGCGCCGCGCGCCTTGGCCTCCAGTATCAGGTCAAGAACCACCCCGCGATTTGTGGCATCCAGCGACGCCGTCGGCTCGTCCAGCAGCATCGCGGGAACCTCATGAACAAAGCCCCGCGCGATGTTCACCCGCTGCTGTTCGCCCCCCGAAAACGTGGTCGGCGACAACGCCCACAACGGCTCGGGCACGTTCAGCCGCGCAAGCAATGCCCGCGCCTTGTCCAGCGCTGCGGCGCGCCCCCCCCCCGCGGCCAGCGCGGGCTCGGCCACCACCTCCAGCGTCGGCACGCGGGGCACCACGCGCAGGAACTGACTGACATAGCCCAGCACCTCGCGGCGCATCCGCAGCACCTCGCGCGGAGCGGCGCGCGACACGTCCACACCGCCCACCACAATTGAGCCCGAGCCGCACAGGTAATTGCCCCAGATCATCCGCATCAACGTGGATTTCCCGGCCCCGGAATTGCCAACCAGCGCCACGCATTCGCCAGGCGCGACCGACAGCGATGCCCCCGCCATGACCGGAATCACCGCGCCGCCCTGGTTGTGCAGCACGAAACTTTTCGAGACGTCCGAAACCTGTATCATCTTCATCTTGCCCTTAAACTCTCTGGGGGGTCCGGGGGGCGGAAAGCCCCCCGGTACAGACCCATCAAACCTGCAACACGCTGGAAACAAGCAGCTGCGTATAGCCATGCTGAGGATCGTCCAGCACCTGATCGGTAAGGCCGGTTTCAACCACCGCGCCGTCCTTCATCACCATCAGCCGATCCGCCAGCAGCCGCACGACCGCCAGATCGTGGGTAACGACGATGGCGCTCAGCCCCATCTCGCGCACAAGACCGCGCAGCAGATCCAGCAACCGTGCCTGCACACTGACGTCAAGGCCCCCCGTGGGTTCGTCCATGAACACCAGCCGTGGCCCGGTCACCAGGTTGCGCGCGATCTGCAAGCGCTGCTGCATGCCTCCGGAAAAGGCACGCGGGCGATCGTCGATCCGGTCCGCCGCAATTTCCACCCGGCCCAGCCAGTCCACCGCCTGCTCGCGGATCTGCCCGTAATGGCGCGCGCCCACGGCCATCAGTCGCTCGCCCACGTTGGCGCCCGCACTGACGCCCATGCGCAAACCATCGCGCGGGTTCTGATGGACAAAGGCCCAGTCGGTGCGCCCGAGCATCCGCCGTTCAGGCTCGGACATGCCCAGCACGTCACGCGGCCCCTGTGCGCGGGTGTCATAGATCACCTCGCCCGCATCCGGCATCAGATGGCCCGCAAGGCAGCTCAGCAGCGTCGACTTGCCCGAGCCGGATTCGCCGACGATGCCCATCACCTCGCCGGGATAAAGGTCGAGACTGACGTCACCGCAGCCCAGCCGTGCGCCGTAATGTTTCGTGACGCCCTTTACCTGCAACAGCGGGGTCATGCGGTGTCCTTTCCCGAAAGGCGGCCAATGTGCCCGGCCGCCTGTCGTCCCGCGCAAAAATCGGTGTCCGAGCAGATGAACATCCGCCCGCCCGCGTCATCGACGATGATCTCGTCCAGATAGCTCGTCGCGCAGCCGCACAGATCACAGTCGTGATCCGCCTTGCTGGCCTCGAACGGATGATCTTCGAAATCAAGACTGACGACCTGGCAATAGGGTGGCAGTGCATAGATGCGCTGTTCGCGCCCCGCCCCGAACAGCTGGATCGCAGCGCTTTCCAGCTTGGGGTTGTCGAACCTCGGGATCGGCGACGGGTCCATGACGTAGCGCCCCTCGACCTTGACGGGATAGGCGTAGGCTGTCGAAATTTCGCCATTATGGGCGATGTCTTCGTATAGCTTCACATACATCAGCCCGTAATCTTCCAGCGCGTGCATGCGGCGCGTTTCGGTTTCGCGCGGTTCCAGAAACCGCAGAGGTTCGGGGATCGGCACCTGATAGACAAGGATCTGGCCTTCGGTCAGGGGCGTTTCGGGGATGCGGTGGCGGGTCTGGATCAATGAGGCCTGTTCGGTGTGCTCCGTCACCGCGACCCCCGCCGTGCGCTGAAAGAACTTGCGGATCGACACCGCATTGGTGGTGTCATCCGCGCCCTGGTCGATGACCTTCAGCGTGTCTTCCGGCGTCAGGCAAGCCGCCGTGACCTGCACCCCCCCGGTGCCCCAGCCGTAGGGCATCGGCATTTCGCGGCTGGCGAACGGCACCTGATAGCCCGGGATCGCCAGCGCCTTGAGCAACGCGCGCCGGACCATCCGCTTGGTTTGTTCATCCAGATAGCCGAAATTGTAGTTCTGATCGTGAAGGGTCATTGCGCCGCCCCGATTTTGTGAAAGACTGCGGTGGCCGCCCCTGTAACGGAGCCCATTGCATGACCCCGCTCGACCCGATCGTCCTCGTGGACGAAAACCTTGTGCAAACCCTGTGCTTTCTCGCGGTGGCGGGTTTTCTGATCGCGCGGGCGTTCGGCCATTTCCGCGGCGATGGTCCGGACACGGGCGGGGATCCGGGTGACCCCGGCGGTCCCTGTAACGGAGGGGACGGCGGCGACTAGGCTCATTCCGCCGCCTCCTGCATCTGCGCCGCTCTGGCCCCGCGCCGCATCTTGCGCACCAGTTCCAGTTCGGACTGGAAATCGACGTAGTGGGGCAGCTTGATGTGTTCCAGAAACCCCGTCGCCTGAATGTTGTCCCCATGGGCGAGCACGAATTCCGCGTCCTGCACAGGCGCTCCGACGTTTTCCTCACCCAGCTCTTCCCAGCGCAGCGCCCGGTCGACCAGCGCCATGGAGATCGCCTTGCGCTCGGTCTGGCCAAACACCAGCCCGTAGCCGCGGGTGAACTGCGCCGGTTCGGTCTTCGATCCGGTAAACTGGTTCACGGTTTCGCATTCGGTCAGGGTGATGTCGCCGATGCAGACGTCGAACCCCAGCTCGGGGATGCCCATCATCACCTCGACGGCGCCGATGCGCAATTCGCCCACGAACGGGTGGTTGCGTCCGTAACCCCGCTGGGAGGAATAGGCCATGCCCAACACGAAACCTTCGTCGCTGCGGGTCAGCGATTGCAGACGCAGCGCGCGATCGGCGGGAAACTCCAGCGGCTCACGGGTCAGGTCAGGGGGCGTGGCGTCGCCGTCGGGTTCCTCCTGGATCAGCCCGTCCCGCCCAAGGAAATCCAGAATGCGCGGCACGGTTTCCGGCCCCGGCTCTGCCTGTCGCGCCAGCGGGGCCTCGCCCTCGGCCGCCAGCGCGAAATCCAGCAAACGGTGGGTGTAATCAAAGGTCGGCCCCAGCACCTGGCCGCCGGGCGCATCCTTGAACGTCGCGCTGATACGGCGGTCGCAACGCATTGCGCCGGTGTCCACGGGGCGCGAATGGCCGATGCGGGGCAGCGTGGTGCGATAGGCGCGGATCAGAAAGATCGCCTCGATCAGGTCGCCGCGCGCCTGTTTGATCGCCAGCGCGGCAAGATCGGGATCGTAAAGCGAGCCTTCGGTCATCACCCGGTTCACTGCAAGGCTCATCTGTTCGCGGATCTGGGCCAGGCTCAGTTCGGGGATCGCAGGGTCGCCCCGCCGCTCCTCGGCCAGCCAGTCATGCGCGGCGTCGATGGCCCGCTCCCCGCCCTTTACGGCAACGTACATCAGCTTGGCTCCACTTTGGTGCTGCGGGGCAGCGCGGCCAACCGCGTGCCGCAGGTGAAAAAGCAATCCCAGCCCAGCGGGAACAGCGCGGCGTTGGCGCGAAACACCTCGATTTCGGGCAGCGACAGGTGGGCGTGGGTTTCGATGCCCGGTCCGGTCAGCCGGGCACCCTGCGCGCTCAGCGCGTCGACTTCTCCGATCAACAGCACCGACCGGTCGGGATAATCCGGCGTGCCGATGCGGTAGCGGTCGAGCGGGGCCAGCGCCTGCCACCGGCCCAGCACGACGGCGGCATCTTCGGCCGCCACGATCGGCGCTCCGACGTGAAACGCGATCCAGTCGCGCACCGCCGCAACGTCATGGCCGGGCGCAAGGTAAAGCGGCGTCTGCGCGTCGCACAGCGTCAGCAACAGCACCGCCGCCGCCGCGCCCACCGGCGCGGGCGCTTCGGCCCCCGTCACCTCGTGCAGCGTGCCGGGGCGGGCCATCGCCTCAAGTGCGGCGCGAAAGGCGCGGGCGGCCTGCACCGGCGCGTCGCCGAATCCTCCGGTGAGGGCGTCGGTTTGCATCAGGCCTCTCCTCTGACCATGGTAAAGAACTCGACCTTGGTCGCCGCCGCCTTTGCCGCGCGGGCGTGGCGGCGTGCGGCTTCCTCAGCCGCCAACGGGTCGAGAACACCCGCGCGCACCCCCGCCGCCCGCGGTCCCTGCATCAGCGCATCCACCAACGCCGCCTGCCTGGCGTGGGTCTTGTCGCGCCCCCGCACGCAGGCATGGCCGACCTCGCCGGTGGCCAGCCGCAGCGCGCAGCGGGTCACGGTCATTTCGCCCAGGTTGAACGGCGCGCCGGTGCCCCCGGCCCGGCCGCGCACCATCACGCCGCCGACCTCGGGCGCACGCAGCCAGTCAAAGCCGGGCGCGTCGCCCATCAGCGCGGCAAGCCGCGCCGCCGGAGCGCGGGCCAGCAGCCCCATCCAGCCCTGTCGTTCTGCGTGTTCCGTCATGTTCGCTCCAATCCTGGACAACCTTGCCGACTTGTCTAGCATTCTATACAACTAGACAAATCATACGCGATTCGCCCCAGCACACAAGCTGCCCCGCGTGAAGTTTCAGTGACAGGAGAGCCACGATGCCCCGCGTGCCGGTCTGGAAATCCATCGCCACAGAGCTGGAAGGCGAAATCGCGCGCGGCCTGTATCGCCCCGGCGACAAGCTGCCGACCGAGGCCGAGCTTTCGCGCCGCTTTGGCGTCAATCGCCACACCGCGCGCCGCGCGCTTGGCGACATGGCCGCGCGCGCCGTCGTGCACAGCAAGCGCGGCGCGGGCGTGTTCGTGACCTCGGCGCCGCTCGATTACCCCATCGGGGGCAAGGTGCGGTTCGCGCAGAATATCCGCGCCTCGGGGCGGCTGCCCGGGCGGCGCAGCCTGCGCATCGAAACCCGCCCGTCCAGCCCCGAAGAGGCCACTGCGCTGGCGCTGCACCCCGGAGCGCCGGTCATCGTCTACGAGGGGCTGTCGCTGGCCGAAGACGTTCCCATCGCCCATTTCATCAGCTGCTTTCCCACCGACCTCCTGCCCGACCTTGCCGTGACCCTGGAACAGACCGCGTCGATCACCGAGGCGCTGCGCAGCAACGGCATTCCCGATTACACCCGCATCAGCACGCGGCTGAGCGCGGTGATCGCGTCGCCCACCCAGGCGCTGCACCTTGGCCTGCGCGATGGCGCGCCCTTGCTGCGCAGCGAAAGCGTCAACCACGCCCCAGGCGGGCGCCCGGTGGAATACGGGCTGACCTGGTTCGCAGGCGATCGCATCACGCTGATCGTGGGCGACACATCGCCCGGTTGAACATGGTTTTCACCCCTGCGTCATGCGGGTGACAAACAGCCCTGCTAGATCGGATCAAAACAGGGCGATCCGAGCATGACGGGCTATCTTCCCCCCTTGCGCCTGACCGGCGCGACGATCCTCAGGGACGGCGAACTTCAACGCCGGTCGCTGGTGATCGAGGACGGCCTGATCACCAAGGGCCCGCTGCCTCCGGTGGACATGTCGGGCTACCTGATCCTGCCGGGCATCGTCGACCTGCATGGCGACGCGTTCGAACGCCATATCGCGCCGCGCCCCGGTGCGCCAATGCCGGTGATGGCCGGGCTGCGATCGACCGACCGCGAAGCGGCGGCGCATGGCGTCACCACCGCATGGCTTGCCCAGTGCTGGAGCTGGGAGGGCGGCCTGCGCAGCCCCGACTTCGCCGAATCGGTGATGACGGCCCTGGCCGATTACCGGCCCCGCGCGCTGACCGATCTGCGCATCCAGATCCGCTGTGAAACCCATATGCCCGATACGCGCCAGCGGCTGCTCGCGGCGGTGCGGCGCCATCGGGTGGATTACGTCGTGTTCAACAACCACCTGCCCGAAACGCTGGCGCTGGCCCAAAGCGCACCGCACAGGGTGGCGCAATGGGCGGCCGACGCGGGCTACGACCTGGCGGGCTTTGTCGCGATGCTGGAAACGGCGCAGGCGCGCGGACGCGAGGTGCCGCGCCATCTGTGCGCGCTGGCCGAGGCATTCGACGAATTCGGCGTGCGCTACGGCAGTCATGACGATCCCGACGCCGAGACCCGCGAATACTATCGCATCATCGGGGCCCGCATCGCGGAATTTCCCACGTCGGCGGGGGCCGCCCGGCTGGCCCGGGCCTGCAACGATCCGGTGTTGATGGGAGCGCCAAACGTGGTGCGCGGCGGGTCGCAATCGGGCGGCGTTTCGGCGCTGCATCTGGTGGCGCAGGGGCTGTGCGATGCGCTGGTGTCCGATTACCACTACCCCTGCCTGGCCGAAGCCGCCTGGGTGCTGGTCGACAAGGGGGTGCGTGCGCTGCCCGGTGCCTGGGACATGATAAGTCGAGTCCCCGCCGAGATCATGGGGCTGGCCGACCGGGGCCGCCTGAATCACGGGATGCGGGCCGATTTCGTCGTCGTGAACGGGACCACCCGCGAGATCGAGGCCACTGTCAGCGGCGGTCGGCTGGCGTTTCTTGCGGGCGAGGCCGGGGCGCGGCTGGTTGGTGCGTTTCCGGGCCCCATGCTGGCGGCGGAATAACGCCGGGCGGCCCTATGGCCTTGGCGGCCGCGCCCGAACAATCACAGGCGGGACAGCAGCTCCTGCTTCTTGGCCTCGAATTCCTCGACCGACAGGATGCCGCTGTCGCGCAGATCCGCAAGCTTGAGGATCAGGCCGATCACATCGTCGGCGCTGCTTCCCGGTTGCGCGGGAGCCGTCGTCTGGACTGGCGCGGGCTGGTCTGGCGCGGGCTGCTGGTATTCGGGTTCAGGTTCGGGCTGGCGGGCGGGCAGCTGCGGTTCATCGCAGGACGGCTGCGGCGCTGGCTCGGCCTGCAGCCGGGGCGCATCGCCGGCCAGCTGCACGCGCGGCAGATCGGCCACGCGCACCGTGCCGTACTGGCTGGTAAAGGTCAGCGACATGTCACCGCTTTGCTGCTGCGACACGCCCGAAATCATGTGATCGCCGGTGTCATACGCTTCGATCCGCCCGCCAAAGTCGATGGCAAGGCGGCGCGTCTGCGGGAACACCGCGTAGCGCAGGTTGTTCTGCGCGCCGGTGGACGAGGGGTGGCCCAGCTCGGCCGGCCACTGGGGCGCGAAAGACCCGCCCTGGACAAACAGGCTCGACCCGCCGCCGCTGGATTGCGACTGGCTCTGGCTGCCCATCTGCTGCTGGTAGGGCGCGGGCTTGAACACCTGCATCCGGCTCATCAGGTTCGAAAGCTCGGTGCACAGCCCATCGACCGTGGCCTTCAGCCCGTTGTTGAACATGTCGCCGACCATGGTCATGCCGCCCATCGACCACTGGCCCATGCCGCCCAGTTCGTTATGGCTGAACTGCGCCTGGGTGCCCCCGCCATTGGCGAGCGCGGCGACCAGCGTTTCCGCCGCATCCATGGACACGCCATAGCGTGCCGCGATTTCCGAGACAGCCTGAGCCCCGTCCTGAGTGAGCCTTGTCATGGCGCCTGATTCCTGTCGTATAAGATGAGTCGGCCCGCCCTAACACGTTGACACAAGGGCAACCACCACGGCAGATCTATGTTTCAGCGTGTTCACGCAGATGGATTTTCAGCTGCATCATTCCACAAAACCTCGCGCTTCAGGCGCCGCGAAAACGGGCAATCGCACAGGAATTGGCGCTGATCCCCGCCCTGACCCGGGCGACATGCCCCGTCGATCTGGCTGACCGTCACACGCCCCGGATCAGCTTGCGGCGCAGCCAGCCCGACAGGCTGTCCATCGCCATCACCATCAGCACGATTAGAATGATGTAATAGCTCACCTCTTCCCAATCCTTCTGAGTAATCATCGCCTGGGTCAGCAACAACCCGATGCCGCCTCCGGTGATCGCACCGATGATGGTCGCGCTGCGGGTGTTTGATTCCAGATAATACAGCACCTGGCTGACCAGCACCGGAATGATCTGCGGGATCACGCCAAAGCGATACCGCTGGACAGGGCGCGCCCCGGTCGAGGTCAGCCCTTCGATCTGCTTGCCGTCGACGTTTTCCAGCGCCTCGCTGAACAGTTTGCCAAAGCTGCCGGTGTCGGTCAGCAGGATCGCCAGCGCACCGGTCATCGGCCCCGGCCCAAAGGCGCGGGACAGCACGATGGTCCAGATCAGCCCGTCGATCCCGCGGAGAAAGTCAAAGCACCGCCGCGCCCCGAACCGCAGCGCGCCAAGCGGCGTGAAGTTCTTCGCCGCCAGGAACGCCAGCGGCAGCGCGATGAACGCCGCGCCAAAGGTGCCAAGAAACGCCATCAGCACGGTTTCGAACAGCGCCCACGCCACGTCGGAATGCCGCCACATCGCGTTGTTCCAGAAATCGTGCCACGCGCCGGACAGGTTGGCGCGCGCGGGGTCGATACGATCTCCGAAAAGCTGCGATACCGAGGCGCCGTGGTAGGGGCTGTCGAGGGTAAAGAAGAACAGCTCCCAGCCGGGAAAATAGCGGAACAGCTCGGTGCGGTTGCGGGTCAGCGACACGCGCCCGTGCGAGGTTTCGACCTGAAAGCGCGTGCGCGACGCGGAAATCCAGTCCGGCGCGTCGGTGACGTTGGACACGACGCTGCGCCCATCAAGACGCGCCACGATGGGATCGCGGCCCGGCATGGCATAGGTGAACCCGCCCGTGGGGGCGAAACTCACGATATGGCCGTCGCCGAGGTCGATTCGGGTGCCTGTCCCGGCGATCCGCACCCAATCGGGTTCGGTGCCGGGGGCGTATTCGCCCTTGCGTTCGCCCTCGATGGCGACCTCGACCGTGCCGGTGCGGTTGTCTTGGGCGACGCGGGTCTTGTAGCTCCAGATGTCCGACAGCAGCGTGCGGGCATTGTCGAGCCGGGCGCGCTCGGCCAGGCCGGGAATGTCGAAAGCGAAGAAGATATAGGCCAGATAGATCAGCACCACGGCGGGCAGGCCGAAGGCCAACAGCTTCTTGCGGGCAAAGAGGCGATCCGCCTCGGCGTAAAGCGCGGCGTCGGTCATGCCCGGCCCCTCTCCCTTTTCGCGATCATCAGGTTGCGGACATGCGATGACAGCTGGTCAAAGATCACGATGGTGATGAACAGCAGCAGGAAAATCGCCGCCGCCTCGTCGAACCGGCCCTTGCCCCAGGACATGGCGTTGCGCAGCTCGTAGCCGATGCCCCCCGCCCCGACAAAGCCAAGGATCGCCGAGGCGCGGATGTTGATCTCGAACCGCAGCAACGCATAGCTGAGATAGTTGGGCGACACCTGCGGCACCACGCCCAGCCACATGCGTTGCAGCCAGGTCGCGCCGACCGATTGCAGCCCCTCGACCGGCTTCAGATCGGCGTTCTCGTTGACCTCGGAAAACAGCTTGCCCAGCGCGCCCGCCGTGTGAAAGGCGATGGCGATCATCGCGGGCATCGGCCCGCCGCCGAGCACAAATATCAACACCAGCGCGATGACGATCTCGGGCACCGCGCGCATGATGTCCATGGCGCGGCGAAACACCGGGATCAGGCGCGGCCAGCGCGCAAGGCCCCGCGTCGACAGCATCGACAGGACCATCGCAAAGCCCGCCCCGATCAGCGTGGAAACGGCGGCGATGTTGATCGTTTCCATCAGCGCGGGGAAGAAATAGGCCATGTGACCGGGCAGCTGATTCAGCTTGGGCCAGGTATCGGCGATCACATCGGCGGGAAAATCGAACACATTGGGCAGCCCGGACCAAAAGCCCCCGGCGTTGCGATCATCCGCCAGCCTGAACCCCGACGCCATCAGCGCCACGAACACCAGCAGGATGATGCCGCCATACAGCCGCTTGCGGCGGGCCTGTTGCATGTACCCGTCGCGGATCGCGGCGGTGTCGGCGGAAGTATCGGTCATGTGGCAGGGCTTTCGCAGGCGTGTGGCAGACGTGAAAAGGGGCCCGCGCGGCGGGCCCCCGTCAGCAGACGGATCAGTTGATTTTGGACTGACGCGCCGCGACGATGGAGTCATACTGCTTGTGTGTGACCGGGATGAAATCCCTGGCGTCGCCCCCCGCCACGCCATAGGCGCAATCGGGGTCTTCTTCCCACAGGTTGGCGGTCAGCTCGGTCACGGTGTCCTTGACTGACTGGGGCAGTGCCTTGCGCAGCACGAACGGACCTTCGGGGATTTCCTTGGACTGCCAGATCTGCACCAGGTCGTTCATGTCGACCAGGCCCGCATCCACGGCGCGGCGCAGCGCGCCCGAGTTGTAGCCATCTTCCCACGCGCCCAGCCCGTCGGCCCAGGTGACGCCCGCGTCGACGTCGCCGTTGTTGACCGCAACGATGGTCTGCTCGTGGCCGCCGGTGAACACCACATCGCCAAAGAACGCGCCCGGCTGCATCGAATAGCCTTCTTCGGCGATCTCGATGGATGGAATCAGGTAGCCCGAGGTCGAGTTCGGATCGCCGAAGCCGAATTTCTTGCCTTCAAGATCGGCAACATCGGTAATGCCGCTGTCAACGCGCGCGAAACCGATGGAATAATAGCCGATCGAGCCGTCCTCGTTCTGCTTGACCAGCACCGGCTCGACCGCTTCGGGATCGGCCATGTATGCGCCGGCATAGGACGAGGCGCCCATCCATGCCGCGTCGATGGTGCCGCCCAGCAGGCCCTGCATCACGCCGTTATAATCGGCCGGGGTAAAGATCTTGACCTCGACACCCAGCGCGGCGGCGATCTTTTCGGCATAGCACTGCTGCTTGGCCAGACGGTCCTGGGCGTTTTCGCCGCCAAGGATGCCAAGGCGGAATTCGGTGATATCCTGCGCCGAGGCGGCAGAGACAAGCGCGGTCGAGGCCAGCGCGGCAGCGATGAGATGTTTCATGAGATGTCCTTCGTTGGGCTGGGATCAGACCGAAACCCTGGCCTGCCGGATCTCTGTCCGGGCGACGGCCGCGGGATCGCGGATTTCGGTAGAGGTGGCGTCTTCGGAAAAATCCGCCCCCGCGCCATAGATGTCGCGGGCAACGCCGGTGGTCAGCTGCTCGGGCGTGCCGTCAAAGACGATCCGCCCAAGCCGCATTCCGATCACCCGGTCGCAATAACGCCGGGCGGTATCAAGGGTGTGCAGATTCGCGATGACCATGCGGCCGTCTTCGTCATGGATGCGGCGCAGCGCCTCCATCACGATCTGCGCGTTCATCGGATCGAGGCTGGCGATGGGTTCATCCGCCAGAATGACCTTGGGGTCCTGCATGAGCGCGCGGGCAATGGCGACGCGCTGTTGCTGGCCGCCCGACAGCGCCTCGGCCCGTTTCGCCGCGTGGCCCGCGATGCCCAGCCGGTCCAGGATGTCGATGGCGCGGTGGATGTCATCCCTTGGGTAAAGGTTGAACAGCGTGCCGATGACGGGCCGGCGGGCCAGCGCGCCGTGCAGCACGTTGGACACCACGTCCATGCGCGGCACCAGGTTGAACTGCTGAAAGATCATTGCGCAGTTTGATTGCCAGCGCCGTTTGTCGCGCCCTTTCAGGGTCAGCACGTCGCGCCCCTCAAAGCGCAGCACCCCTTCGGACGCGTCGGTCAGCCGGTTCATCATGCGCAAGAAAGTCGATTTCCCCGCGCCGGATGCCCCGATGATGCCGATCATCATCGGGCGATCGACGGAAAAGCTCGCGCTGTCCACGGCCGTGTTCGCGCCAAAGCGCCTGGTCAACTTGTCGACGACGAGCATATGTCCCCCGGATGTCTGTCCCCAGCGGGGTTTAGCGACCGCACCGTCGCAAGGCTGTGACGGTTTTGAAACGACCCGATGAACCACTCGCAAAGCTTTTGTGACAGCACAGGGGCGGACCGGCGGGCGGCGGCGGGCAGGCGGATTGCGGATTGCGGTGAATGGTGCTTACAAGGCCCCAACACTGACCGATCAACAGGGCGGCCCGACCGGCCGGCCCGCCACCAAGCCGCACCTGCGGGCCGCGCCGGCAGGCCTTACCGACGGGCCACACCGGCAGGCCAGCCCCAAGAGCCGAGAGCGCCCCAGCGTCATGACGACCCTGCCACAGTCCGCCCCCACTCCCGTCCTGCACAAGCTGATCGGGCTTTTGCTGATCGCCGTGACCGCGCTGGTGACGCTGCGCGAATGGGGCCACACGAGTCTGGCCGACCCGCTGACCTTTGCGCTGTGGACCGTGCTGGTCGCCGTGCTGTTTCCGACCGTGCGGCCCGGTCGCAAGGGGTTCGTGGTGGTGGCCGTCGCGCTGACCGCCATGCTCATCTGGCGGGTGCCCGACTGGCAAGAGATCGTGGCGCGGGCGATGGTGTCGGGCACTTTCATCGCCGCCTTCTTCACCGCGCTGGCCACGTTGCGCAGCGCCGCCGAACCGTCGCCCGAGATCCGCGAGGCGGGGTCTTTTCTGGCCCGCCAGCCGCCGGGGCGGCGATATCTGGCGCTGACCCTTGGCGGCACCGCATTCGCCCTGCTGCTCAACTACGGCTCTATCACCTTGCTGGGCAGCCTTGCCACAGCCGCCGCCCGCGAAGAACCCGACGCCGAAATCCGCGGTCATCGCCGCCGCCGGATGCTGCTGGCGATCCAGCGCGGGTTCGTCACGTCGCTGCCCTGGTCGCCCCTGGGCTTTTCCGTCGCCATCACCACCGCGCTGATCCCCGGCGCAACCTGGGCCGGGATCATCCTGCCCGCCCTTGGCACGGCCTTGCTGATGGCCTTTGTTGGCTGGGGCATCGACACGCTGTTCAAGCCGAGGCTCACCACCACCCCGCCGCCGCGCGGGCGCCCCGACAACAACTGGGCCAAGCTCAAGCCGCTGGCCTGGCTGCTGGCCATCCTGGTCGTCAGCACCGCTGTGCTGGGCTGGCTGACGGGGCTGCGGATCATCGCGCTGGTGCTGGTGATCGCCCCGGTCATGGCGCTGGCCTGGACCGTGATGCAGGTGCGCCAGGGCAGGCTGCCCCTGCGCATCCGCCTGCGCGATTATGCCTTTCGCGAAATGCCCGCCTATAGATCCGAGGTCCTGCTGCTGACGATGGCGGGCTACATCGGCACCGTGGGCGCGCCGCTGCTGGCTCCGCTGGTCAAGGCCAGCGGGTTTCACCCCGAAGACCTGCCGACCTGGGTGGTGCTGGTGGGCCTTGTCTGGATCATCCCGTTGCTGGGGCAATTCGCGATGAACCCGATCATCGTCGTCACGTTGATCGCGCCGCTGCTGCCCTCCACGGCCGAGCTTGGCATTTCGCCCGCGGCGCTTGTTACCGCGATCACCGCGGGCTGGGCGCTGGGGGGGGTCAGTTCGCCCTTTACCGCGACCACGCTGCTGATCGGGGCCTTTGGCGACGTGTCGGCACGCCATGTCGGCGTAATCTGGAACGGTGCCTACATGCTGGTCCTTCTGGCTGCCGTTCCGCTCTGGGTGCTGGCCTACGCCTACCTGTTCGGCTGAAACCGCTTGCAGGCGAACGACTTGGCGCGCAGTCTTCGCGGATCACGACGCAAAGGACCGCCCCGATGCCGCTGACCTCTCCGCCAATCTTCGACGGCCACAACGATCTGATCCTGCGACTGCTGCGCGGCACCGCCACGCCCGAAGGCGTGACCGCCGGCCTGCCGGACGGGCATATCGACCTGCCGCGCGCTCAGGCGGGCGGACTGGGCGGCGGGTTCTTTGCGATCTATGTGCCCTCGCCCATGGGCGCGGGCCTCCAGGCCGAAGAGATGTCAAAGCCCAGCTACGACATGCCCCTGCCCGCGATGATCGCCCAGCCCGAGGCGCTGAAGGTCACACTGGAAGGTGCCGCCGCGCTGGAGGCGATGCAGGACGCCGGTGCCCTGACCATCTGCGGCACCGTTGCCGAACTGGAAACCGCCATCCACGGCCCCAAGATGGCCGCGATCATGCACATCGAGGGCGCCGAGGCCATCGACCCCGACTTCGAGGTGCTGCACCGGATGCACGCGCGCGGGCTGCGTTCGCTCGGGCCGGTGTGGTCGCGCCCCACGATCTTTGGCCATGGCGTGCCGTTCCGGTTCCCGTCGACCGGCGATATCGGGCCGGGGCTGACCGATCATGGCAAACGGCTGGTGGCGGAATGCAACAAGCTGAACATCATGATCGACCTCAGCCACCTGAATGAAAAGGGCATGGACGACGTTGCCGCGATCACCGACGCGCCGCTGGTCGCCACCCATTCCAACGCCTACGCCGTGTCGCCGCATGCGCGCAACCTGACCGACCGCCAGCTTGAGATGATCGCGCAAAGCGATGGAATGGTGGGCATTAATTTCGCATCCGCCTTTCTGCGCCCGGACGGGCAGATGGACAGCGACTTTTCGCTTGACGTCATGATGCAACATCTTGACCATCTGGTCAAAATTCTGGGCGAGGACCGTGTGGGCTTTGGGTCCGATTTCGACGGCGCCCTGGTGCCCAGGGACATCGGCAGCTGCGCCGGGCTTCCTGCGCTTCGCGCGGCGATGACCGATCACGGCATCGGCGCCGAGACGATGGAAAAACTGTGCTACCGCAACTGGTTGCGCGTGCTTCGCAAGACCTGGAGCGTCTAGGACAACCAAACCGACAAGCCGGAAAACCGGCACCGCATAACCAACCGGGAGTATCACATGACCAAGACAAACCGCAGTCTGCGCACCGCCGCGCTGCTCGCCACCCTGATGGGCGGCGTCGCCCTGCCCGCGATGGCGGAAACCCCGCCCAACATGCTGGTGATCGCCAACCGCATCGACGACATCAAGACCTTCGATCCGGCCGAAAGCTTTGAATTCGCCGGCGCCGACGTGTCGCGCAACGTCTATGAAAAGCTGGTGAACTTCGATCCGCTCGATCTGGACGCGGGCTTTCAGCCGGAACTGGCCGAAAGCTGGGAAGTGTCCGAAGACGGCACCACCATCACCTTTACCATGGCCGAAGGCCACGTCTTTGCCTCTGGCAACCCGGTGACGGCCCAGGATGCCGCCTTTTCGCTGCAACGCGCGGTAAAGCTGGACAAGACCCCAAGCTTCATCCTGACGCAATTCGGCTTTACCCCCGACAACGCCGAAGAAACCATCAAGGCGGTCGATGACAAGACGCTGGTCATCACGCTTGACCAGAAATACGCCGTTTCCTTCGTTCTGAACTGTCTGGCGGCCACGATCGGCGGCATCGTCGACATGGCGACCGTGATGGAAAACGAGACCGACGGCGACATGGGTTCGGCATGGCTGCGCACCAACACCGCCGGGTCCGGCCCCTACAAGGTCGTCGACTGGAAGCCCGACGAATCCGTTCTGATGGATCTGAACCCGAACTACGGCGGCGATAAGCCGGCGATGGAGCGGGTCATCGTCCAGCACATCCAGGAATCCGCCACGCAGCGGCTGCAACTGGAACGCGGCGACATCGACATCGCACGCAACCTGTCCCCCGAAGACATCGCGTCGGTCAAGGAAACCGACGGGCTCAAGGTCGTGGACGAGCTCAAGGGCCGACTGATGTATTGGTCCGCCAACCAGAAAAAGGACATGCTGAGCGATCCCAAGGTGCTTGAGGCGCTGAAATGGTCGGTGGATTACCAGGGCATGGCCGACAGCTTTCTGAACGGGCAATACACCGTGCATCAGGCCTTCCTGCCGCTGACCTTCCTTGGCGCGCTGACCGAAAAGCCGTTCACCTACGACATGGACAAGGCCAGGGCGGCGCTGGCCGAATCGGACCACCCCGATTGCGGCCCCATCGTCATCAGCGTGCGCGACGCGCAGGACCGCATAGACATCGCCCAGTCGCTGCAAAACACCTGGGGCCAGCTGGGTTGCGACGTGACGCTGACCGTCGGCACCGGGGCACAGACGCTGGACCGTTACCGTGCGCGCGAACATGACATCTATCTTGGCGCCTGGGGCCCGGATTACCCCGACCCCAACACCAACGCGGGCACCTTCGCGGTCAACCCCGACAACAGCGATGAGTCGGGCAACACCGGCTATCTTGCCTGGCGCAACGCCTGGGACATCCCCGAGATGACGCAGGAAGCCCTTGCCGCCGTTGTCGAAAACGACACCGACACGCGCGCCGGGATGTATATCGACCTGCAAAAGACCCATCAGCAGGTGTCGCCCTTTGGCATCATGTTCCAGCAGATCGAACAGCACGCCATGCAGGACAGCGTCGAGAACTTCATCTCGGGCGGAGCCACCACCGCCGCATCCTACTGGGTCGTGACCAAGTAAGCCTGACCGGGGCGGGCGACGGCGCCCGCCCCCTTTCTCAAAGACCGGAACCCCCTTGTCCCAGGATAACGCCCCCGCGCCATACGCCCGGCGCTCACGCTTCGCGCCGCGCTGGCCGCGAAAGCTGCTTGGCACGCTGCTGACCATCGCTGTCACGCTGCTGGGCCTGCTGTTCGTCACCTTCATGATCGGGCGGGTGATCCCCATCGACCCTGTGCTGGCGGTGATCGGCGAACGCGCCACGCAAGCGCAATACGACGCCGTCTTTCTTGAACTCGGCCTCGACAAGCCGCTGTTGCAGCAATTCCTCATCTATGTGAACGACGTGCTGCACGGCGATTTCGGTCGCTCGATCCGCACCGGGCAACTTGTGTCCGAAGATATCAAGCGCGTCTTCCCCGCCACGCTGGAACTGGCCACGCTGGGCACGCTGATCGGGGTGTTCATCGGTGTGCCGCTGGGTGTTCTTGCGGCCGTGTATCGCGACAGCTGGATCGACCAGCTGGCGCGGCTGGTGGGGCTGGTGGGCTATTCGATGCCGATCTTCTGGATGGGGCTGGTGGGATTGCTGGTGTTCTACGGCATCCTTGGCTGGGTCGAGGGGCCGGGGCGCTTGGGCGTTTTCTATCAGGGGATCGTGCCCGAACGCACCGGGCTGCTGCTGGTGGATGCGCTGATCGCGGGTGACTGGACGGTGTTCAAGGACGCGTTTTCACACATCGTCCTGCCCGCCTCGCTGCTGGGGTATTTCAGCCTGGCCTATATCAGCCGCATGACCCGCAGTTTCATGCTGGAACAGCTGAGCGCCGAATACATCACCACCGCGCGGGTCAAGGGGCTGAGCGAATGGGATGTGGTCTGGCGCCACGCCTTTCGCAATATCCGCATCCAGCTCGTCACCGTGATCGCGCTGGCCTATGCCAACCTGCTGGAAGGGTCGGTGCTGACCGAGATCATCTTTGCCTGGCCCGGTATCGGGCAATACATCACCACCTCGCTGCTTGCCAACGACATGAATTCCGTGCTGGGCGGCACCGTGGTGATCGGCAGCATCTTTGTCGGGCTGAACATCTTTTCCGACCTGCTTTACCGCTTCTTCGATCCGAGGGCGAAATGACCCAGACCTCCCTGCGCGCCTGGCTGCTGACCGACGCCCCGCAATCGCGCCGTCAGGCCACCGCCGCCGCCTGGTACAGCGGCTGGCTGAAGCTGCGCGGCAACACGTTGGCGATGCTGGGCCTGATCGTGTTGGTGGTGGTGATCCTGGCCGCGCTATGTGCGCCCCTGCTGGCCACGCAAAGCCCGTTCGCCCAGGACCTTGGCGCCCGCCTGCTGGCGCCCGGCGAACAGGGACACGTCTTTGGCACCGACAGTCTTGGGCGCGACATCTGGTCCCGGCTGGTCTATGGCGCGCGCATTTCGCTGTATATCGTCGCACTGGTGGCGGTGGTCGCCCCGCTGCTGGGGCTGATCATCGGCACCGTCGCGGGCTACGCGGGCGGCGTGCTGGATGTGGTGCTGATGCGCTTTACCGACATCTTTCTTGCCTTTCCCCGGCTGATCCTTGCGCTGGCCTTTGTCGCAGCCCTTGGCGCGGGCATCGAAAACGCCGTGCTGGCGATTTCGCTCACCGCCTGGCCGCCCTATGCCCGCATCGCGCGGGCCGAAACGCTGACCATCCGCAACTCTGACTTCATCCACGCGATCAAGCTGCAAGGCGCGGGGCCGATCCGTATCATCATGCGACATGTCTGGCCGCTGTGCATCTCGTCGCTGGTGATCCGCGTGACGCTGGACATGGCCGGCATCATCCTGACCGCCGCCGGCCTTGGCTTTCTGGGGCTTGGCGCGCAGCCGCCCAGCCCCGAATGGGGGGCCATGGTGTCCGAGGGGCGCAAATACATCCTTGATTACTGGTGGGTGGCGACCATCCCGGGACTTGCCATCTTTACCATCTCACTGGCCTTCAACCTGCTCGGAGACGGGCTTCGCGACGTGCTTGACCCCAAGGAAGCCGGAAAATGACCGCCGCCACCTCGTTTGACGGGCACTGCCCCTGCCCCACACCATGACCGACACCATGACCAATCTTCTGGATATCGAAAACCTGCGCGTGCGCTTTCCCACCCGGCAGGGCCATTTCGACGCCGTGCGCGGCATCTCGTTCAGCCTGCGCCGCGAACGGCTGGGGATCGTGGGCGAATCGGGGTCGGGTAAATCCATGACCGGGCGCGCGATTCTGAAGCTCATTCGAAAACCGGGCCAGATCACCGCCGACCGGATGCAGATGGGCGGCACCAACCTGCTGACCGCCTCGGAAAGACAGATGCGCCAGATCCGGGGCCGCCACGCGTCGATGATCATGCAGGACCCCAAGTTTTCGCTGAACCCGGTCATGTCCGTCGGCCAGCAGATCACCGAGGCACTGCTGGCGCATGAAAAGATCTCGCGACGCGACGCGAAAACCCGCGCCATCGAAATGCTCGACGCCGTGGCCATCCGCGGTCCCGACCGCGTCATGGACCTGTACCCGCACGAAGTGTCGGGCGGCATGGGCCAGCGCATCATGATCGCCATGATGCTGATCCCCGACCCGGAAATCCTGATCGCGGACGAGCCGACCTCGGCACTGGACGTCAGTGTTCAGCTACAGGTGCTTGAAATCCTGGACAAGCTGGTCACCGATCGTGGCATGGGGCTGATCTTTATCAGCCACGACCTGAACCTTGTGTCCAACTTCTGCGACCGCATCCTCATCATGTATGCTGGCCGCGTGGTCGAGGTCTGTCAGGCCGGGCGCCTGCACGAAGCGCAACACCCGTACACGAGGGGGCTGCTGAATTCGGTCCCCGATCTTGAACACCCCCGCCCCCGGCTGGACGTGCTGAAGCGCGATCCCGCCTGGGCCGAGGCCCCTTCGGTAAGCGCCCTGACATGACCGCCATCGACCTCAACGATCTTAGCGTCTGGTTCGGCCTTGGCGCCGAACGGGTGGATGCAGTGAAATCCGCGACCTTCTCGGTCGCGACCGGCGAAAGCTTCGGACTTGTAGGCGAATCCGGTTCCGGGAAATCCACCGTGCTGCGCGCCATTGCCGGGCTGATCGACAGCTGGTCCGGAGACATGAGCGTCGCAGGCGAACCGCTGGGGCGCAGCCGCAAACGCGATTTCTACAAGCAGGTGCAGATGGTGTTTCAGGACCCCTACGCCTCGCTGCACCCGCGCCACACCGTCGACCGCGTTCTTGGCGAAGTGCTGAAACTGCACGGGTTTTCCGACATCAACAGCCGCATAGACCGGCTTCTGGACGACGTCGGCCTTGGCAAGGGGTTCCGCTTTCGCTACCCGCATCAGCTGTCGGGCGGACAGCGTCAGCGAGTCGCCATCGCGCGCGCGCTTGCCCCCGAACCGCGCATCCTGCTGCTGGACGAACCGACCTCGGCGCTGGACGTGTCGGTTCAGGCCGAAATCCTGAACCTGCTGTCGGATCTGCGCGCCAAACGGCGGCTGACCTACCTGATGGTCAGCCATGATCTGGGTGTCATTGGCCATATGTGCGACCGCATCGCCGTGATGCAGCACGGCCGGATCGTCGAGCTTCTGGATGTCGCGCAGATGCGTACCTTGAACGCGGCCCACCCCTATACGCAACACCTTCTGGACAGTTCGGTGCGCGCGATACGGCAGGATCGCCCCTGACACGCAGGACAGCGACCGGGCATTTGCGGCCCACGCCTGCCGCAACCCCTGCGCCGACCAGTATGGGCCGCGTCAGACTTGTCGCGCCCCGCTTCGCGCTTTTGGCCACCCTGCCGGTCGCATTGCGCCGCTTCACCGTAATGAGATCATGCCGGCAGCAACAAAAAACGGCAGCGCGGCATGAAGATACCCGACGATGTTTCGGGCTGGCTTTGCACGCACCTACACAGTGATCCACTGCCCATGATCGTATCCCTCCGGCGGGGGCCGTCTGACGGGGCGCTGGAGGCGATGATAAGTCCGGCGTTATGGTCGACCTTACGGTCACACCCCGGATCGAGATCCTGTCCACCGAGGATGCGTCGTGTCGTCGGCACTGGAGCTATGCCGACAAGATCAGGGTGGTCGAGAAAGCCTTGGGGGACATCGGCAGGTCTCAGCGACAGCGCGGCGGCATGGCATCTGCCGTTCGCTGCTGACCGTCTGGCGGCGACAGTATCGGAACGGTGAGTTCGCGACCCAGAGCGGTCCGGCGTTCGTGCCAGTGAAGATGGCGCCCGACTTGG
>NZ_QLMG01000001.1:173899-243809 GCF_003259905.1 Salipiger aestuarii | reverse complement strand
GGCCTCTTGCGCGGGCGTCAATGAGGTCTGAAGCCGGCGCGGCGTGTGACCGCGATCCTTAACGCTATCGCGGTGCCGCCGGTTGCAGACGGTCTGTTCGGTGGTCCCGTATCGCTCTGCCAGGATGGCGGCGGGTTTGTCACTGGCGTGGATGGCCGTCCGAACCGTGGTTGCCTGGCTGTGAAGATGGACCAGCATGGTCGCACCCCGTCCCGAACGCCCCTTGGAACCGCTGTTGCCATGAACAGGAGCTGATCGCCGGGGGGAAACAGGATCGTCCGGGATCGAACAAACAGCGACTCTCTGCCATAACGGCAAAGTTGTAGGGAAACGGGTCAGGCTGGGTCGTTTGCTTCCGTGCGAAGCCGAACGGGACAGGTTGCAAGCTTGCTGCGCTTGCAACCTGATGCCGCAAATATCCCAGCCGCCGCCGCCGCAGTGGGCAGCGCCGGCCGGTACGTCTTCAGCCGATCTTGTCTTGCGTCCTTGTCGCGAAATCGCTGGCCGAGTGGCGTTCGCGCAGCTGTTCGGACGGCTCTCCGCTGACGGCGTTGACCATGCGACCGCGCTGCACGGCGGGGCGGCTGGCGATCTCATCCGCCCAGCGGATGACGTTCTTATAGATGCCGACGTCCAGGAATTCGCCCGCATCGTAGGCTTTACCATGCACGGTGCGCCCATACCACGGCCAGATCGCCATGTCGGCGATGGTATAGGTGTCGCCAACCATGAACGTATTGTCCGCCAGGTGACGGTCCAGAACGTCAAGCTGGCGTTTGACCTCCATCGTGAAGCGGTTGATGGGGTATTCCATCGGATAGGGTGCATAGGCGTAGAAATGCCCGAAACCGCCGCCGAGGTAAGGCGCGGCCCCCATCTGCCACATCAGCCAGGACAGCATCTCGGCCCGCTTGTTGCCCGTCGCGAGGAAGGCGCCGAATTTCTCGGCGAGATGCATCAGGATCGCGCCGGATTCAAACACCCGAACCGGCGTGTCGCCGCTGCGATCCATCAGCGCAGGGATCTTGGAATTGGGGTTCACATCGACGAAGCCCGACCCGAACTGATCGCCATCTCCGATCTGGATCAGCCAGGCATCGTATTCCGCGTCAAAGCCCGCCTCAAGCAGTTCCTCGAACAGGATCGTCACCTTCTGCCCGTTCGGCGTGGCCAGACTGTAAAGCTGAAAGGGGTGGTCGCCGACCGGCAGGACCTTGTCATGTGTCGCGCCCGCGATGGGGCGGTTGAGCGAGGCCCACTGGCCCCCGTTCTCGCTGTCCCAGGTCCAGACCTTGGGCGGGGTGTATTGCTCGGTCATGTCGGCTCCTATGCGCTGTCTGGCACAGACCCTAGCCTGCATCGCCGCGATTGCCAGACCCGTTGCTGTTCGCTGACGCACAGGACGTTTCGCTTTGTGCCTTGGCACCCTATCTAGGCAGGCATGACCGTGCTTCCCGCCCCTCTTGACGACTGGTTCCTGGCCCGCGGCTGGCAGATGCACCCGCACCAGCGCGACATGCTGGCGCGCGCCGGCAGCGGCTGCCTGCTGCTGATCGCGCCCACCGGGGGGGGCAAGACGCTGGCGGGGTTCCTGCCGACGCTGGCGGAACTGACCGCGACCCCGCGCACGGGGCTGCACACGCTGTATATCTCGCCGCTCAAGGCGCTGGCGAGCGACATCCGCCGCAACCTCATGGTGCCCATCGAAGAGGCCGGGCTGCCGATCCGGGTCGAGGACCGTACCGGCGACACGCCTTCAGGCCGCAAGCGACGCCAGCGCGCCGACCCGCCGCAGATCCTGCTGACAACGCCCGAATCGCTGGCGCTGCTGACCAGCTACGAGGACGCCCCGCGCATGTTCGCCGGGCTGCAACGGGTGGTGGTCGATGAAATCCACGCCCTGGCAGAAAGCAAGCGGGGCGATCAGTTGATGCTGTCGCTGGCGCGGCTGAACACCCTGTGCCCCGGTCTGCGCCGCGTCGGGCTGTCGGCCACGGTCGAAGACCCCGCCGCGATCGCCCGCCTGCTGGCGCGTGCCCCGGACCCGTGCGAGATTCTGCTCGCCGATCCCGGCCCCGAACCGGATATTTCGATGCTGCAAACCGATGCCGCCCCGCCGTGGTCGGGGGGCGGTGCGGCCTATGCCATTCCGGCGGTACTGGACGAGGTCAGGCAGCACCGTACGACGCTGATCTTTCACAACACGCGGGCGCAGGCGGAAATCTTTTTCCACAACCTGTGGTTGGCGAATGAAGACGCGCTTCCGATCGGCATCCACCACGGCAGCCTTGACCGCGCCCAGCGCGAAAAGGTCGAGGCGGCGATGGTGAACGGCGATCTGCGCGCCATCGTCTGCACCGGATCGCTGGACCTCGGGATCGACTGGGGCGACGTCGATCTGGTGATCCAGATCGGCGCGCCCAAGAATGTCAAACGCCTCGTGCAACGCATCGGACGGGCCAACCACCGCTATAACGCGCCCTCCAGGGCGCTGCTGGTGCCCGCCAACCGATTCGAGGTGGTCGAATGCGTCGCCGCGCTGGAGGCGGTTCGTGCGCTGGATCTGGATGGCGACTGGCGCGCGCGCGGGCCGCGCGATGTGCTGTGCCAGCATATCCTGATCGCCGCCTGCGCGGGGCCGTTCGAACCGGGTGCGCTTTATACTGAAATGACCTCGGCCGGAGCGTATGCCGATCTGACCCGCGCCGAATTCGACGCCTGCCTCGATTTCTGCGCCACGGGGGGCTATGCGCTGCGCGCCTATGACCGCTGGCAGCGCATATTGCAACGTCCTGATGGGCTGTGGCAGCTGCGCGATCCGCGCGCGGCGGCGCGGATCCGCATGAACATCGGCACGATTCAGGACACAGATACGCTCAAGGTGCGGTGGCGCGGGCGCGGCGGCGCGCCGCTGGGCGAGATCGAGGAAAGCTTTGCCGCCTCCCTGACAAAGGGCGATACCTTTCTGATCGGCGGCCAGATCGTGCGCTACGAAGGGCTGCGCGAGATGAGCGTCGAGGTCAGCCGCGACGCCGCGAAAAAGCCGAAGATCGCCACCTTCATGGGCACGAAATTCGCCACCTCGACCCAGCTGTCGCATCGTATCCTGCGCATGTTCCAGCAGGACGGCTGGCCCGGCCTGCCGGCCCACACGTCCGAATGGCTGGCGTTGCAACGCGAGATGTCCGAGCTTCCCGTCGAGGGCCGCCTGCTGATCGAAAGCTTTCCCCATGACGGACGCGAACAGCTTGTCGCCTACGGTTTTGCCGGGCGCAACGCAATGCAGACGCTGGGGCTGTTGCTGACCAAGCGGATGGAAGAGGAAGGGCTGGCGCCCATGGGCTTTGTCGCGTCGGATTACGCGGTGTTGATCTGGGGGCTGGATGCGGTGATCGACCCCGCGCCGCTGTTCGATCTGGACAAGCTTGCGGCGGGGCTGGACGGCTGGTTGCAGGGCAATGCGGTGATGAAACGCACGTTCCGCGCCTCGGCCACCATCGCGGGGCTGATCGAACGCAACACCGCTGGCGCGCGGAAAAGCGGGAGGCAGGCGACGATGTCGTCGGACGTCCTGTATGACACGCTGGTGAAATACGACCCCGACCACCTACTGTTGCAGATCACCCGCGAAGAGGCGATGCGCGGTCTGGTGGATTTCAACCGCATCCGCGAGATGTGCGCGCGGGTGGGCGACCGAATCGACCTGCGGCGGCTGAAGCGGGTCTCTCCGCTGTCGGCTCCGCTGTTGCTTGAACCGGGGCGCGTGCCGATCCGCGGCTCGGCGGATGAACGGTTGCTGCGGGACGAGATCACGGCGCTGCTCGAAATTTCCGGCCTTGCGCAGATTTCGCCAGGGTAAAGGGGGCCAGCCCCCTCGGCCTTGCGGCCTCACCCCCGGAGTTTACCTGGCAAGATGAAGCCGGAGCGCCGCGCTTTCCCCTTCACCTTGCCCTTGACCTTCCGACGGCGGCAGGCGGACCATCGCGGTCGGGCGGTGCGGTCAGGGATACTCGGCCAGGCGCGCCACATAACGGGCCATCGTGTCGATTTCCAGGTTGATCCGATCTCCTGCGGCGACGCCGCCCCAGGTGGTGACCTCTTTGGTATGGGGAATGAAATTGATGCCGAAGACGGCACCCTGCACTTCGTTCACGGTCAGCGAGGTCCCGTTCAACGCGACCGACCCCTTGGGCGCGATGAACCGCGCCAGATCGTCGGGTGCGCGCAGCTGCACGCGGGTGCTATCGCCCTCATCCGTGACCGAGATCACCTCGGCAAGCCCGTCCACATGGCCCGACACGATATGGCCGCCCAGTTCGTCGCCGACCCTGAGCGCCCGTTCCAGATTGACCCTGTGGCCCTGTTCCCAGGCGCCGAGGTTTGTCCTGGACAGGGTTTCGGCGCTGATCTGCATGTCGAACCAGTCATCCCCGAGCGCAACCACCGTCAGGCAGACCCCATCGCAGGCGATCGAGGCGCCGATGTCGATGCCGGCGGTATCGTAAGAGGTTGCGATGCGGGCGGTCAGGTCGCCCGACTTTTGCAGAGCGCGGATCTCGCCCATGTCCGTCACGATGCCGGTGAACATCCCTTGCCTCCT
Source organism: Salipiger aestuarii (assembly GCF_003259905.1). Taxonomy (GTDB): domain Bacteria; phylum Pseudomonadota; class Alphaproteobacteria; order Rhodobacterales; family Rhodobacteraceae; genus Salipiger; species Salipiger aestuarii. The sequence continues at coordinate 239,209 of NZ_QLMG01000001.1, read as the reverse complement.
GCACCCGCGTTGCGGGTCTTAATTTCGCCGGAAAACCGCGATAGGGTCGCGATTGTCCATTTCATACGTTACCGGGGCCACATGACAGAGGCAACCATGAGCCACGCCATTCCAGGCACCCGCGTGTTTCTGTTTCTTCAGGGACCGCACGGCCCGTTCTTTCATCAGCTGGGCGCGATGCTGCGCCGCGCCGGGGCGACGGTCTGGCGGGTGGGGTTCAACGCGGGGGACCGCGCATTCTGGTTCCATGCCGGCAGTTACATTCCGTTCGACGCCGCGCAGGAAAGCTGGCCCGACACCTGTGCGCGGCTGTTGCACGAAAAGGGCGTCACCGATCTGGTGCTGTATGGCGATACCCGTCCCATCCATGCGCAAGCGGCCGCCGCCGCACGGGCGCGCGGGATCACCGTGCATGTGTTCGAGGAAGGCTACATGCGCCCGTACTGGGTCACCTATGAACGCGGCGGCGCCAACGGGCATTCGCGTCTGATGCGGATGTCCGTCGATGACATGCGCGGCGCACTGGAGCGGTCCGACATGGAGGCCCCGCTGCCTCCGGGCCACTGGGGCGACATGCGCCAGCATGTGTTCTACGGCGCGCTGTATCATTGGTTCGTCATGTTCCGGAACGGCCCCTACCGCGCGTTTCGGCCCCATCGGGCGTTGTCGGTGGGCCAGGAGTTCAAGTTATATGTCAGACGCCTGATGTTGATGCCGCTGCACCGCGCCGAGCGGCTGGCCGAAACGCTTCGCATCCGGCGCGGCGGGTTTCCCTATCATCTCGTGCTGATGCAACTGGAACATGACGCCAGCTTTCGCGAGCATTCGCCATTCGCGTCGATGACCGAGTTTCTGGAGCTGACCATCGACGGTTTCGCGCGCGGGGCGCCGGGCCATCATCATCTGGTATTCAAGGCCCATCCGCTGGAAGACGGGCGCGCCCCGGTGCTGCGTACCATCCGCGACGCGGCCCGCCGCGCGGGCATCGAAGGGCGCGTGCATTTCGTGCGCGGCGGCAAGCTGGCTGCCCTGCTCAACGAGGCCCGCAGTGCCGTCACGGTGAATTCCACCGCCGGGCAGCAGGTGCTGTGGCGCGGCATTCCGTTGCGGGTGTTCGGACAGGCCGTCTATGCCAAGCCGGATTTTGTGTCGGACCAGCCGTTGGCGGAGTTCTTTGCGCAACCCGCCCGGCCCGACAACCGCGCCTATCGCGATTACCGCCGCTATCTGCTTGAAACCAGCCAGATTCCGGGCGGATTTTATTCGTCACGCGGGCGCCGCCAGTTGCTGCGTCTTGTGGTCGACATGATGCTCAGCCGCGACGACCCTTACGATGCATTGACACTGGGCACCGCGGCGCCTCGGCAACAGTTGCGGCTCGTGCACTGATCCGGCGCCCCCGGCGTGCTGGCTTTTGACAACTGTTTCCGATACGTTAACGAAAAAACCTGAGGCAGAATAATAACAGGTCGAGGAGACCGAGCAGTGAAACCATCCACCAAACGATGGGTGAAGACCGTCGCCCTGCTGGCCGCCGTGTCGCTTTTGGCGGCCTGCGCCCTGCCGCGGTCAGGCCCCAACAAGCGCGAGATCTTTTCCGGGTCCGTCCAGCGCGAGGGCGACGCTTTTGTGCTGTCCGTCAATGACCGTGTCACGCGCGCCACCGCCCTGGTGCCCGCGCTTGGCTTTTCCGAGGGCTTTCGCAACGCGTCGACGCTGGGGTCCGACACCATCCGGGCCGGCGACACGCTGGGCCTGACGATCTGGGAAAACGTCGATGACGGCCTGCTGGCGGCGGAAACCGCCAACGCCACCGTGCTGGAAGAAGTGCAGGTCGATGGGTCGGGCTTTATTTTCGTGCCCTATGCGGGCCGTATCAGGGCGGCGGGCAATTCGCCCGAGGCGATCCGCCGCGTCATCACCTCCAGCCTGTCCGAACAGACCCCCGACCCGCAGGTCGAGGTGCGCCGCCTTGCCGGGGACGGATCGACCGTCAGCTTGCTGGGCGCGGTGGGCGGTCAGGGCGTATACGCCATCGAACGCCCCACCCGCACCCTGGCCGCCATGCTGGCCCGCGCGGGCGGCATCACCATCACGCCGGAAGTTGCACAGGTTTCGGTCACCCGTGGCGGACAGACCGAAACCATCTGGTTTCAGGATCTGCACGCCCAGCCCGGCTATGACATCGCGCTGCGCGGCGGCGACAAGATCCTTGTCGAACAGGACACCCGCGCCTTTACCGCGCTGGGTGCCACCGGTGCCCAGGCGCGCGTGCCGTTCGAAACGCAGACCCTTTCGGCGGTCGAGGCCATCGCCACCGTGGGCGGCCTGCTGCCCGCCTCGGCTGACCCCACCGGGGTTTTCGTCCTGCGCAACGAACCGGCCGAAATCGCCAACCAGGTGCTGGGGCGCAACGATCTGACCGGCGCGCAGCGGATGATCTATGTGCTGGACCTGACCAAGCCGAACGGCATGTTCATGGCCCGCGACTTCGTGGTGCGCGATCAGGACACGCTGTATGTGACCGAAGCGCCCTATGCCCAGTGGGCCAAGGCGATCTCGGCTCTGACCACCCCGCTGGGCGCGGTCAGCACGCTGGCGTCGACCGCGGTCACCATCAGCGACAGCGGGAGCTGACCCTGACCGATACCGCAATGCCAGGCGCCGGGGGTGAAAGCCCCCGGCGTCTTTGCGTTTACACCGCCGGCTTCCTCCGGCAGCGTCGGCTGCGCCGCATTCTGGCGCTTGCCGGGTGGCGGGTATCGCTTGGGCTGCCGGGGGGCACCGATCACGTCGGCGTCTGGGGGCAGTCGCCCTATTCGAAACGCGGCGAATCCATCGCGGCACGGCGCGGCGCACCGCTGCTGCGCATCGAGGATGCCTTTGTGCGCTCCCTGCATCCGGGGCGCGACAGAGAGCCACCCATCGGCCTGCTGCTGGATCGCACCGGCGTGCATTTCGACGGGCGCGCCCCGTCCGATCTGGAAACGCTGCTGGCCACCCATCCGCTGGACGACCACGCCTTGCTGGAACGCGCGCGCGGTGCCATTGCCCGAATGCGCGAAGGGCACCTGACCAAATACGCCGCGGTCGATCCCACCCTGCCCGCGCCCGATCCGGGTTATGTTCTGGTCGTCGACCAGACCGCGGGCGACGCGTCGGTCATCGCGTCCGGCGCCGACCGCACCCGCTTTCGCGAGATGCTCTACTGGGCGCAAGAGGAACATCCCGGAAAACGCATCCTGATCCGCACCCATCCCGAAACCACCGCCGGGCATCGCAAGGGCCATTTCCGCACCGGCGACGCGGGGGGACGCATCGCACTGCACGCCGACCCGGTGTCGCCATGGGTGCTGCTGGATGGCGCCGTCGCGGTCTATACCGTCAGCTCGCAGATGGGATTCGAGGCGATCCTTGCCGGCCATCGCCCCCGCGTGTTCGGCACGCCGTTCTATGCGGGCTGGGGCCTGACCGACGCGGAAACCCCCATCGCCCGCCGCGCCCGGCCGCTGACCCGCAACCAGTTGTTCGCCGCGGCAATGATCCTGTACCCGACCTGGTACGACCCCTGCCGCGACCGGCTGTGCCGCCTTGAAGACGCGCTCGCCCAGATCGAGGCGCAGGCCCGCGCCTGGCGCGAAGACCGCCACGGCTGGGTCGCCACCGGCATGCGCATGTGGAAACGCGGCCACCTGCAACGGTTCTTCGGCGCGCAAAAGCCGCTGATCTTTGCCGCCGACGCCGCGCAGGCGCGGGCCAGGGCGGATGTCGCCCCCGAAAGTGGCAAGGCGCCGCGCCGGATCATGGCCTGGGCCACAACCGCGACAGATGCGCAGGCGGTGCGCGTCGAAGACGGCTTTCTACGCTCGCGCGGGCTGGGGGCCGAGCTGGTGCCGCCGCTGTCGCTGGTCTGCGACCCGATGGGCATCTACTATGACCCGACCCGCCCGTCGACGCTGGAAAAACTGATCGCCGATGCCCCCCTGCTGCGCGATGACGCGCTCGCACGGGCGGAAATCCTGGCGACCCGGCTGGTGTCGCTGGGGCTGACCAAATACAACCTTGCCGGCCTCCTGCCGCCGCTGCCCGACGGTCACCGCATTCTGGTTCCGGGCCAGGTCGAGGATGACGCGTCGATTCGCCTTGGCAGCCCGCACATGACCCGAAACGCAGACCTGCTGGACCGCGTGCGGGCCGACAACCCCACCGCCGTGATCCTCTGGAAACCGCATCCCGACGTGGTGGCCGGGCTGCGGCCCGGCGCTGTCGATACACCGGGACGCTGGGCCGACCTGACCGTCACAGGCGACATGGCGGCGCTTCTGGGCGCGGTGGACGAGGTCTGGACCATGACATCGCTCGCCGGGTTCGAGGCGCTGTTGCGCGGCGTCAGAGTCACCACGCTGGGCGCCCCGTTCTACGCGGGCTGGGGGCTGACACGCGATCTGGGGCCGGTACCGGCGCGCCGCCTGCCCGGCCCCCGCCCGACGCTGGCCGGGCTGGTCCACGCCACGCTGATCGCCTATCCGCGTTATCGCGACCCTGTGACCGGGCTGCCCTGCCCGCCCGAGGTGATCGTCGACCGGCTTGCCGCCGACCCGGCGCGGCGCGGCGCGGTCAACCGCAGCCTGTCGAAACTACAGGGCCTTTTTGCCAGCCGCGCACATCTTTGGCGCCGCTAGCCCGCCCTGAGCGGGGTCATGGAGACGACCTGCGTTCAGATACCCGTCAGCACAGAGGTCAGGCGCCTTGTCGCCCCCGACCGCAACCGCGACGCCGAAATGCTGACCGGTCGGGATCGCGCCGCGCGCCTTCCGTGCGACAGACGCATGGTGTGGAGCGTCTCGCTACGACCGTGCGCGCCGCCGCGGACGCTGTATCCCAGCACGCGCCATGCCCGTCGGGTTTTGCGGGCCTGTACCGGGAATCGGGGGGGGGCCGCCCTGCCCGGTCTTGTCCGGCCCAAATGTCATCGGGTGCCGCAGTGTGTTTGTTGGCGGCTTGCGTCGGATACTCTCTGCCGTTAAGAGGTTTCCAGCTGGATTCGCGCGGGTCAGAACGTGTTTCGACGGTGTGCAGACGCGCATTTCGATCCTGACCCGGTTTCGTGTGTTCCGGTTTTGTCATCGCGCCGCTCGCAAACATCTGCGGTAGGCCGAGGCAAACATTCGTTGTATGAGTGCCCCTATAGCTCAGCTGGTAGAGCAACTGATTTGTAGCGCCGCCCCAGGCTTCAACACTGGGGCAAGTTGCAGCCCTCAAGGGAAACGTTGAGGTGAACTGGTGTCAAATTCGGGGAAACCTGCGCAGGTCAAACTGCTGGCAATCCCGAGCGAAGCTTTCCGGGGCAACCCGGATCGAACGTGTAGAGACTTGACGGCACCCATCTAAGGCCTCGTGAGGCTATGATGAAGAGAAAGTCCAGACCACAAAGCGCCAGGTGCGTGGCGGCGAAAGTCGTAGTGGTATGAATCAGTAGGTCCGCGGTTCGAGTCCGTGTGGGGGCACCATTAAATCGGCGTAATTCGATGTTTTCATTGCTTTTTCTGAGATGACCTGTCGCAAAAGCCACCTTTCTGCCCACCGTCAGTCGCTGACTACGTGCTGCGCAAGCATGTCGCTGGCGAGCGGATCACGATAAAACTGCGCCAGCATGGCCGCGATGGATGCCTGTGAAAGCCGTTGATGCTGATGGACGAGGCGTCGATATGTTCGCCAGTGCATCCCCTGCGGCTTAGCGCCCGCGCCGTTCAGTATGCCCGGCTCCCATCCAAGCCGATCACGGGTTTTGCCTGCCCGCCGCGCCAAACGGTCAGATGCGTCTTCACGTTGCGACGGATAGGCAAGCCGCTGACAGTACCGACAGGCTCTGTTGCACAAATTCGGTGAGGGATTCATTTCGTGAATCCACCATGGTAGCTGGGCTTCATGACCAGACCCATCCCCCCCCCGCATACAAGACCCGGAACTGACCGGCCTACAACGAGGCGCTCAAGCGCCGCGGCTCGCTGACGATCTGGTTCAACCCCGCCATGATCTGGGAAGCCGCGCCGACCGGGAGGCGCGGGCGACAGCCGGACTACAGCGACGCCGCCATCCAGACCTGCCTGACGATGAAGGTGCTGTTCGGCATGGCCTTGCGCCAGACGACAGGGTTCGTCGAGAGCGTGCTGAAGTCAGGCACGGCCCAGTCCAAGCCGATCAACACAGCAGGCTCTCGCGACGGCAGTAGACCTTGAAGGTGAACATCCCCTACCGCGGCTCGGACGGCCCGTTACACCTGCTGATCGACAGCACTGGCATCAAGGGGGAAGGCGAAGGCGAGTGGAACGTCCGCAAGCATGGTGGCGCCAGACGCGGGGTCTGGCGCAAGATCCACATCGGGATCGACGAGAAATCACTCGGAATCCGGGCCGCCGAGTTCACCACCAGCGATGTCGGCGATGCGCCCATGCTGCCCGAACTGCACGACCAGATCCCGCCCGGCCACGAGATTGCCAGCGTCACCGCCGACGGCGCCTTCGACACCCGCAAGTCCCATGACGCCATTGCGGCCCGAGGTGCCGCGGCGATCATACCTCCTCGCAAGAATGCCAAACCGTGGAAACTCGACACCGCCGGAGCTATCGAACGCAACGAGATTCTGCGGGCATCGAAGCGTGTCGGTCGAACCATATGGCGACGATGGAGCGGGTATCACCGCCGAAGCCGCGCCGAAACCAAGATGCACTGCGTCAAGCTCCTGGGCCAGCGCCTCTCCGCGCGCGAGTTCGACCGCCAGGTCGCCGAGTTCCAGGTCCGGGTCGCCGTGCTCAACGGCTTCACCGCCCTCGGCATCCCCGTCAAGGAAGCCATGGGATAGGTCCGTCCGGGGATAGGGGAAACCTGTCCGTCACCCGATTTGTGCAACAGAGCCGGCCCGAAGACATCGCAGATGCTCTTGATCAACAAAAAGGGCTGGCGACGGCGCTGGTCGATTATCTTGGACAGATACGGTTACCCGCAGACCAGGAAGTCGTCGTGCTTGCGTTGATCCGCGCCCAGGACCACTGCCGAAACATCGCGGGAGATCTTGCTGGAAATATCGCGCGACAAGATCTGAACTAGACCGAAAATGTCCCGCGTCCGAGATCGTCCGAGTCGGACAGTTTCGGACGCTCGGACAATTCTGTAACCATCGAAATGCCTTTTACAGCCATTTCAGGTACATAGTGGTGAGCCGTGCAGGAGTCTGCGCGTTGTTGAAAATCAAGGGGTTACGCTGGCGAACCGGAAAACTTCGCCCCTTGATTTGATTGGGCTTTTCGGGCCTCTGGCGAACCGTTTCACGGGACCTAGAAACCGAAAGGCCGCTGACTGGGCTGGCACCCGCGTCAACGGCCAAATCGAAAAGTTTGCTCAGATTGGATACCAGATCGCGCCCGTGATCGCAATCGCGGGAGGGGCCGATGTCTGAGGTTCTGCCCTTCTGCAAGATCAAGCTGCAATATCTGCTGGAGATGGTCACCGACCACGACCTGGACGACAACGCCTTGCGCGTAGCCCTCTACCTGGCACTGGCGCATGCAGACCACGAGACCGGCGAGAGCCGCCCGTCGTTCGAGACCATCGGCGCGGCCATCGGCAAGCACGCCAAGTCGGTCAAACGGGCGCTGAACAAGGTCGAGGCGGCGGGTTACATGACCGTGGAGCGCGGGACCAACAAGGGGAAATCCTCGCGCTACGGACCGACGGAGGCGGCCATGCAGCGGGCCACCGAGCGTCGCCGGGAGGGGGACAAGGTTGTCCCGCTTAGCCGTGCGAAAGGGGGACAATCCTGTCCGCAAAGCGGGACAGACCTGTCCAGCAAAGGGGGACAGGATTGTCCCCCGAACAGAGAACAAGAACTTAGAAAAGAACAAGGGCGCGGGTCCGCGCCGGATTTGCCCGATGAAAGGCAATCCGGCGGAACGCGCCCGGACCTTGTCTTCGTTCCAAGGGGCATCTGCTTTGTCCGGGACTGGGACGCGCGGCTGGCCCAGGAAGGGATGACGACGCTGGAGCGAAGCCTGCCCCTGTCACCGCACGAGCGTCACCTGGGCTTCTGGCTTCCGGCCCGGACACCGGCCCCAGTGGGCAGTGCGGAATGGCAGGCGCAATTGCGCGTTCTGCGGGATGTCATCCGTCAGGCGCAGGACGGCACATGCGCCGCGCCGTCTGCGCCACTCATCGCGTCCTTTGCACCGCGTCAGATGCAGCGCGCATCGCGTCTTGGGCAGGCTTTTGCCCCAGCCGCAGGGGGGAACCGCCATGCGATCTGAGAAATCAGCAAGGCGGGACCGGCCGGCCTCGCTCAGGCTGGCCCGGGATGCGCTGTCCGAGGTGACGGCAGCCGAACTGCTGACGGGGGTGAATGCCTACGCTCTGCACTCGGCCAGGCACACCCGATCGAAGGTCAGCTTCTCGGACAACTGGTTCAGGCTGGGGAAATGGCGGCCCTTCGTAAAGGCGGCCAGGGCCGAGGCGCACAGGCCGCAAGAGATCGCCGAGAGACAGCTCAGCGACGCCGCCGACGCCATCCGCGAGCGGAAGGACTGGATGTACCGGCACCTGCCGGAGGACAGGGTTTTCCAGGCGGTGCAGCGCGGGCTGATCACGCGGGAAGAGGCCCAGGCAGCGGGGTTCCTGCGATGACCAGACCCGGCATGATCCCGGCCCCCGGCTGGCCAACGAACGCCGCGCCGGTGCAGCCTGCACTCCCGGGACACCCCGCAAAAGCCTGCCGACGCGCCACCCCCATGGCTGGCGGAGAAGGGCTTTTGCAGCCGCCTCGGGCGGCTTCGATCCGGGACGGATCGGCGGCGCAGCCGCGTGGCAGGGTGCAGGGGCGCAGCGCCTTGCCCGACGTGTTGCTTGCCAACACAGTAGTCGGTCCATATTGCGTTTCCCGGGTAACGGAGGTCACAGCATGAGCGGCCCCCAGTTCTTCCACCTCCAGAGCTTTTCGCGCAAGGCCAACCCAGCCGGCCAATCGGTCGAGCAGGTGCTGGCCGAAGCGGCCCGTGTCCCTCGGTTTTCCACTCACGTCCGCGCCCCTCGCCCGCCGCGCGTCGTTGCGGGTCTGCACCCGGCGCGGATCAAGGAGCGCCATGATGCGATGGTGGAGGCCGGGCGGATTTCCGTGACGCTGGCCGATGGCTCGACCAAGGAGCGCGGCATCCGCAAGGACCGGCACACGCTGCTGACCTGCGTGGCCTCGCATCCGCTCCAGTCCAGCCAGGTCGAGGCGGACGCGGAAGCGCGGCGGAAATACGAGACCTGGGTCGAGTACAACCTCGCCCATTTCCGGCGGATGTTCGGCGAGAAGCTGATGGGCGTGGTCGAGCACCTCGACGAAGAGCACCCGCATCTCCACGCCTTTGTCCTGCCGACGGATGATCCCACCTGCTCCGCCCGGGACCTGAACCCCGCCTGGGCCGCGAAGACCGAAGCTGAAGCCGCTGCCCGGGAGGCCGGTCACGATGCAAAATCCGCGGTGAAGCTCGGAAACAAGGCCTACAAAGCCCGGGCGCGGGAGCTTCAGGACGAGTACCACCGCGAAGTCGGCATCGCCGCCGCCCTGACCCGGCTGGGTCCAAAGCGGGAAAGGCTGTCCCGGGCGGAGTGGCGCGCGCGCAAGGCGGCTGCGGAGCAGGATGCGTTGCTGCTGCGGGAGATGGAGGATCGTGTCTCGGCGCTGGCCATCCACGAGGAAGAACTCTCGGCCACGGAGGAGGAGATCACGGCCCGTCTGGCGGAGCAGCTGGAACAAGCCGCCCTCCTGGACGCAGAGGCTGCGGCGAAGCGGCAGAGCGCCTCGACGGAGAGCAACGAGCTACTCGAGGCGGCCCGCCGCGATCGGGAGGCGGCAGTGGCCAGGTTGGCCACTGCGGAGGCGGAGGCAAGAAGATTGGAAAAACGTGCCCGGAAGAAGGCCGAGGAAGATACCGCCGTGGCCGACGCCCACCTTCTCGACACCAAGCGCAAGGCGCGGCAGCTACGGCTCGACGCCGAGCGTAAAATGGAAGAGGTCCGGTCCCAGGCCGATGCCTACCGCCGAGACGGGGTGCGCGAGGCCTTTGAGCTGGCCCGCAAGCTGATGATCGGCGTGCTGACCGGTGAAGTCGTGCCGGCGCCAAGGGGGGTAGGCTGGACCATCCACGATGAACGCCTGAAGCGTCGGGTCGGCGAGCTGGGTGTCGCGAGCTCCCTGGATCGTATCCTCCAGATCGTCTCCCGCTGCTGGGAACTGATCAAGCGCCACCTGAAACCGGCTGCGGCCGAGGCTGAATTGAGCGACCTGGTGGAGGATCAGCCCCCGGCCGGGCGCGATCCGATACACCAGTCAGAGAAGGGGATCGAACCATGACCCGAGAGCTGGACGCCCGGATCGAGGAGCTTCGGGCCAGACGAAGCGGCACGCTCCGGAAGACGGAAGCAGAGCTCTCGGAGATGCAGGCTGAGCTCGAACGGCAGATGACGGCCTTCCGCAAGGAGGTGGCGGCCGAGGCAAACCGGATCGGGGGCGTCATGCAGGTTACCGGCCGAAGGGTTGTTGCGGCGGAAAAGCGGCAGGCGAAGCTCGAAGCAGACCTCGCCATTCTCGGCGAGGAAAGCGGGCTCCTTCTGCGGAGACATAAGCGCCTTGGTCTGGGCATACTGCTGGGAAGCGTCCTGCTGGGCAGCACTTTCATATCCCTGGCGCTCTGGGGACCACCGTTTTGGCCCTATTGATCACCTCGGCGTTGACGGGATCAATCATGATCGGTTGCCCCGATCACGACGCGATGCACTATTCAAAGGCACGACCGGCTGCCATCGGACAAGGAGGCCCGAAGAATGCGACACATGAGCTGTGAGGATTTGTTGTCCGCTATCGAGCAGACCGAGGCCGGGCCGAGCTCAGGTGACATCGATGGCGCCCCGATGATCGACAACTGGTTCCTTGTCTGGCGTGACGGTGATGCCATCCGGGCCGATGGCGACGTGAGCGGCCATCCCGAGATTTCAGACCCATGGGTGACGACGTCTCCTGTGCTGGGCTTCCAGTACGATTTCGACCTCGAGGCAGGCTGGTTGCGGACAATGTCGCGCTGGTATCGCCTTGCTCGGCTGAGAGCTGTGCCGGTTGCGTCACCCGATCCGCAGGCAAAGCGGAGAGAAGCTCTTGATGCCGCGCAGGAGCTGCTCACGCGACATCGGGAGGCTTGGCGCGACCAAATCGTGTCGGGCGGACGACCAGTGGCAACTGATTTGCCTGAGACGAATACGGCTGGGGTCGATGGGTCGAACGAGCCGCTCGGTCCGGTCACAGGCCTCTTCATCTAGCGGGAGTCGGTTGTGCCCGGAAACATTCGAAAGATCATGGGAAACGCCGTCGCAGACTAGAGGCGGCCCCTGTTCTACCTGTGTGGAAGAAGTGCGAGCTTGGAGAGACGCATATGTCAGAGGTAGGTGGAAAATACCTTTTCGGAACTTGGCTGAGCGCCACCGAGATCGGCAATCTCGCAGTCTGCGCCGACGTTTCAGAACGGGGCGATCCGTGGGCCGCCGAAGCGAAGGACGCCGTCTACAAGCTGCTAAAGCCTACGATATCACCGCACATCAGCTCGCGATCCCGCGGCGGTGCCGGGTCCACGAGAAGCCTCGACCAAGCCTATCAGCTCCTCCTGCTCGACCTGGCCACAAACGGAATGGACGCGCCCGAAGCCGTCATGCGGAAGCTCCTGACGATCTGGGCTCTGGAAACGTTTGGTCGCAGCACGGAGCTAACAGGGTTGGATGATGGGCAGTTGCTCAATGCCATACTCAAGGAACTCGGATTGTCATCCTAAGCGCTTGCATCGAAGTAATTAGGAACCGACGCAAGCTTCAAAGGGTCAGGACTTCGGTAATGGGTCCTCCTCAAGCAAGTGACTTCGGCCACACGATTTGACGGTCTATCGCAGTCTCCTTGGGCTCCTCGCTGATGAGGCAGGCAAAGCAGTGCGGGCCGGGATTGACAGGGCAAGCCGCACTTCTGACAGTTCGCTCGTTCGCGTCGACCGGATTGAAGGAATGGCCGACTATTACGAAGCAAATGCGCAGAACTTCATTGCCGCCACTCAATCGGTCGACATGTCGGACCTGCGCGCCCGGTTCTTGGCGCAACTGCCTCAGATGCCCGGGGGCCAATGCCGCATTCTCGACGCAGGCACCGGGTCCGGACGCGATGCCCGTGCGTTCCGCTTTGCAGGCTATGAGGTTGAAGCTTTCGACGCCTCCCCAGCGATGGTTCAGGCAGCCACTCTCTTCAGCGGCGTCCCGGTCCGACACCTCAGCTTCGAGGAATTCCAATGGGAGCAGCCATTTGATGGCATCTGGGCCTGTGCGTCGCTCCTACATGTTGCCCGCGCTGATCTGCCCGCCGTCTTCCAGCGACTCGCGGATCACATTGTCCGCGGCGGCATCCTCTATGCCTCATTCAAATTCGGCACCGGTAACCGCCGAAAAGACGGCCGCAATTTCACCGACATGACCGAAGAAACTCTCTCGGCCCTCCTGGACGAACTCCCTTCTCTGCGGCAGGTTGAAACCTGGCGATCCGAAGATCGCCGCCCTGATAGAAAAGAAGACATTTGGGTCAATGCCTTGCTGAGAAAAACCTGACACTTGCCCGCTGAATTGCCTTCCGCAGACAACGCACCCTGTCCATGCTGTAGCCCGGCCATGGACAAGGTGGTCGAATGCGACGCCCAGGTCATTCTGATCCGCCACGGGGCCGGCCTGATCCTCGCTCCGCGGCGACACGCGAGACGGTGGCGCGACCTCGACGGGGCCGAGCAATCGGCCCTGATGGCGCGGATCACCCCGGCTCAGACCCAGCTCGAGACCGACGGCATCACCGCCTCGGTCGCCCTTATCGAGTCTGGGCCGCATTTTCATTTTCGCCTCGAAGCCCCGGCATCCGCGACAGGTCCAATCCCCGGCGCCCCGCACGACCGACCGCTTATTTCAGGCGGAGACGACGCGCTCCATGCCCACCTCCGCCCCCTGATCGACCAGGCGAAAAGTGTCGATCTCGCCGTGTCCTTCCTGATGACCTCCGGCGCGCGCCTCGTCCTTCCCCACCTGCGTGACCTGCTCGACCGCGGCGGGCGGTTGCGGCTACTCACCGGCGATTACCTGGATGTCACCGAGCCGACTGCGCTGCGCCTCATGCAGGATCTCGACCACGACCGGCATCTCTACATCTTCCGCGCGGCGCGCATACCGTTTCATCCCAAGGCCTGGATGTTCTCCTTTGCCGACGGCTCTGGAGCGCTGATCGTCGGCTCGTCGAACTTGTCACGCTCGGCTCTGACCGATGGCGTCGAATGGAACCTCCGCCACTTCGACAAGTCGGACGCCCTGCCGCTGACCACTGCCCGCGCGGCATTCGAAGATCTTCTTGCCCGGCCCGACGTGACGAGCCTTTCGCCCGAGTGGATCGACAGCTACGAAACGCGACGGATCGCCCCAACGCCGATGACTTCCGGCGTGCCGGAGGAGCCGCCCGAAGACGCACCCAAACCGCACGCCATCCAACTGGAGGCTCTCGCTGCCCTGGCCGCGACACGCGCCAAAGGATACCGCGCTGGTCTGGTCGTGTTGGCAACCGGCCTCGGCAAAACTTTCCTCGCCGCCTTTGACAGCCAGCCTTCCGCGCGCGTTCTATTCGTCGCGCATCGTGAAGAGATCCTGACGCAAGCCATGGAGGCGTTTCGTGCAGTCCGCCCCAAGGCCCGGCTTGGAAGGTTCGGCGGAGGTGAGAAGGACTTCGGCGCGGACGTGCTCTTCGCCTCGATCCAGACGCTCTCCCGCGACGAACATCTGAACCGCTTCTCGACGGATGCCTTCGACTACATCGTCGTCGACGAATTCCACCACGCGGCCGCTGCGACCTATCGGCGGATTATCGACTATTTCACACCTGACTTCCTGCTGGGCCTGACGGCAACGCCTGACCGCTCTGATGGCGGTGACCTTCTTGGCCTCTGCGAAGAAAACCTCGTCTACGAATGCGACCTTTGGTCGGGCATCGACAGAGAATTGTTGTCGCCGTTCAAGTATTTCGGCGTCCCTGACCCTGTCGAATACGCGCAAATCCCCTGGCGCAGCGGACGGTTTGATGAGGCGGCACTGACTGAGGCTGTCGCCACGCAAGCCCGTGCTGAAAACGCGCTCGACCAGCTCGCACAGCGGGGCGGCAAGAAAGCCATCGGCTTCTGCGTCTCGCGTCGTCATGCCGACTTCATGGCCGAGTTTTCAAGAGCCCGCGGACTACGCGCCGTGGCCGTGCATTCCGGAGAAACCTCTGCCCCACGCGCCAGCGCCTTGAAGGCCCTTGAAGAGGGCGACCTCGACATCGTCTACGCAGTCGACATGTTCAATGAAGGCGTGGATGTGCCATCCATTGACACGGTCTTGATGCTGCGCCCCACCGAAAGCCCAGTGATCTGGCTGCAGCAGCTTGGCCGCGGGTTGCGCCGGTCCGCCGAGAAGACGCACCTTGCTGTGATTGATTACATCGGCAACCACAGGATCTTCCTGACCAAAGCCCGCACCCTGCTGCGCATCGGCGCGGGCGAAGGTGCGCTGCGGATCGCCCTGGAGCGCTTCGCCCGGCATGAAATTTCCTTTCCCGCAGGCTGCGAAGTCACCTACGACCTCGAAGCACTCGACATCCTGAAGTCCCTGATACGCCAACCCCGTGATGGCGAAGAGCTGACCGCCTTCTATCGCGACTTCCGCGACCGCCACGGCGTCCGCCCCACCGCGTCCGAGGTTCAACACGCCGGCTTCAACCCCGGCCGCACCGGCCACGAAGGATGGCTCGGCTTCATCAACGACATGGGCGATCTTTCCGCCGCCGGCCACGCGGCATGGACCGCGGGCAAAGGGCTGCTCGATGAGATCGAAACCACCCGCATGACCCGTAGCTACAAGATGTTGGTCCTGCGCGGCATGATCGAGGCCGGAGCCTTTCCGGGACGCATCGCCATTTCCGATCTGGCCGACCGTGTCGCGCGCCTCGCGCGTCGCAATCCGGAGATCAAGGCAGACCTCAGCGTCGATCCCAAAGACCCCGCCGCGCTGCGGGCCCTGCTGACACAGAACCCGCTGAAGTACTTGTCCGAGAAGGAGTGGTTCCAGCTCCGTCCCGGCACGTTTGAGACCACCTTTGGCAACGCCCCTGATCCAGCACTGGCGGAACTCGCATCCGAGATCGTCGACTGGCGCCTCCTGCGCTACCTGCAGAACCGCGCCACGACTTACAGTCAGGACGAAGCTAGTCCTCTCGCGGAGGCTGCCGAGGGCCAAACACCATATATCCCCGCACCAGCGCCGGCAAAGATCTGGGACGAATATCCCCGCGATCGCATCCCTCCTCTGTTTGGAGAGAGGTTCAATACCGGGTCCTGGAACTCCGGAATCGTTGTCATCCCAAAGGCTAAGGTCATGGTCCTGCTGGTCACCATGGACAAGCGCAGCATGTCTGTCGGAGACCACTATGCCGATGCTTTTGCCACTCCGACGCGCTTCATCTGGCAAACCCAGACCAGCACCCGTCGTGAAAGCTCACGAGGACGCATCATCTCAGGGGACGAGCCCGGCTGGACGATCCACCTCTTCGTCCGAAACTCCAAACTCCGTGATGGCCGCGCCGCTCCGTTTCGCTATGCCGGCCCGGTAACGTTCGCAGGCTGGGAGGGAGAAGCCCCAATCACTGTCCAACTGGATTTGACCGAACCCCTTCCAGCAGGATTGCAGTCGCTGTTTGGCGTGGGGTGACGCACCTATATTGGTTTGAGGCAGTGAAGGGTGGACCGCCGACCATCGGCTGCACATCGCATGAATGGCCAAGTTGCGCAGGTAACGGGCGTGGCACCTGGAAGAGGGCTGCCAGGTTTGGCCGGCGCTTTCGGCCCGAAGCGGTCATTCGCCAGCTGTTCATCGCTGCGGCGCGGGCTCCGAGAACCTGTCGTTTGCTCCATCGGGCAGGAAAACCAGACAGGCGAAAGCCAACAGCATGGGGCCGGTATGATATCCAGCGCTCCTTAGAAGAAACTATTTTGATCCGACTAGATAAGGGCGAGGCCAATCAGGTTGAGCCAGCGTTTCGGCCCAAAACCGCTCAAGGAGGCCCTCAGGCCAAATTCAGACCGGTTCGAATATTCCGAAGTTAGGAAGGTACCGATAGATTTCTTTAAACTGTTCCCTCTCTCGCTCCTTCAACCATTCAATTTCAGGAATCCCGTCCGATGGCATTAGTCTTTCAAGTTTCGAAACCTCGAAGGGTGTAAGTTTCGGTATCTTTATGACGAATGCATCATCCGCATCCCTATAGTAAATTAGCTGATCCAAACGACAACTATCGAATGCATCTTGCTCGTTGCGCTTGTAAATAACCCATCCAACAGTCGCCATTGCTGCGCCATCACGATATCTGAAATAGCAAACCTGGGAGGAAATTCTTTGCTCGTCAAACGGCTTAGTTGCATCAGCATCATGCAGGGCACGCTCTAGCGCGGCCCCTAGTGCCTCCCGACCAAGATCAGAGTACTTTTTTCCGGAAAAGTCCTCTGGCTTTGAGCCTTCGCCCACAAAATCAGGGAACTCCTCTCGAAGCCGATCCATTTCCCTGTCTGACCCAACTATATCTAGGGGAATCCCACAAGCAAAAGAGACACAAAGGAAAGAGCCACTCTTGATCCTCGCCCCTAGCGATGTCATGTCTGCAGCCATGTTTGCAGATAGCCGATCATCGTAATCAAGCCAGCAGATTGACCTCCGCTCATAGCTGAGATTCGGAATAACATCCCAAGTATATCCGAACTTCATCGCAATGCAGGCAAGTGGAGAATTCTGCCGGAAACGCTCCTGCGCAGCTTCATCCTCCGTCGCCTCAATACTTACCATGTCGCAAATACCTAGACCACGATGGAACATGCGATGATCAACAAAACCAATTGAACCCATGCCAATATATGAGTACTGGTCAATGTGATCGAACCTCAGTCTGCCAACAAGCTCGACCAGCATTTGCCTTTCCGCATGCTTCGCCGGGCGAAGCCGGTAGTCGATAGTCTCAAAGCTCCCCGTCAAAGATCGTCCTCCTCAACTAGACGAGCAAATGCGAACTCAAAAGATTTGACGCCAACCTCTTTTGCGCTGCTCGCGCCGAGTGCAGTTTGCAGAGATGCTATTTCTGGCTCAGGTTTCTTGTAGGCAATATTCTTAAGTGCTGGACCTTTCTTTACCGTGGCCTTTTGATAGGAGAACGTCTGCTGCACGGCCATCTTCGAGATCGGCGTGAGTGGCGCTTTTTGCAGAACGCGCGAGATCACCTGATCTTCCGGAGAAAAATCCCTCTCGTTGTCGAGTTCATTGAGGAAATTAATAACGGGGCGAGCGATCTCCACAAGCCTCTGCCGAAGTCTGACAAACTCTGGATGATCAAAGTCTAAATCTGTTTTTGTTGTATTCCACGGGAGTCGATCCGGATCATTGGAATCAAGAAACGCGTATCCTCTGAACCTAGTAAACTGATTGTGGAACTTTGGCACGGAAACCCCACTGGCACCAGGAAGATCACCCCAACCGGTCGTCGAGCTTTGGTCTGCTGAAACAATGCATCTGCCGTTGCAGAAAACATACCAGCCCGCTGCGGCCGGAGCAGATGGTCCAACCCCAGCATATATGCGACTTTTTAGAAGGTCTTTGCCACCTTCATCTTCGTAGACCTGATAGAATGGAATGAGTTGCTCACTGGATGCGAGCTGCCATGCGGGAGAGATAATTGCATCACCATTAACTCGGATGCTTAGGCCGTTTCTAATGAAGTGCTGCTGAGATGTTTTGATCTCATGCACGACCCGATCATTGAAAAACTTTGTCGAAAAAAGACTGGAAACACCGGAATACAGATTAATTACCGTAATTTCTGTACCGGTATCTTCAACTTCTACCCCTTCCGTATCTAATTTTGATATCCTAAAATCCCAGTGCGGATCGGATATCCAAGCAGGCACATCAACCGATATCTCATAGGTATCGCTCTGCGTCGCAGTCTCAACCTTGAAGTGTGATCCCATTTTAAATAGGGATCGCTTCATGCCAACGCCAAACTGCCCCACAGAACCGGGGGTGCCGTCAAATTCCTGGTCGCGGCCAAACTTGAACGCATATTTTCTTGCGATTTCCAGGTCAATTCCACCGCAATTGTCTTTAATCGAAAAGCCTTCGGCGTCAAATTGAAGTTCCACCCACAATCCGCTGTACAACGCCCCGCCGTCGCCAGCCTCCGAACTGCCGCGCAACCTCTTGGCGCCGTCGACGCAGTTGTCTACAAGGTCGGCGATGGCGTCCTCCAGACTCAGGTCTCTCGTGATGACCGAGCAGAAGAAGGCCTTTGTGGGGCTTGCATCAACGGATAGCGGGTCGCTCTCGGCCCCTTCAGCTCTCAGCTTGTTTCCGTCGTTCGTCACGTGAAATCCCCTTCATATCTGTTCGCCAAAAAGCGCGCACCCAACTCGACTTACATACTGCTAAATGCTAACTGCTAACAATGAAAATGAAAATGAAAAACAATCGCGTAGTTGACCTGTTCTGTGGATGTTCAGGACTTGGCCTAGGCGCACGTCAGGCTGGCTTCGAGGTTGCGCTCTCGATCGACATTGACTCCATCTTGACCAGCTCCCACAGCAAGAACTTTCCCGGTGAAAGCGTTCATCTGGGAGATGTTGCATCCATGAGCGGAAGCGAGCTGAAGAAGTTGTCTGGCGGCCAGATCAATGGCATTGTGGGAGGGCCGCCCTGTCAAGGGTTTAGCTCCATGGGTAAATCTGACCCAAGTGACGTTAGACGGTCGCTGCTCGGCCACTTTTTTCGGCTCATCTCCGAAGTGGAACCCGATTTCTTTCTGATGGAGAATGTTAAGGGACTGTTGGATCGACGTAACGTCGGTGAACTCGAGGCAGCTTTGGATCAGGTGAGAGACCGGTATAGCATTGCTGGTCCACATGTATTCAATGCAAAGGATTTTGGCGCAGCGACTAATCGACCAAGAGTGTTCGTTCTGGGGCTGAAAAATGGCGGAACAAAGCATCTTCTGTCATGCATAGAATCTAGGAAAAAGCCAGCGACCTCCGTTCGGGACGCAATTGAAGACCTTATTGGTGCAGAGCTTATCTCTAATCGTAAGTCGGAAATCGACTGGTGGCGAATAAAAGATTGCATTCGATTCAGTGAATACTCAAAGTCGATGAGGACTAAAGATGGTATAACGAGCGGCCTGAGAACTGTGCCTCATAAAGATGAGGTTGCTCAGAGATTCGCGTCCGTGTTGCCTGGAAAGGTGGATAAGATTGGAAGGCATTATAGACTCGACTGGGATGGTCAGTGCCCCACTCTTCGCGCCGGCACTGGTCCGGACAAAGGATCATTTCAATCAGTACGCCCGCTACACCCGGAACTGCCGCGCGTGATCAATGTCCGTGAAGCCGCACGGCTCCAGGGGTTTCCCGATTGGTTCCAGTTTCATAGAGCCTCTTGGCACAGCTTTAGAATGATCGGGAATAGTGTATCCCCCATCATTTCCCGCGAGCTCTTTTTGTCCTTGATTGACGCTCGAATTTCAATCTGTGATCCGCAGCCAAGCTGGTCACCGTGCGCATACACAGCGCCAATAGAAATTAAGGCCAATTAATCACCGCTATCAGAGATTAATCCTTAACGCATGTAAAATTACCGATGAACATCGCACGACGAGAGCCATTGTGTGCGGATATATTTAATGCATGTAAGGTCGGAAAGCTAATGATCTTCGGGGGGATGAGATAAGCTTTGCGGTTGGGGCTGACAGGATGATCTTAGGTACCACTTCGGGCGATTAGCGATTTTGCTACGACGAATTCATATTCGGCGCACAGATTTCCCAATCAGGTTCGGTGCAGCGAATTTCCGCTTCCCGCCCTTCGAGTGGTACGTGCCGTCATTCTGCGGCTCGCTTGAGTGACCGCATACGGCTGACAGTGAGCGTAGGCCATACCAGGAACAAGGCGCGTTAGAAGCCGTGCAAGTCCACCTCATCGGCGAGGCCGCCCTACAAGCGTGTCTTCTAGAACTCACCGCGGCCACGAGCGCCCTTCCAACCCCTCATCGACGTGCTTCTGCCAAGCCTCCTCATCCCGCTTGTACTGCTCGTACTGATCTTCCCCGTATGCCTCGGCGTCAGGCGGCGCGGGGATGTTCTCCGGATGGAACTTGTACACCATCTCGCTCGCAACCATGTCATCGACCAGACGCTTGTCGATCGTGAGCCCGCGCTCCTGCGCATAGCCGATCGTTTCATTGATGATCTTCTCCTGCCTAGAAAGGGGTATCCCCTTGTAGTCGGTCAGGAGAACGCGAAGCATCCAGATCGTCGTGGAAACGACCCGCTCGTACCCCTCGCTTGATGGGCGGCCGGTCAGGATCTCGTTCAGATCAACCCCGGTGTACATGTTGAGGCGAACCAGCGCCTCGGTCGGAATCGATCGCTTCCCGCTTTCATAGGCGTAGTAGCTCCGTGGCGTGATATCCATCATCTCCGCCATCTCGGTCTTGGTGAAGCCGCGCTTCTTCCTGAACAGTTCGAGGTTGGCGTGGGGCTCCACCGCGAGCGCGGCCGCCAGGGCCTCTTCCTGGCTTCGGGCTTCCTCCTCTTCCTCGAAACCACGGGCATACTCGTCCGGGTCGACCGGGGTGAATTTGAACGCCATTGTCGCGGCCTCTCAGGATAGGAACAATCGTTCCGGCAATTGTGCCCGAAAAAAGAAAGCCTGTGAAGCCGTGCATTTGACTGGTAGCATCAACCCGACAGCGTATGAAACCGGAGGCACCGATGTCGGAACTCTTGATGGAAGGGAAAACCCCGGAGAACTGGGCGAAGCAGTTGCTCGAGCACGGTGTGCGGGTGTCGCCGCGCCTCATCCGCACGAGGGCGCGTGAGACCGGCAACTACTACCAGCTTGGCAACCTGATGCTCCTGTCTCCGGAGCAGATCGAGGCGCTGCTGATGCCGGGGCGGCCTCAGGCCGACCAGAGAGCCTGAGGAGGCGAAGATGGCGGCAGAGAAGGCACGCATCACGCAATCCGAGCTGACCCGGTACCTGAAGGCGTATCGGGATGCCGGGATCCCCATCGGGCGCTCAGAGATCAGCCGTGATGGCACCGTCGTCATCTACACGGCCACGCCGAAGGCGCAGGAGGAGGACAACCCGTGGGATCAGGCCTGAAACGGAGCCGCCAGTATCCCGGCGCGACCTCCTATTTCGACCGGCACGGCAAGCGGCGCTGGCGCTTCCGCAAAGGCGGCTTCTCGGCCGAGCTTGGATCGGACTACGGTTCCGAGGATTTCATCCGCCGATACGAGGCCGCGCTGGAGGGGCATCGGACGCGCGGAGGTGTTGGCGCTGGCCGCGCGAAACCCGGCAGTGTCGGTCTGCTCGTCTCGAAATGGTACCGGTCGCAGGACTTCCTGGCGCTCGAGGCATCGACGCAGCGCGTTTACCGCGGTGTGGTCGAGAGCTTCCGCCAGCAGCACGGCGACAAGCCTGTGCATCTGATGCAGCTCCGTCATGTGCAGGACCTTCTGGCTGCCAAGGCGGACACGCCTTCAGCGGCCAACAACCTGCGCAAGAGGCTCATCCAGCTCCTGGACTACGCGATCACGCTGGAATGGCGGACCGACAACCCGGCACGCGCCACGAAGCCCTACAAGGTCGCCACAGAGGGCTTCCACACCTGGACCGAGGCAGAGATCGCAAAATTCATCCGGACGCATCCTGAGGGCACCGAGGCGCACAGGGTGATGACGCTGATGGCCTACACCGGAGCAGCCCGCGTGGATGCGGTGCAGCTTGGCCCTTGGAACATCAAGGATGGGCGGTTTCAGTACCGTCGCCAGAAGACGAAGAAGGCTAACGGGCGTCTGATCTCGATTCCCATGCATCCGGACCTTGCAGCGGTGCTATCCAAGTTGCCGCCCGACCGCCCCTACATTTCCACGAGGCGCGGTACGGCGCGCACAGCGGCCGGCCTGGGCAATCTCATGCAGCGCTGGACCCGGGAGGCGGATTTGCCCGCCTGCTCGTCTCACGGCCTGCGGAAGGCCTGTGCGCGGCGACTCGCGGAGGCCGGAGCGACCACGAACCAGATCGCGTCGGTGACGGGCCACAAGACGCTGGCGCTTGTGCAGCACTACACGGCTGCGGCAGACCGCGAAGGATTGGCTGATTCAGCTTTCGAGAAGCTGCTTGCACGTCCGAATGGAGAACAAAATCTGGCGAACCTTCCTGATTGGTTCGCCAATATCGACACCAAGTCCCTTAACGGAAAGGAAAATTGATGTTCAGTGGTGAGCCGTGCAGGATTCGAACCTGCGACCCACTGATTAAAAGTCAGTTGCTCTACCAACTGAGCTAACGGCCCACTGTGTTGGGGCTTCTAGAAATTGTCCCGGGTGGGGTCAACCACTTTCTTCAGATTTTCTGTGCCAAATTTCATCGGCTCTGGAAAGGCGCGGCGCCGAAGCGTATATCCCCGCTCATGAACAGCTTTGCGGACAGATTGCCCTTCATGAAGATGCACGGGCTCGGGAACGATTTCGTCGTGCTGGATGCGCGCGCGCGCAGCGTTGCGGTAACCCCCGGGCTTGCGCGGGCCATCGCTGACCGGCACCGGGGGGTCGGCTTTGACCAGCTGGCGGTGATCGAACCGGGCGATGTGGATACGCGGCTGACGTTCTACAATGCGGATGGCTCGACCGCGGGCGCCTGTGGCAATGCCACCCGCTGCATCGCGCGTTTCCTGATGGACGAAGGCGGCCTGACCTCGCTGCGGCTGATTACCGAACGCGGCACGCTGCTGGCCGAGGATGCCGGGAACCGGTTGACGTCGGTGAACATGGGCCAGCCGCAGCTGGACTGGCGCGACATCCCGCTTGCCGGCGCGATGGACACGCTTGAACTGCCCATCGACGGTGCCCCCACCGCGACGGGCATGGGCAACCCGCATTGCACCTTTTTCGTCGAGGATGCCGAGGCCGTGGATCTGGCAACGCTTGGCCCGGCGCATGAACACCACCCGCTTTATCCGCAGCGCACCAATGTGCAGGTGGCCAGCATCACCGGCCCCGATCACCTGCGGATGCGGGTGTGGGAACGCGGTGTGGGGCTTACGCTGGCCTCGGGGTCGTCGTCCTGCGCGACGGCGGTGGCAGCGGCGCGACGCGGGCTGACGGGGCGGCGCGTGACCGTCGATCTTGACGGCGGCACGCTGGTTGTCGACTGGCGCGCGGATGGCGTCTGGATGACAGGCCCCACCGCGCATGTGTTCGATGGCGGTTTCACCGCCGACTGGCTGGCGGGCGTGTCGTGAGCGCGCCGAAATTCACCACGCTGGGCTGCCGCCTGAATGCCTATGAAACCGAAGCGATGAAGCGTCTCGCGGACGAGGCCGGCGTGGGCAATGCCGTGGTCGTCAACACCTGCGCCGTCACCGCCGAGGCCGTGCGCAAGGCGCGACAGGAAATCCGCCGTCTGCGACGCGAAAACCCCGATGCCCGCGTGATCGTCACCGGATGTGCCGCGCAGATCGACCCCGGCAGCTTTGCCGCGATGGACGAGGTCGACGCGGTGATCGGCAACACCGAAAAGATGGCCCCCGACACCTGGAAAGGCCTCTCTGCCGGCTTCATCGGTGATACCGAGCGGGTGCAGGTCAATGACATCATGTCGGTGACCGAAACCGCCGGGCACCTGATCGACGGGTTCGGCACGCGCAGCCGTGCCTATGTGCAGGTGCAGAACGGCTGCGACCACCGCTGTACGTTCTGCATCATTCCCTATGGCCGGGGCAATTCGCGCAGCGTTCCGGCGGGCGTCGTGGTGGATCAGGTGAAACGCCTTGTGCAGTCGGGGTTCAACGAGGTGGTGCTGACCGGCGTCGACCTTACGTCGTGGGGGGCCGATTTGCCCGGCACTCCGCGCCTTGGCGATCTTGTGATGCGACTGCTGCGGCTGACGGATGTGCCGCGCCTGCGGATCAGTTCGATCGACAGCATCGAGGCCGACGACAACCTGATGATGGCAATCGCCACCGAACCCCGCCTGATGCCACATCTGCACCTCAGCCTTCAGCACGGCGACAACCTGATCCTCAAGCGGATGAAACGGCGCCACCTGCGCGACGATGCCATCGCGTTCGTGCAAGAGGCACGCAAGCTGCGCCCCGAGATCACCTTTGGCGCCGACATCATCGCCGGGTTTCCAACCGAGACCGAGGCGCATTTCGAAAACTCGCTGAGGCTGGTCGAGGATTGCGACCTGACCTGGCTGCACGTCTTTCCCTATTCCGCGCGCCCCGGCACCCCGGCCGCCAAGATCCCCGCCCGCGTCGATGGCCGCGCGATCAAGGACCGCGCCGCCCGGCTGCGCGCCGCGGGCGATGCTGCGGTGGCCCGCCATCTGGTCGCGCAACAGGGGCGCACCCATCGCATCCTGATGGAATCGCCCGACATGGGCCGCACCGAACAATTCAGCGAGGTGAATTTCGCCGTCCCGCAAACCGAGGGCAGCATCGTCACCGCAACCATCACCGGGCGCGACGGCCAGCGCCTGACCGCCTGAACGCACGCCGGAACGCCTCTTGCACCCCAATCAGATCTTTCGCACAACACCCGAGGCGCGCAGCCTGACGTTCGCGCGTGACCGGGCGTTCGGGGTGCTGGCAATTTCGTCCCGCGGCGCGCCGCTGCTCAGTCATGTGCCCTACTTGCTGTCTGACGATGGCGGCAGCGCCGATCTGCATCTGGTGCGCTCGAACCCGTTGGTGGGCGCATCAAAAGACGGCGTCGCCGCGACGCTGGCGATCAGCGGGGCCGACGGCTATGTGTCGCCCGACTGGTACGGCCTGGGGCCCGATCAGGTGCCAACCTGGAATTACGTTGCTGTTCACCTGACGGGGCGGCTGGACCCTCTGCCCCCCGACACCCTGCCGGACATGCTGGCGCGCCAGTCGGCCTTTTTCGAAAGCCGTCTGTTGCCCAAACCGCCCTGGAACATGGACAAGATGTCCGATGACCTGAAAACGCGGTTCCTGCGGATGATCCTGCCGTTCCGATTGCATATCGCCCAGGTCGACAGCACCTGGAAGCTTGGCCAGAACAAGCCCGACGCCGCGCGCGAGTCCGCCGCCGCGCGGCTTGACGACGGCTTTGGGCAGGACCTCGGTGCGCTCGCCGCGCTGATGCGCGCGCCCCAGCCCCCCGATTGACCATTTGCGAACCGCGCCCTTATGCGGCATGACGGTCGCATGACACCCGCATCCAAAGCCCTCGCCGTCCATCTTTTCACCGCGACGGGAGTCGTGTTCGCCATGCTCGCCCTGCTTGCGGCGGCGCAGGAACAGTGGTCGGTGATGTTCCTGTGGCTTGTGGTGGCCTTTTTCGTGGACGGGCTGGATGGCCCGCTGGCGCGGCGCTACGACGTAAAGTCCAACGCACCGCGCTTTGACGGGGTGCTGCTGGATCTTATCATCGACTATCTGACCTATGTGTTCATCCCCGCCTTCGCGCTGTTCGAATCCGGCCTGCTGCCAGGCTGGACAGGCTGGATCGCGATCATCCTCATCACCTTTGCCTCGGCGCTGTATTTCGCCGACAGCCGGATGAAGACCGCCGACAACAGCTTTCACGGCTTTCCCGGCTGCTGGAACATGCTGGTGCTGGTGCTGTTCGCGGTGCAACCGAATTTCTGGATCACTCTGGGGGTGGTGACCGTGCTGGCCATCGCCATGTTCCTGCCGCTGAAATTCATCCACCCGGTGCGCACCGAACGCTGGCGCGCGGTGTCGCTGCCCATGGCGCTGGCCTGGACGGGGTTCGCGGCCTGGGCGGCGTGGGTGGATTTCCATCCTGAAAGCTGGGCGCACTGGGGGCTGATCGTGACATCGGCCTACCTGATCCTTGTGGGCATGGTGCAACAGGTTGTCCCTGCGCGGGGGTGACCCGTTAAAAAATTCCCATCTCCAGGCCCGCCGCCATCGCGGCGCCCAGTTCGGCGCAGGCGCCAAGATCCGCCGTTGCGATCCGCTTGGGCGCAAGGATCGCTTCCGGAGTCTGGGCGTGGGTGATGACGATGCGGGCGGGCTGTACCTCACGCAGGCGCCAGCCGGTCGCGATGCGGGCAAGCTGGCGCGCCGCACCTTGCCCGTCGGACCCGGCACAGATCAGCTGCGCATAGGGGCGGCCTTCGATCCGGCCCAGCAGGGGATAGTAGCAGCGATCGAAAAACGCCTTCATCTCACCCGTCAGCGCCCCAAGGTTTTCCGGCCCGCAGAACAGATACCCCGCCGCGGCCAGCAAATCTTCGGGCCCCGCATCCTCGGCGCGCAGCAGATGCGTGGTCAGATCGGCCCGCGCGCCCTCTGCTGCCGCTTCGGCCATCTGCCGGCTGCCCCCCGTGCGGGTGTGATAGATGATTGCAAGGCTCATACGCTCAGTATAGCCCGCTGCCCGGGCCGGGCCAATCGCCGACTGATTGTGGCGTCTGACGTAGCGCCACAAAATATCAGCCTCGGACAAGGCAACAACCCACTTGACCCTTGAAGGCCGTTGTTTTAACCCTCGGTTCTGCCGAGCGGGCGTTGTGTAATGGTAAGACCCTTGCCTTCCAAGCAAGAGACGCGGGTTCGATTCCCGCCGCCCGCTCCAATTCACATAAAAAATAGACAGCTTTTCAGAAACTTAGGCCGCAAAGTGTCCCACGCAGGATTTGACAGTGGGACACCACCCTTCATCACCACCCCTTAACCAGCCTGCGCCAAACCGTCGGCATGAGCAACACACCCATCATCACCTGGCGCGGCGAGGAAACCCGGCTCGACTGGCCGGATCTCGCGGTGCTGGCCTATGAGCGCAGCGACGGCATAGAGGTCGGTCAGTTCTGGTGCGCGGGCCGACTAACACGGCGCGAGGTCGACACGTCCTTTTGGCGGCGCTCACCGGCCCATAGATGCGCGCCGGGAACCACCCCGACGCGCTGGAAACAGACCGACGTGTTGGGCACGTCGCGACCTTTCATTGCCGCTGAATGATAGGGGCCCGACCGCGCGGCACGGTCGCGGGCGTCACCGGGCATGTGCCCGGATCCGGGGATCAGCTTTTGCCGATGGTCGACTTTGCCCGCACGCGACCGTAGATCGCGATGAGGCCGCCCACGGCCGTGATGATCGCGTCAGCGTGCGCGGCGATGCCGGTGGCCTGTTCCTGCGACATCTCGATGCCGACGAGGCTGAGCACTTGCGGCGCGATCGCGATGATCGAGCCCCAGATTGTGACCGAGGCCAGAGGGCTTTTCGTTCCGTACATGGTCTTTCCTTTCGGGGGTGATGCGGCGCGCAGCCGCGGAGAGCGCCAACCAGAGGCGCCAGTCGGTGACGGGGATCAGCACGCGCGCCAGTCCCCATCTCGAATCCAGCCGTGCCAGTGACCTTCCCAGTTGACGGAAGGGTCCAGAGTCGGCGCGGCGATGCTGCCGTTCCAGCACCAGCTCGGCCCATGCTTTGGCTTGAAGCCGTTGCCGATCCTGAGGCGGACCTTGGCGCCACAGCCGCAGGGGCAGAAATGCAGCCAGACCTGACTGCCGTCCGGATTCGGATCCGCGATCCAGACCGATCCCGGCGTGCGGTCGCCCAGGAAGGCGTTGCGGTCGCGGTAATGGGTGGCGCGGATCACAGCAGGGCCGCCCAGGTCATCGGGCCGACAACGCCATCTGGCAGCAGCTCGTGCCGCGCCTGGAACTCGACCACGGCGCGGCGGGTCTTGGGGCCGAACATGCCGTCGATCGTAACGCCAAGCGCAGCCTGTGCATCACGGACGAAATGTCCGACCGAACCCTGCCGAATCGTTTCGCGCGTCGGGTAGTCTTGCGCCGCCGGCGCATAGTCCACGGCCTCGATCACCCGCGCGCGTAACTCGTCTCCGACCACAACCGGATCGCGCGCCGTGCTGCCGCCGGTCAGCGAATAGTCGAAATCCCATTTCCCGCGCTGCCAGACGCCCAGCGTCGGCTCGACCTCGGCATGGCTCAGGATGGTGCGGCGGGTGGCCACAATGCCGTAGCGGCCGCAGAGACGCGCCGTTTCGGCGATCAGCGCGGAGACCTGGGCGGGTCTCACCGGATGGGTCCAGCTGGCCGGGTCACCCCAGTCCGCGCCGGCCATGGCGCAGATCGCAAGGCCGATGCTGCCGGTGTTCAGCTCGCGGGTGTGCGCGGCGTAGCTGCCCGGTGCCATGCTGCGGCCGGGGGCATTGTCAGCGATCGCGTGCAGGCCGTCGTGCAGCCT
Source organism: Salipiger aestuarii (assembly GCF_003259905.1). Lineage (GTDB taxonomy): Bacteria > Pseudomonadota > Alphaproteobacteria > Rhodobacterales > Rhodobacteraceae > Salipiger > Salipiger aestuarii. Next base: position 210,781 of record NZ_QLMG01000001.1, on the reverse strand, counting down.
GCCGTCTCCGTCGATCAGGCGGTGGTAATGCTGGCGGTCAAGATCGCTCGGGGTGTAGGTGCCGGCACTGTGGTGCCAGACGATCCGGTTCATCGGCATGGTCGTCTCCCATGAAAAAGCCCGGCGCGATGGCCGGGCGGGGTGTCGATAGGTGGGGGATGTGTCGGAGGGCTCAGGGGCGGCGATCCGCCCATGGGATCCTGAACACCAGATTGTACTGGATGCCCTCGGGGCACCGGTGCAGCGCCCAGAAACTTACATGGTCCGGCGCCCCGTACAGCGCCGTGAAGACCCACGGCCCGAACGCTTGCGGCCCGGCCACGGGCGGCCGGTCATCGGGCGTTTCCTTTGGTTCTTCGCTGCGGAACCCCGCGACAAAGCGCTGGCCACCGGCGGCGCTGGTGTAGGCGACATGGCCGATCTTTTCGCAGCGCCGCTTTTCCAGTCCGCCCCAGACCCGCAGATCGGAGCCCTGAACCTCTGCGCGATCAACGGTCACGTTGTGGAACGGGGTCAGCCCGCGGACATCCCGCCACGCCCGGCTTTCGGTGATCTTGCGCCGTTCGGCCCATGCGATGCCCGCAAGCAGGATCATCGCGGCAAGCATCATGTTGCGTCGCGTTGATCGCGCCGCAGCTTGCAGACGCTCAATCGACATCGGCGTTGTCTTTGACCGGGTCGATGCCGACCCGCTTGCGCAGATAGTCGCGCAGGATCGCGCGGCCCTCGGTGCGCCAGAACTCCCGGTCGCCGAACATGGTGGATATGATCGTCATCACGGATGTGCCCGCCAGCATGATGATCGCAACCGCCCATCGTTCGTCGCCAAAGGTCCAGGGCGCGAGGGCATCTGATAACGCCACGCCAAGCCCGGCAGAGATCAACCCATTGGTCAGCTTCGACCACCACGGCAGAGCCGCGCCGCCCCGGATCAGGTAGGCTGCAATGGCGACGATCAGGATCCAGTATTCGATCGGCTTGGACAGGATCGTCACAAATCGGTCAGGCATCAGACGCGCCCTCCTTTCGTAAGTGCAGCACTCCCGAACTGCGCGCCAGCGCGGATCGGGACATGAATCAAGGGGACTGCGTCATGTCGAGCGTCCGCGTGTCCCCGTTGCCGCGCCCGCCTTCCCCAAAGAACTCGGCGTAAGCAGCGGCGTCCGCTGCATCGAGCTCGGCATAGGTCTTGCCGGATGCTGCGACGTCGATCAGGTGGTACTGGTAGAGTATGAAGCTCTGCCCGTTGTTTTGGTTCAGGCTGTCGTAGGGGACTGATCAGCAGATGAAAGTCACCGCACAATATGTGCGCCCCTGAACCGTCGCTGCGCCGTGTGCCTCAGAGAAATAGATTTCCTCGGCGCCCGAAGGGATGACGTAGGCGTGGGGCATGAACGTGTGATTGGCGGTGTTGAAGGGATGATCGCCGGTCTCGGCGATAAGCGCTCCCGCGCCGTCCCGCAGCTGCCAGTTGACGGTGTAGCTGTTCGTGTACGGAACCCCCGGGTTCACGATCTTCACGCCGGTAATCATCGACCCGGCGGGCAGGATCGCTCGTAGGGTGTTCGATCCTAAAGGCTGGCCTGCGCCGATCGGGTCACGGAAAATGAACGTGGTCTCTGCCTGCCCGCTGTTTCGGGCATATCTGCTGCCATAGACCGCGTTCCAAACCGTCAGAACATTGCCAGTCGACTGGGTCGAAGTCCGGCAGCCACGCAACGTGACCAGCCACGTACCGCCGACGATTCCGCGCGTGAAGGTCAAGAATTCGTCGGGCGTGCCATGCATCACGTCACAGAGGCGGTATTCTGAATTGTGGGTGTATCCATAACTCGCCGCGCCGTTGCTGTATGCGTGCTTGCCGATCAACGTGCAGGCGTCGAATGTGGTATTCGCGCCCCGGTCATTGCCCGATACGAATGTCGCGGTGGTGACATTCTCGTATCCAGCCGGGATGACAGCACCGGTGTCAAAGTCCCGAAAGCTCACATGGCCCTGGTTCCATTCGCAGTAGATCAGCTTTGACAAAAGGTTCTTGTGCTCGACGCGCCCGCCGGTCACCGACATACTACACACGCCGCGCGCATGATCGTTTCCCAGAAGCTCGAACAGTGGCGCACCCTTGGTGGACGTGTTCAATGTCATGCCCGGGCTGTGACCCGACCAGTCGCAATTGACGAAGTGGAAATGTCCGCCCTTGCGTGCCCGCAGGAACTGGCCGTCATACAGCCAGAATTTGCAGTTGGTGGCCCAGTAGTTGAGAAACTGGTCCGACCCCTCGACAGGAATATCCAGCACGGTATCGCGGATGGTCGCGGTGATTGCGCAGTTCGACCAGCGCCATTCGGAATTGTTGTTGCCCCCTTCCAGCCGGTACAGCTTCTGCCAGGTGCCGTTCCAGTTGCAGTTCTCGAACAGGACATCCTGGGCGCCACCGCTGGCGTCAACGAACATGAACCGCGCGTTGTCGCTGTTGGCGGTAAAGCGCAGGTTTCGAAATCGCACGAACAGGAATTCGTTGGGGTTGTAGCAGAGGTAATCTTCGCCATCGTGATCGAAATGGATGGTGGTGCCGGTCGCACCACCCTCATAGGTAAGCCCCATGGCCCGGCCTGCCCCGACCTCGCCCATCAGGGCTCGGGGCTCGGCGATTCGGCACTCACCGCCTGCGAAGAAAATAACATTGGGCACCACGTCATTGCTTCCAACACGGGGCGATCTCTTGGCGCCGATTGCTGCCCAAAGCGCCCGCTTTACCGCCAAGGAATCATCCGTGATCCCGTCCAGCTTGGCCCCAAAGGCACGCACATCCCACCCCCTCGAACCGGGGAGCGCCTTGAACGGCGTCCCGTTTACGAGGGCGTGGTATCCCCCCAGGTTCGTCGAGCTGATTTCACTGGCACCGCTCTCCATGGCTTCAAATACGACGCCCTCCGCCGTTTGCGCTTTGGCGCCGACGCCAAGCGAGACGTACGCCGATGCGAGAAAATCCGCGCAGGTCTTCGATACGCCGACACCTTCTGCCCAGGTGACGATCCGCGAGGGGTCGGGCTGATGTTGCGGCGAAGGGGGGGAGCCCAACCAGAGGTCGGCCTCGATGCTTTGCGAGGTCATAGCCGCGCTCCTTACGATATGGTGAGATATTGGGAAGTTGAGACCGGCCCTTCGCTGCCATCCGAGGACAACGCAGCCAGCCAGTAATATCCGGTCGGGTCCGGGTCGGTGCTGATCGTAAATTCGAAAGCCCCGGCTCCGACAGGTTTCAGGGGCGTCAGCGCAGTAGCCGCGCTGAAATCATCCGTTGCAGCCATGTAGACCCGGATGGACGATGACCTTGCCGCCGCGGTTCCAACGAAAGACACCTCGCCAGTCACGGCGCTTGTACTGCTGATGACAGGTGCATCGGGTGGCGATGGTGCTGCTGCGCTTGATATGGTCACCTCTATCGGCGTCGTTGGGAATGCCGTGCCCTTGGTCGACCCGTATGTGTTGCGCACCTGGACCGTGTAGACATCGCCCGATTCCAGCCCTCTGATTTCGGTGTAATCAGAGGCGTCCCATGTGGCGTAGAACACCTCGCCATCGGCCTGCCGGGTGTAAATCACCTCCTGGTCGTACAGGTCATCCTGCGTGTCCCAATCCACGCGCAACACACCGCTGCTGGGCGACGTTGCGGAGACACCGGTCACGTCATCCACTGAGATTGCCGTGTAGGTTTCCACGTCGATCTCTGGGCGCGCGGGTTCCTCTGTCGCGCTGTCAAAATCGAAATCAGCCGCCGTCACGCTCACGGCCTCGATGCTCCACGTCCCGACGCTTTCGCGGCGCAGGGTCGAGACCTCGAACACCTCGTCCATGCCCAGCTCGGCATGCTGGAACCGGAAAAAACGCTCGCCGATCAACTCATAACCAATAGCGCCGATGCCGCCGCTCAGCTGCCATTCGGCGCGGCTGATGGTGCCAAGACGCTTGGCGATGCGGATCGCCTGGTTGTGGTTGTCCACCGCGTAAAGCTGTGGCGTGTCGCGCTTGGTCTGGTTGCCCGGCCCGACCACCCATGTGCCGGTCGACCATTCCCGGTAGACATTGTCCGGCTCGATATATTCTGGCACGATTTCTGTCGGGGCAGAACTGCCAGATCGCCCCGACGTCATCTGCACTTCGAGAAAATCCCGCGCCGTCAGGGTGACGGTCGGCGCGCTGTAGCGCCCGACCTTGAACCCGACCTTGCCGTCGATGCCCTCGTACAGGAACACGTCGGCCGCCGCGCAGAGCATGGCGCGCTGCGTCTCGAAATCCTGATCGTCAGACAGGGTGCAGTTGAGCCGCCATTTGGCGCGGGTCACGCCATAGCGATCGGTGATCGGCACATCGCAGGCGTCGGCCTCTATCGCAACATCATCCCAATCGACTGAAACGCCCATGCGTTCGGTCAGCCACCACGCAAACCCCAGGGCGAAATTGTCGGTCCAGCCGGTGCTGTCGCTGCGCGGATCGTAGATGGTGTTCAGCCCCTTGAAGATCGGCGTGGCCACCCACATCCGGCCCGTCGGGTAGCGGTCGGCCACCTCTTCGGTCGAGACCCGCTTGCCCCGAAAGTAGGAACAGCCCAGCCCGACAAAATCATGCGCGTCTGTCAATTCCTTGTCCGAGCCGGGGCCGAAATCATCCCGAATGCGGGCTGGCAAGGTCTGCCCCGCCTCGCCGGGCAATTCAGTGACATAGGCATAGCCACCCGGCCCGCCGGATACCTCCCCGATGCCGTTATAGGTCACGGGGATCTCGTCCAGATAAGTCTGAAGAAATGCCTCAATCGGATGCGCGCAATGCACGGTGATCTGGTGACGGTATTTGTTCTTTTCGCCGTCAAACCCCAGCATGCCCCCCTTGCGCACGGTGCCGATGCACCATTCCGCATAGGATACTGGGTTAGTGTAGCTGACCATTGAGGAAGACGGCTTCGGTGCCTTCGGCGCGCCTTGAAGGGCCGCCGCCACCGCTGCCAAGCCAATGCTCAGCGTGGCCTGCACCACGATGCCGCCGAAGGTCGAGGCTGCGAACGTCGCCCCCGCTGCCGCCCCCGCGGCAAATCCAGCTGACGCCCCCGCCGCCGCCGTGCCACCAAGCGCGCCGAAGGCAAAGCCTGCAACTTGCGGCTGGAACACGCGCGGATCTGACAGCGCGGTTGTCTGGCGGAAATCACGCCGCATAGCCGACCCCCCAAGATGCCAGAACCTCGACCGCGCGTGCGGCGCGGAAACAGACGCCCCGGTCCATGTGCGTTGCCCAATGCTCGCCGGTCCAGATCCCGCCGTAAGCCCAGCGTTCCCCGGCGTAGCGATAGACGCCGATGTCGCCGGGACGCATGTCCCGGTCAGAGCGCGGCAGGCCCCCGATCGTGTCGAGACAGCCCGACATGCACGCAACCGGATCAGTCAGATAGCCGGTCTCGCGCTGGCACTCTCCGCGCGTGGCATACATCCCGCGCAAATGAGCCGCCGGGTCTTGGCCGGTCACAACCTGCACCCAGTCGCCGAGGACCGTGCAGCAGTCTGTCTCGCCCCAGACGAACGGAAGCCGAGACCAGCGGTTCATCTCCCGAAACAGTGGCTGCATCGGGATGATTTCTGGACTGATCTCGGTCATCGGAACATCGGGTTTCGCTGGAAATCGGTGTTGGGCTTGTATTGCAGCGACGGGTTCGCCACCCCACCCAGCAGCGCCGCGTGGCCTTCGGTGTTGTAGGCGATGCGCCGGGCCGTCCGGCGCCCCTCCGTCCAAGCCTCGAACCCCATGGAGATCCGCCGTTCGACCGCGCCGGACAGCGAAAACGTCAACGTCCGCGCCGTGCGGCGGCACCATTGCAGCGGCGCAATGCTCGGGCGGTAAAACTCGCCCATGTGCTGCATCGGCTGCACGAAGAAATCGACGTTCTCGCCGTCGATGTATTCCGCGCCCTTGTCCTTGAGCATGGTGATCAGGTTGCCCGCCGCAGGATCCTGAAAATAGGCAAGCGTCGCGGTGCCCGCTGGCGCCACGCCGTTGATGGCACTTTCCATGCTCTCGACGCTGAACAGTTGCGAGCCGTACCATGTGCGGCCCTGCGTGTCGCGGAACACCGCGTCGGTGCCGATGATCAGCCGCACCGTGCCATCCGGCGTGTCGATTGCCATCAGATCAAGCAAGCCGATCCGGTCATCGCGTGGATCGAAATTGCCGGGAAAGAAGGTCATCGGTTCAGCACCTCGCGGAAGGACACGCTGAACGCGCTGCGATTCAACTTTCCGTAAGGCGCAGCGCCAGCCAGGTCGTCGTCGACCTCGAACAACCCCGTTGCCATACAACTCACCAGGTCGCCTGCCGCCATGTCGGCGCGCAAGGGCATCTGGATGCCAAGGGTGTAGGTGTCGTCGCCGTTCGCCTCGACACTCACCACCCCCATGGGCCAGTCGCCTGCGCTCATGATCTGGCCGGGGGCTGGCACCAGGTCAGCATCGGTGCAGGTTACGGTGACGTATGTATCCCCTGCAGATGCGGCAGCCGCCGCCTCCAGATAAACGTTTGGCGAAAAGCCGGATCCACTCGAAAACCTTTCGCCGGTTGCAAAGGGAATCCCGGTCTCGGCCACGGCGCGCCCGACGATGGCCTGCAAATTGAACCCCAAAGGGTCGAACATATACAGTCGATAGATCCCGACGCGCCCCTGCGCCTGCCAGCGATGCGCCCGCCAGGACCGCAGCCAATCATCCCGCATCGTCATGTCGAGATGACCGACCCAGCGCGGAACCTGGTTCATCACCACCTGGGTGTTGCCGTCTGTCAGTCCAGCCTCTGGCGCACCGCGCCAGTCGATGTCCCAATCGATCGACGTCACCCGCATAAGGGACAGCGGCAGGGTCACGATCTGGCGCTTCATATGCCGCGCTCCCGCTGTTGTGCTGCACGCTTGGCGAAATTGCGGCTGGTGGCGCGTGACGTTGCCTGCAGGCCCTGAGCCTGCTCAAAGCGAACGCGCGCCATGATGCTGCCATCATCGCTCAGGGTCAGCTCACCGCCTTTGATCTCGACATCTCCACGCTGTGACGATGAGCCCATCGGCGCTGTCGACGCCACTCCGACCATGCCACCGTCCGCGAACTTGGGTATGCGACGATTGCGTACGGCTTCCATGAAGCCTGCGCCGTAGAAGTCCACCGCCGAGGCGGGCTGCACAAATTCTCCCCGCGATACTTTCGCAATGAGGTTGTCCTGACGCTTGCCACCGACACCATCCAGCAGCCCCGCGCCACGCCCGATGTTCCGGAACCCGCCACCCCCGGCCCGTTCCGGCGTCCCGCCAAAGATCCCTGAAACCAGCGATCCAACCCAGCTTCCAGCGCCGGCTCCACCAGCGCCCTGCCCCAACCCGTCAAACGCCGTTGCAAGCGCCTCCCACACCGGGTCCGTGGCAAGTGACCAGAGCTTGTCGATGATCATACTCGTGAGCTGATCCCAGAAGGCTTCCTCACCCGCGCCGCCCGGCTTCAGGTTGTCAAACAGACCCCGGATGCTGTCCTCGGTCTGCTGCAACCGATCCTTGAGCGCCTGCTGCGCCTCATCTGCAGCCGCCAAGCGCCCCAAGGCAGACGCCTGATCGTCAATCACCTGTCGCAGCGTCCGGCCATCTTGGACCAGCGTCTTGTCAACATCGATGCCCTGTTCCTTAGCGCGCTGCAGCGCCTCGTACTGGAACGTCAGGCGCGCCTGTTCTTCGACGGACTTTCCCGCAAGCGATGCCTCAAGACGCAGCTGCGCGAGATGTTCATCACCGACTGCGATCAGCTGCTGAAGGGTGCTGACGCGGTCGGAAGCGGACTCCGCGCGGCTTCCGGCGCCCTGGTCAAAGGCCCCAAGGATCGTCGCATCATCGACACGATTCAGGCCTTGCCATTCTTGCCGCAGCGGGCCCGTGTCACGCCCCCGCCGGTCGATCAACCGATCTGCCATTTGGTCCTGCAAGCCGGACGAAAACAACTCACCCCCGCTCAACCCCATTTCACGCATCAGGCTGCGAAGCGTGGTCGAGACGATCTGGTAGCGCCCGACCGCAGAGCTGTTGTAGCTGTTGTCAGGGTGCGCCAGCATTTGCTTCTGCAGCGCCAGGATCTCATCCAGCGTCATCGACACCAGGTTCACATCGCCGCCGGTGAACGCCCCATACCCAAGCGTTTCGTTATACCCGCGCCCCTTGTCGGTGCCCTCCGCATAGCCAATCAGGTCGCGCAGACCTTTCTTGGCGGCATCGCTCGCGCCGCTTGCGAAGGTGACCTGATCGCTGTGTGCACGGCTTGCCTGATACTGGCCATAAACACGTTGCAGCCGATCAATTTCGTCAGCGGCATCCTTTGCGCTGTCCGCCGTCTCGTCAAACGGACGCTCGGCGGAAATTTCGCGGGTGGTGTCGAGCGCCCCATCAAGCCGTGCCTTAACGTCGGCGAGGCGCTCCTCGACGCCAGCGAGCCCCGCTATATTCTCGCGAAAATCAGACAGTCCATCCGACCGTAAAAGTTTGCCAGCCTCGGCCGCCTCCGTCAGAGCATGGGCAAGATTGTCATAGGCAGCGGCCAGATCGGCCTCAGTTGTCGCGCGGCGCACTGCCTCGATCTCATCCCTGAACAAACCCGCTTGCTCTGCGGCAGCGACCAGCGGCGACAGCTTGCCGTTGCCGGACAGGTCTTCGCCACTTTCAAGAATGCCGACGATACCATCCCGCACCGAATCCAAGGCTGGCCCTACAGCCCGCAGAGCATCCATGCTGCTGGCGAAATCCGTCGCCGAAACCTCACCCTGTCTGAATCCTTCGGCGATCTCGACAAGGCTCTTCATGAACTTGTTTTGCGCCGCACCCCGCAGACCCGACAGCAGCCCTGGGCTATCTCCGGACACCGCGTCGCGGAACATGTCGAACCGCTGGATGAAATCGTCGATGCCGTCACCGTCCAGCACTGACCCGGACATCTTGTCGCGAGCATTCGCCAGGGCACGTTCGAGATCTGTCCGCGCCTGCTCGAGCGCGGCGCGCGACTGATCCAGCATCGCCTGAGTGGCTGCCGAAACAGCGCCGCCAAGCCCCTTCTGTTCGTCCGCTGCCCGCTTCGACGCTTCCTGATAGGCATCAAGCGCATCCGCTGCTTTCATCGCGGCGGCATCAGCGCGTTCGACCGCATCCGCAGCGACATCCGTGTCGAGGCCAAAGGCCAGCAGCGAAGCCGCCGTGATCGCGAGTGAAAGCGGCCCCCCCATGACCCCGGTCAGCACACGGGCGGCGACACCCATCCGGGTCAAAGGCCCGACAGCGCGACCTGCCGCCGTTCCGGTGGCCGTGACCGAGGCCGCAAGTTCAATCATGGCCGCGCGCATCGCCACGCCTTTGGCGATCGCCAGCGTCATGCCCTTGCCAACCAGGTAAACTGTCAGCGCTTGCCCCACACGTTCGGCGATCTCTTCGACCTCGGAGAAATTCTCCGTCAGATAGCGGAGCGCATCCGTCAGGCGGCGCACGAAGGTTTCGGCCACGTCCAGCCCGCCGTTCTGGGCCGACTCGAGCTGCAACGCCTCCCAGGCCGCGGCGACTTCTTTCAGCGCGCCATCAAGCCCGCGCATCCGGACCTCGGCCTGCTCCTGCGCCGAAACTTCGCCCATCGCCGCCGCAAGGTCGCGCAATCCCGTTGCCCCCTGCGACGCCAGCGCCGCCGCCGTGCGGATTGCATCGGTGCCGAACACCGTTTTCAGGGCATCGTTGCGCGCCTCTTCGCTAAGCCCGGCCAGGCCGTCCTGCAGTTCCTGCGCGATGTCGGCCATGTCCTTCATGTTGCCTTGGGCGTCGAAGAACTCGAGCCCGAGATCCTGCATCACCCCAGCGGCTTTCGCGGACTCGGGCGTCAAACGCTGCAGGAACGTCTTGAAGCTGGTGCCGGCATCCGATCCCGATGCAAAGCTCGAGGCGGTCGCGGACAGAACGGTCAGGAAATCTTCGATCTCGACACCCGTGGTGCCCGCCACGCCGCCCGCCTGGGCGATCGCAAGGCGCAGATCGTCGAACCCGAACTTGGAAGTGAACGCGGCGCCGGTCAGCCGGTCGACGATCTCGGGGAGTTGCGCGGCGGTCAGTCCAAACTGCTGCATGACATCGGTCACAAGGTCTGCCGATGGCGCGACCTCGGCGCCAAGCGCGCTGGCCAACATCACCGAGCTGTCGAGCGCACCACCCAGGGTGTCGGAAACCGACACGCCGTTCTTGGCCAGAACCTCGATCGCCTCGGCGGCCTGCATGGCGCTGAACGCCGTGGTCTCGCCAAGCCTCTTGGCCGCCTCGCCCAGGCGCGACACGTCGGCCTCACCTGCACCGGTCGCAGCCTCGACGCGCTGCATCATCGCCTGGAATTGCCGCCCGACATCAAGAGAGCCGCGCCCGAAGGCAACCAGTCCCCCGACCAGCGCCGTGCCGCCCATGAACATCGCAAGGCGCTTCAGGGCGGGAAGCTCGGCGCTGACAGCGGAAATCCCACCGCGCAGCTGGCGGGCGGCAAGATCGGTTTCGCGCAGGCCCGCACTGGCCGGGGCGGTCGCGGACTGGATCCGCCGCAAGCTCTTTTCGCCCGAAGCCCCCAGCGCGCGCAGATCGGCGTCGAACTGCTTTTGCCCAACCGCCGCAAGGCGCACTTTGTAATTCCGGGTAGTGCTGCTCATTTGCTCTTGTCCTGCTCGCGCAGCTTTGCCGCGGCCTCAAGCAGGCCGCTTTCCCAGAAGGGAAGCAAAAGTGCCGCGATGTGGGTATTCACGCCCTGAGCCTTCAGCAGCTCAAGACAGGCCGGCATGTCGAGCCCGGCGTATCCGGCGCCGCCGATGCGGCGCTGGTGGAACATCTCACGACCGGCGGCGACAAGCGCCCGGCCCTCGATGCTCTGCGGTGCATGGGTGTCTTCGGGGCACGCGCCCTCACCCCCGAACCGTGCGCACGCATAGCCGGGCATGGACCGGCAGTCGGCGCAGTGATTCAGGCCTCCGCCGTAGCGGTATGCGGCGAGAGCGCGGAGACGTTTCCCTCCGATTCCAGCTCGGCCCATGGCTCGATCAGACGAGCATGCAGGACCGAGGACACACCGGGAAAGAGCGACATGAACGCGTCCAGGCTCTGCTCGGTCATCGGGGCTGGTGTGCCATCCTCGGCCTCGACCCCGTCCCATCCGGCGCCGAATCGCAGCAGCAGAAGCTTGACGAGATGCCGCGCGAACTGGCCGCGCGCCGCCTCGTCGTGTTCCGGCCCCAGATCCTCGTCATCATGTAGCGCCGCCTCGAAGGCGAGCCGCTCCGGAACCGTCGTGCGGGCAAGCCGCTGGGCCGTGGCCTCGGCTTCCCGCAGATCGGCATACCCGAACGGGCGATGCGACACGAACACCCCGTAGCCCAGTTCGATCCGCCGGGGCCCGGACAGCCCCCGCGCAAGGCGAAGCGCCATCAGCTGGCGTTCGCGTAGTCGGACGTGGCGTTGATCAGGGTCACCTCGATCAACTCATCTCCGCTGGCAGGCCGGTTGGCACGCCAATTGAAGCTGGACGAGATCACGTCCCGGCCCTCGATCGGGATGCCGGTGCGCTCAAGCGTCACGGACGGCAGCGCAATGGTAAGGCTGTAGTTGGCCGAGATCTGCCACGCCAGAGACAGCGCAATCGCCGTTCCCGCCGAGGCCGCATCATAGAGCCCGGTATCGCGGAAGCGTGCGGTCAGGCTGCCCGAAAGGTCCCACATGCCCGGCTGGATGTCGGACGCCGTGGCAAGGCCGTTCATCGCTTCTTGGTCCGCCTCGCGCCCCGTGGCGAGCGTCAGGTTGGCCTGCGTCACCCCGGCCGCTTCGCTTCCGTCGATGCTCAGCAGGCCTTGAAATCCGACAGGCACCGGGTCGGTGCTGAAGGACACCGGCGACGAATCCAGTGTGGCACCAGCCTTGATCTCTTCGCGACCGACCATGTTCATCGTCACGCGCTGCCGCTGGCCATTCTTCGCACCTGTGATCTCGATCGACTGCGCGGCCAAACTGTCCTGCGTGAAATGCGTCGACAGATCGTTGTGGGTGATGCCGTGCGTGGCCAACAGGATGCCAGGGTTTGCCGCCGCCACAAACGCATGGGTATAGGGCCCGGTCCCGGTGGTCGTGGGAAGGCCCAGCAGCTGCGCCAGCCACCAGCCAATACTGTCCAGCCCCATCGGCACTTCCAGAGCGCCCGAGAGGTTGCGCAAGCCTGCGACGGTGTCGCCCGGGTAGGCATCCCCCCGGATCGCTTCGTCATTGGACAGCTCACCCGAAGGCGTCACGTTGTAGCTGTAGAACGGCAGCGTGTAAAAGGCACCGGCAGCGGCGCTTTCCGCCGTGCCGAAGGTGGTCTGGCGGCGCGAAAACAGTTTCGCGCGATCTCCGCGTGCATTGGGCATCGGGTCACTCCATGGGGTTTTCGGTGGTTTCGTAAAAGATGGTGACGGGCAGGACCGCCCCCGCCAAAGTCTCAGCGCCCTGCATGGGCACTGCATCTGTCTGCTGCGGCGCGCCGACCTCGATCCAGTCGACCGCGCCGCCAAGCTGACGGTCTGCCAGCACAAGCGCCGACAGCGACACCAGCGCAACATCCAGCGTATCCGCCCGCGCTGCTGCAGTTGATCCTCGCACAACAAGTTCACAGTCGATTTCGCGCGACCACTCACGGGTGCCAGCGCCAAGACGCACGCCTTCCTCCTGCGAATCGCCGGGCACCAGGTTGATCAATCCCTCATCCGGGCAGGCGACAGGCAGGTCATGTTCGCGCATCACCCTGGCAGCATGGCTGTCGATCGCTGCCAACAGCGCCAAAATGGGGGCTTCATGTGGGCTGGGCATCAGCGCAGCCTGCGACGTGAAAGAGTGTTGAATGCTGCATCGATCTCTGAGGCGAGCCCGGACAAGGCTGCGGCCTCGATCTTGTCGCTATTCAAACGGCGGCGCAGACGAACCTGCGGAACCAGCCAGAACATCGGCACCGTATGTAGGCCACTACCGGTCCGGAGAGACTTCTTGTTCCGCGACAACGCGTAGCCACCCTTTTTCGCCGCACGCTGGTTATCGACCACCAGCAACGAGGTCCCGCTGCGCACATAGACAAAGCGCAACGGCCCATAGCGATGTTCAGGAAAGTTCGCAGGACTGAGGCGATCTCCCTTAAGTCCCTTCTTCGGCGCGGAAGGCGTCGGGATTGCGAGATATTTGCTGTTTCCTGATCGGATCGTGACACCTTCATCGAACGCCGCCACCAGCTTCTCAGCCTTCGTGAACACATATGACGCGGCGTTCAGACTCGTATCACCCTTCGGATAGTTCTCCTGCTGCCAACTTTTTGACAGTCTCCGCCCAAGGCCACCTGCAATGACGTCTGCCCGCAGCGCATGTTTGACCGCAGTTGCACGGCGGTGAACACCTTGGGTCACCGCGCGTTTGGCCAGGTCCAGCTCCTCGCGCATGTACCGCTCAAGGTCTCCCTCAAGCGCGGCTTCGATCCGGGCGCGCCTCATTCTTCGACCGGGGCTTCCAGTTCGGATTCGCGATCCGTATCGACCAGCGCGCCCTGCCCGCGCAGTTGGTCAGCGACCGAAGCCGAGACCTTTCCAGCCCATGCAGCAGGGAACACGCGCTTACGGCCCGGCGCGGCGATGACCTCGGCAGTCATGCAGGTTTCGATCTCGACCGAGGTCGAGGCAGGGATCTTGCGGGGCATGGAAATCTCCTCGGGGCATCAGGCGGGGCGAACGTCGAGCGACCAGATCAGGCGCTCGGCATCGGCCTCTGGCTCGCTTTGAATGACGAAGCTGTCGCCGCCACAGACGAAGGCATCGCCTGGACGCGGGTTCGGCACCTGCGATTGGCGAACATCGAACAGGTCTGTCGGGACATGCATCCGGATGCCCTGGAACTCGGCGACCTGATCCGGGGATCGTCGCACAGCACGGCAGTCGACCGGAACGCCGGTCGCCACCGGCGTCCAGATCGCATCCACCGCCAGGTCGCCATTCGCGAACAGGGTCAGCATGGCGGCGGAAAAGGCGGACACGCTTAGAACGACCCGTTCAGGCGGACCCGCCCGATGGTTTCGGTCGCGCCGCCACCAACGGCCGCCAGCGCGACACCAACCAGCGTGTTGCCCGAGGCGGCGGTGGTCATGCGGTAATTGGTATCATCCCAATACACCTTGGCACCGACCGTCCACGCCTGCGAGGCGGTCTTGGCAATATCGATGACGCCCGTGGTCTTGAGCACCACATCAGCGCCGGACTCTGCGGCCGTCACGGCCACGCCGAACAGCGAGCCGACAAGCGCACCAGCACCGGATGCCAAAGCACGAGGGGCGGGAACGGTGACGCTGTCGCCGTCCTGAACATAGTTTTTCATATCTCAGATCTCCGAAAAGGGGGGAAGATGGGGGAACCCGGCCAGCGCCGGGCTCACTTACCAAACGCCGGATTAGGAGCCGGCGTTTTTGTAGAGTGTCCGGTGATCCAGCGGCGCCACGCCTGCATCGATGCGGACCTTCAGTTCGACACCATCGGTCGACCATGCGGTCTTTTCTTCGAGGTAGGGCTCCTGGACGCCGTCAAGATAGGCCACCTCGATGGTGTCATAGGCGTTCGGGTCAGCGGCCAGATACCAGCCGGTCGCCGACGCCGCGTCGAGACGTCCGTCAACGATCAGCTGCGCCATACCGGCCACCGGGTTCGATGCGTGTCCCTTGTTGGCGGTCGGATCGACAGCGGATTGCAGCAACTGAGCTGCGGCGACTTCCAGCGCAGCGGGCACAATCATGTATTTCGGCGTGATGTTCAGCGCCGGGCCGGTTGCGCTTTCCTTTTGGGTCCGCATCGCCGTCTTGCCTGCCGCCATGGTGGTGATCGACGGCACAGCGCCCGAAGCCGCAAGGTTTCTGTGATCGGCGTGGAACAGCGCGGTGCCATCCGACATGGTCGGGTTGCCGGTCAGGATCGCATAAGCGAGGTTGCCGATCGTGCGCTTGGCCGCACGACCCATCTTGCCCGGCAGGGTCGAGAACAGCGCCAGATCGTCGTTGATGATTGCCTGGCGGGTGATCTTCAGCATCTTGCCGTAGGTCGCGAGCGTGATCGTTTCGCCCCGATCGCCGACGGTACCGTAGGTGTATCCACCGCCTTCGGGCACTTCGGGCAGGCTTTCAGCCAGTCCCAGGCCGACGCGTTTGGTGGCCTTGAAGTCGGTCAAGGTGCCAGTGCGCGTCCACATCTGGAACGTTTCCTCGGCCTCATTCCAACCGCGCAGCGCGGCCTTGTGCGCCACGTTGGCCAGCACATTCGCAAAATCGCTGGTCGAATGCGCGCCCGACTGCACGAAGGCTTGGCCGACCATGTCACGACGATCGGACGGGGAGCGAACGCCCGCAACGGTCAGCGATTGACGCGCAAGCTCGGCCAGCGTCATGCCGGTGAACTCGTTGCGCTGGCCACCTTCCATGCCAGCACGGGCCATCAGGCCTTCGGCGGCGCCCTGACGGAAGCGCTCCGTCGCGTCCTGCGTGACGCTGGCGCGCGGCCCGCCCACGCCTGCGGTGGCGGACTGCCCCGCCTGGGCGAAGGCTTCGATGGCCTGGGCACGGAATGCGTCGATGGTGGTGCCGTCATCGATGGCGCTCTGCACTAGCGTGTCGGTGGTGCCAAGCTGGGTTGCGGTCTGACGGATCTCCGCGATGCGGGCGCGTTCGTCCTGCGCGGCCTGCTGACGGATGGCGGCCTGATCGACCGGGGGCTGCGCCTGCGTGACGGCGCCAGTGATGGGTTCGGGCATGTTTGCCTCCTGCTGATGGTTTGCGGCTGGCGCCGCCTCGGTGGTTTCTTCGATCGGGGCCGCTGTGGCACCGGTCGGGGAAAGCTCTTGGGGTTGAGCGGATTGCGTCCGGGCTCCACGATCTCCACCGCGGGGCACGACCGAGATCTCCAAAGGAACCCAGCGGGTGAAATACATCACTTCGATGCGCTCCCCGTCTCCGCCCTGCTCGATCCGAACTTCTTGCTCAATCGCCCGGAATCCGATGCTGACATTGCGCAAGGTGCCTTCGACCACGCGTTGCCAAATCGGCTCGACATCCTCGACTGACGAAAAGCGGAGACGAGCCTTGGCCACACCCTGCTCGATCCAAGCGTCTTCGATCGAACCGATGACCGAGCGCGCGCCGTGCTCCATGTGCGAGTCCAGAACCACGCCTTGCTCGACCAAGGCCGCCAGATCCCCGGCACCTTGCTCAAGCACGAGACGCGTGGGCATCCGCTGCACAACGCCGTTGTGGTTGACCCAGTGCTCTACGAGATCGCTGGTCGAGAACACGACCTCGACCGTGCGCGCGGCTTCATCGAGCGTTTGCAGCCGCGCACCCTGCACCAGTTGGCGCGGGGCCGTGCGCGGCGGTGGCGCTGCGGGGGCCTGTGTCGTGGTCTGCTCAGTCTGCGGCATCGTCTGTTCCTTTCGATTGCGGCGCGGGTGACGCCTCCGGAGCTGTGCCAGCCGAGATCCCGGCATCCGCCAGCATCTCCTGCCAGGCGCGCAGCTCTTCGATCAGTTCTTCCGGGGTCTGGCCGGTGCGCTCGATGACCTCCTGCGGAGAAATCAGGTTCGCGTTGATCTGCATGATTGCAGCGGCTGCGTCTTTCTGTGGGTCGACCCACGGGCGCTTTGGCGGGGTCCACTGGGCCACGGGCGAGAACGGCAGTCGCAGGTCACCATTCACGCGCGCCGCATCCATCACCCGACGCCACGCCGGGCGTCCGCTTTGGGTGATCATCAGATCCGCCTGCCAGATCTCGACCAGCCGCCCAAACTCAAGCTCACCGCCCCGCATTGAGGAATAGTTCGCTTGGCTCAAATCGCCGGTCATCTGGAAATAGGTGGTGCCGATGCCCGCCGCGATCGCGTGAAGGCGCTCGCGCATGTGCTCCGCCAGCCCCTCGCTCGCAGGCGGTGCGTTGAAATCCACCCCCCAACCGGGCCGGGCCTGTAAAACCATACCGGGCTGCATCCGCTCAATCGGCGCGCCCGACGCAGACCGCAGTGGTGCGCCGCTGTCATCCTCCGCACCGGCCAACGCTGGAACACCGCTCGGGTCGCCGTCGTCGTTGGCGTTTGTGACCACCATCGAAATGCACGCTTCCAGCTTCTTGCGCACGATCTCAGCCTCGGCCAGATCCTCGGTGTCCCGCAGTGTCGTGGCCGACGGTGCCATCCAGGACACGCCTCGCACCTGACCAGGGCGAAGGACCTCGAAGACATGATCGACAAAGGCCGCAGGGACGCGCTGCAGGTCAAAGGTGAACCCGCCCGGCAAATACCGCTCACCGGGATGCCAGCGGTGCATGTGATAAGCCACCCGACGCCCGGCAGCGTCGAACTCGATCCCCTGCACAATCCGGCCGCCGTCCGACAGCATTTCGGTTTTCTGATGATCCAGAAGATCCCCCTCGACAATCGTCGCGCGCCAGAAAAGCCGCCCATCCTGCGCAACCGGCGTCCAGATCCGCAGCGCCTCGCCGCCCTCGACCACAGCGCGCATCAGCAGCCGCTGCTGGCCAAAGAAGTCGATCTGACCCTCGGTGTCGACGTTCTCGACAAAGCGTTCCCACTGGTCGCGGGTGATGCGCGACACAGCCTCGCGCGCCTCTTTGTCCTGGCTGACCGGCTTGGCACGGGGGCGAACCCCGGTTCCGGCGATGTGCGTCGACAGCACTCGCACCGCGCGGCTCGCGTGGGGCGAGTTGCGCACAAGGTCACGGGCCGAGGCACGCAGGAACGGCAGCGCGCCCTGCAATTCTGTCGTGGCCGACGTGTGTGGGCGGGCCCAGCCAGACATACGGCCACCAACGCGCGCGGCATCATAGGACTGCACCAACTCGGCCTGCTTTGCGACCGCAGCCATGTTCAGTTCCGCTTGGGCGACACGCAGGCGCGCTTCTGCCCTCCGGGCCGTAAAGGCCGGGGCGATATGCGTCAAAATGTTTGCCATGATCAGCTGCGATACACCGCGCCGATCGACACGCCCACGGCGGGCACACCAGCCTGCGCGCGCTTTTGCGATCGGAAATAGGACAGCGCTGACAGCAGCTCTGTCTGGCTGCGATATTTGACCCGCTTGCCGTCATACTCGACTTCGAGCGTGCCCGAGGCCATGGCGGTCTCAAGCGCCTCGATCGCGCTGTCGTAATTCACTGCCATCCGCTTCCTCGGCCTCCCAGCCAATCGTCGCCCGGCGCTGTCGCACGGGGTTTAGGTTCGGGTTTCTTCAGCGTCTCTGCCTGGGGCGCGGGCGTGACCGGCACTGCGGCCTCTGCATCGAACAGATCCGGCTGGGCGTCAGCCGATGCTGCAGAGCGCTCCGCATCCAGCAGCGCCCACTGTTCTGCCGTCATCGAGGTCCAGCCCTTCCGGCGGGCCGCAGCCTCGGCGTAAATCATCGTGTCGAGGCCTTCGTTCCGGCGCGTCGTCTCGGCCAGTTCCCATGAGCTGGTGACCACGCCGGTACGGCCACGCTTCAACACGCGCACCTCAGAGGTGATCTGCCGGAAATACTCGTCGCCCATCCCGACCGGGAAATGGACAAAGCCGCGCTCGACAGGGTCATCCTTGCCAAGCCAGCCATAGAAATCGGCCTTCATCTGGCTGACGTTCAACATGAACGCCCGCTTTTGACGCCGCTTCGCCTTCCCGTCGCTGCGCCGCTCGAACTTCATCGGTAGCAGCACCGGACCGGTCTGGCTGGTCGCCCCCTTCACCAGTATCACACGGCTCCACGGGTGCCGCTTGCCGAAGGCCCAAACATCGTCAGTGTAGGTACCGACATCGATAGCCATCATGTCGAGCGGCAGACGCAAGCCACGCTCGGTACGCCAGGTCGTTTTCAGGATCGCATCCAACGCCTCGCGCCCCTCTTGATCCCCGATGTGATGCGGGATCACCATGTAATCCACCGACCAGCGCCGGTTATCCGGGCCAAAGGCAACGACATGCACCTCGGTGCGATCCAGCTGGCAATCGACGCCCGCCGTCAGAATCACACCCCGCGCCGGCACAATGCCACGCGGGCGCTGATCCTCTTCGGGCGCGTGCTCGACCCGATCGCGCAGTTTTTCCCAATCGGGGCCTTTGCTTGCTTGCTGGAACGGCAAGCCCAGCACATCGTTCCAGAACGTTTGCTCGGTTCCGGCCTCGACCTGTTCGCGGATCGCATCCTCGGTTTCACCCGAGACAGAGACGCTGGTCCAGCCCATGACGCGCGCGTACTCGATGCCGATCGATGCCCAGTCCCGTTGCGGCGCATATGCTCGCCACAGGTGAAAGCTGGGGTGATCCCCCGCCGCGTTTTGCGGAACCCAATTTCCGGCCCCGACAATCCGCTCCTTGTCTGCGTGGCCGATGACCCCGCCACAGTCATCGCAGCTGAAGCAAGCGGCATGCAGGCGCTCAGGGTCGAGGTTGCGCAGAAAGTTCTCCCAAGTCAGCGGTGCCCGGTGCCCACAGTGAGGGCACGGGACAAAATACAGCCGCCGGTCGCCTCGGTCATAGGCCTTGCTGATCCGGCACGTTCCCGAGATCTGCGGTGTGCTGACCCGCAAAATCTTGGCATCCTCGAACCCAGATGCCCGGCTGCCAGCCAGCGCTTCTGGGTCGCCCTTCGGCGTCATCTCGAACTTGGCGAGGTCATCCAGGACCACGAGGCGGCGCGAGGTGCCAGCAAGGTCATCCGGAGACCCCGCCGAGGTGATCTTCAACGATCCGTTGCGGTTCAACGTCTCCTGATTGAACTTGGCATCCTTGTTGTCGCCGCCCCGCCCATCGCCAAAAATCTTGCGCAAGCTCGGGGCCTGTCGCCGCATCGGTAACCATTTGTTATCGACCCACTCAGTCGCCGCGCTGGTTGTCGGATGGACCACCAGGCTGTCGAGCGGGCCGTATTCGTGCCAGGCAGCAACCACCGGATTGACGATCGAGACCGTCTTGCCCCACTGGGCGCTGCCTCGGATTGTCACATCCCTCGCCGGATGCTCCGGGCTAAGAACTTCGTGGATCTCGCGCAGGAACGGAAACCGATCGATTCGGAACGGCCCCGGCATCGGCGACCGCTCATCGAACTCGATATTCTCTTCGCACCAGCGCGTGATGTCGGGCGGCGGCGGCGGCGCCATGGCACCCGACATAGCGGCAAGCACGATCCGCTCGGCTGCCGCCAAGTAGCCCTCAGAAGTCCGCATCGCGCTCATCGTCCGACATCGCTGCAGCAGCGGCCTCATCGGCCAGACCATCGGAGCGTTGCCCGCGATGAGCCCGCCAGACATCCAGTAGGCAGCGCCGCACCTGCAGGTAATCAACTCCCATCTCATCTGCGACCCGCCGCGCCCCATCCCGCAGCATCGTCTCAAACTGGGCAACCTCCTTTGCCATCTGCCTGCGCACCTGCGCTTCGACGCTCGACGCCAAGACGAAGCGTCCCGCATCCTCCGCATTCTGCCGCCGCAGACGCCGGGCCTCTTCCTCGACCTTCTGCGTCCGCGCCATCTCGTAGCGGTCTGAATCACGCTGGGCGAGCGGGCTGGAATCGGCCGGTCGCTTCGACTCCGGCTCATCGCTAGCAGAGGCGATGTCGCGAAGCGCGCGCTTGGTCTGCGACCCGTTCCCCATCAGCTGACCCGGATCGAGTCGCCCTGAAAGTTTCTCCGCCACCTTCGACAGGTCAAAGCGACGGGCGCGCCCGTCGCCGTCATAGCAGCCAGCAAGCTGCCCCTTGGAAACCATCTGGCTGATCCGGCCTTTGGAAAGTTTGAGCTTTCCCGCCAGTTCTGTCGTGGTCACCAGATCGCGCATGCCGCCTATTCCATCGCCTCTCTAAACCGCTTTTTGCCCGCTAAACTGTTGTTTAGTTTAGGCTTTGTGGAACGTTTACCTCCGCAAAACCTCTGCGCTCTGCGCCCCCGTATACGCACAGCCCCAGAAAGGACCCGTCGAGGGTATGTGCGACCGCAAGTTTGCCCTGATTTTCAGAGTGTAAATCTCTTGCCTTACGCCGATTGCGGCGAAAGCAGCGACACTGGAAACGAATAACGCCCGGTAGCATCTCTGCTCCGGGCGCGCTTCGGTTCGCTTGCACGATGTCAACGATCCTACATTTGGTCAAGACCTTTTCTTCCAGGGCGCGCGCGGCGGCATCTCGTCGGTGATCATGAACCCGGTCAGATCGCAGCGCATCTGGAAGGTGCACCGCAGTTCAAGCAAAGCGCCCCACCAGTTCAACCAGGCCCGCCGTGCCCGCGCTTGCTCTGCTGCCATGCCGGTGAAGACGACACGGCAACAATACCCATCGTCGCGCCCAATCTGGTTTGCCGGCCAACGCCCTGGCCCATCCCAGATTGATTTCTCTGCAAAGCGCCCCCGCCAATGATCTTTCCACGCGGCAGGCTCACAACTCGGCGTCATGTGCTGCCACTGGTCCGGCCAGCGGCCCAGTCGCGCCAACTCGGCAATGCAGGCAGCCATGCCGCGCCCCCCGCAACCTTCGGGCAGGCACGACACCGCCGAGGCCACGAGATCCGCGTCGGGATGCGGATCGGACCGACCACCCCCGTCGATGGTGCAGCCAAGATCGCCGCGCTTCATCAGGATGTATTCCATCCCCACGCCGGGGCGCGCGCCGGACGTGCTGCCCATCTCGTCAAAGTCCAGCCCAACGCATTCGACCTGGAACGCCCAGACCAGCAGATCCCAGATCGCGACCGGCACCTTTCCAGCGCGCCCGGGCCGGGTTTTTGCCACTGCAAACTGCTCATGGCCCCCACCCATCATGCCGCTGCCCCTTCGCTCACCAGCGCCACCGCGCGCACCTCGATGCCGCCGTGCCAGTCGAGCCAGCGCAGGTCGTCGGCACTCGCCACCCCGCGGCGTTCACGGTCCCGCCGGACCCGCACGCCGCTGTCCAGGTCGCGCGCCTTGTCGCGGATCGCGCGGCGGTCGCCATCGGTCAGCGGCGGCCGCTTGAACTTTTCCCAGAACAGGAACTGCGCCACGAGCGCGCCATCCTTCGCCGCCTTCGGCCCTTCGACCGATGCGAACCAGCGCCGTATTGCCGGGATCTCTTCGATCGGCCTTGGCGCAATCGCCTCCGCCAACGCCGCGATCGTCGCCATGCGCGGCCAGCCCCGGCGATCCTTGCCCTCGCCCCGCGTCCGCAGCGCCACGCGCAGGGTGTCGAGCTGCTCTTCGGAAAGGTACCCCAGTCCGTCGCAGAGCGAGACCATGAACCCATCGAACCGATCCGCCCGGATGTTGCCCGGCTTGCGAAAGCCCCATTCGGTCAGCGGTTCGATCAGGATCCGCCGCACCCGGTCGCGCTTCGTTTCAGCGACGATCTGCCCTTCGGTCATGCTCTGCCCTTTCTCAGCCCAGCCCGGACCGCTCACGCTCTTCGGGCGTCAGCAGGTTCGCGGCGATGATGTGATTGATGACCCAGACCTGAAGCCCGTCGAAGGCATCGGCGTGGCCGCTCCGGAACCGCTCGACGGCGCGCTGCGAATCGCGGATCACCATCGGGTTGTCGGAAAGATTTTGGGGCAGGTCGGTGCCCCTATGGTTCTTACATGTTTTAGCTATATTATAGGGAGGTCCTGATTTGACCCCTTTTAGGGTCAGATTTGACCCCTTTTGTTTTTCTTGACAGCCCGGATCTGAACCCTTTTCCGCGCCATAAAAGGGGTCATCTGCGGACCCTTTTTTCGGCCCGGATCTGACCCCTTTTAGGGACACGATTCGCGCCCGCGTCAGAAACCCGTACCCGCTCCGATTGCCGCGCCCACGGCCCACCACACGGGTGATCCAACCGGCGTCGATCAGCTCGGAAATCGCCCGCTTCAGGGTCGACCGACTGCGCCCCAGGGTGCCCTCCAACTCGGGCAGGCCCGGGTCGCATTGCGCGGTGTGGCGGTTGGCGTAGCGCATCGCAAGAACATAGGCCACGACCTGTGCCTGCGCCCCGACAGAGGCATCACAGCACACCGCCTCGACCCAACCGTAGCGCAGCCGTTCCCAGTCGCCCGAAGCGATCAGGTGGCGCCCCTCCGGCGCCGTCATGTCCTGCTCACGAGCTGCCCTTGTCACGGCATCCCCCCAGTAAAACCGATAGTCTCAACCCCTCACGACCGCGCTATGCAGACCCAAGGCGCGGCCACCCCAATACGCCGCAAGCGCCACGCTCAGCGCAGTGCGCGCTTGGTCGAACGCAAACTCATCCGCCGCCGCCCGCGCCGACACGACCGCCTGACCGGCGCTCAGGGCGTCTCGCAGCGGCCCGTCTGTCGGACACAGGGGCATGGCGTGCCCAAGCGCCGCGATATGGTCGCCACAGACGCGCATGCCGCCGCGGCGCAGTGACAACGCCGTGGCCGCAGCGATAAAGGCCAGCATTTCGGGCGGATCGCTCATGCACAGCGCCTCATCTCACGCGCCACAAGCGGCTCCAGCAGGCGCAGCACCTCTGCCCTCTTCGGGTTCAAATCGAACGCCCGGCGCACAGCTCCGGCCACCAGCGCCGCCTCGCAGACATCGAGCCGGGGAGCCGAAGGGACCGCCACCTTCAAGCGATCATGGCCGGGCGTGGGTGCCGCGCGGCGAAGCTTGTTTGCCGCCAGTTGCAGCCGATTCCGCCGAAATGCGAAGTGCGCGGTGGAATACCCAAGCGCAGCCGCCGCCTGCACATCGGTCAGTCCACGCCGATGACAGTCACGAATGTCATCATCAGAAACGGCGGGGCGCTGACCGGGCTGCCCATTTGCCGCCAACCCCAACCCCCGCCGTCGCTTGGCGTAATAGCATGTGCTCATGCCAAGCTCGGCGGCACCGACCTTGTCAAGCACGCCTCGTGCGACGCAGGCGCGGATCTGATCGTCGCTCGCCACGCGCGGACCCGTGCGATCGGCCTTGAAACCAGCCTTTGCTCGCGCCCGATTGATCGTTGCCCTTTGGCAACCCACCTCGGCGGCAATGGCGGCAATGCTCAGACCTTTACGGCTCAGGCGCATGATATGGGCTGCGCGCTTTGCCGCAGCCACGCTCCGGGGCGAGGTCACGGCCAATCCTCCACCGCGTCCGCGATCGCGCGCAGCTGGCCCGCCAACGCGCGGCGGTCGCGGGCACTGTCGCAAAATCCATTCGTCAAAAGCTGAGGCCGGGCGCCCATGCCGGGCGACGGCGCCGTCCGCAGCGCCCAGCTGCGCGCGCCGCAGGCACTGCGCATCAACTCCAGGGTCAACGGACCGAACGGCAACGCGCGCCGGGCAAGCATCACGAGGGGCGCAGCACCAGTCATGGGCATTTCCGCCACCAGCGCGGCGGCATCCCGCCATCCCGGTTTTCCGGATTCACACACTGGCAGGGTTGCTCGGCATCGCGCACCCGCTTGAACATGCCGCACACCGCCGCACGGCTCCGGCACAGATCGCGGGCAAGAACCGCAAAGCTCATCCCATCAACCTCATGCCGGTGCATCGCCTCAAGGAACCGCTCATCTTCGGCGCGGCCCGCATTGTCTGGCGCGCTCCACCGCCGCATCAGGCAGCCTCCTCCGCATCCAGCCGCGCGTCGGTCACGATCAGGTTGATGAGGTCTGGCACGCTGACGCCAAGCCGGTCGGCCTCACGCTGCAGCCAGACGAGATTGCCGGATTGGGCGACTTCAATCAGGTGCCGCCCGTAGACAACGCCGCGACGCGACGCGACCGACCGGACGTACATTTCCGAGCAGTTGACAGCTGCGGCGATTTCAGGGGCACTGCGGAACGGGTTCCGGCTGATTTCTGCCAGAATAATCAGGCGCTTTGATCCGTATTCCATGCTCACATCCCCGAAAAAGCCCCCGACACCACCGGCGCCGGGGGAAGGTCCAACAGGGATGCGCGGATAACCCGCCGCGCCGGGATGCAAAAAGACGCGCGGAGCTGGCCAGCCTCTGGGGAGGAGGGGAACCGGCCAAGGGACAAAGCCCCGCGCGCCAGGTGGCGGAGGGCCTGTACCCCCGCCTGACAGGCCCGGACAGGTCGGGCATGCGTGTTCGTTGCGGCGGGCATCACGCGGCCCTCCGCTGATCCACCGCAACCGCGGCGGCGAGATGTTTCAGAAATCCGGGCCGCTCAAGCACCGCGATCATCACCTTGTCGGCAGTCGGGCGCGTGCTGGCGTTCCACCAGTTCCAGGCGCTGCTGCTGCGCACCCCGAAAAACACCGCGACATCTTCGGGGCGGGGAAATTCCAACCGCAGCCAGTCCGACCAGATTTCGGACGCGATGACCTGCATCCGATAGCGGTCCAATTCTTTGGCCAGACCCTTGGACAAATCATTGGACCGCGACGCGAGTCCAGCGGCCGAGTCAGGCTCGGAACATGGATTCGATACCACCAGTTTCAGATGATCGCTCATGCGGCGTCCTCCCTCGGTGGGTTCGCGGCGATGTACGCTTTCAGCCGATCCACGCGGATCATCGTCGGGCTGGACTCGCCCGCACGCCACGATTCCCATTCCTTCCAGCCCGCACCGATGGCCTCTCGCAAGACCCACTGCGGCTTTCGGTTCACAGAGGCCGCGTAGGCCTCGACGTATGCGATCAGCTCTTCCATGCGCATAGTTATGGGAAAACATTACCACACTTGCAAGGGAATTTATTCCCGTCGCGCAGTTTTGTTGAACGTGGGAATGTATGCCCATGACCGTTGATCCA
The DNA here is from genome assembly GCF_003259905.1 of Salipiger aestuarii. Taxonomy (GTDB): domain Bacteria; phylum Pseudomonadota; class Alphaproteobacteria; order Rhodobacterales; family Rhodobacteraceae; genus Salipiger; species Salipiger aestuarii. Next base: position 184,961 of record NZ_QLMG01000001.1, on the reverse strand, counting down.
TTCATTCAGGGCTTGAAGGCAGTGTTCGCTGCTAATCCCGCCCTCAAACCCGCAAGAGTCTCGCAAGAGGCTGGGTTGAGCCAATCTGCCATTCGCAAAATGTTTGAGAACGACGAAGCGTCACCTAGACTTTTCACCGCCCGGAATATTGCGGCCGTGTTGGGAATGACAATCGAAGACATCGTCGCGCAGGGCGATGGCGCCGCGCCACTTGCACGCCCCACCATCGCCATCGCAGGCAAAGTCGGCGCCGGCGCCCAGGTGCCGGTTTTCGACGCCTACGCCAAGGGCGACGGCCCCCAGGTCGAATGCCCGCCCGGCCTGCCCCCGCGCGGCGTCGTCGCGGTCGAGGTCGAAGGCGACAGCATGGAACCCGTGTACAGCGCGGGCGACCTGATCTTCTACACCCGCGACACGCCCGATGGCGTCCCCAGCGACGTGATCGGCCACCGCTGTGTGGTTGAAGACGAGGATGGCATGGGATGGGTCAAACAGGTCAAGGCGGGCGACAAGCCGGGAATGTTCCATCTGATTTCCCTGAACCCCGGCGCCAACACCATGTGGAACAAGAAACTGAAATGGGCCGCGCGCGTGCGCTTGGCATGGCCTGCGGAGCTTGCGAGGAAGGTGTGAGGCGCGGCCAGCCGTGCCCCACCCACCTGTAAATTTAGACGTTGGGAATATCGCCCATTTCATCCTTTACTTCATAGGCAAACAGGGCTTCCAACCAATCATCAAGCGCCTGCTTGCGATACCCCTCTTCGGTACAGTCGTTCGATCTCTGCGCTTCGAACTGCGCCAATACGTTCCGCAGGAACTGGCGTTCCACCATCTGGTCGCGCTGGGATCTCCCTCCATACATCTCCTGTATTGACGCGGCAACTGAGGCGAAAGCACTGGGTCTCAGCTTGCGGGATGAGGGCAACCGCGATTGAACGAAATCCGAGCCCTCGATCACCTTGAGCGCCTCGCCCTTAGAAAGGAATTCCGACATGATTAGCATCCACTTGATCTTGATAAAGACTGAGGGCGCAGATCGGATGTAAGCCAAAACTATGCGGACCGCCAAATCGCAAAGTGCGTAGAGCAAGATAGCCATAGAGAGCACCACCAGCGCACTCCACGACACCTCAAGCAACCTCGCCAACGGGTCGACCACCCTGCCGAGCAGATTCTCAGCATGAACCTGCCAACTCATCAAATCACGATCCCGAAGCCAAGAATCGATCGTCAGGACTGCTGCCGCAAACCCGATCAACCCCAAGATCCACCCGCGCACCCTCTTCATACGGAATTTTGGTCATATTGACTCCGATTCTACCATGGCGTTCTCGCCCCCCCCCCCCCCCCCCCCCCCCCCCCCCCCCCCCCCCCCCCCCCCCCCCCCCCCCCCCCCCCCCCCCCCCTCTGGCCGGGCCTTTTGCTTTGCGCCAAACCATCCGGCGCGCCCCACCCTAACCGGGGCACGCGTGGTTAACAACTTTTTTGGGGAATTATTTCCCATTTATGTTGACTAGGGAATTTTTTCCCTTCATCTTGCAAGCCATCAACCCCGATGGAGGCAGCGATGCTCATTCCCACGAAATTCGCAGGGCTCGCCAAAACGCTCTGCACCCCGGACCTGACCCACCGCGCGCCGGCGGCCGTGCAATTCGCCTGGCTTGACGCAAAGGCCGCGCATGGCCAGCCGATCACCCCCGAACGGCAGCGGCTGCTGGCCGACAGGCCCAGCCACTACCCCGGCACGGCCTCCCCCATCCCTGAGGCCCCCTTTGTCGAGGTCATCGTCGAAGGCGATCCCGATCCCCTGCCGCCCGCCCCCGCCCTGTCCGAGGTCGACAGGATACACGTCCGCGCAATCAGCAAGATCCGCGCGGCCGTCGTCGCACGCCTGCACGGCGGCGACGCGGCATGACCGACATTCCCCACGACTGGCCCGCACGGACCACGCCCAGCCAGCGCGCCGCCTACCGTGCCTTCGCAAACCTCATCTCCGCCGCCGAAGACGAACTTGCCGCCCGCCTTCTGGCCGAAGCTCCGGCATTCGGCATCACCGTTCACAAGACCGATCTTGGCGTCAATCTGCAGGGCGTGAACGGCGGTGCTCACGGCGGAAACGCCACCGGCGCACTCCACTCCTGGCGGATGCGCTATCAGGACACCCAGCCATGACCCATCGCACCACTCACGGACCGACCGGGCACGAAGATCGCGTGCTCTGGTACGCCTGCGAGGTCATGGCAGACGCGGCGCGGTACGACATCGCCACCGTCGCGTCGGCCTGCGAGGTGGCGCTGGACCACCCGCAGGCCACTTATGCCGACCGCCAGATTGCCTCTGACCTGCTGGCAGACATCACCCGTTCTGCCGCGTGATTGCCGCCCCAATACGCGCGCAGACGAAGGTAGCACCACACCCAAAAGGAGATTCCCAGTGATGGCGAACAAAAAGCCTCCGGCCCAGATCAACAGGCCCGAGCCGCAAGACCCCTACAAGATGCGCACGCTGGAACAGATCCTGACGCTGTTCGATGGCGGCGACTTTCTGGCCGATGTGATGACCCGCCATCAGGATCTGATGCAGGATCTGACCGACCACCTTGAAACCCACGGGCCCAAGGGCTGTCAGGGCAGCATGTCGCTGACCATCGAATATGCGGTCGGCAACGCTGGCGACGTGGGCATGGGCGCACAGGTGACCTTCAAGCCGCCGAAAAAGCCCAAGAGCAGCGCCGGCGCGTACATCAACGATGCAGGCGAGCTGACGCTTTACAGCCCGATGATGGCCCGGATGCACCAGCCCGTCCGGGATGTCACCGATTTCGACCCGGAAACCGGCGAAGTCCGCGACGTCGACTGATCCCACCCCCCTTTCTTGCCAACGGAGACGACAATGCCCGAAGATCTGTCCACCCATCACAATTCCGCCGAAACCATGCGCGACATCATGGCCGAGATCAGCCACCACGATCCGGTCGAAACGCCACCCGCTCTTGACCTGACCAGGGCGCACCTGGTCACCCTGCCGACGCACCGCAATATCGAGAACCTGACGCAGCATCACCGCGCGGCGCTGGAGTTCCTGAAACCGGCCCGCCGCACCGGCACCGCCCAGCTCAAGGATCTGGACAGCCTGATCCTGTGGGCCAATCGCTTCAAGGGCGACACCTCCGCGATGTTCGCCAATCCCGACATGGCCGCGCCGAAACTGACCTGCATCGCCGACTACCACGCCGCGGGCCCGATCGACCCGATCGACCCCGCAGGCGATGCGACCGCGCGCCATTGCCACCACCGCGCCATCTACAGCTTCCCCCTTTCCAAGGAATGGGATGCGTGGATGGCGATCTCCGGCCGCGCGCTGGACAAGGACGAGATGGGTGAGTTCATCGAATCCAACGCCAAGGACATCGCAGACCCGACGCCCGCAGTGCTGAGCATGGTCGAAAAAGACAGCCACCAGCCTTGGGAAAATCGCCTGATCGCGACCGCCCGGCAGATCGAGGGCCGGTATGGTCAGCTCGGCCAGCTGCTGGCCATGTCGCGTCGCTTTCAGGTGTATGAAACCAGCGACCTGACGGTGAAAACCAACCGCGACACCGGCGAAAGCGAGATCCAATTCCTGAACGAACACAAGGATGCTGATGGCAAGCCGCTCAGCGTGCCGAACCTCATAATCATCACGATCCCGGTCTTTCTGAACGGCGCGCCATACCGCATGCCCGTGCGCTTTCGCTATCGCAAGGCGGGAAGCGCGGTGAAGTTCATCCTGTCGGTCTACAACCCCGAAAAGGTGTTCGATGCCGCTTTCGACGAGGCGCTGAATATCGCGCGCGAGGCAACTGACCTCCCCATTTTTCAGGGCTCGCCCGAAGCCTGACCCATCGGTGACCGTCCCCACGCGGGGCGGCATCCCATCAGCCAGAGGAGACCTCCCCATGTCCGGCCCCTTCGACACCCTGCACCCCAACAGCAGCAGCCTGGACATAGCGCAACACATGCGCCGCCAGCCGCACGGAAATCCCCCAATCGAAACCCCGCATTCCGGCGACAAGCTGCGCCGCTACCTCGACACGCCGGTGTTCTTCAACGACGACCCCACCGGCGCGGCGGCGCGCTGGTGCCTGATCTGCGTCGTGCTGACCTGCCTCGGGCTGGCGGCGTGGCTGGGGTGGAGGATGTGGGGGTGACCCGCAAACGGCATAGCCCCGAGGCCATCCAGCGGGCCGTCGAAATGCGTGAGTGCGGCAAAAGCATCATGCAGATCGTGCGCGCCACGGGCATGTCTCGTGGCGCTGTATACTGGCATTGCCTAAAGCTCGGCGCGGACCTGCCAGACGGGAAGAAGCATCCGGTTGGCCTGCGCGGGCCCGAAGTTGTGACGCGCGGCGATCATCAGGTTCGCCGGTTCTCTGCCGATGAAGACGAAAAACTGCTCAGGTGGGCCGCGGAAGGCGTCAGCCGGTGCGAAATGGGCCGCAGGCTTGGCCGTCCGCATAATTCTGTAATCGGGCGATTGATGACGCTTGCCCGCCACAGCGCACGACAGGAGGAGCTTTCGTGAGAGACCTCTTCCTTTTTCCGACAGTCGATCCCGTCACCGAGGCGCGCCCGTTGATCGTCGACAGCTTCGCAGGCGGCGGCGGCGCCAGCACCGGCATCGAGATGGCGCTGGGGCGCAGCCCTGACATCGCGATCAATCACAATCCAGCGGCGTTGGCGCTGCATGCGGCAAACCATCCCGAAACGCTGCACCTGTCGGAAAACGTGTTTCAGGTCGATCCTCTGGACCATCTGGCAAGGAGGCACATCGGCCTGATGTGGTTCTCGCCCGATTGCAAGCATTTCAGCAAGGCCAAGGGCGGCAAGCCCGTGGCGCGCAACATCCGGGATCTCGCGTGGATCATTCCCGGCTGGATCGAACGCATTCAGAAAAGCGGCGGGCGCGTCGACGTGGTGATGATGGAAAACGTCGAGGAGTTCGCAGGCTGGGGCCCGCTGATCGAGACCGACCGTGGCCTGATGCCATGTCCGAAACGCAAGGGAGAGACCTTCCTGAGATGGAGCAAGGCGCTCAAGCGGCTTGGCGGCAAGATCGAACGCCGCGAGCTGCGCGCCTGCGACTATGGCGCGCCCACGATCCGCAAGCGTCTGTTCGTGATCATACGCTTTGACGGGCTGCCCATCACCTGGCCTGCGCCGACGCACGGTGACCCCGCCTCAGAGGCCGTGAAAAGTGGCAATCTCAAGCCGTGGCGCACAGCAGCCGAATGCATCGACTGGTCGCAGCCATGCCCGTCAATCTTCGATTCCAGCGCCCAGATCTTCGAAAAGCTGGGCCTGCGCGCCAAGCGCCCGCTGGCCGACAACACCCTTGCCCGCGTGGCGCGCGGGATGAAGCGATATGTGCTGGATGCCGATGAGCCATTCTTGGTGAATCTGACCCATGGCGGACGTACCGAATCCGCAGCCGCTCCGCTGCGCACGATCACCGGAGCACACCGCGGCGAAAAGGCCGTAATAGTGCCGACGTTGACGAATGTCGCCAACAGCAAGACTACGGGGCGCGGGCCCAACGCATGGGACATAAAGGAACCTACGCGCACTGTGACCAGCTCCAGCGGCTTTGCCTTGGTCGCGGCTTCGGTCACCCGCTTCAACAGCGGCGCGACCGGATCGCCGATGACGGCGCCGATGCCGACCGTCACCGCGAACAGCTACATAAAGCGCCCCGGCGGCGCGGCCCCGCTGGGCATTCTGGCCCCCGCTCTCGCGACCTACTACGGGCACGACGAGGCACCCGGCGTCAGATCTGCCACGCTGGAAGATCCGCTGCGCAGAGTCACTGTCGACAACCGGCATGCCCTGATCGCGCCGTCCCTACTGTCCCTGAAAGGCACGGCCCGACGCGACCGGGCAGCTGATGCGCCGCACCCGACCGTGCTGGCCGGCGGCGGGCACAGCGCAGTCGTCGCGCCGGTCCTGACCTACGCCCAGCAGGGTGGCAAATCGCGCCCCATCACCGCGCCGCACCACACGATCTGCGCAAGCCGCAAGGATCAGAACGCGGTGATCATCCCGACGCTGATCCAGACCGGCTACGGTGAGCGCCCAGGCCAGGCGCCGCGGGCGCTGGATATCGACCAACCGCTCGGCACCGTGGTCGCTGGCGGCATCAAGCACGCGGCCTGCGCGGCCTTCATCGCGCAACAGAACGGCGGGCCGCGCATGGCCGACCACGCAGGACATCCTGCCGACGCGCCGTTGTCGACCGTAACGTCCTCAGGCAGCAACCAGACCCCGATCGCGGCGTTCTTCGCGAAATACTACGGGACAGGCGACGGCGCGAAGATGGATGAACCCGCTCACACCGTCACCGTGCGCGACCGTTTCGCACATGTGGAAGCCTCTCTGTCCGATCCTGAGTTTACGCCGGAGCATCACGACCTCGCCCGCCAAGTGGCCGACTTCCTGCGCGCGCATGGCGCATGGGATGGCGACGAGTTCGTCACGATCACGCGCAGAGGAGAGACTTTCGTGGTCGTGGACATTGGCCTGCGAATGCTGACGCCCCGCGAGTTGTTCAACGCCCAAGGCTTTCCGCCTGATTATGTCATCGACGGCGTTTGGCGCGAACAGGACGGCGACTGGACCTTCGCGCCGTTCACCAAGGACGTGCAGGTCAGCTGCTGCGGGAACAGCGTTTGCCCTCCGCTTGCTGCGGCATTGGCCCAGGCAAACTGTGGGCATTTGGCCCTCACGCAGGAGACAGTAGCATGACCGATACACCCACCGCGTCCCTAGACTGGTCTGATACCGCGACTTTCACCGGCGACCACGCCGCCAAACTTATCCGCTGTGGGGCTTACGACGATACGCTGGAGCACATCGGAAAAACCTGCGGCGAATGCGCCGAAGCTGACCCGTGGAGCGCGCTGGTCTACGCCGCAGATCTGCTGCCGCCGGAACGGATCGACGCCTGCGCCATGGCAAAGCCGTGGGTTGCGCTGGAATATGCAGCCAACTTGCTGCCACCTGAGTTGGTCGACGCATGCGCCGAAGCTGATCCGGTGTACGCGCTTATCTACGCCGCCGACAAGCTGACACCGGAACGACTTGACGCCTGCGCAAAGGCTGAGCCGTGGGTTGCGCTGCAATACGCCGCAGGGAAACTAACGCCGCAACGCCTTGACGCTTGCGCAAAGGCTGATCCGATGGCTGCGCTGCGACATGCCGCCGACCAACTAACGCCGGAACGGCTCGCCGCTTGTCTCGCTGCACTCGAAGGATAACGACATGACTGATACAAGCACCGCCGCAATGATGCGCGAGGCCGAAATGATGGATGCCAGCGACAACCACGTTTGGGCCAGAAAGACGCGCGCACTGGCCATCGAACGCGACAACCTGTCGCGCGACCTCGCCGCCGCCTTCGATCTTTGCGCGCAGATTGCCGACAGCCACGCCGCAGAGGCCCGCATGAACGGCGACTTGACCGGAGCTACCATAGCTCAGCAGATCGTGCGGGATATTCGCGCCATGAGGGAGCAAGACGATGACAACGCCTGAATTGAAGTCCTGTCCGTTCTGCGGAAAACCGGCTCGCCTGCTTGGTGGCTCCATGGCCCAAGAGACTTACTCGGTGTGGTGCACAAATGAGCGCGGCAAGCGGCACCATATGGAGTGCGGAACCATGTCCGAGGCTGTTGCCGCATCGGAGTGGAACACCCGCTCCGACCTATCCGGCGCGCTTGTGGCTGCTGCATATGAGGCGGCGGCGCAAACCCACGACGACGCATGGCGGGAAACATCGGCCTACCAATCATCGCTGATCCGCGCCCTGACCCCAGCCGACGCCCGCGCCGCCTTGGGCGCCATGCTTGCAGATGCCGAACATCGGGGGCGGGATAGCGTGACTGTGCAGGACGCGGCGAAGGTACTTATGGATGCCTGCCCGAACCCGATCTTCGATATTTTGAAGCCGGTGCTTATGGGGGAGTTTCGCGTCAACACCCGAGTCTTTGATGAGGACGGCGAAGAGGTTTGGGAGGAACGATTGCTGACGTGGGATACCACGAAAGACGTGATCCACGCCACTCTCCGCGCGCTTTCAGGGAAGGCAGACCAATGACAGCACCGAAACGCATTCAGCGCAAGCGCACAAAAGGCTGGCGGATGCCCGAGGGCGCCATGAGCGTGTGCCGTCCGGGCGACTTCGGAAACCCTTGGATCGTCGGCACACCGGGGCGCGTGACCCTGACGCTGGATGGCGCAAAGACGGAGTATCACTTGCCGCGCGATCTGACGGCGGAGGATGCGGCAAAGATGTTCAGCATCTGGATCGAAGGTTATTCCATACCGTTCGACATGAAGCCAGACTGCCTTAACCGACAAGGGAGGCGCGCCATGTGGGATCACCTTGCGGCCCGTCGCGCGCAGATATTTGACCGCCTACCCGATCTACGCGGCAAAGACCTAGCATGCTGGTGCCCGCTGGATGCCCCATGCCACGCCGATGTGCTGCTGCGGATGGCGAATACGCCAAGTGGGAAATAGAACGGAGTGACAGACTGATGGCTGAGAATAGCGGCATTGAATGGACAACCCACACGTTTAACCCGTGGATCGGATGCACCAAAGTCAGCGCGGCTTGTGATCATTGTTATGCAGAGGCATGGGACAAGCGCGGCCTGCAAGGCGGGCCAAGCCGTTGGGGTCCACACGCGGCACGGACCCGAACGAAAACTTGGGGCAACCCGGCGAAATGGAACCGACAAGCCGAAGGCCAACCTGACCGACCGCGTGTATTCGTGGCATCCTTGGCTGACGTGTTTGACAATCACCGGAGCATAGATCCGACATGGCGTCGAGATTTGTGGGCGCTGATTCGGCAATGCCGCAACCTGGACTTTCTGCTTCTGACAAAGCGCCCGCAGAACGTCGCACGGTTCCTGCCAGATGATTGGTGCGGCGGCTATCCGAATGTATGGCTAGGCGCGACCGTCGAAAGTCAGAAAGAAGCAGACCGGCTTGCGCATCTGACGGCCATTCCTGCCGTTATCCACTTTCTGAGCATGGAGCCGCTTCTTGGGCCGGTCGACTTGTCTGCGCATATCGGCGGGATAGAATGGGTCATCACGGGCGGGGAAAACGGTGTCCATTACCGCGCTGCCGATCCGGACTGGTTCCGGGGACTGCGCGATCAGTGCGCCGCCGCTTGCGTGCCGTTTCTGTTCAAACAATGGGAGGGTCGCGGCCAAAAAGAGATCAAGGCCAAGGGCAGGGAGTTGGATGGCGTGGTGCATGATGGTTATCCCACCCCGCGCGGGGAAAGGGGGCTGTGATGCGATACCGTATACGCAAAGCGCGTATCGAGGTCTGCGACGGGTCCCACTGCTGGCACACGCGCCGCTTCATCGCCGAACGCCGCATAAATCTGTTCGGCTTTATACCGATCTGGTGGGCGGTCATAGATGCGAGGTGGCGATGCACACCCGCTGACGCCCGCGTCGATGTAGATCGGGACGCGAAGCTGCGCGCGCCGCTTTCTGATCCTGAGTTCATCACCACCGCAGGGAGGCCCTGACATGGCCAAGACCGCCGCACCGGCCATGCCGACGCCGCGCCAGATCGAAGACGCGTGGAAAGCCGTCAAGGCGCTGGACCCCGCCGCGCGCATCGTGTCGGTCGGGCCGGATGGTGTCAAATTCGACTATGCTGCCGACAGCATTGCGCAGAGCCCAGAATCGCCCAAGAATAGGCGGGTTCCCCTCTCTTGGACGTGACCGCCATGAACATAAAGTACCCCGGCCTGTTGGCTGAAAAACTTCCATCTGGGGCGACACGCTACCGGGTACGGGTTGAGGGCGACAAGAAACGGCGAATACCTCTGTCCGTAGAGCCAGGGCACTCACAGTTTGTCGAGGTATACCGGGCGGCGCGCGCTGGCATTATAATCACCCCCGAGGCCACGCCTGAAGAACGCGCCATCAAATACTCCATCGGCTGGCTTGCCGCGAAGCATCTTGCCGCCATGGAGCGCGAAGTGGCAGCCGGAGCGGCGTCTGCGCTCACGCTCAAGAAGCGGGTTGGCGTCATGAAGGTGCTGACAGAACGGTACGAGAATTATGCAATGGTGATGCCGCAATCCAAGCTTGTTGATCTGCGCGACGCATTTGTCTCCACCCCGGCCCGCGCCGACAGCATAATCGAGGGCATCCGGTCAATGTATCGCTGGGCGTGCGAGCGCGACCTATGCACCGTCAATCCCGCAATCGGGATCGCAAGGATAGACCAGGGGAAGGGCGGGGCCATCCCATGGAATTCTGACGATCTCAGGAATTTCCGAAATAGACACCCACCGGGGACCACACCGCACCTATGCCTTACCATTCTCATGTTCACAGCCTGCCGCATCGGAGATGCCATTTGGCTTGGACGGGGGAATGAAACAAAGATCCAAGGCGTCACGGCCCTGCGCTGGCAGCCATCCAAGAAGGGGTCCGCCGAAGTATCGATACCGATGTTGCCTCCGCTGTATCGCGCTACCCGCGCGGCGTCGATCCAAGGCAAGACGTATCTGCTTAACGGCAAGGGCGGGCAATTCGCCTCTACCGACTCTCTGGGAATTATGTTTCGGAGATGGTGCGACAGCGCGGGGCTCACTGGTCGATCCGCCCACGGCGTTCGGAAGGCAGCCGGGCACCTTCTCGCCCAAGAGGGTTGCTCTCAATACCAGATCATGACCATCCACGGCCACACTCAGGCGCAAACCTCAGAAATTTACACAAAAGGTGTCGAACGCTGGCGGCTCGCAAAAGACGCAATGGCTGCCTTGGAGAGCATGGAGTGGTGAGCGTTTTCCGTGGGACACCCTGTCGTTAACCCATTGATTCCAAACAGGCTGTATTCATGTCATCGTGGGACACCGAATGCCTGATAAATAATATAAAAACACCGATTCCGGTATCCCGCCGCCCGCTCCAATTCACATAAAAAATAGACAGCTTTTCAGAAACTTAGGCCGCAAAGTGTCCCACGCAGGATTTGACAGTGGGACACCA
>NZ_QLMG01000001.1:0-173889 GCF_003259905.1 Salipiger aestuarii | reverse complement strand
TTCCAAACAGGCTGTATTCATGTCATCGTGGGACACCGAATGCCTGATAAATAATATAAAAACACCGATTCCGGTATCCCGCCGCCCGCTCCAATCCTTTCCCCGGACCAAAGCGGCGACTCCCCTTCGCCTTGGCTTTGCGCTAAACCGGCGCGGCACAGCCCGAGGAGGACACATGGCCCACGGCAACCCGGCAACCGCTGTCGCGCAGGATCGCGCGAAATCCCGCAGACTTGGCGCGCTTGGCGCACTCGCGCCCTTTCTTGCCCCCTACAGGGGATTGCTCGTCGGCGCGGGACTGGCGCTGATGGCCACCGCGGCGATTTCGCTGACACTGCCGCTGGCCGTGCGCCGCGTGGTCGACAACTTCAACGCCGACGGCGGGCTGCTTGACCGCTACTTCGCCGCCGCGCTGGCCATCGCCGGGCTGCTCGCCATCGGCACCGCGCTGCGCTACGCGCTGGTGACGCGACTGGGCGAACGGGTTGTCGCCGACATCCGCAAGGCGGTGTTCGACCGGGTCATCGGCCTGTCTCCGGTGTTTTACGAAAAGATCATGACCGGCGAGGTCCTGAGCCGCATCACCACCGACACCACGCTGATCCAGTCGGTGATCGGTTCGTCGGTGTCGATCGCCCTGCGCAACATCCTGATGATGGCCGGAGGGCTGGTGCTCATGCTGCTGACCTCGGCCAAGCTGACCGGAATGGTGCTGCTGATCGTTCCGGTCGTGGTGGTCCCGATCCTGACGCTGGGGCGTCGGCTGCGCACCCTCAGTCGTGAAAACCAGGACTGGATCGCAGCCTCCTCGGCCAATGCCGCCGAAGCGCTGTCGGCGGTGCAGACCGTGCAGGCCTTTACCCACGAAAACATCTCGCGCGCAGCCTTTGGCGACGTTACGGAAAAAAGCTTTGACGCCGCGCGCCGCCGCATCTGGGTGCGCGCCGCAATGACCGCCATCGTGATCTTTCTGGTCTTCTCGGGGGTGGTCGGCGTGCTCTGGATGGGCGCGTGGGATGTGCGCGCAGGCGACATGAGCGCAGGCGCGCTGGTGCAATTCGTGATCTATTCGGTCATGGTGGCGGGCGCCGTCGCCGCGCTGTCGGAGATCTTTGGCGAATTGCAACGCGCCGCGGGCGCCACCGAACGGCTGGTCGAACTCCTGCAAACCGAAGACGCCGTACAGGACCCACCCGGGCCCCGCACCCTGCCCGCCCCCGTACGCGGCGAAATCCGGCTGGAGAACGTGTGCTTCCACTACCCCTCACGCCCCTCCGTCGCCGCCCTGGACGGGGTCACGCTTGACATCGAACCGGGAGAAACCGTCGCGCTGGTCGGCCCATCGGGCGCAGGCAAGACGACCATCGTGCAGTTGATCCAGCGGTTTTACGATCCCGAAGCGGGCCAGGTGCTGCTGGACGGCGCGCCGCTGACCGCCCTGTCACGCGACGACTTTCGCCGGCATATCGCCCTGGTGCCGCAGGACCCGGTGATCTTTGCCGCCACCGCGCGCGAAAACATCCGCTTCGGTCGTCCCGACGCGACCGCCCCCGAGATCGAGGCCGCCGCCCGCGCCGCCGCCGCCCACGATTTCCTGACGGCGCTTCCGGACGGCTACGATACCTATCTGGGCGAACGCGGCGTGATGCTGTCGGGCGGTCAGAAACAGCGCATCGCCATCGCCCGCGCCATCCTGCGCGACGCCCCGGTCCTGCTGCTGGACGAGGCGACCTCGGCGCTTGACGCGGAAAGCGAACGCGCGGTGCAGGCCGCCGTCGACCGGCTGGCCGAAGGGCGCACCACCATCATCGTTGCCCACCGCCTGGCCACCGTGAAAAAGGCCGACCGCATCGTGGTCATGGAACACGGGCGCATCGCCGCCATCGGCACCCACGATGCGCTGGTGGCCGAAGGCGGTCTCTACGCCCGCCTCGCCCGGCTGCAATTCACCGACGGCATCGCCGCCGAATAACCCCTGAACAGGGGGCGCGGCCCATCGACCCGCGCCCCTTCTTCATCTTGCCCTTGAACTCCGGGGGGTCTGGGGGGCTGGCCCCCCAGCTTTGGTAGGGTCTGGAGGGCTGGCCCCCCAAGCTTGGGTCCGCTCCGGCGGGCTGCCCCAGCCTTCTGGCGATCAGTACGGCATCGGGTGCTCCTTGTGCACCGCGTCGATGCGCTCCAGCAGCTCATCGCTCAGCACCACATCCACCGCGCCCAGCACATGGTCCAGCTGCGCGCCCGTGGTCGCACCAAAGATCGACGACGCCACAAAGGGACGCCGCGCCGACCAGGCCAGCGCCATATGCACCGGGTCCAGCCCGAAATCGCGCGCGACCCCAAGATAGGCATCGACCGCCGGAAACGCCCGCTCGGTCTTGCGCCCCCCCAGGTCGCCGTTAAGCCACATGCGCGACCCTTCGGGCACCGCGCCACCCTGGTATTTTCCGGTGAGCAACCCCGCCGCCAGCGGCGAATAAGGCAACAGGCCCACATCTTCGTTCACCATCAGCTCGGCCAGATCGGTGTCCGCCAGCCGGCACATCAGCGAATACTCGTTCTGGATCGAGACCACGCGCGGCCCGCCGGCGTCTTCGGCGATGCGCAGCCACATGGCCGTTCCCCATGCGCTGTCGTTGGCCAGACCAAAGGCACGGATGGCACCCCGGTCCACCTCACGCTGCAATGCCCCCAGCGCGTCGTGCATGTGCTGCACGGTAGCCGCGCGGTCCTGCCCCGACGGATCGTACCGCCAGTTCTTGCGGAAATGGAAACTGCCCCGGTTCGGCCAGTGAAACTGGTACAGGTCGATGACATCCGTCTTCAGCCGCTTGAGCGAGGATTCGATACAGACCGCAATGGTTTCCGCACCGATCAGCGTGCCGTCGCGCACCAGCATTGAATCACCCGTGTGCTTGGTTGCCAGCACAAAGTCGTTGCGCCGGCCCGAAGCGGCGATCCAGTCGCCGATGATTTCCTCGGTGCGCCCGATGGTCTCGGCCTTGACCGGGTTCGCCGGGTACATCTCGGCGGTGTCGATGAAATTGATTCCCGCCGCCAGCGCGCGCTCGATCTGGGCGTGGGCCTCGGGCGGCGGGGTCTGGTTGCCAAAGGTCATGGTGCCGAGGCAAAGCTCGCTCACCTCGATGCCGGACCGGCCGAGGGGGTTTGTCTTCATGGGGGTCTCCTGAAACTGGAATCCGTCGCCAACCTAGACACACGCGCCGCGAAGCCAAGACCCCGCCTGCCGGATCTTTCCCTTGGGCGCATGATCCGCTAAAGCGACAGCCACAGCGGCGCGCAGAAAAGGCAGACCATGGCACGGCATCTCATCACCTCGGCGATTCCCTATATCAACGGGATCAAACACCTGGGGAACCTGGTCGGCTCGCAACTTCCCGCCGACCTGTTCGCGCGCTACCACCGGGCGCGCGGTGACGAGGTGCTGTTTTTGTGCGCCACCGACGAACACGGCACCCCGGCCGAACTGGCCGCCGCCAAGGCGGGCAAGCCCGTCGCCGAATATTGCGCCGAAATGCACGAGGTGCAGGCAAAGATCGCCGATGGCTTCCGACTGAGCTTTGACCATTTCGGGCGCTCGTCCAGCCCGCAGAACCACGCGCTGACCCAGCATTTCGCCGGGGTTCTGGCCGATCAGGGGCTGATCCGCGAAGTGTCCGAAACGCAGATGTATTCGCCCACCGACGGCCGCTTCCTCCCCGACCGTTATATCGAAGGTACCTGCCCCAATTGCGGGTTCGAGGACGCGCGCGGCGATCAGTGCGACAATTGCACCAAACAGCTTGACCCGGTCGATCTGCTGAACCCGCGCTCGGTGATTTCCGGTGCAACCGATCTGGAAATGCGTGCGACCAAGCATTTGTTCCTGCGCCAGTCCAGCATGAAGGACCGCCTGGAAGAATGGATCGACACGCGGATCGGCTGGCCTGTGCTGACCACCTCGATCGCCAAGAAATGGCTGACAGACGGTGACGGTTTGCAGGATCGCGGCATCACCCGCGACCTTGACTGGGGCATCCCGGTGAAAAAGGGCGACCAGGACTGGCCGGGCATGGAAGGCAAGGTGTTCTACGTCTGGTTCGACGCGCCCATCGAATACATCGCCTGCGCGCAGGAATGGGTCGACGCGGGCAAGGGCGATGACTGGGAACGCTGGTGGCGCACCGACAAGGGCGCCGACGACGTGACCTATACCCAGTTCATGGGCAAGGATAACGTGCCGTTCCATACCCTCAGCTTTCCCGCCACGATCCTCGGGTCGGGCGAGCCATGGAAACTGGTGGATTACGTCAAGTCGTTCAACTACCTCAACTATGACGGGGGCCAATTCAGCACCTCGCGCGGGCGCGGCGTGTTCATGGATCAGGCGCTGGAAATCCTGCCAGCGGATTACTGGCGCTGGTGGCTGCTGAGCCACGCGCCCGAAAGCAGCGACAGCGAATTCACCTGGGAAAATTTCCAGGGCTCGGTGAACAAGGATCTGGCGGACGTGCTGGGCAATTTCGCCTCGCGCGTCACCAAATTCTGCCGGTCCAAGTTTGGCGAAACGGTTCCGACGGGTGGCAGCCTGGGCGCGCGCGAACACCAGTTGATCGCCGATCTGACCGCCCGCATCCGCGAATACGAAACCTTCATGGCGCAGGCCGAGGTGCGCAAATCCGCCGCCGCTCTGCGCGCGGCATGGGTGCTGGGCAACGAATACCTGCAAGAGGCCGCGCCCTGGTCGACCTTCAAGACCGACCCGGAAACGGCTGCCGCGCAGATCCGCCTCGCGCTGAACGTGATCCGGCTTTATGCAGTGATCTCGGCGCCGTTCATCCCGGATGCCGCGGCGCAGCTGATGGCCGCGCTGAAAACCGAGGATGACAGTTGGCCCGACGATGTGACAGGCGCGCTGAAAGCCCTGCCCGCCGGGCATGCGTTCGAGGTGCCCGAGGTCACCTTCCGCAAGATCACCGATGACGAACGCGAGGAATGGCAGACGCGCTTTGCGGGCGCGCGCACCTGAGCCTGGCGCGCCCGAAGATCGCCGCCCATACCCGCAGGCGCCACCGCCTGCGGCGCCATCTGCGCTGGCTGACAAGCCGCCGCTGAAAGATCTGCCTTTCGCGCGCGTAGCCCCCCATACGGGCCGGGTCAGTTGGAAAGCCGTCCATTGTTTCATTCCTGATCGTGCAAGTCGGATCGCTGGCAATGGTCGCCCCGCCGCGGCCTTGAAAATACTGGTGATTGGCGCAAACTGGCTTTCATGAATGAAAGCCAGCCCTCGCTTGACGACCTTGCGCTGTTTCTGGATCTGGCCGCCGCCGGGTCACTGGCCGAAACCGCACGGCGCCGCAGCATGCCGTTGCCGACCCTGTCCCGCCGCATGACAAAGCTGGAACAGATGACGGGGCGTGCGCTGTTTCTGCGCGGGCGCGCGGGGTACGCCTTGTCGGGCGACGGGCGCGCGCTCGCCGCCGAATTGCACGATCTGCCCGAGCTGCGCCAACGGGTGACCGCCTGGATGCAAACCGATCATGGCCCGGTCGCGGTGCGGATCACCGCCGGGTTCTGGACCGCACATCATCTTGCGATGCGTCTGGCACCAGACCGCGCCGGCCGGTGGTTGCCCGCGTTCGTCGCATCCAACGCGCCCCTGGATCTGGCCGGGCGCGAGGCCGACATTGGCATTCGCAACCGTCCGCCCACCTCGGCGCGCCTTGCCCGGCAGCGCCTGCGCCGCATCGACTATGTGGTTTATGCGTCCGACCCGGCGGTTACGGGCTACGTCGCCCTGCCCGCAGGTCCGGGGCTTGCCGCGTCGCAACGCTGGTTGCACGACACTTGCGGTGATCGGATCGTGACCACCGCGACGGACCCCCGGCTGTGTCTTGATCTTGCGCTTGCGGGGTTCGGGCAGGTGGTTCTGCCCACATTCGCGGGCGATGCCACTGCCGGATTGACGCGCATGTCGCCGCCCATCGCCCCCCTGTCACACGACGAATGGCTTGTCAGCCACCACGCGTCCCGCCACGACCCGCCCATCCGCGCCGCGCTGAACGCCATCGCAGACGCGCTCTGCCCCGATTGACAAGCGGGCCGCCCCTGCGCTACCTCGCGCGCTTCATCACGCAAAGGGCGCAGGGCATGGCACGCAAGAAGGGCCGCGACATTTCGGGCTGGCTGATCGTCGACAAACCGGCAGGGATCACATCCACTTCGGTGGTGAGCAAGGTCCGCTGGGCGCTGGATGCCAGAAAAGCCGGCCACGCGGGCACGCTGGACCCCGACGCGACCGGCGTTCTGGCCATCGCTTTGGGCGAGGCGACCAAGACCGTGCCCTACATCACCGACGCGCTGAAAGCCTATCGTTTTGTCGTTCGGCTGGGGCAGCGCACCAACACCGACGATGCCGAAGGCGAGGTGCTGGCCCAGAGCGACCTGCGCCCGGCGGATGACGAGATAAAGGAACGGCTGCATGGGTTCGTGGGCGAAATCAGCCAGGTGCCGCCGCAATTCTCGGCGGTGAAGATCGACGGCGAACGCGCCTACAAGCGCGCCCGCGACGGTGAAACGATGGAGATCGCGGCGCGCCCGCTCTGGGTCGAAGAGCTGACGATGATCTCGCGCCCGGACGCCGATCATGTCGAGTTGGAAATGGTGTGCGGCAAGGGCGGCTATGTGCGGTCGA
The DNA here is from genome assembly GCF_003259905.1 of Salipiger aestuarii. Taxonomy (GTDB): domain Bacteria; phylum Pseudomonadota; class Alphaproteobacteria; order Rhodobacterales; family Rhodobacteraceae; genus Salipiger; species Salipiger aestuarii. The sequence continues at coordinate 167,198 of NZ_QLMG01000001.1, read as the reverse complement.
TCGCGCGCGACCTGGGCGAGTTGCTGGGCTGCCACGGCCATGTGCTGCAGCTGCGCCGCACCTGGTCCGGGCCGTTCGACGCCGGGGACGGCATCAGCCTGGAAGACGTAGCCGCGCAGGCCAAAACCCCCGAGCTTGACACGCATCTCAAGCCGCTGGAGGTCGGGCTTGCGGATCTGCCCGAACTGAAATGTACCGCGGAGGGTGCCGCCCGCCTGCGCAATGGCAACCCCGGAATGGTGATCCCCGGCGACGTCGACTACGGCGAGGAGGCCTGGGCGTCCTATCAGGGGCGTGCGGTGGCGGTGGGCACATACAAGGCCGGCGAGCTGCACCCGAACCGCGTCTTTGTCCTGCCCCCCGCGCCCTGATCGGCAGGGCTGGCTGGCCCCAATCGCGTATCGCCCGTGGTCTTGGTCATTGTCCGCGCCCGGGTCGGCATCAAGCCGGGCGCCGCTGAACGGTACGCTATCCGCCTCCGGCCCGCGCCGAGCGACACCACACCTCCGATGTCCTGCGGCGCTGGCGCGTTGGCCGGGACCGGATCGCCAGGCGCGATAAGGTCATCCCCATCGGGGCCGGTCACGGTTTGGGCGGCATTCAACGTATCGCCCCAATATCGCCGCCCCGGGCGCCCGTCAGGTCCTGCCCAACGCGTTCCTGCAAAGAGGCGGCGCGGTCAGCCCCTGAAAGAACACGATTTCAGGTCAGCGTAGCGGCGCCATCCGGCGGCGACAGCCCCGCCCCCCTCGCGCAATTTCCGGCGCAGAACGTCAAGGCGGTGAATTTCGGTGGTATCGCCATGGGTATCGAAAAATATTGACAAGGTCTTCGCCGGGCGTGCAATCGACGGTTGGGCCCTGGGAAGGGGCATCCGGGGTGTCGGGCGGCCGTACACCCCGAACGACCAGCCAGGCATCCCTGCGTTGAACGAGCCCGCCACCGCCCCGTGCCCACAAAGCCTTTGCCATGCGCAAAAATCACGACGACGACCGTCTGGTTGAGTTTTCGAAATTTCAGGTCAAAATTCTGTCCACAGCGCCGGATCAGCCCAGCATCTTCAGCCACCGCCGCAGCGCATCCAGCGCTTCCGGTTCGTCCAGAAACGGCACATGGCCGCGTCCAGGGACCGTGGCGGCGATCATGTCGGGGCGGCGTTGCTGCATCGTTTCAAAGGTTTGCACCGACAGAAGGTCCGAGTTCGCGCCGCGGATCGCACAGAGCGGCAGACCTTTGAGCGCATCGAACAGCGGCCACAAATCCGCAACCGGCTGCGCCCCGTCCGCCAGAACGGCCTCGCGCAGCCGTGGATCATAGGTGATTTCCAGCCCCCCCGCGGTTTCGCGATAGAATTTCTCCGCCTCTTCGCGCCAGCGGCTTTCGGGAACCCCGTCAAAGGCGGTCATCGCGGCGGCCCGTTTCCGTGCGGCCTCGTCCAGCGTTTTCCATGGCGGATTGCGCCCCAGATACCCCTTTATCACGTCCAGCCCCGCATCCGCGATTTCGGGGCCGATGTCGTTCAACGCCACGCCGGTCAGCCTGTCCTTGACCGTTGCGGCCAGCAGCATCGCGATCAGCCCCCCGCGCGAGGTTCCCAGCACCGCCGCCGTGCCCAGCCCGAGATGATCGAGCAGTTCGACCGCATCGCGCCCTTCGACCGGGATGGTATAGTCGGCCGGATCGCCCCAATCGGATTCGCCGCGCCCGCGATAATCCAGCCGGATCAGCCGCACGCCGGGCAGATGCGGCGCCACATAGTCGAAATCGCGCCCGTCGCGGGTCAGACCGGCAAGACACAGCAGCGCCGGGCCGTCGCCTTCGACGGTGTAATGCAGGGACAGCCCGTCCGAGGTGGTGAAACGCGGCATCAGCAAAGCTCCGATATCGTGGTCAGATCTGACAGAACATGGTGCGGACGCGCGGCAAGTCGATCCATCGGCAGGCCGGCCCGATTGACCCAGGCGGTGCGAAAGCCATAGCCTGCGGCGCCCGCAGCGTCCCAGCCGTTGGACGACACGAACAGCACCTGTTCGGGCGCGCAGCCCATCCGCGTTCCCACCAGATCGTAAACGGAGCGGGCGGGTTTGAAGACGCCGACGTCTTCGACCGACAGCACCGCCTCAAGCCGGGCGCCGATCCCGGCGCTGGACACCGCAGCCTCCAGCATGTCGGGCGAGCCGTTCGACAATATCGCCGCGCGCAGCCCTTTGGCCAGCAGCGCATCCAGCATCGCGGGCACTTCGGGATAGGCATCCAGCACGAAATACAGATCCATCAGGCGCGCGCGCAGGGCGTCGCCCGTCAGCCCGTGCCGTTCCATCGCCCAGTCCAGCGCATTGCCGGTGACCTCGCGAAAGGGGACGTGATCGCCGGTGATCGCCCGCAGCCAGGAATACTCCAGCTGCTTGCGGCGCCAGTCCTCGGACAGCGGCTGCCAGATGTCGGCAAGTGCCGGATCCGCATCCGCCGCGCGGCGCGCCGCTGCGGAAACATCGAACAACGTGCCGTACGCGTCAAAAACGCAGGTGGTTATGGTCATGGCATTCCCCTTTGCGGCAAAGCCTTGCACGGCGGCGGGCGATGGAAAAGGCCCCCCGTTTGCAATTTCTGCCAAGTTTGGGTACCCTGCCGGGGAGAAATACGAGCACCCGCTTTCGGCGGCCTCGTCCATTCACGCGATTTGCAAGACACGCAATCCCAGACACGAACGGAGAAACCATGACGCAGGTCAAGACCGGCGATACCGTCCGCATCCATTACACCGGCACGCTTTCCGATGGCACCACCTTTGATTCCAGCACGGGCCGCGATCCGCTGGAATTCACCGTCGGGTCGGGCCAGATCATTCCCGGCCTCGAAAAGGCGATTCCCGGCATGGCTCCCGGCGAGAAGAAAACCGTCGAGATCGCCCCGGAAGAGGCCTACGGCCCCGTCCACGCCGAAGGACGCCAGGCGGTGCCCCGTCAGGAAATTCCCGACGACATCCCGCTTGATCTGGGCACCCAGTTGCAGGTTCAGACCCCGAACGGCCAGACCATGAACGTCACCGTGGCCGAGGTCACCGAGACCGAAGTGACGCTTGACGCCAACCACCCGCTTGCCGGCAAGGATCTGACCTTTGCCATCGAACTGGTCGAAATCGCCTGATGACAGTTGCGGGGGCGGGGGGCACTGCGTCGCCCCGCCCCTGGCTTCCGCCTGCTCTTTGACCCTGCCCCCTGCCCCTGCCCCCTGACCCTGTGCGCCCATGGATCACCCCCTGATCGACCTGATCGACGCGCGTATCCGAAAGGCGCAGGCCGACGGCGCCTTTGACAACCTGCCGGGCGCGGGAAAACCTCTGCCCCCCCCGTGACGATCCGCAAAACGCAGTCTTTGACCGTATCCTGAAGGCCAACGGCGCGGTGCCCGAGCCGGTGTCGCTGATGCGCGAGATGTCCCGCCTGCGCGCGCAGCTGGCGAACACCGCCGATCGCAGCGGGCGCCGCCGCATCCTCCAGGACCTGTCGCTGTTGCAAGCCCGGCTTGATATCGCGCGCAAGTGCCCCTGAGCCTGCCCCTGGCGCTTGAACCCGTGCCCAACTGCGTGGCACATGGCACTGTCGCGCACTTCAGGGGACAAACATGGTTACCGTCAAACAGCAATACGAAGCCTACCCCTATCCCGAACGCGACCCCGCGGACGAAGATACGCGGCTGATCACCGGCTCTCCGTCGCATCCGTTCGAAATGGACCACATGCTGTGGAACGGCGCGCGCGACTGGTCCGTGCCGCTGCGCATCCTGGTGGCGGGCGGGGGCACCGGCGACGGGCTGATCCAGCTTGCCACCTTGCTTGACATGCTGGGCGCGCCGGCCAGGATCACCTATCTGGACCTGTCCACCGCCTCACGCGCCGTGGCCGAGGCGCGCGCCGCCCGGCGCGGTCTGGGCGGCATCGACTTTCACACCGGCAGCCTGCTGGATGCGGCGGATTACGGTCAGTTCGATTACATCGACTGCTGCGGCGTGCTGCACCACCTGCCCGACCCGGCGGCGGGATTTGCGGCCCTGCGCGGCGCGCTCGCGCCCGGTGGGGGCATGGGGTTCATGGTTTACGCGCCTTATGGCCGTTCGGGCGTCTACCCGTTGCAGGACGCGTTTGGCGCGCTGTTCGACGGGTTGCCGCCGCAGGATCGGCTGGAACAGGCCCGCCGCATCGTGGCCGACCTGCCCGAAGGCCACCCCTTTGCCGCCAACCGCAATCTTGGCGATCACCACGCCAGCGACGCGGGGTTCTACGACCTGCTGCTGCACGGACAGGACCGAGCCTTTGCCGTGCCCGAGCTGCTGGAAACGCTCGACGCCACCGGCTGGCGCCTTGCGTCGTTCACCGCGCCGGCGATATACGACCTTGCCCGCATCACGCCGGTGCCCGAAGGCATGAACCCGAGGCAACAGATGGCCATCGCGGAAAAGCTGCGCGGCACGATCCGGATGCATGTGGCCTATGCTGTGCCGGCCGACGCGCCGCCCTCGCTTGCCCGGCCCACCAACCGCGCCCTTGTGCCCCACCTGCGCGGCATCAAACGCCAGGCACTGGCCAAGGCCGTCGCGCAGGGCCGCCCGCTGCCGCTGCAACTGGGCCAGCTCAGGACCGACGTGACCCTGCCGCGCAGCGCCGCCGCCGTGCTGGCCGCGATCGACGGCCGCCGCGACCTGTCGCAGATCGCCACCACGGCCCGGCTGGACCCGCTGGCCTTCGGCACCGTCTGGGGGCGGATCGACGCGGCGCTCGCGCCGTGGGGCTTGCTGCATTACTCGGGATTGATGCGCCAGACCGGCAAGTCGCTGCGCGGCCTGTAGCGCGCCACCGCAACGTCGCATGCCGCGCTGGCTGCCGTCGCGTTTGGCGCCCTTGCGCGACCGCGCGTTCCTTTCCACACTGCGCAAGAGGAGAGCGCCCCGAAAGGGGTCACAAAGGGAGAAACAAGCCATGCGTTTCGCGTCTCTGCAAGACCGCGATGCCATCGAGGCGGAAAAATCATGGGCGGACCGCTCGCTTCCCGCGACGCTTTACGGGCAGATCGCGCGCACAGCCAAGGCATTTCCCGATCGCCCGGCGATCAGCTATCAGCTTTTGTCGGGACCAAAGGACCGCGCCGAAACCCTGACATGGAGCCAGCTTTTGGCGCAGATCAGTCAGGCCGCGAACCTGTTTCGCAGCCTTGGCATCGGGGAAACCGACGTGGTCGCCTATGTGCTGCCCAACTGCACCGAAGCGGTGTTGGCCCTGCTGGGCGGCGCGGTGGCGGGCATCGTGCTGCCGATCAACCCGCTGCTTGAACCCGAACAGATCGCCGCCATCCTGCGCGAGACGGATGCCAGCGTGGTCGTCACGCTCAAACCCTTTCCCAAGACCGATGTCGCGCAAAAGGTGGCCGAGGCCTGCCGCCACGCGCCGCATGTGCACACGGTGCTGGAGGTCGACCTGAACCGCTATCTGACAGCGCCCCGGCGCTGGATCGTACCGTTCCTGCGCCCCGGACGCGGCGCCAGCCACGCCGACACCAGATGTTTCCGCACGGAACTGGCGCGCCAGCCGGACCGGCTGAGCTTTGACGACCCGCAACGGGATCGCGTCGCCGCCTATTTCCATACGGGCGGCACCACGGGCATGCCCAAGGTGGCGCGGCATCTGTATTCGGGCATGCTGTACAACGGCTGGCTGGGCGACCGGCTGCTGTTCAGCGAACAGGACAACATCATGTGCCCGCTGCCGCTGTTCCATGTCTTTGCCGTGCATGTCATCGTTATGGCGGCGATCTGTTCCGGCGCGCATGTGGTGTTTCCCACGCCCCAGGGGTATCGCGGCGCCGGCGTGTTCGACAATTTCTGGAAGCTGTGCGAACGTTGGCGCATCAGCTTCATCATCACCGTGCCCACCGCCGTGTCCGCGCTGATGCAGCGGCCGGTGGATGCGGACATATCCTCGGTCAGGCTGGCGTTTTCCGGGTCGGCACCGATGCCGATGGAACTGTTCAAACGCTTTGAATCCGCCTGCGGCATCACGATTTGCGAGGGCTACGGGCTGACCGAGGCGACCTGTCTCGTGTCCGTCAATCCGCCCGAAGGGGTCAAGAAAGTCGGGTCCATCGGCATCCCGCTTCCCTACACCCACGTCAGGATCGTGCAGCAGACCGACGTGGGCCCGCGCGAATGCCCCCGCGGCGAGATCGGCGAGATCTGCGTGGCCAGCCCTGGTGTCTATGCCGGCAGCACCTACACCGAACAAGACCGCAATCACGCGCTGTTTCACGAAGGCATCTACCTGCGGACAGGCGATCTGGGCCGGATGGACGATGACGGCTATCTGTGGATCACCGGGCGCGCCAAGGATGTGATCATCCGCGGCGGGCACAATATCGACCCCGCCGAGATCGAGGATGCTTTGCTTGCCCATCCTGCCGTGGCCTTTGCGGGCGCCATCGGCCAGCCGGATTCGCATGCCGGCGAACTGCCCTGCGCCTTTGTGGAACTCTGCGCCGGGGCAGAGGTGACCCCCGAAGAGCTGATGGCCCATGCACGGGTTCATATTCACGAACGCGCCGCGCTGCCAAAGCACCTGGCGATCCTGCCGGAGCTGCCCAAGACCGCCGTGGGCAAGGTGTTCAAGCCCGCGCTGCGGATGCTTGCCATAACGCGGGTCTATGACGCCGCGCTTGGCGCCGCGGGGTTGTCGGCGCGGGTGGTGGATGTACGGGACGACCGTCGGCGCGGGCTGATTGCCCGCATCGCCCGCAACGGGTCGGACGCGGACCATGTGCGCCATTGCCTGGGGGCATTTACCTGCGCGTGGGACTGGTCTGACGATGGCCCAGTTGCCGGACCAGCTGTCGGGCGGGAGAAGCGGCCAGAGAAGCGGCCTGGGGTCAATTGACCCCGCCTTCGGGCGGCTTGCAGAAAATTTCGTACAGCAAACCGATCACGCGGCCCGTGTCATCGTTCGCGAGACTATAGAAAATGGTCTTGCCATCGCGGCGGGTGCTGACCAGCCCCTCTTCGCGCAAGCGGGCCAGCATCTGGCTGACCGCCGCCTGCCGGATGCCCAGCAGTGTTTCCAGCTCGCCCACCGACTTTTCACCCGACCCCAGGTGACACAGGATCATCAGCCGCCCCTCATGGGCCAGCGTCTTGAGAAATCCCGCCGCATCGCGGGCATTCGCGGCCATATGGTCGGCGGGCGGGACGATGGCAGAGCGGTCGGACACGTTCGGTTACCTTGCTGGCGAATGGACATCGTGCACACGGCCCGCCACGACATGCGAGGCGCGCAGGCCGGCGCGACTGCGTATGGCGTGTAACGCGGGGCCAGCGCCCCGGTTCCCGCCGTCAGGCCCGCGCGATGGCGTCCAGCAGCCGGGCCAGCCCCGCCGGATCGGACAGGAACGGCGAATGCGACCACGCGCGGGCATGCACATCCGCCGCCGGAATGCCCAGAGCCATGCGGCGCTGGTCGGCGGGCGGAATGGCGCGATCCTGGGTACACAGGATATAGCTGCGCGGCACTGCGCGGGCTGCCCCGGCAAGGCGCACCGGGGTTTCCTGCGGCGCGATCGGCTCGGGGCGCAGACTGGCGGTCGCGGCGCGCGCGACCGCCTCCGGGCAATCGTGATAGAACAGATCCCGCGCCAGTTCGGGCACAAAGTCAAAGCTATGCCCCTCCGGGGTGCGCCGAAGGGCGGGTTTCAGCGGTTGACTGTCCTGTTGCCGGCGCAGCGACGTCACGCTGTCGCCATCCTGCGGCAGGTAGGCGCACAGATAGACCAGCCGCGCAACGCGATCCGGGGCAAGCTCGGCGGCCAGCGTCGCGGGGACCCCGGCCATGGAATGGGCCAGCAGAATGGTGCCGGGCAGCAGCGCCGCCGCGATCGCGCTGGCATAATCGCCCAGCGTCGCCCCGGCGGCGGGCTGCGGGTCGTCGCCATGCGCGGGCAGATCGAAATGCGGCACGTCATGGCCAAGCGCCACAAGATGCGGCACCAGCGCGTCCCACGCCCACGCTCCGTGACAGGCGCCCGCCACCAGCAGCATACGCGCCATCAGACGTGACCCTGCGCGGTCAGGAATCCTGACAGGATTTCGGCGTATTCGGCGGGCTTTTCGACGCAGGCCATGTGCCCCGCCCCGCGCATCAGCCGGACCTGCGCGCCCGGAATCAGATCCACCGTTTCGCGCACCAGATCGGGCGGGGTCGACCCGTCATCGGCCCCGGCGATCCCTAGCGCGGGCAGACGCAACCCCGAGGTCGGCGTCATGAAATCCGTGCCCGAGATGGCGTGACAGCAGCCAGTGTACCCCTCCACCGGCGTGCGTTCCAGCATGTGACGGATCGCGTGCCGGTCGTGGCAGTCTGGGGAAAACCACTTGTCCAGCGTGTCCTCCACGATGGCGCCCAGGCCCTGCGCCTGGACCAGCGCGATCCGGTCGGCCCAGATCTGACGGGTGCCGATCTTGGCGGCGGTGTGCGACAGCACCAGCCCCCGCACAAGATCCAGCCGTTTGGCCGCCAGCCCCTGCGCCACCATGCCACCAATCGACAGCCCGACGAAAACGGCGTCTTTCATCCCGGCATGTTCCATCAACTGCTCGGCGTCGCGCACCAGCTGCCCCATGGAATAGGGTCCCTCGGGCGCGTCCGACAACCCGTGCCCGCGCATGTCGTAGCGCAGGATGCGCAGCCCCTCGGGCAGATGCCCGACGACGTCATCCCAGATCCGCAGATCGGTGCCAAGCGCATTGGCAAATACCAGCGGAGCGCCCCCTTCGGGACCGTCCAGACGATAATGCAGGCGAATATCGCCCAGGTCTGCAATCTGCATCGGGTCTCCTGTGTCATCCGTGCTCAGCATAGCGCAAGTACCGAAAAAGCGAAGGGCGCGCCTGGCAAAAAAGACGCGCCCGTTTGTCATTCGTGCGTCCGGCCTCTCGGCGGCAGGATCATTCCTTGATGGTGATCCGACCGTCCGTATAGGGCGCATAGGGCGCGTTGGCGGCCAGGAATTCCGCCGTCACGTCCGCCAGATCCGGCCCGAAGTCATAGGCGTTCTGCGCATCCATGAACATCTTGTAACCGTCGCCGCCGTTGCGAACGTAGTTGTTGGACACCAGACCATAGGTCTTGTCCGGGTCGATGGCGGTCCCGGCGACCATCACGTCGGACACGCGGCTGCCCGGTTCGGCCGACGGATCGACCGCAAAGCTGATGCCCGCGACCTGCGGGAAACGCCCGCCGCCGTCTTCGATCTGGCTGACACCGTTTTCCAGCGCCGCGACCACCGTCGCGCCGGAGACCTGAAACGTCGACAGCGTGTTCTGAAACGGCAGCACGGTCAGCACTTCGCCCATGGTGACCTCGCCCGCGTCGATCGACGCGCGCAGCCCGCCGCCGTTGGCGATCGCGATTTCGATGCCCTGGTCCTTGACCCGGTCCAGCATCGCGTCGGCGACGAGGTTGCCCATCGGGCATTCCACCGCACGGCACATATCGCGGCTGCCGGTGATTTCTGCGCTGGTTTCGGCAACCACCTTGTTGCGGATTTCCTCCAGCGGGGCGGCGGCCTCCTTGATGCGCTCCTTGGTGGGGGTGTCTTCGGCGACCGAGCCATCCATCACCAGCGGCGCGCCGGACGCCTGCGTGATGACTCCGTCATCGTCGAAGGTGACGTTCAATTCGCCCAGAAATTTTCCATAGGCATAGGCGGACACGATGGCCGTGTCGTTCACCATGGTCGGGTACGGGCCTTCGGCGCCGTCCATCTCGCCCAGCAGGGTGTTGGTGTGCCCGCCCACGATCACATCGACCCCGGTGGTGGTGTTGGCCACGTCGATGTCGACCTTGTAGCCCGAATGCGACAGCACGACGATCTTGTTCACGCCGTCTTCGGTCAGCTTATCGACCTCGCCCTGCACCGCGTCCGCCGGATCGGTGAAGACGATGTTCTTGCCCGGACTGGCAAGTTCGTCCGTATCCTGCGGCGTCAGGCCGATCAGGCCGATTTTTTCGCCGTTCTTTTCAATGACGGTGGATTTCGCGATCTTGTCGGTCAGCAGCGGTTCGCCCGAGATGTCGGCATTCGACATCAGCACCGGGAAATCGACCGAATCGACAAAGCCGCGCAGAACCTCGGGGCCGTCGTCGAATTCGTGGTTGCCCACGGTCATCGCGTCATAGCCCATCTTGTTCATCATCTCGGCGGCAAGCTTGCCCTTGTAATAGGTGTAAAACAGCGTGCCCTGAAACTGGTCGCCGCCATCGACAAGGATGTAGTTGTCCAGCCTTGCCTTGGCGTCGTTCAGCGCCGTGATCAGGCGCGCGGAACCGCCAAAGCAGTCCCCCGCCGCGTTGTCCTCTTCGCCACAGGACGAATCGTATTTGCTGATCGGCTCAAAGCGGGAATGGAAATCGTTGGTGTGCAGAATCGTCAGCGAATACTCGGCGCTGGCGGCCCCTGCGGTCAGCGCAAGCGCCGCTGCCGTGGACAGAAGACGGAACGTCATCGGAAAAAACCTCTCTGCGGTGTTTTGTGACGGAATTGTTGCAACGCCTGCGCGAAACTGTCAAAGAGCCGTTTCGCCTGACGTAACGCCCGGCGGAAACAGCCGCGTGACATCGCACCATTTGCGGCGCGGCACGCATGCAGCGCAGGTCCCGCCACGGATTCTACCCCAGATTGTGCGAGACGACCCGCGTCTTCGCTGTTACCCACCCCCTGCCATGCATTCTTGCGGCAGGGTGTTGTGCGGTCGCGCTGTCCGGGGCGGCGCCCGCCGCAACGGCTGCGACATTCTACACCGACGTCTCGGATTTCGCGATTGCGACGGACAACAGCATCGGTTTCCTCACGGAGGATTTCGAGGACGCGGCATCCCCCGCGTCCCCTCTGCCCAGCCGGACATTCGCCTGGGGGTCGGTCACCGAAACCGGCGGCACGAACGCCATCCATGTACATCCCTACGACATCATGCCGGGGCCGCTGTCCTACGGGTCCTACACCGGCGAGGCGCTGCCCGCCGCGCTGGGCAGCGACAGCGCGATCTGGTATCACAACGATGGCGCAAGCATGCTGACCATCGCCTTTGGCAGCGCTGTCAGCGCGCTCAGCCTGTATCTGTCCAGCGGTGACAACGGCCTCGTCACCGTCACGGGCAGCACCGGCTGGACGACGACCGCCGCGTCCACGGCCAACGATCCGTCCTATTGGGGCGTGACCAGCGACACGCCCTTCACATCGCTCACCTTGCGGGGCCAAGCGCCTATGTCGGCATGGATCATCTGAAATTCAACGCCGCCGCCGTGCCGCTGCCCGCGACCGGGCTGCTGCTGCTGGCCGGTCTCGGCGCGCTGGGGCTGCGCCGCCGCGCAAGGGGCTGATCGGCCCCGGACAGCTTTGGGATTGACCGCCGGGGCGAAGGGCGGCATTCCAGCCCAATGCTGATCTACAAGATCCTGAGGCCCGGGGAATGGGCTGCCCTGCAACAGACCGGCGAGACGATGGGCGCCCCCATCGACGTCTCGGACGGCTATGTGCATTTCTCGACCCTGGAACAGGTGCGCGAGACCACTGCAAAACATTTTTCCGACGAACCCGGACTGTTCGTGCTTGCGTTCGACGCGGATATGCTCGGCGATGCCCTGAAATGGGAACCCTCGCGCGGTGGCGCGCTGTTCCCGCATCTTTACGCCCCGCTGCGGCTGACCGATGTGCGCTGGTCGCGCCCGCTGCCGCTGGGCTTGGGCGGCCACATGTTCCCGGATGACATGACATGAGCCTTGTCGAACGCGCCGGTCTGGCGGCGATGCGCCGGCTTGACCCGGAAACCGCCCACGGCCTTGCGCTGAGGGCGCTGTCGTCCGGGCTGGCGCCGCTGCCCCGTGTGTTCGCATCGGACCGTCTGCGCTGCATCGTGGCGGGCATGCGGCTTGCCAATCCCCTGGGGCTTGCCGCGGGCTTTGACAAGAATGCCGAGGCGCTGGCCCCGCTGGCCCGCGCCGGGTTCGGGCTGGTCGAGGTCGGCGCCGTGACGCCCCGCCCCCAGGCCGGGAACCCCAGACCCCGGCTGTTTCGCCTGCCCCAGGACCGCGCGGTCATCAACCGCTTCGGGTTCAACAATCGCGGCATGCAGGACGCGCTGCCCCGGCTTGCCGACCGACCCGCGGGCATGGTGCTGGGGCTGAACCTGGGTGCCAACAAGGACAGCGACGACCGCGCCGAAGATTTCGCCCGCGTGCTTGCCGCCTGCGGCGCTCATCTGGATTTCGCGACCGTCAACGTCAGCTCGCCCAACACCGAAAAACTGCGCGACCTTCAGGGCAAGGCGGCGCTGACGGCACTGCTGGCCCGCGTGATGGCGGCGCGCGCCGGGGCCGGGCTGACGCTGCCGGTTTTCGTCAAGATCGCGCCGGATCTGGATGACGCGGGGCTTGCGGATGTAGCCGAGGTGGCGCTGGCCGCTGGTGTGGCGGGTGTGATCGCGACCAACACGACGCTGGCGCGCGACGGGCTGAGATCGCCCCACAGGCACGAGGCCGGCGGGCTGTCCGGCGCTCCGCTGTTCATCCGCTCGACGCGGGTTCTGGCGCGGTTGTCGCAGCTGACCGATGGGGCGCTGCCGCTGATCGGTGTGGGCGGTGTGGCGTCGGGGGCCGATGCCTACGCCAAGATCCGCGCCGGGGCGTCGGCCGTGCAGCTTTATTCGGCGCTGGTTTATCAAGGGCTGTCGCTGGTACCGCGCATCCTGACCGATCTGGACGCGCTGCTGGCACGCGACGGCTTTGCGTCGGTGTCCGATGCGGTCGGCACCGGGCGGGAGGACTGGCTGTGATCCTTTGGCACAACCCGCGCTGTTCGAAATCCCGCGCCGCGCTCGCCCTGCTCACCGGGCGTGGCGTGACCCCGACCATCCGCAATTACCTGGACGACGCCCCCGACCTCGACGAGTTGCGCGCCGCGCGGGCGGCACTTGGCCTGCCGGTCATCGACATGATGCGCCCCGGCGAACCTGACTTTCGCGCGCTGGGCCTGACCCGCGACAGTGACGACGAGACGCTGCTGCGCGCCATGGCGGCCAGACCGAAGCTGATCGAACGCCCGGTTTTGTTTTCCAGCGGGCGCGCGGTGATCGGGCGACCGCCGGAAAACGTGCTGAGCCTGTTGTAACCGCTCAGTCGTAGACGCGCTGATCCTCGATCACGATGCCGTCGCGCGGCAGGGAGCCCGGCTTGACCAGTTCGACCGCCCCCTTCAGCTTGAGCACATCCGCGATGGTCCCGGCATAGCGCGCCGGATCCCCGGACAGGGTTTCAAGACGCACCGTCATCACGTCCATCTCGCCGTCCCGGCTGACGATGACCCGTGCACGGTCGATTTCGGGATGACGGGCGACCAGCGCAGCGACCTGCTCGGGGCGCACGAACATGCCCTTGATCTTGGCGGTCTGATCGGCGCGCCCCATCCAGCCCCTGATCCGCAGGTTGGACCGCCCGCAGGGGCTCACGCCCGGCAGCACCGCGCTAAGGTCGCCCGTGGCGAAGCGGATCAGCGGGTAGTCGGGGTTGAGCGTGGTCACCACCACCTCGCCGACCTCGCCGGGCGTGACCGGGTTGCCGGTGCCGGGGGTGACGATCTCGATGATGACGCGCTCGTCGGAAATCATGCCTTCCATCGCGGCGCTTTCATAGGCGATCATGCCCAGATCAGCGGTGGCATAGCATTGGCGGCAGGCAATGCCGCGGTCCGTGTACCAATCGCGCAAGCTTGGGAACAGCGCCCCGCCGGACACGGCGGCGCGGGTGATTGCCAGCTCCAGCCCCAGCGTATCCGCCTTTTCGAGAACCAGCTTGAGGTAATCGGGCGTGCCCGCATAGGCGGTGACGCCAAGGTCACGCGCCGCGCGCGCCTGCAACTCGGTCTGGCCGGTCCCGGCGGGCAACACCGCCGCCCCCACCGCCCGCGCGCCGTTTTCAAAGATCATGCCCGCCGGCGTCAAATGATAGCCAAAGCAGTTCTGCACGATGTCGCCCTGCCCGATGCCGCAGGCGTGCAGAAACCGCCCCAGCCGCCACCAGTCATGCCCCGCCCCGCCCGGTTCATAGATCGGCCCCGGAGACTGGAACACATGCGCGAATCCATGCGCGGGCCTTGCCGCATAGCCGCCGAACGGCGCCGCCGCGCCCTGCGCGCTGACCAGCGCCGATTTACGCAGCACCGGCAGCCGCGCCAGCGCCGCCAGATCCGCCACCCTGGCCGGGTCGACGTCCGACAGCGCGCCCGCATAGCCCGGAAGCCCCCTCGCCAGCGCGATCTGTTCCGGCAGTGCCTTGGCCAGAGACGCCGCGCGCGCATCGACGCTGCGCGTTTCAAGATCGTCATAATAGCTGCTCATCAAAGCGGCCCTCCCTTGCCTGGCGCCGGGGGGCAGGCGCGGCCTACCCCGTCAAAGCCCCGCTCAGGGGCCAGGTCGCCAATGTCTCGTAAATTGCGCCATCGGGTGTCAGCCGCGAACCGACAAGGCGCAGTTCGCGCGCGGGTTCGGGCCGCGACGCCAGCCCGGCAACCCGCGCCACTCCGGCATCGAACCGGTCCCTGTCGCCCGCGCGCAAGCCGCTGCCGAAGCGGATCAGCGTGATATGCGGACGGAACCGTTCGCGCGGCAGCAGGATTCCGGCGGCGCGCACCGCCGACAGCGTTTGCCCCCGCAGCGCCAGCAACTGCGCCACCGGCGCGACCCCCGCCGCCAGCAGCCTGACCCGTCGCCCGCCAAAGCCTTGCACGCCTTGCAAGGCAAGGGTGCAGCCACACAGCGCCATGCCCGAAAGGGCGGCATCCAGTTCGGCCAGTGCGTCGTCGGGCTGTTCGCCCAGAAAGGCCAGCGTCAGGTGCAGGTTGTCTTTGGGGATCGCGCGGCCCACGGACAGCGTTTCCTGGACCGCCAGAAGCGGCGGCACAAGCGCGTCGGGAACAGCAAGGGCCAGAAAGCATCGCATCGCCCCCCGTCATGCCAGCCAGCGCTTGCGGCGTCGATAGCTGCGCACATCGCGAAAGGATTTGCGCCCGTCGTCCGACATGCCCAGATAGAATTCCTTGACGTCGGGGTTTTCGCGCAGATCGGCGGCGAGCCCATCCATCACCACCCGCCCGCTTTCCAGGATATAGCCGTAATGCGCGTAGCGCAGCGCCACGTTGGTGTTTTGTTCGGCCAGCAGGAACGACACGCCCTCGCCTTCGTTCACCGCCTTGACGATCTGGAAAATCTGTTCGACCAGTTGCGGCGCCAGCCCCATGCTCGGCTCGTCCAGCAGCACCGTTTCGGGGCGGCTCATCAGTGCGCGTCCGATGGCGCACATCTGCTGTTCGCCCCCCGAGGTGTAGCCCGCCTGGCTTTTTCGCCGTTCCTTCAGCCGGGGGAAATAGTCATAGACCATTTCCAGGTCGCGCTCGATCGCCGCCTTGCCGTCCCGCCGGGTGAAGGCGCCGGTCAGCAGGTTTTCCTCGATGGTCAGATGGCCGAAGCAATGCCGCCCCTCCATCACCTGAATCACCCCTTTGCGCACAAGCGCCGCCGGATCCAGATCCTGCACCCGCTCGCCGCGATAGACGATCGAGCCCTTGGTGACCTCGCCCCGTTCGGAATGCAAAAGGTTCGAAATCGCCTTGAGCGTGGTCGTCTTGCCCGCCCCGTTGCCGCCCAGCAGCGCGGTGATGCCCCCCAGGGGCACCGACAGCGACACGCCTTTCAGCACGAGGATGACGTGATTGTAGATCACCTCGATATTGTTGACCTCAAGAAGAGTCTCGGTGCGTCCGGCGTCCAGCATCGTGTTTTTCTCCTAAACCGCGGAATCCGGCGGCGCGTTGCCACGCCGCCGGACGTCAGATCACATCTGGCAGTCTTCGTTTACCGGCCAGGGGGCGTTCGCCTCGGCGTATTCCCGCGCCTTGGCGGTTTCGAGTTCGGAAATCGCCTCGCTTTCGGGCATGATGAGGTCGGAGGCCTTGACGAATTTCGCGCCGTCCCATTCCAAAATCCATCCACCCGAATGCCCGGTGTGGTTGGCGCAGGATGTCGAGAACGGCGGCACCATGCCGGACAGCCCCAGTTCATCCAGCCGCGCCTGGGTAAGGTTGAGGTTTTCCAGCCCCCAGCGCAGATCGGCGGGCGAGATGTCGGGTTTGCCCGCGTGCTCTTGCGCCACGGTGATGCCCTCGGCCAGGATCGCCGAGATCACAAGGCCGCGCGAATAGAACACGCCGTCCATCTCTTCGGGCGAGGTCTGGGATTTTCCCGCGTCGACCACCAGTTTTTTGACATCCGCCATGACCGGAGCGTCAGAGTTGGGGAACGACCAGCTGACCGACTTGTAACCCTTGCCATCCTCGCCCACGAGCCTGAGGTCGGCGTCATGCCCGGACCACCAGACGCCCAGCATCTTGTCCATCGGGAACTTGGTCTTGACCGCCTCGGTGATGGCGCCGGCATTCATCGCGCCCCACCCCCACATGATGACGTAATCGGGACGCTCGCGGCGGACCTGAAGCCA
This sequence comes from Salipiger aestuarii, assembly GCF_003259905.1. Lineage (GTDB taxonomy): Bacteria > Pseudomonadota > Alphaproteobacteria > Rhodobacterales > Rhodobacteraceae > Salipiger > Salipiger aestuarii. The sequence goes on along the minus strand of NZ_QLMG01000001.1, from coordinate 150,619 downwards.
CTGCGCCGACTGGTTCTGCATCTCCTTTAGGCCCACGGGAATCGGCAGCAGCTCGAACCCCTCGCTCTCGGCCTTCATTTCAAGATAGGGCAAGGGTTCCTTGCCGAACGGGTGGTCCAGGTGCAGGAACGCCACCTTCTTGCCCGACAGATCTCCCATTTCCTTGATGTATTTCAGGATGATCGACGCGCCGTCCCAATAGGACAGCGGCGTGTTGAACGCCCAGTGGAACACCTTGCCATCCGCCATCGGCGAAAAGCCGTAGCCCGACGCAAGGATCGGGATTTGATCGACATTGGTCTTGGGCAACACCTGAAGCGTGATCCCGGTCGACCACGGCTGGGACACGATGGCGTTGCTTTTGGTCTTTTCGTAGCATTCCACGCCCTTTTCGGTGGAATAGCCGGTTTCGCATTCGAAAAAGTCGATCGGGATGCCGCCGATGCCGCCGTCGCGGGCGTTGAGCATGGCCATGTAATCGGCCTGCCCGTTCATCAGCGGAATGCCGGTCGCGGCAAATGGCCCGGTGCGATAGGCCAGGTTGGGCGTCGACAGACCCTCGGCCATCGCCGCCTGTCCCACCATGGCCCCCAGTGCCGCGGCCGCGGCGATCCTCGTGAATTTGGTCATCGTCAAGGTCTCCTCCCTTATTAGATGAATGGATGGCCCCGCCTCAGTGCGGAAACGGCCAGATGATCAGCTTTTCCCGGATCAGCGCCCAGAGCCGCGCAAGCCCGTGCGGTTCGATAATCAGGAAAAACACGATAAGCGCGCCGACGATCATCACGTTCAGATGCTCGACCGTGGCCGAGCTGATCGGAATGCCCAATGCCTCGGGCACGGTGCCCAGCACCACCGGCAGACCGACGATCAGGATCGCGCCCAGATAGTTGCCCATGACCGACCCGAGACCGCCGATGATGGCGATGAACAGGATGCGAAAGCTAAGCGGAATGTCGAACAGGTTGGGTTCCGCCGCCCCGCGCCACATGAACACGAACAGCGCCCCCGCGACCCCCACCACATAGGATGACACGGCGAATGCGGTCAGCTTGGAGCGCATCAGGTTGATGCCGATCAACTCGGCGGCGATGTCCATGTCGCGGGTGGCCTTCCAGGTGCGCCCCAGCGTGCCGCGCGTCAGGTTGATGCACATCCATGTCATCAGCATCACCACCGCCAGCACCACGTAGTATTGCACCCGCGAATCCGCCTGCGGCCCGGACACATAGATCCCGAACATCGTGAGGTTCGGCACCTGGATCGCGCCAGAGGCGTTATAATTGTAAAGCCAGCCCCATTTTTCGAACAGCCAGACCAGAAAGAACTGCGCGGCGAGCGTTGCAATGGCAAGGTAGAACCCCTTGATCCGCAAGGACGGAATGCCAAAGGCCACGCCCACCCCGGCGCTGAAACCGCCCGACAGCAGGATCGCCACCACCGGGTTCATCCACGGCATCAGGGTCACCATCTTGTAGCAGGCATACGCCCCGACCCCCATGAAGGCCGCCGTGCCCAGCGACAATTGCCCGGCAAATCCCGTCAGCAGGTTCAGCCCCAGAGCCGCCAGCGAATAGATCAGGATCGGGATCAGCAGCGTCTGAAACGCGAACTCGCTTGCCAGCAGCGGAAGGCCCCCCCAGGCGAAGGCAAGGATGATGGCCAGCAGCACCGCGTCCTGGCGGACGGGAAACAGCGCCTGGTCGGCCTGATAGCTGGTCTTGAACTGTCCTGCCGTGCGGTACAGCATTGGCGAAGTCCTTTCTTGAAAGTACGGGTGTGCGGGCCGGTGCCCGAACGATTTCTGTCTGGGGCCGCGCGACCTGGCGCGGCGTCAGACCCGTTCGATGATGCGTTCCCCGAACAGCCCCTGCGGGCGAAACAGCAGCACGATGAGCGCAAGGACAAAGGCGAACCACGTCTCGGTGTTCCCCCCAAGCAAGGGCTGGCCCCAGTAGATCTCGAACAGCTTTTCCATCATGCCGATCAGCAGCCCGCCGATGATTGCGCCGGTGATGCTTTCAAGCCCGCCCAGCATCAGAACGGGCAAGGCTTTATAGGCGATCACTTCGAGCGCAAAGCTGACCCCGGCCCGCGCCCCCCAGGCGATGCCGGTGACCAGCGCGATGATCCCCGCGATGAACCACACCAGCACCCAGATCTGTTGCAGCGAAATGCCCACCGAAAGCGCCGCCTGATGGTCGTCGCCCAGCGCCCGGATCGCCCGGCCCATCCGCGTCTTGTTGAGAAACAGCAGCAGCGCCACCACCAGAAGGGCTGCCACGATCACCGCCGTGATGTCCTTTTGTTCCAGAATCAGCAGCCCGCCCCAGGGTTCGAGCACCACGCTGTCGGTCGGAATGCCCAGTTCCTCGGTAATCATCACCTTGTTTTCGCCGCCAAAGATGATCTCGCCCAGTCCGATCAGAAACAGCGTGATGCCGATCGTCGCCATGAACAGGATGATGTCGGGCTGCCCCACCAGAGGCCGCAGCACCACCCGTTCGATGGTGACCGCCAGCAAGAACATCACCCCCAGAGTCAGGATCACGCAGATCCACGCCGGAACCCCCATCGCGTGCAGGCCCACCAGCGTCAGCGCGGCGAACACAACCATGATGCCCTGCGCAAAGTTGAAAATCCGCGACGAGCGAAAGATCAGCACGAACCCCAGCGCGATCAGCGCGTACAGGATCCCCGAAACCAGCCCCTCCCATAGCACCTGCAACAGGAAATCGGGCGCCTCGACCATGTCGATGAATGGCTTGATGAAGATGTCGTTCAGCATTGCTCTCTCCTCAATGCGCCACGCCAAGATAGGCGTCGATCACGTCCTGATTGTTGCGCACCTCATCGGGCGGCCCGTCGCCGATCTTTTTGCCGTAATCCATGACGACGACCCGATCGGACAGATCCATCACCACTCCCATGTCATGTTCGATCAACACGATGGTGGTGCCGAATTCGTCATTCACATCAAGGATGAACCGGCTCATGTCCTCTTTCTCCTCGACGTTCATGCCCGCCATCGGCTCGTCAAGCAGCAGCATGGACGGCTCGGCCGCCAGCGCGCGGGCCAGTTCGACCCGCTTTTTCAGCCCATAAGGCAGCCGCCCCACCGGGGTCTTGCGGATCGCCTGGATTTCAAGGAAATCGATGACCTTCTCGACGACCGCGCGGTTGGCGATTTCCTCGTCCCGCGCGCGGCCCCACCACAGCGCCTGGCTTGCGATGCCCGCCTTCATATGCGTCAACCGCCCGGTCATGACGTTGTCGAGCACCGACATCCCCTCGAACAGCGCGATGTTCTGAAAGGTGCGCGCGATGCCCATGCGGGCGACCTCGTAGGGCTTCATCGGGGGACGCTTGGCCCCCTTGTACCAAAGCTCGCCCTCCGACGGCGTGTAGAACCCGCTGATGATGTTCAGCATGGAACTCTTTCCCGCCCCGTTCGGGCCGATGATTGCCCGGATTTCCCCCTCGCGGATGTCAAACGAGATGTCCTTGATCGCCACCACCCCGCCGAATTTCAGCGTGATGTTGCGCAGCTCCATCAGGGTGCCGCCGATCTGCCGCCCGTCGGCGGTGATGTATCCCGTATCGGACACGGCGCCCTCCTTTTCATCGTTCCGGTAAGTTCTCATCGCGCCATCCATCAGACTTTCCCCTCGCCGCAAGGCGCCATGGCGGGATGGTGGGCGGGGCGACTTGCGCAGCAAGAGCGCCCGGCCATCATTCCGCCGCCATCGCGGGCGGCGCCACCGGCACCGCCTTTGCGTCCATCAGCGTCAGCGTCGCCTTGATCTGGCCCTTGCGCCCGTCTTCGTAGGTGACTTCGGTCTCGGTGTAGACGCTGTCGGATCCGTCGTACAAAGCCGTCACCAGATCGTGGAATTTCTCGGCGATGATCTTGCGCCGCACCTTGCGGGTGCGCGTCAGTTCACCATCGTCCGCATCCAGTTCCTTGTGCAGAACCAGAAACCGGTGGATCTGACAGCCCGACAGCATCGGATCTTCGGCAACGCTGGCGTTGACCTCTTCGACGTGGCCGCGGATCGTTTCCAGCACCTTTGGGTGCCCCGCCAGTTCCTGATAGGACGCATAGGCGATGTTGTTGCGCTCGGCCCAGCTGCCAACGGCGGTCAGGTCGATGTTGATGAAGGCGGCGCAGCGGTCGCGGTCCGCGCCGAACACGACGACCTCAAGGATATTGGGGAAGAACTTCAGCTTGTTCTCGACGTATTTCGGCGCAAACAGTGCACCGTCGGCCATCTTGCCCACGTCCTTGGCCCGGTCGATGATGCGCAGATGCCCGGTGCCTTCCTCGAAGAACCCTGCATCCCCGGTAGCGACCCAGCCGTCAGCGTCCTTGGTATCGGCGGTGCTTTCGGCATTCTTGTAATATTCGACGAACACCCCCGGCGAGCGGTAGAACACCTCGCCGTTCTCGGCGATGCGGATTTCCACGCCCGGAGACGGGACGCCCACCGTATCGGGCCGCACCTGATTGTCGGGCTGCTGGGTGATGAACACCGACGCCTCGGTCTGTCCGTAAAGCTGTTTGAGGTTGATCCCCAGCGCCCGATAGAAATCAAAGATCTCCGGGCCGATCGCCTCACCGGCGGTATAGCCCACCCGAACGCGCGAAAACCCCAGCGCATTCTTGAGCGGCCCATAGACCAGCGCCGCCCCCAGCGCATAGCGCGCCCGGTCAAGCGCCCCCACCTGCCCGCCATCCAGAATCTTCGGCCCCACCCGCCGCGCCAGCCGCATGAAATGATGGAACATCCGCTTCTTGAACGCGCCCGCATCCTCCATCCGGATCATGATCGACGTCAGCTGGGTTTCGAACACCCGCGGCGGGGCGAAATAATACGACGGCGCAATCTCTCGCAGATCGGTCAGCATGGTTTCGGCGCTTTCGGGGCAGTTGACGCAGAACCCCGCCCAGAACGCCTGCCCGATGGAAAAGATGAAATCCCCGACCCAGGCCATGGGTAGCCAGGCCAGCACTTCCTCGCCCGGCCCGAGATGATCGAATTCCGACGATGCCCTGGCCGTCTCGATGATGTTGCGGTTCGACAGCACCACCCCCTTGGGCTTGCCCGTCGTCCCCGAAGTATAGAGCATGACGCAGGTATCATCATACCCCAGAGCCCCGCGCCGCGCGTTCAGCTCGCCGATCAGCTCATCGCGAGCCGCCCGCCCCTGCGCCTGAATGTGTCCGTATTCATGCAGCTGCCGGTGATCGTATTTCCGCATACCACGCGGATCGACATAGATCATGTGTTCGAATTGGTGCAGATCGTCCTGGATCTCGATGACCTTGTCGACCTGTTCCTGATCGGCGGCGATGATGAACCGCGCGCCGCAATGCGACAGGACGTATTCCATTTCGTCCGCGACGGCGTCCTGATACAGTGGCACCGGCACTGCGCCGCACATCTGCGCGGCGACCATCGCCCAGTACAGCGTCGGGCGGTTGCGCCCGATCACCGCCACATGATCGCCCGGCGCCAGCCCGAGATTCAGTAGCCCCAGCGCAAAGGCCTCGATCTCATCGGCCCCTTCGGCCCAGGTCCAGCTTTGCCAGATCCCGTATTCCTTTTCCCGCCACGCAGGCCGGCCGCCATACAGCGACACGTTGCGCTGCAACAGCTGCGGAATCGAGCGCAGGCCCTCTGCGCCCTCGGACATATACGCCAAGTCTCATCCCTCCGTTGATCGCCCGGGGCTCCTCTTCCCCGGTTGCCCCTTGGGGCAGCGCGATTCCGATCCCATTAGGATCACGGACAGGCTGGCGGTCAATCTTTACGTCATCTTTGCGGGACTCTAACGAATTGTAACAGACGTTACCCCAGACCCGGCGCGCTGATCCCGAACACCCCCGCCAGCAGCACGAAATTGAGCGTAAGCACAACGCAGGCCCCCGCGATGGCGGGCCAGCGCAGCCACGGGCCGATGGCGAACCGGCCCATAACTTCGGGCCGCATGGAAAAATACAGCAAGGCCAGCATCGGCACCGGCAACGCCACCGACAGCACCACCTGGCTCATCACCAGCGCATCGGTGGCGTTGACGCCCATCGCCACCACGCCAAAGGCCGGCACCATGGTGACCGCCCTGCGCAGCCACAGCGGCACATGAAACCGCAGGAATCCCTGCATGATCATCTGTCCCGCCATCGTGCCCACCACCGAAGACGAAATCCCCGAAGCGATCAGCGACACAAGGAAAATCCCGGCGGCAGCGGACCCCAGCAAAGGCGACAGCGTGTGATAGGCGGTTTCGATCTCGGCCACCTCGGAATGGCCACGGTGAAAGGCGCTGGCCGCCATCATGACCATCGCCATGTTGACCATCCCCGCGACCGACAGCGCCAGCATCACCTCGATGTTGGACCAGCGCAGCACGCGGGCGCGGTCGGCGTCGTCGCGGATCGCACTGCGGGCCTGCGTCAGCCCCGAATGCAGGTAGATCGCGTGCGGCATGACGGTGGCGCCGATGATCCCCACAGCGATGGTCAGCGCGGCGGTATCGGGCAGCCGCGGCGTCACCAGCCCCATCCCCGTTGCCGCCCAGTCGACCGGGGCGATCAGCACTTCGGCCAGATAGCACAGCCCGATGGTGCCGACGAAGGCACCGATGATGATCTCCATCCGCCGTTGCCCGCCGCGTTCAAAGATCAGGATGCCGTAGGTCACCGCAGCCGTGATCGCCATGCCCGCGATCAGCGGCAGCCCGGTCAGCAGCGCCAGCCCGATGGCCCCGCCCAGAAATTCCGCCAGATCCGTCGCCATCGCCGCCACTTCGGACACCGCCCACATCATCCAGACCAGCGGACGCGGCAGATGATCGCGCGACAGCTCGGCCAGATTGCGCCCGGTGACGATGCCCAGACGCGCCGACAGCGCCTGAAACAGCATCGCGATCAGATTCGCCATCAGCACCACCCACAGCAGCGCATAGCCATAGCCCGCGCCCGCCTGGATATTCGTCGCATAGTTGCCGGGGTCCATGTAGGCGATGGACGCCACCACCGCCGGCCCGATGAACATCAACCGCCGTGCAAGGCCACGCGGCCCGCGCCCGTTCGGCGCCTTGGCCCCGTCGGGTGTCTGTGACGTCGTTCCGGGCATTGTACCGTTCCTTTCCTGGGTTCTGGCCGGTGTATGACCTCGGGCGCGCGGGCTGCAACGGGACATATCGTCTTCGCCCCCCGCCCGCTGGCCCTTGGGCCGCGCCGGTGATAGCGTCCCGGTCCGGGGGGACGATGCAGAAATACAAGCTGACTCAGGCGGGCCTGAACCTGATCCAACAGGCGCTGTCGATCTATGACAGCGATCTGCGGCTGGCCGTGTCCAACCGGCGCTTTGCCGAAATGTTCGATCTGCCGCAGGCGCTGTATACCGAAGGCGCGCGGTTCGACGACACCATCCGCCACCTTGCAACAGACGGCGAATACGGCCCCGTCGGCGATATCGACCGCTTTGTCGCGGCGCGCGTCGATCAGGCCCGCGCCTTCAAGGCGCATTACATGGAACGCACCCGCGCCAACGGCCGCACCATCAGCGTCGAAGGCGCCCCCCTGCCCAACGGCGGCTGGGTCACCGTTTATACCGACATCACGCCGGTCAAGCAGCAAGAGGCCCTGCTGCGCACCCGGTCCGAGCTGCTGTCCGAAGAGGTGCTGCGCCGGTCCGAAGAACTGTCCGCCACCAATCGCCAGCTGGCTTCGGCCAACGCGGCCCTGCGGGAAGCGCAGGCCGAACTGCGCGAAATCGAGGCCCGCACCCGCCTGACCACCGAAATGATGCCGGCCCATATCGCCCGTGTCGACGACCGGGGTGTCTATACGTTTTCCAATCGGCGGTTGTCGTCGGTGATGCCGGGGCGGCCGTCGGACATCGTCGGGCTGCACGGCTCGCAGGCGCTGGGGCCATCCTGGGCCAAGGTGTCCGCGCGCCTGGATCTGGCGCTTGCGGGCGAACAAAGCATATTCGAATTCACCGATGACGATTCGCAGCGGCGCATCCGCGCGGTGTTCACCCCCGATCCCGCCGAACCGGGCGTCTACATCCTGTCCCATGACGTGACCGGGGAAACCCAGGCCCGCGCCGCGCTGCAACAGACCCGGCGGCGCGAGATGGCGGCGCAACTGACATCGGGGCTGGCGCATGATTTTTCCAACCTTCTGACGATCATCCTGGGGATGCAGTCGAAACTGTCGCGCATGGTCGGGCCAGATGCCGCCCCGCTGGTCACCGCCACCTTGCAGACCGCCCGGCGGGGCGGCGACCTGCTGAACCGAATCGCCGACATCACCTCGCACCGTATCTGGCGGCCCGAGCCCGTGGCGCTGCCCGCCTTTCTGGACGATCTGGCGACGCTGGCGACGCCCTCGCTGCCCGGCGGCGTGTCGCTGACGGTCGAGGCCACGGCGCGCGCCGTCTACCTGCTGGATGCCGGAATGCTTCAGGATGCCGCGCTCAACCTTGTGCTGAACGCCGCCGACGCCTGCGGAGCGCGGGGCGCGATCCGGGTGGCGGCGCGGGCGGTGGGCGACACCTGGCTGGAACTGGTGGTCACCGACACCGGGCCCGGCTTTGCACCGCTGGCTCTAAGCCACGGGTTGGACCCGTTTTTCACCACCAAGGGCGGCGCCGGGTCCGGCCTGGGGCTGGCGATGGTCTATGACATGGCCAAGCTGGCGGGAGGCGATGTGCGCCTTGCCAATGGCGACAGCGGCGCGCGCGTCACCCTGCGCCTGCCGTTGCGCGAGGCGGTCTCGCTGTTGCGCCCAGGTCTTGTTCTGCTGGTCGAGGACGACCCCGACCTGCGCGCCCAGCTGCGCGAGACGCTGACCGGGCTGGGCCACGCGGTGGCCGAGGCATCATCGGTCGACGAGGCCTGCGCCCTGGCCGAAGGTCTGGACGTGGATGTCGTGCTGTCCGACATCACGCTGGAAGGCACCGCGCCCGGCACCGACCTGCCCGCCCGCCTGCCGGGCCTGCCCGTGCGCCTGATGACAGCCCTGCCCGAGTCCAGCGCGCTGTATCAGCGCGCCGCGGCCCTTGGCCCGGTGCTGCGCAAACCGTTTTCCCCCGAGGCGCTGGCCGCCTTCCTGACCGAGGTGCCCGCATGACCGCCCCGCTCGTGTCGATCCTTGACGATGAACCGGCTATCCGCTCGATGTTGTCCGAGGCGCTGGCCGACGCGGGGTTTCGCACCAGCGCCTTTGCGCGCGCCGCCGAATTCGAGGCCGCGCTGAAACGCGCCCGCCCGGATGTCTGCCTTGTGGATCTGGGCTTGCCCGACCGCGACGGGCTGAGCCTTGTGCACCGGCTGGCGCTGGAACAGGGGGCGGTGGTCATCATCATCTCGGGGCGCGCGCAGGTGCAGGACCGGGTAACGGGGCTGGAACTGGGCGCCGACGACTACATCATCAAACCCTTCGATCCAACCGAGGTGGTGGCGCGCATCCGCGCCCGCCTGCGTGCGCCCAGACGCGAAACCCAGCGTGGCAACACCGCGCGGTTCGCCGGCTGGACCGCCCATTTCGACCGCTATGCGCTGGAAGACGCGGGCGGCGTGGAAACACCGTTTTCCCATGCCGAGGGCGAGGTGCTGCGACTGTTTCTGGACGCCCCCAAGCGCCTCATCACCCGTGCGCAAATGCAGGAATCGCTGGGGGGCGCCGCCGGCGAAAGCTTTGATCGGGCGATGGATGTGCGGATTTCGCGGCTGCGCCAGAAGCTGCGCGAAGACCCAAGAAACCCGCGCCTGATCAAGACGATCTATGGCGCGGGCTATATCTTTCTGGGCGACGTGGAGTGGGGCTGACGTCAGCTAAGGCACCCGGCCAGACGTTTCATGTAGTCGTCGTCATCGGCTTCGGCGCGGGTTGTCAGCAATGCGTTGGTGACCGTGATCGTGTCTTCGGTTTTCAACGCCCCCTCGGTCGAACTCTCCGAAAGACAGGTCACCAGATCGGTGATGTTAAATCTGCGGCGTTTCAGACGCTGACGCAGATTGTTGTGCGACCAGCGCAGCGCGGCAACGAATTTCGTGCTTTTCTGAAAATCATTTCCGGCCCCAGTGCCCTGCGAGGTGGTGGTCGCCATGCAAAGCGCATCGCTTGCGGCAAGCCTCAGGGCGCGCGCGGCTTGATTGGAATCCGCATAGGTGGCGATTTCGCTAATGCCCAAAGCCGCGACCGTCCGCCGCGCAATCACTTCATCGGTCACCCCGTAAAGCGGGTTGAGCGCAAGAGCCATCGCCGAAACGAACATCGCGCCATTCAGCGCGATGTTCACCTGTTCGGTCTGAAACGCAAGTTGCTGATATTCCCGGTCAAGTGCAAAGGCAAAGCGGGTCAGGTCCTGGGTTCCCAGCCCGACAAGGCCGTCGCCAGAGCTTCCCAATCGCTTTTCCGTCGGAGCTGGTCGATAAACCGGATGATCCGCCGCGATTGATTTCGACTTAATCGCGACGGTTGGTGGCAAAGTACACGCAGCGGCAAAGGCCAGGGCAAATGCAGGGAAAAATCTGATAATTTTCATGCCATCTCTCTTATTTTCACAATGGCGTGATAAAAAGGGAGAAGACATGACGCCAACAAGCGGCACGTCGCGCAAAACGGACCGTTCCGCGTTTCTGGTATCATCCGCGCAAGGATTACGAAGGCAGATCCATCAATCGGGCAAAAAGAAAACCCTGCCCGGCTTATTTATCTGCCCTGCAATGGCGCCGATCAGTTGATGGGTTCATCCGCCAGAAGCGCGATCAACTCGCGCTTCATTTGCGCAAGCTCATCGCGATAGGGCGACGGCGGCAGACAGCTGAGTGCCGCGTCGAAATCGCCCAGCACCTGCGCTTCGGCGTCTTCCACGGCGGCCATCATGTCGCCGTCGACGTCTCCGAACAGAGATCGCAGCGACACGGTGGTGCGGCTGATCGCGGCCCTGAACCCTTCGCTCCCGTCCGGATCTCCGCCCAGCGCCGTGATGATCGCTGCGATGCGCTGGCTTTGCTCGACATGCAGGCCGCGGAATTTCAGCGCGACAAAGCGGAAATCCGGCTCGGCCTTGTCGGCCATTTCGGCAAACCAGGCGCGGCAATCGGCGCTGCGCGACAAAAGATGCTGAAGGACCGAAAGCTGGTCCTTGGTCGCGGTGATCGGCGTGACGTCATTCATGGCATATTCCTTGCGGCTGACCTGGCCGAACGCACTGACCTTGGGGCGGGTTCCGCGCCCCCGCCGCCACCAAAGTCACGGCGGGGCATTCACCTTGCCCCCGAAAGCTGTCATCCTGCGCCGATGCTGCTTCGCCCCGCCCGACTGTCAGATGCATCAAGCATTGCCGCGATCTCGATCGAGGTGTGGATCGGCACCTATATCAAGCGGGGCGTTAGCGCATTTTTCGCGGATTACGCGCTACGCACCTTTACGCGCGAAAACACCGAAACCCTGATCGCGGACCCTGACCAGACCTTTCTGGTGTCCGAAAACGCCGATGGGATCGACGGCGTGCTGCGCCTGGCGCGAGGCAGCCCTGCCCCTGTCGAGGGTTGCCACGATGTCGAAATCGCGACCTTGTACGTTCAGCCGCGCCATCAGGGCAAAGGCATCGGCCGGGCGCTGCTGAACGCCGCGTTCGAATTGTGCCACGATGAAGCTGCGCCGTCCGTCTGGCTGGCGACCAATGCGGAAAACACCCCCGCGATCGGCTTTTACCTTGCGACCGGGTTTCGACAGGTCGGGCAGACGCAGTTTCGCATCGGCGATCAGGCTTATCCGAACAACGTCTACGCCTGCCGCCTTGCGTGACCCGCCCGGCCCCGGACCCGTCAGACGATCAGCGCCGTCAGCCGGGCGCGCGCATCCTGCGGGATCGGAATCGGCCGGGTCTGCGGGTTGACCAGAACGTGGATGAAAAAACCCTCGACGCAGGCGGTGGATTCGTCGCCCCGAAAGATGCCGATCTCGAAGCGCACCGAAGAGCTGCCCAGCCTGCCGACCCGTATGCCGGCCTGCAACGGGTCGGGAAAGCGCGCCTCGGCGTGGTAGGTGCAGCCCGATTCGACCACCAGAAAGCGCAGACCGCCCTCTTGCGCGATCTCCATTCCCTGTTCGATCTGCCACAGGCTGACCGCCGTGTCGAAATAGGACAGGTAAGTGACATTGTTGATGTGCCCGTAGGCGTCGTTGTCCTTCCACCGGGTCTGGATGGGATAGAATCGCGCATAGGCGCTACGGGGCGATGGGGGGCGGCGACTCATCCGGATTTCAACGCTCTGAAGGCCGCCGAGGCCCCCCAGCCCGCGGCGATGGCGATCACCAGGGACAAGAGACCATAGAGGGCGGACTGGTTTCGGGACAGGTTGAACAGCCAGCGTTCCAACCCGACTTTGCGCACCTCAAGGGTGGATGCGTGCTGTGACACCACCGTGCCGCCGCGCGTCAGGAAGACGCGGGTGGTGTAGGTGCCTTCGACGATGGTCGCGGGCATGCGGATCGCCACGTCGAACAGCGTCGATTCGCGAAATTCGACGCTGTCGTAAAAGGTCTTGTACAGGCCCGCCCTTTCGCGAACCCGGATCAGCGCGTCGGTAAAGCTCTGACTGTCGGCAATGGCCATCGGCGCACCGACCGACCGGATGGCGCGTTCGATGGACACCTTGTGGCGCAGGTCCTCGACCTCGGAAATCGACTCATCCCAGGGGGCCGAGCTTGCGACGGCATAAAACGACGGGGCGGCGTCGATCTCGACCGCCTCGGTGTTGACCCAGATGCCAAGGCGGCGTTCCTTGCGCCAGACGGTGACCGGGGTCACCGGCCCCGCGACCGACACGATCACCCGCAGCGGAGGATCGGCCTGGATCGCCGCCTCGCGCTTGACCGCGCCAAAGATCAGCACCTCGGAACCGTTGAAATCGGTGGTGATCGCGACGCTGTCACGGCTAAGGCCCATGACGACCTCTTCCGCGCGGGCAGGCAGGGTCAGCGCCAGCAGCAAAAGCAGCGCGCGGATCATTCGCCCACCCCCAGTTCGAACAGGTCGGCCGGGGTCAGGAACAGATCCAGCGCCAGCTTGCCGCAGACCAGCAGCACCAGCGCCGCCAGCGCGATACGCAGTTGTTCGGCCTTCAGACGCATGCCCAGGGCGGTGCCGATCTGCGCGCCGATCACTCCGCCGATCAGCAACACCAGCGCCAGCAGGATGTCGACCGTCTGGCTGGTGATGGCATGGGCCATGGTGGTGAACGCGGTCACAAAGATGATCTGGAACAGCGAGGTGCCCACCACCACCTTGGTCGGCATCCCCAGCAGATAGATCATCGCGGGCACCATGATGAACCCGCCGCCCACGCCCATGATCGCCGACAGCACCCCGACGCACAGCCCCACCAGCGCCGGCGGGATGGCCGAGATATACAAGCCGGATGTCCGGAACCGCACCTTGAACGGCAGCCCGTGGACCCAGCCGTGATGTTTGCGCCTGGGCGGACCGCCCCGGCGCGATCGGCGCAGCGCGGCCAGGCTTTCAAAGAACATAAGCCCGCCGATGATTCCCAGAAACACCACATAGCACAGGCGGACCAGCAGATCGACCTGGCCCATCCCCTTGAGCAGGTTGAAAACCCAGATCCCGACCGCCGCGCCCACGATGCCCCCGGACAACAGAACCGTGCCCATGCGCAGATCGACCGTTCGCCGTTTGAGATGCGCCAGCACGCCCGACACCGAACTGGCGACGATCTGGTTCGCCCCGGTCGCCACCGCCACCGCAGGCGGGATGCCCATGAAAAACAGCAGCGGCGTAATCAGAAACCCGCCCCCGACGCCAAACATGCCCGAAAGGATGCCCACCAGCGCGCCCAGCCCGAACAGCAAGAGGATATTGACCGAGATCTCGGCGATGGGGAGGTAGACCTGCATGCCCGCGACTTTGCGAGCGTGCGGCGGAATTGGCAAGCGGCGCCGGTCAGAAGGGGCTGCGGCTCTGGCCAAAAAGCCTCAGCCTGCGGCGCGGGCTTCGGGGCCGAACGAACGGGCGCCGCGCCGATCACGCTCCCCGTCACACCTCCCCCCCTCGGCGGCCCAAGGCCGGGCACGCCGCCTCAGCGCGGTTGAAGCCCGTGCAGGAATATATCCACGGCGTGATCGCGGCGGCGGCACTTTTCCTCGTAGGGATCGCAGGATTTTGTCTCGCTGGGGGTCAGCAGGTGGTGCAGCGCGTTGCCCATCACCATGTCCGCCAGCAGCTCTGCCGCGTCAAACGGCGTCATCCCGTGCAACACGATCTCTCCGGCGTCGGCAGCCGATTCGATTTCGTGTGTTATGTAGCCGATCAGCGCGCCCCGCCCTTCGGCGTCGAACTGCTGGGCGATGCCGGGATACATCGGCGCCTCGGCGACCACAGCCCTCAGCAGCTCCAGCGGGGCCTGTTCGAATTGCGGCATCGGGTTAATCGTCAGCAGCTTGCGCAACCGCTCGCAAAGCGGGCGGGCGTGGTCGCGGGATTCCAGCGGGCGAAATATCGTGCGCCCGATTCGGGCAAAGGTGGCACCCAGCAATTCCTCACGGCTGCCGAAAATCGCATAAAGCGTGCGCTTGGACATGCCCACCTTGCGGGCGATGCCCGCCATGCTGACATCTTCCAGCCGGGAATGGCCCAGCAAATCGGCCACGGCGTCCAGCACCATTGCCTCGCGCGTCTGCGCATCGATCTGCACCGGACGTCCCCGCCGGCGGGGCACATCCTGCCGTTTTGCCGAGTCTTGTTGCACTGCACAACTCCTGTGCTTCAACGCAGGGAAAAACGAGGCGGTTCCTGCGCTCCGCACTTTACAAAACTTGCCGGTTTCCATATCGGCCTGCAAGAGCCATCCGCATCTGTTGCGGCCCCAAGCCTTCCTGGAGTGACGACATGCACATCGAAACGCCGTGCAAACTGCGCCGCCTGCTTGCCGTGGCAGGCCTTGCGCTGACGGCCCTTGCCCTGCCCGCATCCGCCCAGCAGGAGGGCGCTGAACGCCCCCCCCAACCTGTCACCGTGGTCACGCTGGGGGCGCAGGATGTGACCCTGACAGCAACCCTGCCGGGCCGAGTGGCGGCATCCGCTGTGGCCGAGGTGCGCCCCCAGGTGAGTGGCATCATCATCGAACGCCTGTTCCAGGAAGGCGCCGAGGTCAGCCAGGGCGACCCGCTTTATCGCCTCGACGCCGCCAGCTACGAGGCGCAGAAAGCCGCCGCCGAGGCATCGCTGGCGCAGGCCAATGCGACGCTGCGCTCGGCCGAACGCGAATCGGCGCGCCAGCAGGAACTGCGCGAGCGCAACGTGACCAGCCAGCAGACCTTCGACGACGCGCTTGCCGCGCACGATGTCGCCAAAGCGGCGGTGAAGGTGGCCGAGGCCAATCTGCTGGCCGCTGAGATCGACCTTGAACGCGCCACCATCCGCGCGCCCCTGTCCGGCGTCGCCGGCCTGTCCGAGGCGACGCAGGGCGCGCTGGTGACCGCCGGTCAGACCAAGGCGCTGACGACGATTCGCCAGCTTGATCCGGTGAATGTGGATGTGACGCAATCGGCGGCCGAGCTGCTGCGCTGGCGCCGGTCTGGCCAATCGGCACCCGACGATGCCGTGGTCAGCCTGACCCTTGCGGATGGCACGACCTATGAGCACACCGGCCGCCTTGCCGCCGCCGAACCGCATGTCAACGAACAGACGGGCGTTGTGGTGTTGCGGCTGGAATTTCCAAACACCGAACAGTTCCTGCTGCCGGGCATGTATGTGCAGGTCGAAATGCCGCAGGGCAAGGTGTCGGACGCGGTGCTTGCCCCGCAAGAGGGCGTGACCCGCGACCGCCGGGGCCGCCCCATGGCCATGGTGGTGACGGCCGACAATACCGTAGAAACCCGCGAACTGACGGTCCAGCGCGACCTTGGGGTCAACTGGGTGGTGACCGACGGCCTTGCCCCCGGGGACCGCGTCATCGTCGAGGGACTTCAGAAAGTATCGCCCGGTATGACGGTCGCTCCACAGGAGCGCCAGGCAGAAGCTCCACAGGAGCGCCAGGCAGAAGCTCCGCAGGAGCGCGAGGCCGAAGCTCCACAGGAGCGCCAGGCAGAAGCCCCGCAGGAGCAGGGAGCACAAGCCGCGCAGGAGCAGGGAGCACAAGCGCCGCAAGGCCAGCAGGCCGAAGACGCCCCCGCCGACACCACCGAGACCGCTTCGGAATAACCCCCGGATAACTTCGGGCGCCCGTCAAGGCGCGCGTCCAGCCAGGAGACCTTCATGGCCCGTTTCTTTATCGACCGTCCGGTTTTTGCCTGGGTGATCTCGATCCTCATCATGGGGATCGGCGTTCTGTCGATCCTCACGCTGCCCATCGCGCAATATCCGCAGATCGCGCCGCCTTCGGTGCGCGTTTCGGCGCAATATCCCGGCGCCTCGGCCCAGACCGTGGCCAACACCGTGACCCAGATCATCGAACAGCAGATGACCGGGCTGGACGGGATGCGCTACATGTCGTCCTCGTCGACCTCGGCGGGCACGGCCAGCATCACGCTGACCTTCGAAACCGGCACCGACCCGGACGTGGCGCAGGTGCAGGTGCAGAACAAGCTGAGCCAGGCCACGGCGCTGCTGCCCGAGACGGTGCAGCGCCAGGGGGTGACCGTGGAAAAGGCGTCGTCGTCGTTCTTTATGGTGATCGGCCTGATTTCCGAAGATGGCAGCCTGGACCAGGCGGATCTGTCGGATTACCTGAACTCGAACCTTGTGGATGAATTCAGCCGCATCGAAGGCGTCGGCGGCGCCCAGGTGTTCGGCGCGCAATACGCCATGCGGATCTGGCTTGACCCGTCCAAGCTTTCGGCATTCGAAATGACGCCCTCGGACGTGGTCAGCGCCGTGTCGGCGCAGAACGCACAGATTTCCGCAGGCAGCTTTGGCACTCTGCCCGCCCCCGCGGGCCAGCAGCTGAACGCCACGATCACCGCGCAATCGCTGCTGACCACCCCCGAGGATTTCCGCAACATCGTGCTGCGCAGCGAAACCGATGGCGGCCTCGTGCTGCTGCAGGACGTGGCCGAGGTCGAGGTCGGGGCGGAAAACTATTCCACCATCGCCCGGTACGACGGCCAGCCCTCATCGGGCATGGCGTTGCAGATCGCATCCGGGGCGAACGCGCTTGATACCTCGGAACGGGTCAAGCAGCGGATCGAGGAGTATTCCGAATTCTTCCCCGACGGGATCAGATACGTCATTCCCTACGACACCACCCCGTTCATCGAAATTTCGATTCACGAAGTGCAAAAGACGCTGCTGGAAGCCATCGTTCTGGTGTTCTGCGTGATGCTGCTGTTCCTTCAGAACCTGCGCGCGACGCTGATTCCGACGCTGGCGGTGCCGGTCGTGATCCTGGGCACCTTTGGCATTCTGGCGCTGGCCGGCTTTACCATCAACACGCTGACCATGCTGGCCATGGTGCTGGCGATCGGCCTGCTGGTGGATGACGCCATCGTGGTGGTCGAAAACGTCGAACGCATCATGGAAGAAGAGGGGCTGAACCCGCGCGAAGCGACCCGCAAATCCATGGACCAGATCACCGGCGCACTTGTCGGCATCGCGCTGGTGCTGTCGGCGGTGTTCGTGCCAATGGCGTTCTTTCCCGGATCGACCGGGGTGATCTATCGCCAGTTCTCGATCACCATCGTGTCGGCCATGGGCCTGTCGGTGGTGGTGGCGCTGACGCTGACCCCGGCGCTGTGCGCGACCCTGCTGAAATCCAAGGATGCGCACCACACGCGGCGCGGCTTGTTCGGGCTGTTCAACAAGGGGTTCGACAAGACGACCAACGGCTACGGCGGCACGGTGGGCTACATCATCCGCCGCCCCTTCCGGGTGCTGATCGTTTACCTGGCGCTCGCGGGCGGCATGGTCTGGATGTTCGACAACACACCCACCGGCTTTCTGCCCGCCGAGGATCAGGGCATCCTGATGACCCTGATCCAGGGACCGACCGGGGCCACCGCGGAACGCACGCTGGACGTCGTCGAACAGGTCCAGCAGCATTTCATGGAAAACGAATCCGAGAACGTGGAATCGGTGTTTGGCGTGGTCGGCTTTTCCTTTGCCGGTCAGGGCCAGAACATGGGTCTTGCCTTCGTGCGGATGAAAGACTGGGAGGAACGCCCGCGCCCCGACCAAAGCGTCCAGGCCGTGGCGGGCCGCGCCTTTCCGGCGTTCATGGGCATTAAGGACGCGATGGTGTTTCCCATTGTGCCGCCGTCGGTGATCGAACTGGGCAACGTGTCGGGTTTCGATTTCTTCCTTCAGGGCCAGGCCGGGCAGACGCATGAGCAGCTTCTGGAAGCGCGCAACCAGCTGCTGGGCATGGCGTCGCAAAGCGAGCTGATCGCGTCGGTGCGCCCTTCGGGGCTGGAGGACGCGGCGCAGTTCAACATGGACATCGACTGGCGCGCGGCCGGGGCGGTGGGTGTGACCCCCACCAACGTGGGCAACCTGCTGTCGATTGCCTGGGCGGGCCAGTACGTCAACGATTTCAACGACAATGGCCGCATCAAGCGGGTCTATGTGCAGGGCGCGCCCGACAGCCGCGCCACGCCGTCGGACCTTGCCAAATGGCGGGTGCGCAATTCCAGCGGAGAGCTGGTGCCTTTTGCCAACTTCACCTCGGAAAGCTGGACCTATGGCCCGCAGGGCCTGACGCGCTACAACGGCGTGCCCTCGATGCAGATCCAGGGTCAGCCGGTGCCCGGCGTCACCACGGGCGAGGCGATGGCGGAAATGGAACGGCTGCTCGGCGAACTGCCCCCCGGCTACGCCATCGCCTGGACCGGCCTGTCGCTGGAGGAACGCGATTCCGGCGGCCAGGCGCCGCTGCTGTACGCGCTGTCGCTGGCGGCGATCTTCCTGTGCCTCGCAGCGCTTTACGAAAGCTGGACGATCCCGTTCTCGGTGATGCTGGCCATGCCGGTCGGCGTGCTGGGCACCATGGGTGCGGCCTATTGGTTCGGCTTTGAAAACGGGGTGTTCTTTCAGGTGGGCCTGCTCACGGTCATCGGCCTGACCGGCAAGAACGCCATCCTGATCGTGGAATTCGCACGCGAACGGTTCGATGCCGGCGAAGACCTGTATACCGCCACCAAGGAAGCCGCCAAGCAGCGGTTCCGTCCGATCATCATGACCTCGCTCGCGTTTACGCTGGGGGTCGTGCCGCTGGCGCTGTCCTCCGGCGCGGGCGCGGGCGGGCGCAACGCGGTCGGCTCGGCCGTGCTGGGGGGCACCATCACCGGCACCGTGCTGGGGGTTGTCTTTGTGCCGCTGTTCTTCGTGGTCGTCTACCGGATCTTTGCCCGCAAGCAGGTGCGCGCCCATGCGCAGTCGGCCGCGCCCGCCGAGTGAACCTCGGCCTCGGCCGGCCATCAGGCGCCGCCCCCGTCATCGGGGGCGGCGTTATTATTTTGTCGCGCGGGTCTGGACAATTGCGTGCCAGAAAACACATTCCAATAGAAGAAGGTGATACGCACCAGCGCAGCGCATAACGGAGCACATGTCATGACCCATTCGCCCACGGTTCGGAGTTTCTGGGACGAAACCACAGGCAGTTGGCAGTATGTCTTTCACGACCCCGCCACGATGCAGGGCGCCATCGTCGACCCGGTGCTGGATTTCGACCCGCGGGCCGCGGCGGTCACCACCGAAAACGCCGAAGCGATCCTGGGCTATATCCGCGACACCGGGATCACGGTCGCCTGGATTCTGGACACGCACCCCCATGCTGACCACTTTTCGGCGGCGCATTGGTTCAAGACCCGGCTCGGCGCACCTCAGGCCATCGGCGCGAAGGTGACCGAGGTGCAGGCGTTGTGGAAAGACATCTACAACCTTGGCGACGAATTCCCCACCGACGGATCGGCCTGGGATCGGCTGTTCGCCGATGGCGACACGTTCATGGTCGGGAACATCCCGGTGCGGGTGATGTTTTCGCCGGGTCATACGCTGGCGTCGATCACCTATGTCGCCGGGGATGCGGCATTTGTGCACGACACGTTCATGATGCCCGACAGCGGCACCTCGCGGGCGGATTTTCCCGGCGGGTCCTCGGCGACGCTGTACGGGTCGTTGATGCGCATTCTGTCGCTGCCGGACGATACGCGTCTATATGTCGGGCATGATTACGCGCCGGACGGGCGCGCGGCCCGGTGCTGCGCCACGGTGGCTGAGCACAAGGCCCATAACATTCATCTGTGTGACGCGCCCGGCGAAGCGGCCTATCGTGCCATTCGGGACGCGCGGGATGCCACGCTGCCCCTGCCCAAGCTGATGCTGGCGGCGTTGCAGGTGAACACGCGCGGCGGGCGGATGCCCCCTGCCGAAGACAACGGGCGCAGCTACCTGAAGATTCCGCTGGGGTATTTCGAACCTCGGTAATCTGTCCGGCGTTTTGCGCGGGTTGCCCGGACGGGATGCCTCCGGCGGGAGTTTATCCGGCAAGATGAAGGTGGGGGCGGCGTGTGATCCCGGCCTGTCAGCTGCGGCCGTTGGCGGCTTGTCGGCGTTCCAGCGTTGCGAACAGCCGGGACAGGCCGAAACACAGGATGAAATACAGCGCGGCGACCACGATATAGGTTTCGAACCGGCGCTGCGACGACACGGCGATTTCGGCGCCGGTGAAGGTCAGTTCCTGTACCGAGATCAGCGACACGATCGCGCTGTCCTTGACCAGTGAGATGAACTGGTTCGCCAGTGGCGGCGTGACCTTGCGCAGCGCTTGCGGGAACACGACAAGGCGGAAGGTCTGCCAGGATGTCAGGCCGAGGCTGCGGGCGGCTTCGATCTGCGCCTCGGGCACCGCCTGGATACCGGCGCGGGTGATGACGGCGATGTAGGCGGCCTCGAACATGGCAAGGCTCAGGACTCCGGCGATGAAGTTTTCCAGCCGCGCGTGCGGGCCGGCCAGAAAGGTCACCGCCTGTCCGGCCAGAGGGGAGAGGTCCCGCGCCCAGCGGGAGATGCCCAAGGCGGGGATGACCTGCGAACTGATAAAGAAAAAGAACACGAACACAAAGACCAGCGGCGGGATGTTGCGGATCAGACCGACATAGGCGGTGGTTGCCAGCCGGGGCAGCAGGCGGCGGCGCGCGCCCATCATCCCCAGTACGCCCCCCAGCAGCGACGCCAGCAGCATCGCCCAAAGCGACAGGCGGATCGTGGTCAGAAATCCCGTCAGCAAGAGGTTGGGTTCGTAGCCGCCAGCGGTTTCGCGAAACAGCACGCCGGGCAGGTAGGCCCAGTTCCAGTTATAGGCCAGCACGTCAGACACCCGGTGCCACACAAACGCCCCCGCGGCAAGCACCGCGAGGATCAGGATCAGGTCGATCGCGCCGAAGCGGCGCTTGCGATCGGGGTCGGGGTACACGCGTTATTCCGGCACTTGCCCGGCCCAGGGACGCCCGCCGAACCAGAAATCGTGGCGCGCGTCCAGCCAGCCATCGGCGGTGCGCACCAGGATCCAGTTGTCGAAGAAATTCAGCGCGTCCGGGTCGCCCTTGCGCAGGGCAAACCCTTCGTTGGATGCTTCGATCAGCTCGTCGGTGGGGGCGAACACAGTTTCGGGGTTGTCGTAGATGATGAAGGCGGGCAGCGGCTGGGACGACATCATCGCGTTGGCATTGCCGTTCAGCACCTCCTGGATCACCTGGTTCTGGTCGTCGAACATGCGCACGGTGGCCTTGGGAAAGGTGTCGCGGATGTAATCGCAGGGCGACCCGCCCCGGCGGCAGGAAAAGGTCACATCGGGCGTGTTATAGCCGTCAGGCCAGGCGATGTCGCTGGACGTGGCGCTGTTGGCCATGACACCCAGCGACGAGCGCGCGTAGGGCGCGGTGAAATTGACCGTCAGGTTGCGTTGCGGCGTGATCGACATGCCGCCGATGATGACGTCGAACTGCCCCGACAGCAGCGCCGGGATGATCCCGTCCCAGGCGGTGGGCACGAATTCGATCTCGACCCCCATATCCTCCGCCAGCGTGGTCGCCACGTCGATCTCGAACCCGATGAGATCGCCGTTCACGTCACGCATCGCCCAGGGCACGAAGGTGGACATGCCGACGCGCAGCACGCCCTCGCGCTTGATGCTTTCAATGACGCTGTCCTGCGACAGGTCCTGTTGTGTGTCCTGCGCCTGTGCCGCCGACGCGAATCCGGTCGCGGCGAGGGCGATTGCCTTGAGGTTCATTGGAATGGTTCCCTGTTGTCGTTCGGTGTTATCGTTCGGTAAATTTGCGCGCCCGGCGGTCAAGCAGGGCGGCAATGGCGGAAAGACTGATCGTCAGCACCAGATAGATCGCGGCGACGGTCAGCCAGACCTCGAAGGTCATGAAGGTGTCGGCGATGATGGTGCGGCCCTCATTCGTCAGGTCGAAAATGGCGATGGTCGACACGATGGCCGAGCTTTTCACCAGATTCACCACCGCCGAGGTCAGCGGCGGCAGCATCAGCGGCACCGCCTGCGGCAGCACCACCTTGCGATAGGTGGCATAGCCGCGCAGCCCCAACGCCGATGCGGCCTCCCACTGGGCGCGGGGCACGGACAGGATACCGCCGCGCAGGATTTCGGAAATGAAGCTGGCCTCGAACACCGCCAGCGTCAGAACTCCGGTCCAGAAGCGGGGGATGCCAAGGATCGGCGACAGGACGAAGTAGAACAGGTACATCTGCACCAGCAGCGGCGTGTTGCGGATGATTTCGAGATAGGCGCTGGCCAGCGCGTGGCCCGCCCAGCTGCGCGACAGCCGCAAGAGCGCCACGCACAGCCCGATGCCAAAGGCCAGCAGCGCGCCCCAAAAGGTGATGTCCAGCGTGACCAGCAGCCCTTTGATGAACGGGCCGAGGACGATCTCGCCGTCGATCTTGCGCCAGAAATAACCCGGAATGCGGTACCATTGCCAGTTGTAGCGCATCGCTCCGGCGCCCGCGACGACGCCCCACAGGATCAGCCCTGCCCCGGCCAGGAACAGCGTCCAGTCGGTGCCCCCCTGCTGGCGGCGCAGGCGGCGCGCACGCTGCTGGCTTTGCGCAAGCAGGGTGCCTGTATCCGTCTCGAAGGTCATACTGCGGCGGGGCCCCTGCCTTGGTCGCGTATGCATAGCCTAGGGGGAAATGCCGCGATGGCAAACGCGCATCGCGCCTCAGCGGTGCCCTGCCCCTTTCCCCCTGCCCCGCGATGCGGTAAGG
Source organism: Salipiger aestuarii (assembly GCF_003259905.1). GTDB lineage: Bacteria > Pseudomonadota > Alphaproteobacteria > Rhodobacterales > Rhodobacteraceae > Salipiger > Salipiger aestuarii. The sequence continues at coordinate 127,349 of NZ_QLMG01000001.1, read as the reverse complement.
CCCTGCCGCAATGGACCACAACAGCGGGCGGCTTTGCGATGAAATTCACGCTTTCCTGGCTGAAGGAACACCTCGACACAAGGGCTTCGGTTGATGACATCACCGAAGCCCTCACCGATCTTGGCCTTGAGGTCGAGGGCGTTGAAAACCCTGCCGAGACCCTTTCCGCCTTTACCATCGGCAAGGTCATCGCGGCCGAGAAACACCCCGACGCGGACAAGCTGAACCTGTGCCGTGTGCTGACGGGCAGCGGCGAAACCCAGATCATCTGCGGGGCGCCCAACGCGCGGGCGGGGATCACGGTGGTGGTTGCCAGCCCCGGCACCTATGTGCCCGGTATCGACACGACCATTCAGGTCGGCAGGATACGGGGCATCGAAAGCCACGGCATGATGTGTTCCGAGCGCGAAATGGAACTGTCCGAGGAACACGACGGCATCATCGAACTGCCCTCGGGCGAGGTCGGGCAGACCTTTGCCGACTGGCTGGCGAAAAACGACCCCGCCAAGGTCGATCCGGTGATCGAGATCGCCATCACCCCCAACCGCCCCGACGCGCTTGGGGTGCATGGCATCGCGCGCGATCTTGCGGCGCGCGGGCTGGGCAGGCTGAAACCGCTGGCCGAGGTGACCGTGCCCGGCGCCTTCCCTTGCCCGATCACCGTGACCATCGACGACACGGCCGAAGGCTGCCCGGTGTTCTACGGACGCGTCATCCGGGGCGTGAAAAACGGCCCCTCGCCGCAATGGCTGCAACACCGGCTCAAGGCCATCGGCCTGCGCCCGATCAGCTTTCTTGTCGATGTGACGAACTTCTTTACCTTTGACCGCAATCGTCCGCTGCATGTGTTCGATGCCGACAAGCTGACCGGCGCGCTGCGCGTGCACGCCGCCGCGGGGGGCGAAACGCTCGACGCGCTGGACGAACGCACCTACACGCTGACCCCCGGCATGACCGCGATTTCCGACGATGCGGGCGTGCAAAGCCTTGGCGGCATCATGGGCGGCACCGCGACCGGCGTATCCGACGACACGGTGAATGTCTTTGTCGAGTCTGCCTATTTCGACACCGTCCGCACCGCCTACACGGGCCGCGCGCTGAAAATCAATTCCGACGCGCGCTATCGGTTCGAGCGGGGCATCGACCCGGCCTCGGCCGCGCCGGGGATCGAGGCCGCAGCGCGGATGATCATCGACATCGCCGGTGGCGAGGCGTCAGACGTGGTGGTCGCCGGCAGCGCGCCGAACGTGGCGCGTGCCTACAAGCTTGACACCGACCGCGTCGTATCGCTGGTGGGCATGGACATTCCCGCCGACACCCAACGCGCCACGCTGACAGCCCTGGGGTTCACCTTTGATGGCGACATGGCGAACGTGCCCAGCTGGCGCCCCGATGTTCTGGGCGAAGCGGATCTGGTCGAAGAGGTCGCGCGCGTCGCATCGCTGACCAGACTGCAAGGCATCCCGATGCCGCGCCCCACAGCGGGCGTGCCCGCGCCGATCCTGTCACCGATGCAAAAGCGCGAACAGATCGCGCGCCGCACCACGGCGGAACTGGGCTATAACGAATGCGTCACCTACAGCTTTGTCGACCAGGGCTCTGCGGCGCTGTTCGGCGGCGGCGATGACGCCACAAGGCTCGCCAACCCGATTTCCGCCGATCTGTCGCACATGCGCCCGCACCTGCTGCCGGGGCTGTTGCAGGCCGCGGCGCGCAACCAGGCGCGCGGCTTTGCGGATCTGGCGCTGTTCGAATGCGGCGCCGCGTTTCAGGGCGGCGAGCCGGGCGAGCAGCATCTTCAGGTCTGCGGCCTGCTTGTCGGGCGCACCGGGCCGAAGGACGTGCATGGGGCGTCGCGCGCGGTCGACATCTTTGATGCCAAGGCCGATGCCGAGGCGGTGCTTGCCGCCATCGGCGCCCCCGCCAAGATGCAGATCCTGCGCGGCGCCGAGGGCTGGTGGCATCCGGGCCGTCACGGCAGGCTGTGTCTTGGCCCGAAAAAGGTGCTGGGCGTGTTCGGCGAAATCCACCCCGGCGTTCTGACCGAGATGGGCGTCAAGGGGCCCGCCGTGGGCTTTGTGCTCTATCCCGAACAGATCCCCCTGCCCCGGTCCAGGGGCGCGTCGCGCCCGGCGCTGGTGGCCAACGATCTGCAGGCGGTCGAACGCGATTTCGCGTTTGTGGTGGACGCCGATGTGGCCGCGCAGGATCTGGTGAACGCCGCCGCCGGAGCGGACAAGGCGCTGATCGACGACGTGCGCGTGTTCGATGAATTCATCGGTGGCAGCCTTGGCGAAGGGCAGAAATCGCTGGCCATCACCGTGCGCCTCCAACCCACCGACGCGACGCTGACCGAAAAAGACATCGAAGCGGTCGCGGCCAGGATCGTGCAAAAGGTCGAAAAGGCGACCGGCGGTTCGCTGCGCGGGTAAACCTTTGGCATTTATGAAAAGGCGCGCCCCCCTTCGCGGGGCTGCGCCTTTTTTTGCGGCCCGGTCAGCCCGACAGCTCGTCATAGGCCGCCAGCGCCCTTGCCCCGTACATCACCGCCGGGCCGCCGCCCATCTCTACCGCCACGGCAAGCACTTCGGCGATTACCTCCCGCGTTGTACCCATGCGGATCAGCGCCTCGGTGTGCAACAGAATGCACGGCTCGCACCGGATCGCCACGGCGATGCCAAGGGCGACGCATTCCTTGTGCTGGTGGCTGAGCGCCCCGTCTCCGTGCAAACTGGCGGCAATGGCGCCAAAGCCCCTGGCGGTGTCGCCAATCGCAGTGTTGAAGCTTTTGACCTGCGGCTTGAGGGTGGCCAACGTGTCCTTGTAGCTCATCATGTTCTCCATATTCAGGTTTCCGAACATGTAAGACCACAGCGCGGGACGCCCGGCCTTGATCCGGATCAGCCCGGCGCGGCATCGCCGGGCGGCGCGCCGCACATCGCTATTCGGGGACGTACAGTTCGCAATATGCCAGCCGCACCAGCGCCCGCGTTTCCTCGCCGCGCCGTTCGATGTGACCACGCAGCGCGGATTCTCCGGCGTCGATGTCGCGCGCCAGAACCGCTGCGGCAATGCGGCGGTGCGCGCCCGAATCCCCGGCGTTCCGCCCGGTGCGCAATTCGCGCAGGTTGACCATGCGCACAAAGCGGATGCGTGCGTTGACGTTGCTCAGCATCCGGCACAATTCGCCATTGCCCGACAACGCCGCCACCGACAGGTGAAACGCTTCGTCCATATGGACAAGCGCCGCGGGATCGGTGGTTGCGACATAGGCCGGGTCGGTTGTTTCGAACCGCGCCCCGAACGTGGCCAGCGTTGCGTCATCGGCCCGGATTATGCCCTGCCGCAGCGCCTCGACCTCCAGCGCGGTGCGCAACTGGTACAATTCCAGCACCTGCCCAGGGTCCAGCGCGCGGCAGAAAAACCCCTGCCCCCCGCGCAGCGTCAGAAAGCCCTCGGCGGCCAGCCGGTTCAGCGCCTCGCGCAGCGGTGTGCGGCTGACGTTCAGCGCGCGGGTCAGCGCGGATTCATTGATCCGTTCGCCCGGCTTGAAGGCAAATCGGATCGCCCTGTCGCGCAGGGCGTCATACACACGGTCAACACTGCTTGGCGCGGTCATTCCGGTCCTTCTCATCTGTATCAGGCGCTGTATACAGACTGCGGTACGATTGAGGAAGGGCGCGCGCATGGCAGGTCACCGCAACCGGATGAACGGCGCCGAAGCCATGGTGCGCGCGCTTGAGGCCCACGGCGTCACCCATATCTTTGGGCTGTGCGGCGACACCACGCTGCCGTTCTACGACGCCATGCTGCAACTGGATCATGGCATCACCCATGTGCTGACCCGCGACGAACGCTCTGCCTGCTACATGGCCGACGGCTACAGCCGTGTCACCGGGCGTGTGGGCGTGTGCGAAGGGCCGTCGGGCGGGGGCGCCACCTACATCCTGCCCGGCCTGATCGAGGCGAACGAATCGTCCTATGCCGTGCTGTCGATCACCACCGACATTTCCGTTGCCTCATATGGCAAATACCCCCTGACACAGGTTGACCAGGAATCGCTGATGCGCCCGCTGACCAAGTGGAACACGGTGATTTCCCGCGCCGATCACATCCCCCGCATGGTGCGCGCTGCGTTTCGCGCGATGACCACCGGGCGGCCCGGTTCGGCGCATCTGGGGCTGCCCTACGACATCCAGTACGATGCCGTACTGACCGAGGACATCTGGGCCGATCCCGCCCTTGCCAGCTATCCCGCGCATCGCGCCGCCCCGGCGCCCGGCATGGCCGAGGCGGCCGCCGACGCAATCCTGTCCGCGAAACGGCCCTTAGTGGTTTGCGGCGGCGGCGTGGTGATTTCCGGCGCGATGGACGCGCTTGCGCAATTTTCCGAGGCGCTGGATCTGGCGGTCGCCACGTCGATCTCGGGACAAGGGGCGCTGGCCGATACGCATCCGCTGTGCCTTGGGGTCGTGGGGTCCAACGGCGGCACCGATGAAACGTGGGAGATGATGCAGGCCGCCGATCTGGTGGTTTTCATGGGGTGCCGCGCCGGATCGACCACGACCGCGCGCTGGGAACAGCCCAGGCGCGGCCAGCGCATCGTGCATATCGACAGCGACCCGATGGTGATCGGCGCGAATTACCCGACCGAGGTGGGGGTCTGCGCCGATCTGAAACTGACGCTGAACGCGATGAACGACGCGCTGCAGGGCCGCGAGGTGCCGCAGTTTGGCGGCGCCGCCGCAATCGCCGACATCAAGGCGCGCAAATTCGCCCGCTTTGCAGCCCTCGCCCGGCGCACGGGCGACCAGATCCGCCCCGAGATGATCATCGGCGCGCTGAACCGCCTGCTGCCCGAAACCGCCACCGTCGTGTCGGACCCCGGCACATCCTGCCCGTATTGGAGCGCCTACGGCCAGCTCCCCCTGCCGGGGCGGCGGTTCATCACCAATCGCGCGCACGGGGCGTTGGGCTATTGCCTTGGCGCCGCACTGGGGGTGTGGTTCGGCAGGCCCCACAGCAAGGTGGTGGGCCTGATGGGCGACGGCAGTTTCGCCTTTGCCTGCGGCGAGCTGGAAACCGTGGCCCGCATCGGCGCGCCGGTGACCTATATCGTGCTGTCGAATGCCGCGTTCGGATGGATCAAGGCCAGCCAGCGCGACGATTGCGACAAGCGGTATTACAACGTCGATTTCAACCGCAGCGATCAGGCGATGGTGGCGGCGGGTTTTGGCATCAAAAGCTATTCGGTCAGCGACCCCGCCGCGCTGGACGGCGTGCTGGCCGAGGCGCTGGATTTTGACGGCCCGACGTTGGTGGATGTGCGCTGCCAGCCCCTGGAAGAGGCCGCCGCCCCGGTGCGACGCTGGATGGGGTAACGCATTGGTCGACCACAGGGTCAGCCGGATGCATGTCCACCGTACCCGCCTTTCCGGCAAGGCGGTGCATTCGCGCGGCATCGGGGACGCGGCGGGCATTCACAGGGTGAGCCTCGTACTGGGCACGGGCGCCGGCCAGAGCATCGGGCCCGAGCATCGGGCCAGACCACCGCGCCAGACCACCGCGCCAAGGGGCGAACTGGCCCGTCTTTACCGGGCCCGCCGACGCTGAGGCCGCCGCGCTGCGTGCCTTTCTGCGCCCCCGGTATCCTCGGCGCAGACCGGTGCCGGTCGAACCGCTGATGAAAACCGCCGGGGCCGCCATCCCCGGCCTCCCCAATGCCAGCACAGCGCTGGAAATGCTGCTGCGTGAGGCCGATTTCGGCATATCCCCCGTCCATACGACCGGAGGCATCCTGAGGGAAAGTCCTGCGTGGCCCGGCGCCTGTCGAGGTGCCGACCGGGCCAGGCCCTGAAATCACCGTCGGTCCCGAAATGCGCGACACATGCCGGCAGGGCCGTCGCTAGGGCCGACCTACTGCCCGTCGCGGCCCGACACCTCGTCCAGCACCCGCGCCAGCAGCAGCGCCGCACCGCCCAGAATCAGCGAGCGGCCCATCGAATCGGTCACGTTCACCGGCGCGAACGCCTGCACCCCGTCGCGGCCCTTTTGGGCGGCGCGGCGCCAGCGGCTGCGGCGCGGCAGGGTTCCCATCTGATTGGGCTGGGGCACATTCCCGACGCGCGGCTTGGCGATCAGCAACACCGCGCCGATGGCCAACAATCCGCCCGCATAGGCCAGCGGCATCAGGCGCGCGCGGTTCACGGGCAGCCTTTTCGGGGGTATGGACAACAGCGAGGACCGGCTCGGCAGCTTGATCGACATCGGAGTCTCCTTTTGCCCGGTCAACCCCCGAAAGACCCACCGGGTTCCGCACAAAGGAAAAAGCCCCCGGCGAGGTGTCCGGGGGCATCAGGTTTCTGGAGGTCCCGGCCGGGGTGTCTTGTCTCCCCCGGTCCAGGCAGTCTCTGGTCAGCTTGGCCCCATCATGAAACACATGACCTGGCGTGCCTGAAGACGCCGACAGGCCAGATCCGCGGTTTCACGGGTCAGCCCGATGAAATTGGCGTCGTACCCGCCCCCGCGACCGACCACCTTGCGCAGCGATCCGTCCAGCGTCGACGATTCCATCAGCGACGTCTTCAACAGCACCTTTTCAGCTTCGAACTTGTTCGGGTAGCGCCCGACGTTGATGCCCCAGTGATGCCCGCCGGATGTGGACAGCCGCGTCACGACCTCTTGCTCGGGCGTCGGGGCGGCGTCGGTCAGGACAGCGCCCCGAACGCTGGCCAGCTGCACGCCGGCAAGATCCGCCGGGCGGCGCATCGGCTTGATCGATGCATCAGGAGCATCTCCGGCGCTGGCAACATCCAGCGCGGCCACCTCGGATACGGCCTTGACCTTGGCGGTCTGCACCGCGGCAAGAACGGTTTCGATGTCGCCCTTGACCGAGGCCACCAGCGGCGCCACGTCGCTGCCTTTCGCGCCCGCGCGCGCCAGAGGACGCAGCGACCGGGTCGGAGCGGCGGCCACCACGCGAATGGTCTTGCCGCGCGCGCCTTCGGGATCGGGATTGGCGCTTTCGGCGATCATCACGTTGCCAAGGCCCCTGTTGCCAAGGTACGGCGGCAGTCCCGGCTTGCGCATCGCCACATTGGTCTTGGCACGCTTGAACCCCAGATCCATCAGCTCGGCGACCTTGGCATTGCGTGACGCGGTCGACCGGCCCCCGAACACCACGGTGATGATGCGTTCGTTGCCGCGCTTTGCCGAGGCGACAAGGTTGAAGCCCGCCGCGTTGGTGTAGCCCGTCTTGATCCCGTCGGCGCCCTGGTAGGCCCCTAGGAACCGGCGGTTGGTGTTGGACACCTGGCGCAGACCCGCATCTTCGGTGATGCGCGAGAACAGATTGTAATACTGCGGGTAGTCATAGACCATGTGCCGCCCCAGCAGCGCCATGTCATGCGCCGTCGACAGGTGGCCCGACTGGGTCAGACCGTTGGCGTTCTTGAAGGTGGTCCGCTTCATTCCCAGCGCCTTGGCGGTGCGGGTCATACGCGCCGCAAAACTGGATTCGGACCCCGCGATATGTTCGCCGATCGCCGTTGCCGCGTCGTTGGCCGACTTGATCGCCGCCGCACGCACGAGATAGCGCAGCTTGATCTTTTGCCCTTGTCGCAGGCCCAGCTTGGATGGCGGCTCGGCGGCGGCATTGCGCGACACGGTGACATAATCATCCATGCTGATTTCGCCATGCTGCACCGCCTCGAAGGCGATATACAGCGTCATCATCTTGGTCAGGGACGCCGGGTGTAACGGCGTCTCCGCGTTTTCGGAATGTAGTATCTCGCCGCTGCGTGCATCCATCACCAGCCCCGCGTAGGGGGCGCTGAATGCAAGAGCCGGTGCCATCAGAAAGCACCAGGTGAGCATGAACAAATGAAGGCCTGCTCGGCCCGGCGTACGCCTGTGCCGTCCCGTCACGGTATCTGCCTCTTTTTCTGCCTCGGGTTCCCGGGTTAGCCCCGGTGAACGTCTGTTTTGATTGCCTGTGACCGTAGCACGGGCATCGCTTCAAATAAACCCTGCAATCGCTTGATCCGTTGCGGTTTTTACGTCAAGCGGCTCCCCATATATGGGGGGTTTCGGGGGCATCGCCCCCCAGAAAAGCGATTGTGGCAGGATTAAGGCATACGACTCGGGGCCGGATCACGCCCCCTCGCGAATCCGCGAGACAAGTGCCGCCAGCCCGCCCAGATCGGCAAGCTCGACGAAACGTGAATGATCGGGCGCCTCGGCCAGTTCCAGCCCCCAGACAAGATCATGCGGCACATGCACGCCCCAGGCACCGGACGCAATCGCCGGAACCACGTCGGATTTCAGCGAATTGCCCACCATCATCGCGCCGTCCGGTCCGCCGGGGCTGGCGGCAAAGATGCGGGCGTAGGTCGCGGGCGTCTTGTCCGACACGATCTCGACCGCATCGAAACGGCTGCCAAGGCCGGACTGCGCCAGCTTGCGTTCCTGATGCAGAAGGTCGCCCTTGGTGATCAGCACCAGGTGGTGGTCGGGGGCCAGCGCCTCGATGGCGTCCTGCGCACCGGGCAGCAATTCTATCGGGTGGGCCAGCATGTCCTGCCCGGCCTTCATGATGTCGGAAATGACGCTGCCGGGCACGCGACCCTCGGTGACCTCGATGGCGGTCTCGATCATCGACAGCACGAACCCCTTCACGCCGAACCCGTAATGCCCGACGTTGCGCCGTTCCGCGTCCAGCAGGCGCGCGTCCAGATCGGCGGTGTCGGCGTGATCGGCCAGCAGTTCGGCAAACCGCTCCTGCGTGAGCTTGAAGAACCGTTCGTTGTGCCACAGCGTGTCATCCGCATCGAAACCAATTGTTTGCAAATTCATGGCCATGTGACAGGACTCCACTACGCACCCTTTCCTCCGGGGGCACATCGCCTTATATAGTCGCTTCGAACCCTGAACCGCAAAGCGCCAATTCGCATGGCGCGTTTGATCCTGAGCCGAGCCACCGAGATGACACAGACCATCACGGACCACCCCTTTCGCCTTGCCAACACCCCGCCGGACGACGACGGGGGCATGGATGATGCCGATGTGGTGGTGCAGACCAAGCCCAAGACCAAGCGCCCGCCGCTATACAAGGTGCTTTTGCTGAACGACGATTACACTCCGATGGAATTCGTGGTCCATGTGCTGGAACGGTTCTTTGGCATGACTCACGCCCAGGCGTTCGAAATCATGCTCACCGTTCACAAGAAAGGCGTCGCCGTGGTCGGCGTCTTCAGCCATGAGATCGCCGAAACCAAGGTCGGACAGGTGATGGATTTTGCGCGGCGCCACCAGCATCCGCTGCAATGCACCATGGAAAAGGAGTAGGCCGGCAGCTTTTCCGGCCCGACCATGACAATCGACAGACTGAGCTTTGCCGCCGAGGCGGGAATGACCCTGCCCAAAGATGGATGCATCCTGGTCATCGGCGCGCCCGGCGACCTGATGAGCCATGCCCTGCCGCTGGACCGCTGTACCGTGGTGCAACGCTTTGCCCCCGATCATGACGCCTGGGCGCAGCGGGGCGTCAACGTGGCGCTTGCCGCCGAGGGCAGGTTTGACGCCGCCGTGGTGTTCCCCGCCCGCGCCCGCGAACTGTCGGAATCGCGCATCGCCGAAGCCTGCGCCGCCGTGCCCACCGGCCGCATCGTCGTGGACGGTCCCAAGACAGACGGGATCGAACCGCTGCTCAAGGCAATCCGCGCGCGGGTGCCGTTGACCGGGCAGGTGTCGAAAGCGCATGGCAAGTGTTTCTGGTTCGACAGCACGCCCGACTTTGCCGACTGGGCGCGCGGGCCAGCATTGAACGGCATGGGCATGTGGACCGCGCCGGGAGTGTTTTCCGCCGATGCGCAGGATCCGGGCACCGACATGCTGCTGGGCGCCCTGCCCGACAAGCTTGGCACGCAGGTGGCGGATCTGGGCGCGGGATGGGGCGGGCTCGCCGCCGGACTGCTGTCGCGCGACACCATCGCGACGCTGCACCTTGTCGAAGCCGATCGCACCGCGCTGGACTGCGCCGAAAAGAACATTGCCGACCCGCGCGCCCGGTTCCACTGGGCCAACGCACGCACCTGGGCCGCGCCCGAACGGCTTGACGCGGTGGTGATGAACCCGCCCTTTCATATCGGTCGCGCCCCCGATCCCGCGCTTGGGCGCGCCTTCATCACGGCCGCGCGCAAGATGTTGAAACCCTCGGGCAACCTTTGGCTGGTGGCCAACCGCCACCTTCCCTATGAATCCCAGCTTGAGACCGATTTCAGGCATTTCGAAGAAATCGCCGGCAACAGCCGCTTCAAGATCCTTCATGGCTATCGCCCGAAAGCCTGAACTTTCCTAACGTCGCAAGACCGGAACCCAACCAGGACCGCCCCATGAGCTATTCGATCGAAGGCAAGACGGCCATCGTCACCGGCGCTGCAAACGGCGTGGGCCTTGCCATCGCCCGGCATTTCGCCAACAAGGGCGCCAACGTCATGTTCGCCGACCTGGACGAAAACCGCCTTGCCAAGGAATGCGGCCAGGAAACCGCGAACATGGTCTATTTCGCCGGAGACCTGCGCGAACGGCTGACCCTTGCGAACCTGCTGTCGGCCACGCTGGATGCGTTCGACCGGGTCGACATTCTGGTGAACGGTGCACGCCAGATGCTGCCGGGCGATCCGCTGGACCTTGAAGACACCGCGCTGGAAACGCTGCTGGGCCAGAACCTGATGCCCGCCATGCGGCTGAGTCAGATCGTCGCGAAACGCATGATAAAGCAGGCCGAAGGCAGCGATGACCGCGAGGTCGGCGCCATCGTGAACCTGTCTTCGATTGCGTCATCGCGCACCCAGAAGCAACTGATGGCCTATTCGATCAGCTGCGCGGCACTGGACCAGATGACCCGGTCCCTGGCGGTGGAACTGGCGCCGCACCGGATTCGCGTGAACGGGCTTGGCTTTGGCTCGGTGATGTCGACAAGTCTCAAGGACCGGCTCAAGACCCACCCGGATTACCGTCTTGAAATCGAAAGTCACACGCCCCTTGGCCGCATCGCGGGGCCGGGGGCGCTGGCCGAGACGGTGCAGTTCCTTGCCTCGGACAGCTCCGGCTTCATGACCGGGCAGGTGCTGACCGTGGATGGCGGGCGCACTCTGATCGACCCGGTGTCGGCGCCCGCACACTGATTGCCTCTGCCTGCGCGTGGCGTTACCACGGGCAAACGCAGAGGAGACCACGCCATGACCGACGATTTCGACACCCGCAAAGCCCGTGCGTCGGACTGGTTTCGCGCATTGCGCGACCGGATCGCCGCGGCGTTTGAATCGCTGGAAGACAGCCACGCCACCGGCCCGTTCGCGGACGCGCCGGCGGGGCGTTTCGAAATCACCCCGACAACCCGCGCCGCCGCCGACGGGTCCGACGGGTCCGACGCAGGCGGGGGGGTAATGAGCGTGATGCGCAACGGACGCGTGTTCGAAAAGGTCGGCGTCAACGTGTCGACCGTCTACGGCACTCTGGGCGAAGCAGCACAAACGTCGATGGCCGCGCGCGGTGTTCCGGGGGTCGAGATCGACCCGCGGTTCTGGGCCAGCGGCATCAGCCTGGTCGCCCACATGGCCAACCCGCACGTCCCTGCGGTGCATATGAACACCCGGATGTTCTGGACACCCGGCGCGTGGTGGTTCGGGGGCGGCTCGGACCTCAACCCCTGTCTGGAGTATGACGAGGACACGGCGCATTTCCACGCCACGCAAAAGGCACATCTGGATCGGCACGGGCCTGCGCTTTACCCTGAGCTGAAGGCGTGGGCCGACGAATACTTCTATATTCCCCACCGCAAGCGGGCGCGCGGCGTCGGCGGGATTTTCATGGACGACCGCAACACCGGCGACTGGGAGGCGGATTTCGCCCTGACCCAGGACATCGGCCGCGCCTTCCTGCCTGCGTACCTGCCGCTGGTCGAACGCCGCCGGACCCTTTCGTTTTCGCAATCCGACCGCGAGGCGCAACTTGTCCATCGCGGGCTTTATGCCGAGTACAACCTTGTCTATGACCGGGGCACCAAATTCGGCCTTGCGACCGGCCACGATCCGGATGCCGTACTGATGAGCCTGCCGCCGCTGGCGAAATGGATCTGACCTTCCGCCGCTAGACAAGCCCTGCCTCTTTTGCCAGCATCGCGGCCTGCGTGCGGTTCGCGGCACCGATCTTGCGATACGGCGTCTTGACGTGCAGCTTGACCGTCGGTTCGCGGATTTCCAGGTCGCGCACGATTTCCTTGTTGGCTTCCCCTGTGTAAGGCAGTCCTGCACTTCGCGTTCGCGTCGCGACAGCATCTCGCCCATCGCGTTCGGCGCTGCGTCGACCTCGGCGCGCATGAAGTCGAGCGGCGCATAGTGTTCGCCCATCGCCATGAGACGCACCCCGTTTACCAGAGATTTGGCTGACAGCGTCTTGGGCAGGACTCCTGCCGCCCCGGCTGCAAGCGCCTTTTGCGCGCCCTCGCGGCTTGCGGTGCCCGAGAGGATCGCCACGCGCCGCGCCTTCCAGTACGCGCATCCGTTCAATCCCTTCCAGCGCGTTCATCCCCGGCATCGCGTCATTCAGCAGCACCAGATCGAAACCATCGCCGTCCATCCCCACCAGCTTCGCGATACGCTGAAGCTGTTCCTCGAAAGCGGCGGAATTTTGAAACCGCGACCGTCGCCAGCTATTGCAGGGCCGAAGCCAAGGTGACGGGCGGCGATCCGGATGCAGTCCGGGCGCACCTGCCCCGTGATCGCGCATCGTCTGCTCACCGGGCCTCACTGTTCTGCCTCCTCCTGTTTCAGGGGGTCAGTCCTGCACCTGACCCGTCGCAACACCGAACGAATTGGCCGTTTTCAAACATCGACCTTGCACGGAATGTCCCCCATAAATGCTAAGATCGGTGGATTTCCCACCCGTTGGCACCGCGACACGATCCGGAATTTCGAAATCGCGTCAGAGAGATCTTAATCCCCGGGTGTAGCCAGTCCCTATCGGGGTGTGCCGCCGACGGGCCGGATGCGCCTGTTTCACGGCGATGCGGAAACCGCGACGCTGGCCCGCCCCACACCGAACGGCGCCATTCATACCAGTGGCCCTGGTCGGCACGACCGCGCGCGCACCGACCGGAACAACGAGGATATGCGTATGCTTGCGCCCTTCACCCTGCTTCGCGCCCTTCTCGCGGCGCTTTGCCTGGCCATGCCTGCCCTCGCGGCGGAACTGCCCCCGCCCACGGGGCCGGCGTGGTTGACCGTGACCGGCGCAATCTTCGTCCGAAATCAGGCGGATGCAGCGGTGTTCGATCTTGCGGCGCTCGAATCCACGAAGCCCCGCGGCTTCGCGACGATGACACCCTGGAGTCGGGGGAACAGGCCTTCACTGGCGTTCCCCTGTACGACCTGCTCGCCGCTGTCGGCGCCTCGGGGCGCCACGCCCGCGCCATGGCGTTCAGCGATTACATCGTCGACATCCCGCTGACAGGCGGAACCGACGCTGGACCGATCACCGCCTATCGCCACAACGGATCGCTGATGGCGGTCCGCGACAGGGGGCCGCTCTGGATCGTCTACCCCTACGATTCCCGCGCCGCCTATCAGACCGAACAGATCTCTTCACGACGCATATGGCAACTCGGTCGCATCGTCGTTGTCGAATGATTGTGAACCATGCCCGCAGCCGCCAAGGGCGCCCGCCCCAGTAAACCGCAGCCCCCGGCCCGAGGAACGCGATTTCGACGTCTGCCTGCAGGCGCGTGACGAACGGCGCTTTTCCGCGGATTTCTCGATGGACCGTGCCGAGGCCACCACCCCGCTTTAGGTCGCCTGCTTCCGAGATGTATCGCGATGTCGCGACGCCGAACGTCAGTTGACCGAAGCCCGCGACCGGGCCCTCGCTGGTGAGCGTGGCACATCGCGTTTCCTTGCGGTGATGAGCCATGGAATGCGCACGCCGCTGAACGGTCTTCTGGGGACGATTCAGCGGTTTCCTGACCATTCCCTGACCGTGCGCCAAAGCGACCTGCTGGAGCGGATGCAGCAGTCGGGGCGGCTTTTGCTGTATCTGGTGAACGACGTTCTTGATCTTGCAAAGCTCGAACCGGACAAGATGGTTGCCGAAAGCGCGCCGTTTTCGCTGCCCGATCTTCCTGAAGGCGCGATCGAGACGACAGCTCCGTTAACACCGACCTCCGTTGGACATGATCGGCCCGCCCGCAACAACCGTGCAAGGGACGCGCGGCGGCTGCGCCACGTCCTGCTGAACCTTGTTTCGAACACGGTGAAATTCACCCGCGACGGCACGATCTAGATCGGGGCAGAACCACTCGGCCGACCCCGGAACGACATCGCATTCCGCGTGATCGACCCCGGCGCGGTCCCTGGCCAAGAACCGCTTGGCCCGCTGAAAATTCTCATGGTCGAGGACAACGAAATCAACCGGTTCATTCTAAGCCAGATGCTTGCCGCCGGAGGCCATCGACTCACTGTGGCGAGCAATGGCCGCATTGGAGCGGAACGCGCCGCCGCGCAGCGCGTTGACATCATCCCGATGGATATTTCCATGCCCGAGATGGACGGCGCCACGGCCGCGCGCGATCCGCGGCGGCTTGGGCCCATCGGCGCAGACCCCGATTGTCACGCTTACCGCCCATGTCTTTCCATGCCTTTGCCGAAGAGCGCGCACAGTTCCAGCAGGCCGGAATCTCCGCCTGCCCGACCAAGCCGATCGACAGGGCGGTGTTGCTGCCCACGATTGCCCGGACGCTTCGCCTGGCGCCCATCTGCACCGCCGTTCCGCAGCCTGCCCCCGTCCGGACGCAGGCACAGGTTCGGCCCCGAACGGCCCCGCGCGCGGCAGCGCGGCAGCCGACCCAGGCCCCCCACGCCCTCGCGCCCGGCCGCGCACTGTGCTTAGATAAATCAAACGGCAGGAGAGCATGGGATGGCAGAGTTGGAACGGCGCATCGCGCAGGGGCGCGGTGACATGCCCGCGGACATGGTGCTGCGCGGCGGCAGAATGCTGGACCTCGTGACCGGCGACTTGCTGGACGGCGACGTCGCGATCTGTGACGGTGTCATTGTCGGCACGCTTGACGCCTACGATGCGACCGAAGTGATCGACGTGACCGGGCTGACCCTGGTGCCCGGCTTCATCGACACCCACCTGCATATCGAAAGCTCGCTCGTCACGCCGTTTGAATTCGATCGCTGCGTGACGCCGCGCGGGGTCACCACCGCGATCTGTGACCCCCATGAGATCGCCAATGTGATCGGCGCGGACGGCATCCGCTATTTTCAGCGGGCCAGCGAGCACACGCTGATGGACATCCGTGTGCAACTGTCGTCCTGCGTGCCCTCCACCCACATGGAAACCGCCGGGTCCGAACTGCTGGCCAGCGATCTGCAAGCGCTGATGGCGCACCCTTCGGGGATCGGGCTGGCGGAATTCATGAATTACCCCGGCGTGATTCACCGCGACCCGCAAGCCATGGAAAAGCTGCGGCTGTTCGAGGGCGGGCACATCGACGGCCATTGCCCCTTGCTGTCGGGCCGCGATCTGAACGCCTATATCGCGGCGGGCATCCGCACCGAACACGAAGCGACAAGCGCCGCCGAGGCACTGGAAAAGCTGCGAAAGGGGATGCGGGTGCTGATCCGCGAAGGTTCTGTCAGCAAGGACATGCACGCGTTGCAGCCGCTGCTGACAGAACGCACCGCGCCCTACATGTGCCTGTGCACCGATGACCGCAACCCGCTGGACATCGACGAACACGGGCATCTGGATTACATGATCCGCACGATGATTGCGCTGGGGACGCCCCCGCTTGCGGCCTATCGCGCCGCCACCCTGTCGGCGGCGGAGGCGTTCGGCCTCAAGGATCGCGGCATGATCGCCCCCGGCAAACGGGCCGACATCGTGGCCATC
Organism: Salipiger aestuarii; assembly: GCF_003259905.1. Lineage (GTDB taxonomy): Bacteria > Pseudomonadota > Alphaproteobacteria > Rhodobacterales > Rhodobacteraceae > Salipiger > Salipiger aestuarii. The sequence continues at coordinate 111,395 of NZ_QLMG01000001.1, read as the reverse complement.
GACAGCCTGGGGGGATGCCATGCCCAACTGGTGATCGCGGGCGGCAGGCGCGTCGACGACGCCGCGTTTGCGGCGCGGAGCACCGTGGCGCCGGTCGGGCGCCGCTCGGTCAAGGCGTCCGCGCTGAGCCCCGCTCAGTTCCGCGCCACCGGCAACCGCGAGGCCACCGATGTGATCGGTATCCGCGAAGGCCAGATCCTGACCGACCATCTGCACGAGACCATTGCCATCGCCGATGGCGACAAGCGCCCGGACCCCGCGCGCGATCTTGTCCGCATCGCGGTGGCCGAACGCCATGGCAGGAACGGCAATGTGGCGACGGGCTTTGTCAAGGGATTTGGGCTGACCTCGGGGGCCATTGCGTCGACCGTTTGCCACGATCATCACAACATCGCCTGCGTGGGGATCGACTATGACGACATGGCGTTTGCCGCCAACCGGCTATCGCAGATCGAGGGCGGCTTCGTCGTGGTGAAGGATGGCACGGTGCTGGCCGAACTGCCGCTGCCCATCGCGGGGCTGATGAGCCTTGCGCCCTTCGAAGAGGTCCGCGACCGGCTGGTCGATCTGCGCGCCGCCGCCCGTGGGCTTGGCGTCACGCTTGAAGAACCCTTCCTGCAACTGGCGTTTCTGGCGCTGCCAGTGATCCCGACGCTGAAGATCACCGACCGCGGCATGGTCGATGTCATGAAATTCGAGATCATCCCCGGTTGATCAGCCACATCTGCCATACTTCAGCGAAACCGGACCCGCATCGGGGTCGCTGAGCGTTCGGGTCAGCGTCGAGCCATCCCCGGACAGCGAAAGCGTCATGTCCCGCGTCCAGGTCATACCGTCGCCGGCAAAGCTGTAGCTGGCGTCGATCCGGTGCGGGGTGACCTCGTGACTGTCGCCCAGCCGGGCGCGGGAGTCGTAGAACCCCAGCATTTCGGCCGACACCAGCATCGCGCCCGTCGCATCGTCCCGCGTCACGTCACAATCGGCCGCAGTCAGACCCCACCGACCGCGCATCTCGATCGGGATGGCCGAGTCCACGACCCCGGGCGCCTTGTCCGCCTCGTGGCAGAAGGTCAGTTGGGCGAGCGACAAGAGCGCCATGGGAAGGAAAAAATCGCGGATCATGCCACAGAAACGGCACAGGCCGCGCGCGGGTTCCCGCGGTTACAGCCGGCTCAGCAGCTCCGCAGTGGGCCAGCCATCCGCCGGCAAGCCAAGCTTTGCCTGCATGTCGCGCACCGCCGCCCGCGTCCCCGCCCCCAGAATACCGTCGATCGCGCCGACGTCATAGCCGCGCGCCGCCAATGCGCGTTGCAGCGCTTGCATCCGGTCTCCCGCAAGCCCCGGCACCGGGCTGCCGGCATCATAGACCGGCGCGCCTTGCAGCCGCGTGGCGAAATAGGCGGCGGTTGTCACATAGGTAAAGCTTTGATTCCATTCAAAGTAAACGCGAAAGTTTGGATAGGCGATGAACGCCGGGCCGCCCCGACCCTGCGGCACCAGGATTGACGCCTCAAGCCGGGCGTCATCCAGCGCGCCGTCGCGTGCCCGCACGCCCAGCCGCTCCCATTCCGCGACGCTCATGGTGGTTTCCAGCCCGGTGCGCGACCAGTCGATGTCGGGCGGCAGCACGACCTCTTGCAACCACGGCTCGCCGTAGCGCCAGCCCAGCCCGGACAGCATCCGGGCCGCCGACATCAACGCATCCGGCGCCGAGGTCTTGAGCCGCACAAGCCCGTCGCCGTCGCCATCCACCCCGTTTTCAAGGATGTCGCGGGGCAGCATCTGAACCTGTCCGATTTCGCCCGCCCAGGCGCCTGTCGTGGTCGCGGGATCGAAATTGCCCTGCTCGAACAGCTCCAGCGCGGCAAAAACCTGCGGGCGAAAGATTTCCGGGCGGCGGCAGTCATGCGCCAGCGTCACCAGCGCGTTCAACGTGTTGAAATCGCCCTGAACGGCGCCGTAATCGGTTTCGAACGCCCAGAACGCCAGAAGCACCCCGCGCGATATGCCGAAGTCGCGCTCGATCCGGCTGAACACCGCGTCGAACCGCTGCCCCAGCGCCCGCCCCCGATCAAGCCGGTCCTGGCTGATTAGCTTGCGCGAAAATTCGATGAACGGGGTTTGAAAGATCCCTTGCCCCCGGTCCCGCCGCAGCACCGCCGGATCCTGACGCGCGCCCGACAGGAACTGGCGCACCACTGCCGCATCATGCCCCGACGTGATGGCCTCGTCGCGCAGACCCGCGACAAACGCCTCGAAACTGCCGCCACAGGTTGCCTGCTGCGCGGACGCTGGAAGCGCGCCACAGACCAGCGCAACCGATAGAAGAACTTCCCGCATTTCATCCTCGTTTCCGGCCTTGGTGCGACACTAGCAACCATCCCGGCGAACGCAACCGGCGGGTCCCCGCTCACGTTTTCGTTTTGTTCACTTTTGCTACCCAGTTATTAAAGATTTGTTTAGAACTGAGGCAGAATAACGATGCATCACGGGTGAGCGTCGAGAAGGAGTTGTCAAAAGTGCGGATTCTGATCGTGGAAAGCAGCGAAGAACTGTCGAACATCTGGCGCTTGCACCTCAAGCGCGCGGGCGCCGAGGTTCATGTGGCGCACACCCAGGATCAAGCCACCGATCTGCTGCTCAGACTCGACCCGCAGGTGATCGTTCTGGACCTCGTGCTCGAAGAGGGCAGCGCGCTTGCAGTGGCGGATTTCGCAAGCTATCGGCGCCCCGACGCGCGGGTCATTTTCGTGACCAACACGTCATTCTTTTCGGACGGTTCGATCTTTCGCCATTGCGCCAATGCCTGCGCCTACCTGCCCGCCGCGACCAAACCTTCGGACCTTGCGGCGATGGTCGAACACTACGGACAGGCGGCGGTCTAGGGTCAGGCCACGGGCAGCGCATCGCGCCCATGTGGCGCGGCCAGATCCAGATCCGGCCCCACGGGAATGATCCGGCTGGGGTTTATCATGTCGTGACTGTAGTAATAATGGCGGCAGATGTGGTCGAAATCGACCGTTTCCGCCACGCCGGGCCACTGGTACAATTCGCGCGTATAGGCCCACAGCTGCGGGTAGTCGACGATGCGGCGACGGTTGCATTTGAAGTGGCACTCGTAAACCTTGTCAAACCGGATCAGCGTGGTGAACAGCCGCCAATCCGCTTCGGTGATGCGCGCGCCGACAAGATAACGCTGCCGCGACAAGCGGTCCTCGATCCAGTCGAACGTGTCGAACAGCGGACCGACCGCCGCGTCATAGGCGTCTTGCGAGGTGGCGAACCCGGCCTTGTAGACGCCGTTGTTGACGGTGTCATAGATGCGGGCGTTGACGGTTTCGATCTGCGCGCGCAACGCTTCGGGGGCGTAGTCATCGGTGTTGCCGGTGATCCCGTCAAAGGCGGAATTGAACATGCGGATGATCTCGGCGCTTTCGTTCGACACGATGGTCTGTTCTTTGGTATCCCACAGCACGGGCACCGTCACCCGACCGGACATTCCGGGATCGACCCGCAGATACACGTCGCGCAGATGCGCCTGCCCGGCAACACGGTCGCCGGTGGCGCCGGGAAAACCGGTGCCAAAGCTCCAGCCTTCGGCCAGCATCTCGGGATGCACGACGCTGACGCCGACGATGTCCTTCAACCCCTTGAGCGCGCGAAAGATCAGTGCGCGATGCGCCCAGGGACAGGCGTAGCTGACATACAGATGATAGCGCCCCGCCTCGGCCGCAAAACCCCTGTCGCCGCCTGGCCCCGTGCTGCCGTCCGGCGTGATCCAGTTGCGAAACCCGGTGGTCCAGCGATCGAAACTGCCGTCTTTCCGGGTGTAGTCCCAGCGGTCGCACCACTGGCCGTCCCTGAGATAGCCCATAATGGCCTCCATGCATTTGCACACAAACTAGGCGACGCGCGGCGCGAGGCAATTCCCGCCCCGCGCGCAGACACCCCGCATGGGCGCACAGCGCGCCGCGCTCAGTCCCGGCCGGCCTTCAGCTTTGACACAAGATCGACAAGTTCGACCAGCGAGCGAATTTTAAGCTTTTCCAGAATGCGGGCCCGGTGGTGATCCACGGTGCGCGGGCTGATGCCCAGCGCATTGCCGATTTCCTTGCTGGACACCTCGGCGGGGTTGTCGACCATGCGTTCGACGATCTCTTCCTCGCGCGCGGTGAGGCGCGAGAACCGCGCGCCAAGATCGCGCCGCCGCAGCAGCGCCGCCTGTTTTTCCAGCGCGATCTGCTGCGCCATTTCGATCCGGGCAACCAGCGCCGACTGGCGAAACGGCTTTTCAAGGAAATCGACGGCCCCCGCGCGGATCGCCTGTACCGACTCCGGCACACCGCCGTGCCCGGTGACGAAAACCACCGCAAGCGGGCGATCCTGCCGGTTCAGCACGGCCTGCAATTCCAGCCCGTTCATCCCCGGCATGCCGTAATCGAGCACAAGGCAGGCTGCCGTTTCACCGTCATACGCATCCAGAAAGGCCTGCGCCGAGGCATAGGCGCTGACGGAAAACCCGCGCTGCCCCAGCGCGCGGGTCAACGACGTGCGTATGTCCTGGTCGTCATCCACGATGAAGACCGCAGGCGAGCCCTGTGCCATGTGCTGAAAATCGCTACCTGTCCCCACGGCGCGGACCTTACACGCCAAGCCCCGCGAATGTCACCGAAAAACTGAATGTTGTCAGACAGTATGGTCCGGTTTGGCGGGGCTGGCCTGAAGCGTGAAGCAAAACATCGCCCCGTTCGGCGTGCGGCGCTGGTGCCACAGACGCCCGCCATTGGCCTGACAGATCGACCGGCAGATCGACAGGCCAAGCCCCATTCCGGCGGCCTTCGTGGTTTCGAATTCCGTAAAGAGGTTGACGCCTTGCGCCACCCCCGGCCCGGTGTCGGACACCGCGACACAGACCTGCGCACCCTCGCGCCGGGCCTCGACGATCACCCGGCGATCGGCACCACCGCCCTCCGCCACCGCCTCGATGGCGTTGCGCATCAGGTTCACCAGCACCTGCGCGATTTGCAGGCGGTTGGCGTTGACGGTTGGCAAATCGCCAAGATCGGCGACCACCTCGACCCCGGCGGCGCGCGATTCCGCGCTGAGCAGCCGGCTGGTCTGGGCGACAAGCTCGGACAGGTCGAAATCGGTCTGGATGCCCTCGTCGCGGCGGATGAAACTGCGCAGCGCCTTGATGATCTCGCCCGCGCGCAGGGCCTGTTCGGCGATCTCGTCCAGCGTTTCGCGCAAGCCGTGATCGGCGCCCGGCATCTGTTCCACCGCAAACAGCGCGCTGTCGGCGTTCTGGGCGATGGCGGTCAGCGGCTGGTTCAGTTCGTGCGCAAGCCCTGCCGCCACCTGCCCCATCGTGTTGTCGCGCGACAGGTTCGACAGATCCTTGCTGAGTTCGGCCACCTGGTCTTCGGTGTGGCGGGCCTGGGTGATGTCTTCCATGGCCAGCACGACGTGCATCGGCTTGCCTTCCTGGTTGAAGATCAGGATGGCGTTCACCAGGACCCAGATCCCCTCGCCGTCGCGGCGCTGGCAGCGCATTTCCTGATTCACTTCACGCGGGGCGCCGCTCTGGTCCGCATCGAACAGGAACACCGGCGGTTCCTTGGGGTCGCCCAGTTCGGCAAAGGACATGCGGGCCAGTTCGGCCGCGGTGTATCCGGTGATCTCGCAGAATTTCTCGTTGACGCGCAGAAAGCGCCCCGTCGTGGCGTCGATCTGCGCCATCCCGCGTGAGGTCAGCTGAAACGTGCGCCCGTATTCCAGTTCGGTTTCACGACGCGCGGCGATCTGCTGCATCAGCGCCCGGTTGGCGTTTTCAAGTTCCTGATAGGTGGCGGGCAGCGGTTCGGACGGATCAAGTTCGCCCTGCGCCACCAGCGCCGAGCGCACGGCAAAGGCCCGCACAGGTTTGTGGATGAAATTGGCCAGCGCCAGCCCGCACAACCCGGTGATTGCCGCCACCAGTGCGGCGATCCAGATGTTGGTCTGGCGGTTCTGCTTGATCGCCGCGGTGAAATCGCTTTCGGGTGCGTAGGCGGCGATGGTCCAGGGCAGCTTGTCGCTGATCGGCGGCATGACCACGGCCACATAGGTTTCGCCACCGTAATTGAACTGCGACAGGGTTTCGGTCTGCACGGGGATGCGCCCGTCGGCCATCAGCTGGGCAAAGGCGGCCCGTGCAATGGGGTCGTCGATATGTTCGATGTCGACAAAGCGCAGCGTACCGTCGGCGCCTTCGGTCTTGAACAGGTCCTGATCGGGATGCGCGATCACGTCGCCGTTGGAGTGGATAATCAGCGCATGCCCGGTCGACCCGATGCGCAGGTTGGCGAGGAAATCCGAAATATCGCTGATCTCGATATCCACGCCGACGATACCGCGCACCCCGTCCGACCCCTCCAGCACCGGCGAGGCCAGCGTGATCCCCGGCTGGCGCGACGAGAAAAAGATATAGGGGTCGGTCCAGATCGTCGTCAGCTCGCGGCGCGCGCGGATGTACCATGGGCGGTCGCGCGGCTCGTAGGTGTCGGCCCGGTCGAACCGCCGTTCGACGACGTCGAAATCGTTGTTGCGCCAGATCAGTTCGGTGCTGCGGCTGTCGCCGTCCCGCCGGATGATCTTGGTCCGGAACGGCCCCGGCCCGTCCGAGCGCATGACATAGACGAATTCGCCGTCCTCGCTGCCGTAATAGACCCCGGCAAATTGCGGCGCCAGTTGCAGCTGCTGGTAAAGCAGCTGTTCCATCAGCTCGGGCACGTCGCTGGCGATCACCCGGTCCTGGGCCAGCCGCGCGGACAGCTCCGCCGCACCGCGCGCCGGGCCCAGAAAACCGCGCGAATGGGCAATCGTGTTGGACCCCACATCGCTGAGCAATTCGCGGGCGTGATCCAGCAGCGCGCGTTCCGAGGTCACATAGGACGAGAACACCACCGCAAGCACCGCAAGAAACTGCAACCCCGCAAGGCCGACAGCCAGCATTGCCCCAAGTGATGTGCGCATTCCGCCCCCCCCCCTGCGGCGGGACGCTCGTTGTCCGCCGCAGGGCGTTTATAGCCCTATCCCCTGCCTGGGCGCAGCCCCGGATTTCACCTTTGCGACGTCTGCCAGTCGGGATTGATCCAGGGTGCACGGTTGTCGGGCGACAGCGGCGCGCGGCCAAGGATGTGATCGGCGGCCTTTTCGCCGGTCATGATCGACGGCGCGTTGAGGTTGCCGTTGGTGATGCGCGGGAAAACCGAGCTGTCGGCAAGGCGCAGGTTCCGCACCCCGATGACCCGGCATTCGGGATCGACCACCGCCGTGGGATCATCCTTGCGGCCCATGCGGGCGGTCCCGCAGGGGTGATAGGCGGATTCCACATGGTCCTTGATGAACGCGTTCAGGTCATCATCGGATTGCGCATCGATGCCCGGCTGGATTTCCTTGCGGTAATAGGGCGCGAACGCCTGCTGCCCGAAAATCTCGCGCGTGAGGCGGATGCAGCGCCGGAAATCGGCCCAGTCCTGTTCGTGGCCCATGTAGTTGAACAGGATCTTCGGCGCGTCTGCCGGGTCGCTGCTGCGCAGCGTAAGCGTGCCGCGCGAGGGGCTGCGCATCGGCCCCGTATGGGCCTGAAAACCGTGCCCTTCGGCGCTTGCCCGCCCGTCATAGCGCACCGCGATGGGCAGGAAATGATACTGGATGTCGGGATATTCGACCCCTGCCCGACTGCGGATGAACGCGGCGCTTTCGAACTGGTTCGATGCCCCCGGCCCGGTGCGATTAAGCAACCAGCGCGCCCCGACATAGGCCTTGCCCCGCAGGTTCCAGTATTTGTACAGGCTCACCGGCTGGCTTGCCGCCGCCTGGATATACAGCTCCAGATGGTCCTGAAGGTTCTTGCCGACGCCCGCGCGGTCGGCGACCACGTCGATGCCATGCTGCGCCAGTTCCGCCCCCGGCCCGATGCCCGAAAGCATCAGCAGCTTGGGCGAATTGAGCGAGGACGCCGCCAGGATCACCTCGGCCAGCGCGCCGATCACCTCGATCTTGCCTCCCCGTTCGACCTCGACGCCGGTGGCGCGGCCGTTCTCGATGATGATCCGGCGGGCAAAGGCGCGGATCAGATTGCAGTTTTCACGTTTCAGCGCCGGGCGCAGGTACGCCTTGGCGGCGGAAAACCGCGCGCCCTTCCAGACCGTCATGTCGAAGGGGCCAAAGCCCTCTTGTTGCTCGCCATTGTAATCGTCGGTAACGGGATAGCCCGCCTGACGGCCCGCCTCGACAAAGGCGCGGGTCAGCGGGTTCAGGCGCGGGCCGCGCGTCACATGCAGCGGGCCTTGCGTGCCGCGCCATGCGGCGTCGCCGCCATGCCCGCCGTCATGCCAGTTTTCCATGCGCCGATAATAGGGCAGCACGTCGGCGTAACCCCAGCCATCCGCGCCCTGATCGCGCCAGTGATCGAAATCGCGGGCATGGCCGCGCACATAGATCATCCCGTTGATCGAAGACGACCCGCCGATCACCTTGCCGCGGGGCGTCACCAACCGGCGACCGCCAAGATGCGGCTCGGGCTCGGTCTGGTAGCCCCAGTCGTAGCGTTTCATGTTCATCGGATAGGACAGGGCGCCCGGCATCTGGATGAACGGCCCCGCGTCGGACCCGCCGTGTTCGATGACCAGCACCTGTTTTCCCGCCTCGGCAAGGCGCCAGGCGATGGCGCAGCCAGCGGACCCCGCGCCGACGATGACGTATTCGGCCTGCATCAGAACGCTGCCTCGACATCGCCCATGCGGACATAGACGGATTTGAGCTGGCTCCAGTGATCCAGTGCGGCCTTGGAATTCTCGCGCCCCACGCCCGAGGCTTTGACGCCGCCGAACGGCGCCTCGACCGGCGCGTCATTGTAGGAGTTGATGAAACAGCTTCCGGCGCGCAGCTGGCCGATGACGCGGTGGCCGCGCGACAGATCGCGGGTGAACACCCCGGCGGACAGGCCGTATTCGGTGGCATTGGCGCGGGCGATGGCCTCGGCCTCGGTGTCGAAATCCAGCACCGCCATGACGGGGCCAAAGATTTCCTCGCGCGCGATGGTCATGTCATCGGTGACATCGGCAAAGACCGTGGGTTCCAGGTAAAACCCGTCGCGGTCGACGCGCCCGCCGCCGCTGACAAGCCGCGCACCCTCGGCCTTTCCCTTTTCGATGTAGCCCTGCACAATCTGCATCTGCCGGTCCGACACCATCGGGCCGAAGCTGGTCGCCTCGTCCAGCGGATCGCCGATCACGGCGTTCTTCAGGCGTTCGGCAAGGCGCGCAAGGAACGCCTCCTTGATGCCCTTTTGCACAAAGACCCGCGTGCCGTTGGAACAGACCTGCCCCGAGGAATAGAAGTTGCCGTTGATCGCCCCGCCGACCGCGTTGTCGAGATCGGCATCGTCGAAGATCACCAGCGGCGACTTGCCGCCAAGCTCCATGGTGACGTGCTTCATCTGTTCCGCCGCCGCAGCATAAACCTTGCGCCCGGTCGGCACCGATCCGGTCAGAGACACCTTGGCCACGCGCGGATCGGTGACCAGCGCCGCGCCGACCGCGCCCATGCCCTGCACCACGTTGAACAGCCCTGCGGGGGCGCCTGCCTCGGTCAGGATCTCGGCGATTTTCAGCGCGCAAAGCGGCGTGGTTTCCGACGGTTTGAACACCATCGCATTGCCGCAGGCCAGCGCGGGCGCGGCCTTCCAGCAGGCGATTTGGGTGGGGTAGTTCCAGGCGCCGATGCCGACGCACACGCCCAGCGCCTCGCGGATGGTATAGACCCAGTCATCGCCCAGCGGGATATGCTCGCCGGTCAGGCCATTCGCCACGCCGCCGAAATATTCCAGCGCATCGGCGCCGCTGGTCGCATCCGCCACCAGCGTTTCCTGCAAGGGCTTGCCGGTGTCGCGCGTTTCCAGCACCGACAGTTCGCGGTTGCGCGCGCGCATGATCTGCGCGGCGCGGGTCAGAACGCGGCCGCGTTCGCGCGGGGTCACCCTGGCCCATTGCTTTTGCGCGATCTCGGCGGCGGCGAGCGCGGCGTCGATCACGGCGGGGGTGGCGGCGTGCAGGGTCGCGATGACCTCGCCCGTGGCGGGGTAGATCACCGGGATCGGGGTGCCGGTGTTGTCTTCGACATAGGCACCGTCGATATAGTGGCTGGCGCTCGGCTGGGGGTCGTACATCGTTTTTCCAATCATTCGCCGCGCGGGAAGCGGGCGTTGTCCTCGACCACGTTCAGATCCATGTGGTTGCGCATGAAACGTTCCGACGCTTGTTGCAGGGGCTGGTAATCCCACGGGTAATAGTCCCCGTTGCGCAGGGCCTCGTAGACCACCCATCGCCTGGCCTGGCTTTTGCGGACCTCGGCGTCAAAGCGTTCCAGATCCCAGCGGGCATCGGCGGCGGCGCGCAGCTTTTCCAGCGGTTCGCCATGGGCGCTATCGCCAACCAGGTTGGTCAATTCATGCGGATCGGCTTCGAGATCGAACAGCTGTTCGGGGTCAAGCGAACAGCGGGTGTATTTGTACCTGCCGTCCCGCAGCGCGACGAGCGGCGCACAGGATGCCTCGGCCGCGTATTCCATCGCCACCATTCCACGCGTGCCGCCCCTGGCGACCGGGATCAGCGGTTCGCCAGCGGTCCAAGGCATGACCTCGGCCATGTCGATGCCGGCCAGATCGCACAGCGTCGGGCAGACGTCGATGTTGGACACCGGCGTGAGATTCACCCCCGGTTCCAGCCCCGGCGCGCAGATCATCATCGGCACCCGCGACGCGCCTTCAAGGAAGGTCATCTTGAACCACAGGCCCCGCTCGCCCAGCATGTCGCCGTGGTCGGACACAAACAGGATCGCCGCCTCTTGCCGGGTGCTTTCCAGAATATCCAGCATCTCGCCCACCTTTTCATCGAGGTAGGAAATGTTGGCGAAATAGGCCCGGCGCGAGCGTTTGATGTTGTCTTCGGTGATGTCGAAGGCGCGCCAGTCATTGGCGTCGAGAATGCGTTTGGCGTGGGGGTCGTGGTCGTTATAGGCCATCGCGGGGATGTCGGGCAGCAGATGCGCGCAATCCTCGTACATGTCCCAGAACTTGCGCCGGGCCACATAGGGGTCGTGTGGATGGGTGAAGCTGACGGTCAGGCACCACGGGCGCGTATCGTACGCGCGTGCGAGGTCGTACAGTTTCGCCTTGGCGCAATTGCCGACCTCGTCGTCGTATTCCATCTGGTTGGAAATCTCGGCGACGCCCGACCCGGTGACCGAGCCCATGTTGTGATACCACCAGTCGATGCGTTCGCCCGGTTTGCGGTAATCCGGCGTCCAGCCGAAATCGGCGGGGTAGATATCGGTGGTGAGGCGTTCCTCGAACCCGTGCAACTGGTCGGGACCGACGAAATGCATCTTGCCCGACAGGCAGGTGTGATAGCCCGCGCGGCGCAGGTGGTGGGCATAGGTCGGCAGGTCCGACGGAAATTCGGCCGCGTTGTCATAGACCCCCGTCACCGATGGCAATTGCCCCGACATAAACGACGCACGACCCGGCGCGCAGAGCGGACTTGCGGTATAACAATTGGGGAATCGCACGGATCGCGCGGCGAGTCGCTTCAGATTCGGGGCGTGCAGCCAGTCGGCAGGCCCGTCGGGAAACAACGTCCCGTTGAGCTGATCCACCATGATGACAAGGATATTCGGTTGCGTCATTTGAGGGCCCGCAGTTCATGATCGAGGGTGGCCAGCACCTGCGCGGCGGCGCTCGTGCCGGTGGTGTCGTCGGGGTTGACGGCGAAGCGCAGGTAGATGCCGTCGATCAGCCCGCCCAGCCGCGTGGCGATTCCGGGGGCGGCATCCCCGGCAAGCGCGCGCAGGTTGTAGACGAGGTTGCTTTCCAGCCGCCGGTGATAGACCGACAACAGCCGTTTCGCCTCGGGCGATTGCTGCGCCAGAACGTAGAAATTCAACCACGCCGCAATGACTTCGGCGCGAAAGTTGGTGGGGCTGAAACTGGCGCGGATGATCGCGTCTAGCCGGTCGCGCGGCCCATCCGAGGCCACCAGCGCGCCGCGCACCTCGGCGCCGTAAATCGCCAGCACATGGCGCATCGCCGCCAGAAACAGCGTGTCCTTGTCACCGAAGTAATGAAAGGCAAGCGCGGCGGACACGCCGGCCCGCTTGGCGATTCGCCCGACGGTCACATTCAGGCTGCCGGTGGCTCCGATCTCTTCGATTGCCGCTTCGACAAGCTGTTGCTTGCGTTGTGGTTGAGCCGACATGCGCGTATCCTCAAAGGTGCAAGAAAAGGGTTGCAATATGGGAGTAGCCGTGAGTTGATTGATTGGTCAATCAAAAAATGAAGACATCAAGAAAGGGAGACCCCATGAAACTTGTCACAACCGTTTCCGCCCTCGCGCTGAGCACCACCGCCGCCTTTGCCGATTGCGACAGCGTCACCATGTCCGATGTGGGCTGGACCGACATCACCACCACCACCGCGGCCGCCAAGCATGTTCTGGAGGCGCTGGGATACGACGTGGATGTCAAGGTCCTGTCGGTGCCCGTGACCTTCGCGTCGCTGGAAAGCGATGATGTGGACGTGTTCCTCGGCAACTGGATGCCGGCGCAGAACGGCGCGATCACACCCTACCTCGACAGCGGCGAGATCGAATCGATCAACACCAACCTGGAAGGCACCAAATATACCCTCGCCACCACCCAGGCGGCCTGGGACGCGGGCCTGCAAAGCTACGCCGACATCGCCAGGTTCGAAGACGAGCTTGACGGCAAGATCTACGGCATCGAGCCGGGCAACGAGGGCAACGCCTACCTCGTGTCGCTGATCGACGAGAACAAGCATGGGCTTGAGAATTTCGAAGTCGTCGAAAGCTCGGAACAGGGCATGCTTGCGCAGGCGCGCCGCCTTGTGGACGACGGCGAATTCATCGTGTTCCTGGGTTGGGAGCCGCACCCGATGAACGCCAATTTCGACCTGCAGTACCTGCCCGGCGGCGAAGATTTCTTCGGCGGCGAAGGCGTGGTCAACACCGTGACCCGCAAGGGGTTCGCCGAGGAATGCCCCAACCTGGGCAAGCTGTTCGGCCAGATGGATTTCTCGCTGCCGATGGAAAACCTTATCATGGGGCAGATCCTTGACGATGGCGCCGATCCCGAAGACGCCACGCTGGACTGGATCAGGGCCAACCCCGATGCCGTGACGGCCTGGGTCGACGGCGTGACCACGGTGGATGGCGAAGACGGCACCGCCGCTGTCAAATCCGAACTGGGCCTTTAAGGCGCATCCCCCGCCAAAGCCGCTTTGGCGGGGGTTTTCATGACAGGTCCGGGCAACTGGCCGGGCCTGTTTCAGTATCAGAACCGGCCCCGGCAAAGAGGGCCGCATACACAGGGGACCGCGACCATTGGAATGGCTGACTGATCACAAAATCCCGGTGGGCAAGGCGGCAAGCGCCGTCTTCGACTGGATCCGCGACAACGGGGAATTCTTTCTGGATGCGCTGTCGGTGCTGATGGAAACGCTGATCGACGCGATCCTCTTTGTCCTGCAGGAACCCCCCGAGCTGATCGTCATCGCGGTCTTTGTCGCGATCACCTACGCGCTTCAGCGCAGCTGGAAGGTGGCGCTTTTCGTGGCGCTCGGCTTCCTGTTCATCCTCAATCAGGACTACTGGGAAGAAACCACCGAAAGCCTGACGCTGGTGCTGTCGGCCTGCGTGGTCTGCATGGCCATCGGGGTGCCCATCGGCATCGCCACCGCGCACCGCCCCCGGCTTTACGCCTATGTCCGTCCGGTTCTGGATCTGATGCAGACGCTGCCCACGTTTGTCTATCTGATACCGGCGATCGTGTTTTTCGGCATCGGCATGGTGCCGGGCCTGATCGCCACGGTGATCTTTGTGCTGCCCGCGCCGATCCGGCTGACCTATCTGGGCGTGTCGTCCACCCCTGCCGGCCTGCTGGAAGCGGCGCGCGCCTTTGGCGCGACGCCGTCGCAGACGCTGTGGAAGGTCGAACTGCCCTATGCGGTCCCGCAGATCATGGCGGGGCTGAACCAGACCATCATGCTGTCGCTGTCCATGGTCGTTGTGGCCGCCCTTGTGGGCGCCGACGGGCTGGGCGTGCCGGTGGTGCGCGCGCTGAATTCGGTGAATACCGCCCTGGGGTTCGAATCCGGCTTTGTCATCGTGGTGGTCGCCATCATGCTCGACCGCATCCTGAACATCGGAGTCCGCAAATGAGCACCGTCGTCAAGATCGACAACGTCTCCATCGTCTTTGGGGACAAGCCGAAATCCGCCCTGCCCCTGATGGACGACGGCCGGCACCGCGCCGAAATCCAGGAAGCCACCGGCCAGGTGCTGGGCGTGCACAACTGCAACCTGACCGTCGAAGAAGGCGAAATCCTGGTATTGATGGGTCTGTCCGGGTCGGGCAAGTCGACGCTGCTGCGGGCGATCAACGGGCTGAACCCGGTGGTGCGCGGGTCGGTCAGCGTCAACGACGGCACCAGCATGGTCGATGTGACCCACGCCAACCCGGCCACCCTGCGCCGCATCCGCATGAACCATGTCGCCATGGTGTTCCAGCAATTCGGCCTGCTGCCCTGGCGCAGCGTGCGTGAGAACGTCGGGCTGGGGCTGGAACTGGCGGGGATGAAGGCGGCCGAGATGCGCGAGCGCATCGACGCGCAGCTGGATCTGGTCGGCCTTGGCGACTGGGGCGATCTGAAGGTGGGACAGCTGTCGGGCGGCATGCAGCAGCGTGTCGGCCTGGCCCGCGCCTTTGCCACCGAAGCGCCGATCCTGTTGATGGATGAACCGTTCTCCGCGCTTGATCCGCTGATCCGCACCAAGCTTCAGGATGAATTGCTGGAACTGCAACAGCGGCTCAAGCGCACCATCGTCTTTGTCAGCCACGATCTGGACGAGGCCTTCAAGCTGGGCAACCACATTTCGATCATGGAAGGCGGCCGCGTCGTGCAGACCGGCGCCCCTCAGGACATCTTTCGCGATCCGCGCAACGATTATGTCGCGGAATTTGTGCAGCATATGAACCCGCTGGGCGTGCTGCGCCCGCGCGATCTGATGCAGCCTGTCACCAGCGCGCCGACGATGACGGTGGACGCCGACAGCCTGATGCGCGACGGTTTCGACATTCTGATCGGCCATGACGGGCCGGTGGGTGTGACCGAAAACGGCCAGCTGATCGGCCAGCTTGGCAAGGATGACGTGCTGCGCGGGCTGAACCGCACGCCAGCCACCGCCTGACGCCCTCTCGGCCCAAGAAGGGCTACGCCCCTTTGGGCCGACCTTTCGAACCCATGCGTTCGCCCCCTCCCTCCCTGGGCCGAGGTGCCATAGGTTTGCCCCGCGCGCCGCTTACCACCATAGTGCAGTTCATTTCGCGCGCGCGTGCGCGGCGCAATGATCTGAGCGGCACGCGTCGCGCCGCCCTGGCCCCGCATCGGTGGCCCCGGATCGCCGGTCAGCCATCTGTCGACCTCACCCGCCCCGATGCTTGCCGTCCAGCACGGCGCGCAGTTTGTCCAATGGCAGCGGCTTGGCAAGGATCAGCGCATCGCCCCCCGAAGCGGCGTCGATGCTGCCGCCAAGACCCGACAACAGCACGACCTCGACATCCGGGTGCAACGTCCGGATGTCGGCGGCAAGCGCCAAGCCGGTCGCGCCCGCGCCAAGCACCACGTCGACCAGCGCCAGCCGGATCGTGACGATCCGCGCCAGCAGGTCAAGCGCGCCCGCCCCGTCCGCAGCCAGTGCCGCAGGGTGCCCCAAGGCTGCGCAAGCCGCGCCCATGATGTCGCGCAACGCCGGATCGTCGTCCACGACAAGCACGTCCGGGTGGTGAGTCATGGCATCCTCCGGCGCAGACAAGGTTGCCGCATCCTAACAGGTTTTCTGGTGCGAGGCAGGCAGCCTGCCGCACGCCAGGCCCCCACAAGACCCCGTCGAATGGCACAATGCGAAGCGCACAATCACATGAGGACCGTCATGGCACATCCTGAGGCCAGGCTGATCGCCGCCGGCCTATTTGCCCTGATCGCGACACCGCTTGCGGCACAGCAGCTTCGGGCGCCCTGGACGCCCATGCCCGGCCTGAACGACATGGCCTCAATCGGGACGCACGGCACCGAACCCGACGGCTCTTTCGCCGACCTGTCCCCCGCCGTCGCGCAGGAAGCCGGGCTTGATCTGCGGCTCGCGCGCCGGGCCCGGCTTGAAAAGCTGCCGGCAAGCTGGAACACGGGGCGCCCCACGCCGTTTCCGGATGTGCTGACCGTGTGCATCGGGGATGCCCCGCCCGATCATTTCGTCGATGAGTCCCGGACCGCCACAGGCTACGGCGTCGATGCGCTGCGCGACCTTGCGCGGCGGGCGCGGCCGGATCTGGAATTCCGCCTGGTCAGCACCACCGAATGGGCGCAAGCAGTACAGGGCGATTGCCGAAGCGAAATGGTAAAAGCCATGCGCGCCCTGCCGGAACAGCAGGAAGCGACCGGCAGGCTCGACGAGGCGCCGGTGCCGTTCCTTGTCAACGAACGGGCCAGGCCCCTGCGTGCCGGGCTTGGCGCCGTCCGCGAAAGGCTGGATGCGATCATTCCGGGCTATTTCAGCTTGGACGCGTATCAGGCGCTGCACGCACGCTGGTTCGCCCCTGCGGGCTTCTGGACTCCGGCGCGACAGACATGGCTGTCGGTGGCGGCAGCAGCGGCGATCATGGGGGTCATCACCAGCTTCCTGTGGCAAACCCGCCGCGCCCGGCGGCGCGCCGAAAACATCACCGCGGACCTGCGGGCGGTGAATGACCGGCTTCGGGTCGTGCTCGACACCGCCCGAAGCGCGATTTTCGGGCTGACCCGCGACGGACGCATCGCCTTTGCCAACGCCGGCGCGCGGCGGTTGCTGGGGCTTGCCGACAGCCCCGCCCCGCAGAATTGGCCCGACGACGCGCGGTTCGTCGATCCCGACAGCCGCAAGCCGCTGGCGCCCGCCCATAGCCCGCTGCGCCGTCCCGCAGTACCGGGCAGCGGCGCCCCATGGCACAGCGACATCCTGGCCCTGCAGCGGCCCGACGACACCGAGCCGCGCTTTGTCACCCTGTCAAGCGCGCCGCTGCCCGACGGGCGGGCCGACGGCATCGCGTCGGTCATCGTCATGGATGACGTGACCGATCAGGAACGCGCCCGCCAGCGCGAGGAACGCTCCAGCCGGCTGGACGCGCTTGGCCAGCTGACCGGCGGAGTGGCGCATGATTTCAACAACATCCTTGCCACCATCGACTACGCCGTGCAGCTTGCCCTGCCCCATGCCGACGACGCCGGGCGCCGGTATCTGGACACCGCCGCCCAGTCGGTGCGGCGCGGCGCCGATCTTACGGCGCGGCTGCTGGCCTTTGCCAAGCGCCAGTCCGGCGCGCCGGGGTCGCATCGCGTGACCGATGTTCTGGCCGAATTCCGCGACCTTGCGGTGCCTGCCATCGAAGAGCGGATCGAACTGCTGTTTTCCGCCCCGCCCGAGGGCCTGCATGTTCATTGCGACCTGCCGCAGCTTGAAAACGCGCTGCTGAATCTGGTCCTGAACAGCCGCGATGCCATTCGGTCGTCTGGGCCCGAATCCGGCGGGCGGATCACGCTGTCGGTGCGCGAGGTGCACGACCTGATCGACCCGGACATCGCATCGCACGGCGATCCGGTGCCGCGCCGGGTGGAATTTACCATCGCCGACAACGGCCCCGGCATGACCGACGACGTGCGCAAGCGCGCCACCGATCCGTTTTTCACCACCAAGCCCGAAGGCACGGGCAGCGGTCTGGGTCTTGCCATGGTGTATGGCTTTGCGGAAACCTCCGGTGGGACGCTGGCGCTTTACTCCGTGCCCGGCGCGGGCACGACCGTCCGGCTGACACTGCCCGCCGGCACGCCCGAGGGCAACGTGGTCGCACCCGAGCATCGCACGCCCGTCACCGTGGCGGGACATGAACGCATCCTGCTGGTCGAAGACGAACCCGCGCTGGTCGACCTTGTCGCCGAAACGCTGCGCGCGCTTGGCTTTGACGTGGTGACGGCGCGCTCCGGCGACATCGCGCTGGACATCCTGCAAGCGGACAAGACGGTGGATCTGCTGCTGTCCGATGTGGTGATGCCGGGGCGGCTGGATGGCGTTGCGCTGGCGCGGGCGGCGCGTCGGCTTTATCCGACCCTGCCCGTGGTGTTCATGTCCGGCTACACCGGGGCGGTGCGCGCCGAGGATCTGGCCGAGCTTGGGGTGATCCTGCAAAAGCCCTGCGCCCGGTCAGAGCTGGCCCGCACCCTGCGCAGCCAGCTTGACCGCGCGCGTTAAAGCCGGTCCAGCACCCGCCCCACAAGGCGCGCCGTATCTGCCCATCCCGGCAGATCGCGCCCCAGCGCCCGGCTGGCGGCGGCCAGTGCCGCGCGGGCCGCATCGTCGGTCAGAAGCGCGCGCAGATGCGCGGCAAAGGCGCTGGCATCGTCCGGCGGGGCCAGCCGGGCGCCGCCGCCCACCGTCTCCGGGACCGCCCCCGCCGCGCAGGTGACGATGGGCAGCCCGTAACGCAGCGCCTCGGCCAGCGCCATGCCGTAGCCCTCGTGCCGGGTGGCCAGCGCAAAGATCCGCGCCCGGCTGTAGGCTTCGGCCAGCGCGGCATCGCTCAGTTCTCCGGCAAGGCGCAGGCGCGGGCCAAGGCCGGTATCGGCGATCTGCGCTTGCAGCGCGCCGGCGATCGCCGGATCATGGGTCTTGCCCACGATCAGGGCAGTCCAATCCAGATCCGCGATACGGGCCAGCGCGTCGATCAGCACATCGTGCCCCTTGCGCCGGGCGAGCAACCCCACCGACAGGATATTCGGCCCGGCCTCAGGACGCGGCTGCGGAAGCGGCCCGTCAAATCCGGGCAGCGCCACCGTCAGGCGCTCGGGGTCCGCGCCCATCGCGACATAGGTTCGCGCGGTGTGCGGGCTGGTCACGACCACATGTGCAGCCTGCCTCAGATTGGCCGTTTCCCGCGCCATAAGCCGGCGCGCAAGCGCAGCCGGTAGCCCGTGTTCCAACCCCATCGGGTGGTGCAGCATCGCCACCACCGGCGCCTTGATCCGGGCAAGGTCGCGCGTGTGCATCGCCCCGAACACCAGCCCGTCAAGGATCAGCGGCACGTCACGGGGCAGCGGGTCGAGCGCGGCGCGCCACGCGGCGCGGGTGGCCGCATCGGGGGTTGCGCCGCCATCGGCCAGCCGCAGGTGATGTACGCTGCGCCCGGCGGATTGCAGCTCTTCAAGCAGGCGGCGTTCGTAGATGAACCCGCCGGTCCTGCGCGCGTGATCGCCGGGAATGGCAAAGACGCACTCGGTCATCCGGCAAGCTGCTCGGGGCTGGTGCGGCGCAGCACCGCGCGTTCCAGCGCGGCGACGCCCGCGTGGGTGGCCAGCGCGGCCAGGCCGATCACGGCGATGGCGCTCCAGAGCATGGCGTAATCCGACGTGGACGCAACGGTTGCCATCAGCGCGCCGATGCCGCGCCCGGTGGCCAGCCATTCCGCCGTGGTCACCGCCAGGATCGCCGCGGGCACCGCCATCCGGGCCGACGCGAAAAAAGCGGGCAACATCGCGGGCAGTTGCACGCCCCACAGACGGCGCAGCGGCCCCGCGTCATAGCTGTCGAAGAGATCCATCAGCGGGCGCGGCGCACGGGCCAGCCCGTGCAGGCAGGCAACCAATGTTGGGAAAAAGATCATCACGGCGACCACCGTGATCGACCCCGCAGCCCCCCGCCCCAGCGCCCAGACGATCAGCGGCGCTGTGGCGATGATCGGGATCGACCGCAGCGCCACCGACACCGGCAGCACCAGCGCCGCAAGAGGCGGTGCCAGCGTCAGCAGCGCGGCAAGCCCCGCCCCCAGCAGCAGCCCCGCGCCGTATCCCGGCAGCGCGACCGTCAACGTTTCGCCAAGTGCCGCCAGCAGGTTCGCCCGATGCGCCCCGGCCTCTGGCGCGGTCACGAGATAGTCCCAGACATCGCCCGGTCGCCGCGCAAAGAACCTTGGCAAATCGAAGGCATCCATCGCCCCCTGCCAGACCGCAAGTGCCACGGCGACGGCGGCGATGCCCTGGATCGACGCGCCAGCGCGGCCCCGCGCGTCATCGGGCGCCGCCAGCAGGATCTCGGGCGGGGCCAGCGAAAGCCTGCGCCCCAGCGCGCCGATCCCGGCAAACGCGGCCATCGACAGCGCGGCCGCCAGCAGCGCGACGGCCCATGTGGCGGGCAGATCAAGCCCGCGCAGCGCCCGCACTGTCAGCACCCCCAATCCGCGTTCCGCGCCGGTGAATTCGCCCACCATGGCGCCCAGAAACGCCGCAGGCGCCGCGATTTGCAAACCCGCCACCAGATAGGGCAGTGCTGCCGGCAACCGCACCAGCGCCAGCAGCGTGACAGGTCCGCGCCCATAGCTGCGCGCCAGATCCAGCCAGCTTTGCGGCACCGCGCGCAGCCCCACCAGCACGGACAGGAATGTGGTATAGACCACCGACAGGGCGGCCAGCGTCACCTGCGGCCCCTGCCCCGGCCCATAGAGCACCCGCAGGATCGGCCCGGTCGCCACCAGCGGCAGGCAAAAAGCCAACAATGCCAGCGTCAGCAGCCCGCGTTCGGCGCGTGGTATCAACACCGCCGCCAGCGCAAGCATCACCCCCGCAAGATTGCCCCAGACGAACCCTTGCAGCGCCACCCAGCCGGTGACCCCCGTGGCGCGCCACAGCAGGCCCGTGTTGCGCCAAACGTACTGCGCGATTTCGGTCGGGGCGGCGATGACGAACCCGTCGGCGGTCAGCCGCGCGAACACCTCCCACCCCAGCAGCAGCGCCGCCCAGACAACGACCCTTGGCATCCGGATCATCCGCGCAGCGCGGCGCGCACCGCCTCGCACAGATCGGCAAGGGCGGCAGAGCTATGCCTTGGGCGCGCCAGCGGCACGGCAATATCGGCGACCACCCGCGCCGGACGCGGGCTGAACACCAGCACGCGGTCCGACAGGCGCACGGCCTCGATCACGGAATGGGTGACGAGCAGCGTGGTGGTGCCGCGCGCATCCCACAGCGGGGCAAGCTCGGCGTTCAGCCGTTCGCGGGTCAGTTCGTCCACCGCGCCGAAGGGTTCGTCCAGCAGCAGCAGGTCGGGGTCGCCGGCCAGAGCGCGCGCGATGGCGGCGCGCTGGCGCATGCCTCCCGACAGTTCCGCGGGACGGCGGCGTTCGAATCCCGCAAGCCCCACCAGCCGGATCAGCGCGTCATCCGCGGCGGCATCGGGCACCCGGCGCGCCAGCTTGCGCCCAAGCGCGACGTTGCCGCGCAGCCGCAACCACGGCAGCAGCGCCGCATCCTGAAAGGCCATCGCCAGCCCGGCGCGGCGGCGCAGCGTGTCCGGAGTTTCGCCCCCGAACAGGATGCCCCCGTCGGTTGGCGCCTCAAGCCCCGCGATCATGCGCAGCAGCGTGGACTTGCCGCATCCCGACGGGCCCACCAGCGCAGTCGTCGTGCCCCGCGCGATCGCCACGTCGCAGGGCGCAACCGCCTGTATCGCGCCCGCACCGTCGCCAAAGCGTTTCGCGACCCCCTCCAGCCGCAGCGCGCGCGGGTCCGTCATCCCGCGCCGTAGACCTCTTCGAGGATCGAGCGGTCCCACAGGTCGGCGCTGACCGGCTTGCCCAGCAGGGCGAGCGTTTCGATGTTCGCCGCCACCGTGTCATCGGTGAACCACCCAAAGCCCTGCGCGTCGGTCAGATCCGAGAACATCAACGGCACCTGCCGTTCGGCCTGTAGCTTTTGCGTTTCAAGGTCCAGCCCCGCATCGGGGAACATCTGCACCGTCAGATTGGCTGCGGCCTCTGGGCCAGCGTGGTAATCGCCCCAGCCCCGGATTTCGCCTTTCATCAGCGCCACCAGATCTGCACGGCGGTTGGCAAGGCTGTCCTGCGTGGCGATATAGGTCTGCGAATGCACCGCATAGCCGTGATCGGCCAGCAGCATGACGGTGCTGTCGATGCCCTGCATCCGCATCGCGACCGGCAGGTCGGTGGCCCAGCACAGCAGGCAATCGACCTGACCTTGCACCAGCGGCGCGGCGTCGTATTGCGTCGGCACCACCTCGATCCCGGCGATGTCGACATCGTTGAGGGCGCACAGTGCCTCAAGCACCGGCATGTTGGCCAACGCCATACCGATGCGCCTGCCGATCAGATCGCGCGGGTCCGCCACCGGGTTGGCGGCAAGCGAGGCGATGGCGAACGGGTTCTTCTGCATCGCCACGCCGATGATGCGGAACGGCGCGCCCTGGTTGACCGCCGCCGCCGTGTAATCCGCTGCCGAGATCCCAACCAGTGCCGTGCCCGCCACCACCGGCGGCTCTACCGGCGCGTTCGGTCCGCCCGGCAACAGCGTGACATCCAGCCCCGCGTCCCCCCAGTACCCGCGGCTTTGCGCGATGTAGCTGCCGGCGAATTGCACCGAATGCAGCCATGACAGTTGCAGGGTGGCGGGGGTCGCGGCGCGGGCCAAGCGCGGCGTCAGCAGCGCGGCGGCGCCAAGGACAAGCGCCTCGCGGCGGGTCGGGGTTAGCGCCTCGCGGCGGATCGGGGTGGTCGGGGTCATGGCGCGCTCCTGGCTCTGAAACCGGATGATAGGCTATTTCGGCGGGTCGGCAATGGTACGCGCGCCCTGAGGGCGGCGCAGGAAAAACGCCCCCGGAAGCGCGGCGGCCAACGTTCCAAGCCCAAAGGCGATGCTGGCGGCAAGACCGGCCTCGGGGGCAAGGCCCGCCAGCGGAAACAGCGCCGAGGCCGCGCCTTCGCGCCAGCCCCAGCCCCCGACGGAGGCCGGTAGCAGCATCGCGGTCAGGATCAGCGGCCCCAGCAGCGCCGTTTCAGGCAGCGTCAGAGTGGTGCCCGTGGCGCGGGCGGCGGCGGCAAAACCCGCAACGGTCAGCGCGGCGATCACCAGCGACAGCCCGGCCTGGGGGCCAGACTGGCGCAGCAGCGTCGCGCGGATGGCCGCTGGCCAACTGCCGCTGCGGCGCGCGCCGATCAGCGCAAGCGCGAAGGCCAGCGCGGCCAGCACCACAAGCGCCGTCCAGGCAAGGCGCGGCAGCGGCACATCCGACAGCCCAAGGCCCAGCGCCAGCACCGCGCCCATACCCACCTGCCCCGACGCCCGTTCGATCACCACCGCCTGCGCCGCCGGGGCCAGCGCGCCGCCCTGACGGGACCGCTGCGCGCGGGCGGCATCGCCCAGCACGCCTCCGGGCAGGGTCTGATTGACGAACTGCGCCATGAAGTATTCGCCCAGCGCCGCACGGCGGGTCATCGGCAGACCAAGCGCGCCCGCCGTCAGCCGCCAGCGCAGCGCCGAAAGTCCGGTCACGCCCCCAAGCAGCACCACGGTCGTCCCGATCCAGCCCGGCGATGCCCCCGCCAGCCGCAAGATCACTCCGCCCGCATCCGCCAGCCACAGGCACAGCGCGATCAGCGCCAGCGGTACAAGCATGCGCAGCACGGTCATGGCGTCCCGGCCGGGCTTGTCGCGTCCAGAAACCTGTCGCGAAAGGCGTGCATGGGCCAGGGGGCCAGCGCCGGCGCGGGAACCGGCCCGTCGGTCCATCCCCAGTCGTCGAACAACGCCAGCACATCGGGCGGCGCAATCAGGTGCACGGGCACATCCATGCCTGCGCCCCGGGCCACGAAGGCCGCAGGCTGGTGGTCGCCCAGAACCACCAGCAGCGGCTGCGTCGCGCGCGGCAGTGCCGCCCAGGACAGCACGGTGCGCACCGAATAGTCCAGCGCCCGCGCGTAGTGGTCGCGCACACGGTCATGATCGGACCAAACCTCGGACGGGCTTGGCCCCGCCGTGGCCATCGCGTCGAACACACGGCCATCGCCAACGCTGTCCCACGGCACCAGAGAGGCCACCGGCGTCCATGGCGCGTGGCTGGAAATCAGCGCAATTTCGGACATGACCGGGCCGTCGGGGGCCAGCCTGTCGGCGGTGGCCAACGTGTATTGGTCTGGCATGGTTACCCAGTCGAATGGTCGGCCCGCATAGCCCAGATCGCTGGCGGCAAGCACCTCGGAAAAGCCGAAACCCGGCCCTTCGGGCCAAGGCAACACGATCGCGGGGGCGACGACGCGGGTGTGATAGCCGCTGCGTCCCGCGATGTCATACAGCGTCAGACGGTCGCTGGCGAGCATCGCGCCATAGCGGCGCTGGTCACTGATGCCGAGCCCGCTTGCCAGCGTGGCGTGGGCCAGCCAGCTGCGCCCTCCCTGCACGGGCGAGGTCAGCCAGCCGGACCTGATGCCCAGGCCCGCCGCCTCCAGCGCCACCGCCCCCTCGGCGAGGGTCGCCAGATGGCGCGGCGCATAGGCCGGGGTGTCGATCGCCGCCCGTCCATAGCTTTCGACAAAAACCACCGACACGTCGCGACCCTTCAGCGCGCTCAGCGCACCGGGCCGGTGCTGCCAGGCATCCGTCGCCGCCTCGGCCTTGAAAGCGGCCAGCGCGGCGCCCGAGCGCAGGCCATTGCGCAGCTTTTCGGCCCCGTAGCGCGCGGTAAAGGCATCGGCGGGCGGGTTCCAGCCCTGCCATCCGTTCAGCGCGCTGCGGATCTCGGCCCCGCACAGCACGGCGAACGCGGCGGCGATGCCGGCGGCGGCAGACCGGCCCCGCCCGCCGATCCGCGCCCCCGCGCGCCCCCAGGCCCGCAGTCCCAGAAACAGCCCTGCCCCCAGCAGCGCCAGAAGCCCAAGCGTCAGCGCCGCCAGCACAGACGTGCCCGCCACGCCGATGCTGGCCGACAGCAGCCTGAACGCCGCATCGACGACATTCAGGTCGGTCACCGGATCGAACCCGCGACCAAATGCCGTATGAGCCGCAAGATCCGCCAGTTTCAGTGCGACCAGCACCACGAGCAGCACGGCAACGCCCGCCGCATAGCCGCGCGCGCGTCGCCCCAGCGCCAGTGCGCCCCCCAGCAGCACGGGCAGCTCAAGCGGCATCAGGGTCAACCCGGCGGCGGTCAGCCCGCCGGGATGGCTGGGCTGGATCAGCACCAGATCAAGCAGCAGCGCCCCGCCGCCAAGGCTGGCCGTCCGTCGAAATTCGGTCATCGGCGCCGCATCAGCCAGCGGATGTCCACCGCAAAAGACCAGGTCAACAGGCCCAGCGCCGCCAGCGCCGCGTATTGCGATCCCGGAGGCACCGCGACCGGCGCGACCAGCGCCGCAAGCGTGCCGATCTGCACCACGCAAACGGTCTTGCGCCGCAGGCTGTCGGGCAGCGGCGCGGTCAGCCGGGGCCAGACCCGGCCGGACAGCACGAACAGGTAGCGCATCGCCCCCAGCGAAAGCACCCATGCCCCGGCGGCACCGCTGCGCCAGGCCAGCGCCGCCAGGATCAGGCCGAACAGCGCATCCACCTCCATGTCGAACCGGGCGCCCCATGGGCCTGCAAGCCCGCTGCGCCGGGCCAGGCTGCCATCCACGCCGTCCAGCGCCAGCGCCAACAGCGCGAGCGCGAACAGCCCCCAGCCGGTCGCCCCCTGTGTCAGTCCGGGGTCCGCCAGGGGCGCAAGGAACAGCGACACCAGCGCAAGCCGGCCAAGCGTCACCGCGTTGGCGGGGCCGACGCGCGCGGCTTTCCAGCCCTGCAGGAAGGCAACAGCCGCGATGCCCGACGCCAGCACGAATCCAAGAACCGGCGCCAGTGCCGCGGCCCCGTCCGCCAGCGCCCGTGACGCCAGCGTCACAGCGACCGCCAGCCCCCCCGCGCTGGCTCCGAACAGCAGGGCGGGGCCGGGACGGCGCGATGGGGGTTCGGCACTGTGCATGCGCCATCAGATGCGCCGACACGGAACCCTGTCAAGCACAGCGCCGTTTACCCGCGCCCCGGACTGCCCTAGCGTTATCGCATCCGCGCAAGGAGCCGCCATGGACAGCCCCCAGCCTCGTTACAAAACGCCCCAGCGCCTGCTGCACTGGCTGACCGTGCTTTTGGTGCTGACCACAATCCCGGCCGGTCTGGTGATGGTGCAGGACGGTCTGCCCCGCGCTGTGCAGAACACGCTGTTTTTCTATCACAAGAACATCGGCCCGGTGATCCTTCTGGTGGTGTTGCTGCGCATCGCGATCCGGGCCGTTCTGCCGCATCTGCCGCACCCGGACAGCCTGCCGCGTTTGCAGGCGTTCGCAGCGGAAGCCGTGCATGCGCTGCTGTATCTGGCGCTTGTGGCAATGGCCCTGTCCGGCATCGTCCGGGTCAAGGCCGGGGCTTATCCGATCGAACTGTGGGACCCGCTGTTCGACGGGCTGATCGGCCGCAACGAGGCGCTGGCAAGATCCGCAGAGGCGTTTCACGGCAAGGCCTGGATCGTCGTGGTCCTGCTTGTCACCGCCCATGCGGGGGCGGCGGCGCTGCACGGGCTGATGAAAAAGGACGGGATCTTCAGCCGGATGTGGCCTCCGGTCTGAGCGTCAGTTGCGCGACAACCGGCAAATGGTCCGACGCGTCGCGAAAACACGCCTCCCGCAGGGCGCGCAGTTCCGTGACAGCGCCGGGCACGTCGCACAGCACCCGATCCAGCGGCAGCAAGGGGCGAACGGCGGGAAAGCTGCGCACCAGCGGGCCATGCAACGCCACACCTGCCACGCGCCGCGAAAAGGGCGCGCCGTTCCACGGGCGCCATTCGTTCAGATCGCCCGTCACCACCAAGGGCATTGCCGGGCGACGGGCGTGGAACTGCCCGATGGTGCGCATCTGCACCACCCGCAGCGCCAGCGACAGCGACAGATGCACGGCGACAAGGCGCAGCCTTGGGCGGAGCAGATCCAGCACCAGCGCACCGCGCGGCCAGACTCCCGGCAGGTCGAGCGGCTGGGCATGCGTGACCCGCAGCGCGGGCGACACAAGCACGACATTGCCCTGAAACCCGTGGCTGTGCGGGCCCCATTCATGCCCCTCAAGGCGGCGCAGCCCGGTCGCGGATTCGACCCTTGCGATGTCCAGAAACCCCGCCTGACGGGGGCTTTCGTCATCCGCCTCTTGCAGGACGACGATATCAGGGCGTTCCGGCGCAAGCCCGGTTTCCAGCGCCCCGAGGATACGGCCCGGATCGACCCGCCCGTCACGGCCCTGTCCCCGGTGCAGGTTCCAGCTTGCGAGGGTTAGCGCATCCATCCCGTGCAGAATGGACCATGCGCGGCGCAAAGGAAACCCGCCGCCACCCTTCCGGACGCGAAGCCGCAGACGGGCCTTGTCGTATGGCACCGCCCGGCAAGGGACAGGATCGCAATACCGACAGTTGTCGGGGTTTCCTTAAACGTCTGAAAAGCCCGCCGAGGTAAAATCCCGGCAAACGCCAGGAGACGGCCGGTCGACACCAGTACGTCCCTGCGGACGCCGTCCGCAGGGGGCTGGCCATGTGTTGCCCGGCGCCGCACCTCGCTTCAATCGCGGGAACGGGACCTTGCCGGATTTCATCGCTCCTGAACTGGGCTTCCTTACGATCCCGAGCCGGATCGAAAGCGGCGGGCTGCTGACACTGTCGGCCGGGGCCAGCGACGACGCATCCGGCATCGCTCAGGTGGTGGTGTGGTTCAGCGGGTCGCTGTCCTACAGCTTTGCCAGCAGCCCGACCTGGTACGACAGCTATTCCCTCGTCGGCCTGTTCGGGGCGTCCGACAGCTGGTCGGACGGCGTCGTGACCGAAAGTTTCGGCATAGACCCGACTAACATACCCGGCGCGTATTCCGTCACGCGTGTGACCGTCCGGGACACCTCCGGCAACACCCGCACCTATTCCCCGACCGAACTGAAGGAAATGGGGGTCAACACCTCGGTCGTTCTTGCCGGAACCGTGGCCGATACCACCGCCCCGATGCTGACCGCGTTCCGCCTGCCAGCCAGCACCGACGTGTCGTCCGGCGCCGCGCCGATGACCATCACCGCCGCCGCGAGCGATGCCGCGTCGGACATCGACCAGGTGATCGTCACGCTTGACCAGTCGTTGACCTATGCCACCGGCACGACCGGGCACGACAGCTTTTCCATCATCGCCCTGTCCGGGGAAACCGACAGCTGGACCGATGGCACATCCAGCGAAACGCTGTCGATTTCCGACATCAACACGCCGGGGCACTACGACATCACGCGCGTGTCGGTGCGCGACAGCGCGGGCAACACGCGCGTCTATACTGCGCAAGACCTTGCCGAGCTTGGGTTTTCCACCGGATTTGACGTGCTGGCGGCGACGCCCGACCTTGTCGCGCCGGACCTGCTGTCGCTGTCGATCCCCGACCGCATCGACCTGACGGGCGGCGACGCGCTGACCTATATCGGCGCGCGCGCGCGCGATGACGACTCCGGCGTCGCCAGCCTGTCGATCATGCTTGAAACGCCGCTGGACTATGCGATTTCGGGCGACGGCACCGCGGTGCAAAGCCACGCGATCCTCGGGCTTTACGGACTGAGCGACGGATGGGACGACGGCTACAGCGGCCAGGGTTTCACCATATCGACGCTGAACGCGCCGGGCGCCTATCGCATCGCCGAGGTCCGCGTGACCGACCTTGCCGGCAACACGCGCAGCTACGACCGGGCCGCGCTGGACGCGATGGGCGCGACGACCACGATCGAGCTTGCGGGCGGCACCCTGCGGGAAACCGACCCCTACGCCGTCTTCAAGGCTGACGCGCTGCGGCTTGTCGAAGGCACGACTGCCAGCTGGCAGCTGAGCTTTCTGCAACTGTCCGACGCCGCCTTCAGCTGGAGCTGGGACATCGCCGCCGGCACCGCCGGAGCCGGGGATTTCATCGCCGCATCGGGCGCGGGCGCGCATGCGGCCTTGTCGGGGACCACGGGCCAGAACGTCTCGATCGACATGACGGCGTTGTCGGATGCCCTGTCCGAAACCAATGAAACCGCATGGCTGACCATCACGCTTCAGGGCATCACCTTCGCGGATGCGTCGCCTGTCTTGCGCATGCCGATCACCATCGTCGACAACGCCCGCCCGGTCGGACGCCCGGCGATAACCGGCAACCGCATCGAGGGGGCGACGCTGTGGGTCGACCTTGGCAACGTCAGCGACGCCGACGGTATCGCGTCTGGGGGCGTGCAATGGTATCGCGACGGGTGGGCGATACCAAACGCCACCGGACGCAGCTTGGTGCTGGGCGAAGAAGATCTGGGCCATGAGATCAGCGCAAGCTACAGCTACACCGACCGCGACGGCATCGCCGAAATGGCCACCAGCCTGCCCACCAGCGAAATCTGGCTGGGCTGGGCGGTCACACGGGCCCGGTCCTTTGATCTTGCCGACTGGAACGAGACCAGCACGTCGCTGACCCTGACCGGCAGCGACCATCTGACCGGCGCCGGCAACAGCAAGGCAAACACGCTGACCGGCAATGCCGGGAACAACCTGCTGGACGGGCGTGCGGGCGCCGACACCATCCACGGCAACAACGGCGGGGACACGATCATCGGCGGCGATGGCTGGGACCGTCTGCACGGCGACAATGGCGCCGACCGCCTGGTGGGCAATCAGGGCAGCGACTGGCTGCATGGTGGCGCCGATGACGACACGCTGCTGGGCGGCCTGGGCGACGATACCCTGCTGGGCGCGCTTGGCGACGACCAGCTTGATGGCTGGGACGGGAACGACCGGCTTGACGGATGGAACGGCAACGACTGGATCTCGGGCGGCGCGGGGGCGGACACGCTGCTGGGCGGCACGGGTGCGGATACGCTGCTGGGCGGCGCCGGCAATGACCACCTTGATGCCGCCGATGGCAACGACTCGCTGGACGGGGGCGCAGGCGATGACACGTTGCAGGGCGGCACCGGGCAGGACACCCTGCAGGGAAACGCGGGCAACGATCGCCTCGCCGACGCGGGCGGCCGCGACAGGATGTTCGGCGGCGACGGGGATGACTGGCTGGCCGGCGGCGCGGACGCCGACTTTCTGGTCGGCGGTCAGGGCAGCGATACCCTGTTTGGCGGGGGCGGCGAAGACACATTCTATGGCGGCACGCAGAACGACCGACTTGAGGGCGCGGGCGGCGCCGACCTTGTCAACGGCGGGGGGGGCGCCGACACACTGCGCGGGGGGGGCGGCGCCGACACGCTGCGCGGCGAAGCGGGCGACGACCTGCTTGAGGGCGGCGCGCAGGACGACCGGCTGGAAGGCGGCAACGGCGATGACCTGATGCGCGGGGGCGCCCAGAACGACACGCTGATCGGCGGCGCGGGCGCCGACACGCTTCAGGGGCAGGCCGGGTCCGATCTGATCGACGGCGGCAATGGCGCCGATCTGATCGACGGCGGCAGCCACGGCGACACGATCCGTGGCGGGATCGACAACGACACGGTGCGGGGTGGCGACGGGCCCGACCTGGTGTTTCTGGACGATGGCGACGATCTGTTCGAAGACAACGACCAGGGCGGCGCATCCGGCGCCGACACCGTGTACGGCGGGCGGGGCAATGACACGATCCTGGGGGGCGGCGGCAACGACCTTCTGCACGGCAACATCGGCAACGACCTGGTCGAGGGCGGCGCGGGGCGCGACACCCTGACCGGCGCGTCGGGGGCCGACACGCTGACTGGCGGGGGCGGGAACGACGTGCTGTCCGGCGGCGCCGGATGGGACCGGCTGGCGGGCGGCGCGGGCGGCGACACGCTGACCGGCGGTGGCGGTGTCGACGTGTTTGTCTTCGACACCGGGTCCGGGCGCGACCGGGTGTCGGATTTCGAACCCGGCCGGGATGTGCTGGAACTGGATGTCGACCGGACCGACATGGGCGCGCTGACGCTGCAACAGACGGTCGAGGGCCTGCGCGTCGATTGGGGGCCGGGATCGGTCATGCTTCTGGGGTTGACCACCTCCGATCTGCTGGACAGCGATGTGCTGTTCGTCTGACCCGAGCCGGCCCCACCCGATGCCCCCGCGTCTGGTCCTGCGTCTGGTCCTGCGGCGTCAGGTGCCGGGCCCGGATGCCGCAAGCGACGAATTGGCATAAGCCGGATCGCCAGTGACCTCGGTGCCGAACCAGCCGGGGGGCCGAAAGGCCCGCGCCGCCGCCTCGGAATCGAATTCGACCTCGACAAGGCGCAGCGGCCGGTCGTCGAAGACATCCAGTTCGAACAACGCCCCGCCGGGCAGGCGACCTGTCCAGCGGGTCTTTGCCAGACGGCGTCCCTGGGTGGCGGGCCAGAGCGCGTCAAAGGCCTCGGCGGAAATCGCGGTTTCATGTTCGGACCGGACCAGCAGCCCCGCCCCCTTGACCGTCAGGAAATGCCGCGCGCCCTTGCGCCGCAGCCGCACCTGTACGCTGTCGCCGGGACCCGTCAGGTAGCCCTGTCGGATCGGTTCGCACAGCGCCCCGGCCAGATCCGGCAGGCTGGCGACCAGGAACTTGCGCTCGATCTCGACCGATTGCGGCATGGCGCCCGCTCAGACCGGGCGCGGGGCGATGCGGGTCGCGATGCTGCCCAGCCCGTCGATGGACGCGGTGCACAGATCGCCCGGTTCCAGCGCCCCGACCCCGGCAGGAGTGCCGGTCATGATCAGATCGCCCGGCGCCAGCGCAACGCTTTGGGACAAGAATGCGATGACATCCGCCACCGGCCAGATCATGTCCGCCAGGTCGCCCTGCTGGCGCAACGTGCCGTTGACCGCAAGCGTGATCTTGCCGCGATCCATCGGGCCGGTTTCGGACCGGGGATGCAACGCGCCGATCACCGCCGAGTCGTCGAACCCCTTGGACAGATCCCACGGGCGGCGCATCGCCTTGGCGTCGTTCTGCATGTCGCGGCGCGTCAGGTCGTTGCCCACGGCAAAGCCCCAGACGTGGCCCATCGCCTTGTCCGCGGGAATGGCCGCCCCGCCGGTGCCGATGGCGACCACCAGTTCGGCCTCGTGGTGCAGGTTCGCGGTCTGGGTGGGGTAGGTGATCGTCGCCTCTCCGGGCACCACCGCGTCGGCGGGCTTGGTGAAAAAGAACGGCGGCTCGCGGTCGGGATCGTTGCCCATTTCGCGCGCGTGATCGGCGTAGTTGCGCCCCACGCAAAAGATGCGCCGCACCGGAAACCGCAAAGAGCCGCCCGAAACGGCGACCGACGGCGGGGCGATCGGGGGAATGACAAAGGCCATGGCAGCGTCCTTGCTGGGCCCGGCCGCGCCGGGGATTGCCTACAGCGCAATCCATATGCCGGGACACCCGGTCAAGGCCAGCCCCTTATCCGGCGCGCCCGTTCGCATGCGATTGACAGCGCACGGGAACCGGCGCTTGATCCCGGCGACAGATGACAGCGGGGCGGGCGTGATCCCGTCCGGGACAGGGGGAAAGATGACCAAGACTGTGGCGGTGATCGGCGCGGGCATCATCGGCGTATCCACCGCAATCTGGTTGCAACGCGACGGGCACAAGGTGATCCTGATCGACAGGACCGGCCCCGGAGCGGGCACCAGCCATGGCAACGGCGGCGTTCTTGCCTCGTGCTCGGTCATGCCGATAACCGGGCCGGGGCTGTGGCAAAAGGCGCCGCGGATGCTCATGGATCCGGGCCAGCCTCTTTTCATGAAATGGCGCTACCTGCCGAAGCTTGCGCCCTGGCTGGTGAAATACATGCGCCACGCCAACGCGCCGGCGGCGCGCAGGCGGGCGGCGGCGGCGACCAACATCATTGGCGACGCGCTGAACGACCACTTTGCCCTGGCGGGCGGCACCGGCGCCGAGAAATGGCTGCACCCGACCGATTACGCCTTTGTCTACAACGACCGCGCCCATTATGACTCCGACGCCTTCGGCTTTGCGGTGCGCAGGGAAAACGGCTTTGCCTGGGATGTGCTGGAAGGCCGGGCCTGGCAGGATTACGACCCCATCTTTTCGCCCCGGCTGGGCTGTGCGGCGGTGTTTGGCGGGCACGGGCGGATCTCGGACCCTGGCCAATACGTCAAGGACCTTGCCCGCCACGTTCAGGCGCAGGGCGGGCGGCTGGTTCTGGGCGAAGTCACCGACATTGCCCGTGAACAGGGCGCCGTGACCGGCGTGCGCGTCGGCGGCGAAACGCTGGCCTGCGACGCCGCCGTGCTGACCAGCGGCGTCTGGTCGACCGGCCTGGCGCGCAAGCTGGGGGTGAACCCGACGCTGGAATCCGAACGCGGCTACCATCTGGAACTTTACGAGCCCTCGGTGATGCCCCGCTCGCCCGTGATGATCGCGTCTGGCAAATTTGTCGCGACTCCGATGGACGGGCGGCTGCGGCTGGCCGGCATCGTCGAATTCGGGGGGCTGGACGCACCGCCGTCGCGTGCGCCCTACGATTTGCTGCTGCGCCAGATCCGCGCCGCGATACCGGGTCTGAGCTGGAAGAAGACCGAGGAATGGATGGGCCACCGCCCCTCGATGGCCGATTCCCTGCCGGTGATCGGGGAATCCCCTGCGGTAAAGGGTGCCTATATGGGGTTTGGCCACGACCATGTCGGTTTGACGGGCGGCCCCAAGACCGGGCGCCTGCTTTCCCAGTTGATCTCGGGCATGACGCCCAACATCAGCCTTGCGCCCTACGCCCCGGATCGGTTTCACTGAAGGCAGTGAAAAAAGACATTGGAATACGACCAACAGGGAATATCACCATGAAACTGATGAACACGCTTCTTGCGGCGACCGCTCTGGCGGGCGTCGGTGTCGCGGCCCAGGCGGAAAAGTGGGACATGCCGATGGCCTATGCCGCGACCAACTTTCATTCCGAAGTCGGCGCGGACTTTGCGTCCTGCGTCACGACAGGCACCGACGGCGCGCTGGAAATCGTCACCCATCCGTCCGGGTCGCTGTTTGGCGGCGCCGAAATCAAGCGGGCGGTGATGACCGGTCAGGCCACCATCGGCGAGCGCCTTCTGTCGGCGCACCAGAACGAAAACCCGCTGTATGGCGTGGATTCGATCCCATTTCTGGTGTCGTCTTTCGACGAGCATGAAACCCTGTGGTCGATCGCCGAACCCTATGTCGCGGACGCGCTGGCCGAAGACAACCTGCATTACGTCTATTCCGTGCCCTGGCCGCCCCAGGGACTTTACATGAACAAGGAGCTGACCGACATCGAAGGCATGAAGGGCGTCAAATTCCGGTCCTATTCCGCCGCGACCGCCAAGATGGCCGAGCTGACCGGCGCCCTGCCCGTTCAGGTCGAAGCGGCCGAACTCAGCCAGGCGCTGGCCACAGGCGTTGCGGAATCGTTCATTTCGTCCGGCGCAACGGGCTATGACCGCAAGGTCTGGGAACACCTGTCGCATTTTTACGAGGTCGACGCCTGGCTGCCGCGCAACGCGGTCTTCGTCAACCTCGATGCCTGGAACGACCTGTCGGACGAGGCAAAGGCCACCATTACTGACTGCGGCGCGACCGCAGCCGCCGACGGGCTTGCGAAATCCGAATCCTACACCCGGTTCACCCTCGAAGAGTTGAAAAAGAACGGCATGATCGTCGAACGGGCGTCGGACCACCTGATGGCGCAGCTCAAGGAAATGGGTGCCGTGATGACCGACGAATGGCTTGAACAGGCCGGCGATGGCGGCAAGGCCATCATCGACGCCTACAGGGGCGAATGACGGATCGGGCGGGCCATCGCGCCCGCCCTTCTTCGCGGCCAGATCGCCTGACTTGCGCAGGCTGCGGCAACCAGTCCGGACAGTCGCCATGACATTACTCCGCCGCGTGCTAGACACGCTTTACCTGATCGGGGGGATCATCGCCTCGGTTTTTCTGATGGCCATCCTTTCGATCATCGTGCTTCAGATGCTGGCCCGCTGGACCGGGCATGTCTTTGCCGGCGCGACGGATTACGCGGGCTATTGCATGGCGGCGGCGTCGTTCCTTGCCTTTGCCTACGCGCTGAATCACGGGGCGCATATCCGGGTGTCGCTGTTCCTGAGCGCGCTTGGGCGGCACCGCTGGTGGGGCGAGGTGTTCTGTTTCGGCATCGGCACCGCCGTCGCCACCTGGTTTGCGTGGTACGCCATTCGCGGCAACCATATCTCGTGGCGCTGGACCGAGCTGAGCCAAGGGCTGGACGCGACGCCGATGTGGATTCCGCAGCTGTCGATGTCGATCGGCGCGGTACTGCTGGCGATCGCGTTCTGGGACAATCTCGTGCGGCTGATCTTTACCGGATCGCATGGCATCACCACCGACCTTGTCGACCAGAGCCAGGGGGAATGACATGGAACAGCTCATCCCGATCGGGATTTTCCTGGCCGTCCTGTTCCTGCTTCTGGGCTCGGGGGTCTGGGTCGGCCTTGCACTGATGGGCGTGGCCTATGTGGGGATGGAACTGTTCACCGCGCGCCCTGCGGGGGATGCGATGATCACCAGGGTCTGGGCCTCGTCGTCCAGCTGGACGCTGACCGCCCTGCCCCTGTTCATCTGGATGGGAGAAATACTGTACCGGACGCGCCTGTCCGAAGACATGTTCAAGGGCCTCAGCCCGTGGATGGCCCGTCTGCCGGGCGGCCTTGTGCACACCAACATCGTCGGCTGCACGGTGTTCGCCGCCGTGTCGGGGTCGTCGGCGGCAACGCTGACGACTGTGGGCAAGATGTCGATCCCGGAACTGCGCCGGCGCAACTATCCCGAGGAAATGGTGATCGGCACGCTGGCCGGCGCGGCGACGCTGGGGCTGATGATCCCGCCGTCGCTGACGCTGATCGTCTACGGCGTAACGATCAACGAAAGCATCACCAAGCTGTTCATGGCAGGGGTCATGCCCGGTCTTGTGCTGGCGCTGATGTTCATGGGTTATGTCGCGGCAGTGTCGCGGCGCAAGGGCTTTGACCCGGTGCCGGAACCCCACATGACCCTTGTCGAAAAGCTCAGGAACTCGCGATTCCTGCTGCCGGTGATCTGCCTGATCGTGGTGGTCATAGGGTCGATGTACATGGGCATCGCGACAGCGACCGAAGCGGCGGCGTTCGGTGTGATCGGATCCCTGGTCCTGGCGGCGGCACAGGGATCGCTTGACTGGGGGACGTTCAGCGAAAGCCTGATGGGCGCGGTGCGCACCAGCGCGATGATCGCGCTGATCCTGGCGGGGGCGTCGTTCCTGTCGCTGTCGATGGGGTTCACCGGCATCCCGCGCGGACTGGCGGATCTGATCGCCAGCTGGGATCTGTCGCGGTTTCAGCTGCTCATGGCGTTGCTGGTATTCTATGTGATTCTTGGCTGTTTCCTGGACGGGATTTCGTCGGTGGTGCTGACCATGGCAGTGGTGGAACCGATGATCCGCGCAGCGGGGATCGACCTGATCTGGTTCGGGATCTTCATTGTGGTGGTGGTCGAGATGGCGCAGATCACCCCGCCCATCGGGTTCAACCTGTTCGTGCTGCAAGGCATGACGGGCCATGAGATGAATTTCATCGCCAGGTCCGCGATTCCGATGTTCCTGATCATGGTGGTGATGGTGTTCGTGCTGATCTTTTTCCCCGACCTTGCCACCTGGCTGCCCGACAACATCCGCAAGGGTCCCGGCGGCTGATCCCGGCGCATCAAGAATTTTCGTACGAAAATTCTTAACCCCAATATTTTTCGTACGAAAAATATTGGGGCCGCCTCACGCGGACCAATGCGACAGAATGGCATCCTCTTGAGCCGCAATGAAATCCCACACCGTCCGGGCCGCCCCCGACAGCGGCGTCTCGGCTGCGGGCAGAACCGACCAGTGCCGCATGATCGTCAGCCTGGGCAGATCAAGCGCCACCCGGCGGTCCGAGCGCAGCTCCTTGGCCACGGGTGTGGTTCGAAATCCGCGCGATGCCCAGCCCTGCGACAACCGCTTGCGTGATCGTCTCGCTGGTTCCGCTGTCGCCGCATCCGTAGGGGTTTGCCTCGCCCATACTGGCGAGGAACCGCGGCGCCGGATGCTGACGCATCGGCATAGTGTTGCGCGGCACGTCATCGGCGGTGACCTCGGGCACGCCGACAGGCGGATGGTCCGGGCGCGCCACCGGCACATGCCGATGATCGCCCGGCGGCGGCGCCCCGACCGCGAGTTCACGCGGCGCACGCCCCGTGATGGCCAGTGCGCGCCGATGATCTCGTCTCGATTTGGCTCTGAACCGCAAGAGCCGCCACGCCCGGCTGTTCGGCGGCGCGCGAAACAGCCCATGATTTTTCGGCGGGTTCCAGCGCGCGAGGCTGTTTCAGCGTCGGCGATGCCAGTCTGCGCCTTCGATTTCCCGAATCCAAAGTCATATACCGACAAATTCCGTGACACCTCCGACAGGCCTGATCACAGGCACCTCACCGTCGAGGCAGACGGAGGCCTTGATGGCCGACAGGGCCCATAGACCGCAGATGCCCGAGACCGGCAGGTCCGCGCCCAGCACCGATTGCGCCTGGCCGGGTTGACCGGGGCCTTGCGCGCCGCATCGAAAGATGCCCGCCGGTCGGCGGCGATCGTCAAAAGGCGCAGGGCGTCATGGCCGACGATGTCTTTGCTTCAGAACCGCGCCGCACGGGCATCCGCTGGTACGCCTTCAGGAACGGACCGAGGTGGCCTCGCTTGACCCCGAGGGCGCGCGCCCGCTTGCCAAGACCTTCGACATCGAAACCAACCTGTGCACCGGGGCGGTCTTGTCTATTCGCGAGGACAGCGAGAAAACCAGCCAGCGCCCCGGCTGCAAGCAGATCGCGGCGGACTGAATCGTCTACGGTTCGCGATGCGCGAGGCTGGTTGCCTCTGGGGATCGCGTGCAGCAATCCTGCATGGCCTCGACACCACCCGCTTGTCCCAGATCGGGCCGGGCCTGACCCATGCGCGGGAAAGCACCGAATTCGCGATCAACGCGTCGAACTATCGCGACTGGCCGCGCCCACCCATATCGACGATTGCCTTGCCGGTGCCGAATGCCCCGCGCGCGTGATTTCGACATGCGCCGGATCGCCCGCGGGTTGCGCAAACCCACCGCATTCTGCCGCGCGGCGGGCTGTTTCTCGACCCCGGCAACGACCGCCTCGACCGGCTTCCGGGGCAGCGCGACGCCGCCATGACCGAACCCGAGCCGAGGTATTTCTGCGATCACCACGACAACACGCCCCGCAACTGCCCCGGCGGGAAATCCCCAAGCGAGGTGTTCCGCGAGAAGATGATGCAGGAAATGTGCAGACGCCCCGACTCTCGAAATCCCGGGGCGTGCGCAGACCAAGCAGGGCGGCCACGATACGTCCGGCGCGCGCCTGTCGGGGGGCGCCCGAGATCGCCGCCTGCGACGCACCTGGCTGGTTCCACGCCCCGTTCGAGAACCCGGCAAGGTTCATGACGCCTGACATTCGGCGCCGTGCACGGGGGCCTGCGCGGCATCGCGGCGGGCGTGCGCGAGGACAACATGGGCACCGATTGCCGCATGACGACGGCAATGGCGGGTCAGTGCCGCCGCGATGCCGCGCAGACCCCCGACGAAGCCGATTCAGGCAGGTTCAACGACCCGGCGGTGCAAGCTCTGCGCAAGCTTCGCGCCGACGGTTCGAACGCTTTGGCACCGCCGGGCACAGCGCGCGGATCAAGCCGGTGTGGCTTGACGCGCTGGCCATCCCATAGAATTTCCCGGCCCATGCGAGACGAACGGAATTATACCTTTGACGCGGGTGGCAGCCGTGCGATGACCGAATATATCACCCATCGGCGTGCGCAGCCGCATTTCGCCAATGCGCGGCCGATCCGCACTGCGCTTGACCGGGCGCGGTTGCGGCAGACGAACCGGTTGTTCGAAACCGTGACCGGGCCACTGGACCCGGTCGCGCTCGGCACCATCACCGGGGCGGACATCCGCCCCAGCCGCGTCCTGGCCAGAGGGCTGGGCGTGGATCGCGCGACCAAGGAGACCAGCGCATGAGCTTTGACCGTTCGATCAAGATCGCCCCGTCGATCCTGTCTGCCGATTTCGCCAATTTCGGCGCCGAGATCCGCGCCATCGAGGCGCAGGGCGCCGATTGGGTGCATGTCGATGTGATGGACGGGCATTTCGTGCCGAACCTGACGTTCGGACCGCCTGGCGTCAAAGCGTTCCGTCCGCATGTAAGGACGTTCATGGATGTGCATCTGATGATCTCGCCGGTGGATCAGTACATCGAAGCCTATGCCGATGCGGGCGCCGATATGATCACCGCCCATATCGAGGCCGGTCCGCACATTCACCGCACGCTTCAGGCGATCAAGGCGCAGGGGATCAAGGCGGGCGTCGCGCTTAACCCCGGCACTCCGGCCGAGGCTTGCGCGCAGGTCCTCGACCTGTGCGACATGGTGCTGGTTATGACGGTGAACCCCGGCTTCGGCGGGCAGAAGTTCATCCATTCGGGTATCGAAAAGACCCGCAAGATCCGCCAGATGATCGGCGACCGCGAAATCCACATTCAGATCGACGGCGGCGTGACGCCCGAAACGGCGCCTTTGGTGGTTGCGGCGGGTGCCGATGTGCTGGTCGCGGGATCGGCGGTGTTCAAGGGCGGATCCGTCGACACCCCCGAAGTCTATGGCGCCAACATGCGCGCCATCCGTACAGCGGCCGATGGCGCGCGGGCGCAGGCGGCCTGAACCATGGCCGCCGTTCCCCCGGTCTGCAGGTTCGGCTGGCGCGCGCCGGGCTTTGCGCTGCCCGGCACCGATGGGCGGCGGTATCGGTTCGATGACGTCGCCGGGCCGAAGGGCACGCTGGTGATGTTCATCTGCAATCACTGCCCCTATGTTCTGGCGGTTCTGGACCGGATCATCCGGGATGCGCACGATTTGCAGGCGCTTGGCATCGGCGTGGCGGCGATCAGCGCCAACGATGCCGGAACCTACCCCCAGGACGGGTTCGCGCAGATGAAGGCGATGGCCGCGACGCGCGGCTTTCCCTTTCCCTATCTCTACGACGAAAGCCAGGGCGTGGCGCGGGCCTATGGCGCCGCCTGCACGCCGGATTTCTTCGGCTTCGACGCGGCGGGCGGGTTGCAGTATCGCGGGCGACTGGATGCCTCGCGCCGCGACGCCGGCCCGGCGGACCTGCGCCGCGATCTTTTCGAAGCGATGAAACAGGTTGCGCAAACCGGACGCGGACCGGCGGAACAGTTCCCGTCGATGGGCTGTTCGATCAAATGGAAGGCGGCCTGACGCCGCCCGGAAAGGATACCCCCAATGAAAGCCGTCATCTTCGATCTCGACGGTACGCTGATCGACAGCGCGCCCGACCTGCATATCGCCGCGAACCTCGTGCTGAAGGATGAAGGCCTGCCCGCGATCAGCTTGGAACAGACCCGTGGGTTCATCGGCAGGGGGGCGGGGGTGCTGGTGTCGCGCATGATGACGGCGGTCGGTCTGGCGGATGACCCTGCCGAACACGCCCGGCTTCTGGCAAAATTCATGACCCATTACGAAGGCGAACCCAGAAACACCGTGGTTTATCCGGGCGTGATGGACGCGTTGGCGCGCCTTCAGGCGATGGGCTGCACGATGGGCCTGTGCACCAACAAGCCCGAAGCGCCGACCCGCATCGCGCTGAAACACTTCGGGCTGGACCGCTATATGGGGGCGGTGGCAAGCGGCGACACCCTGCCCCAGCACAAACCCGACCCTGCGCCGCTGCGTCATGTGATGCGCGACATGGGCGCCGGCGCCGCCCTTTACGTCGGCGACAGCGAGGTGGATGCCGAGACTTCCCGCGCGGCGCGCATGCCTTTTGCCCTCTACACCGAAGGCTATCGCAAGACCGCGCCTGGCGACCTGCCGCATGACTACGCCTTTGACCATTGGGACAAGCTGCCCGGCCTGGTACAGCGCCATTTCGCCGAGATCCTGGCGTGACGCCATAGGCGCCGATCCTTGACGCGAACGGCACGCGTTCGAAAACCGAAGAGACGCACCATCAACGCCGTCTTCGACGCAGATCGACAGGGATGGCGCCGGCGCAGGACACCTGCCGACGCTTGCTCGGGATCACCGGCGGCAAGGAACGCATGCGCGTCCTGATGGCCGGTCACGTCGCGGCGGCGCGCGCGGCATGTCTCGGGGCCGCGCATGCGGACAAGGCCGCGGCCAGCGCGCAGAGTCTGTCGCGGGGCGGAGGGTCCGCCCGCCCGGGCACCGACGCGCTGATCGCGACCGCCAGAACCATGGGGTGCGTGTTGCGGGTGCCACGACCACCGGCCGCCCGAACGCCGGTGCGCTGCCCACTGCGCTGGAAACCACCCCAGAACGTCGCGCCCGGCTCGCGGCGCTGCCCACCCCAGAACAAGGAAACCGGTGCGGGCGCGTGAAACTTTTGCGGTGTTCGGGCCGTATATCGGAGACAGGGGCCATGTCGCCCCGCCCCGATGTCCGCGCCTCCTGTGTTCGCGTCAATGCTGGTTGACCCCGCCGATACGCGCTTGCCATAACCCGACGACCGACCATCCAGAAAGAGAGCTTCATGCGCCAGACGATCCTCGCCACAGTGCTCGCCGCGCTGCTCGCGCTGCCCGCCGCCGCCGATCCGGACCCGACCGACTGGCCCGCCGTCCTCGACGCGGCGCAGGGCCAGACCGTCTACTGGAATGCCTGGGGCGGATCCGACGCGGTGAATGGCTTTATCGACTGGGTCGGCAGCCGGGCAAAGGCGCAGGGCGTGACGCTTGAACATGTCAAACTGTCGGACACCGCCCAGGCGGTCAGCCGGGTGCTTGCCGAAAAGTCCGCCGGACAGACCGAGGGCGGCGGCATCGACCTGCTGTGGATCAACGGCGAGAATTTCGCCGCCATGAAAGACCGCGACCTGCTGTTCGGCCCCTGGGCCGAGGCGCTTCCGAACCGGGCGCTGACCGATCCCGACAACGCGGTGTTGCGCACGGACTTCACCGTCGCGACCGATGGAATGGAAAGCCCCTGGGGCCTTGCGCAGCTGGTGTTCTTTCACGACAGCGCCCGGCTGGCCGATCCGCCCCGGTCCATGCAGGCGCTGCTGGGCTGGGCACGGGAAAATCCCGGCCGGTTCGCCTTTCCCCAGCCGCCGGATTTTCTGGGGGCGACGTTCCTCAAGCAGGCGCTGATCGAACTGGCCGGCGATCCGGTCATGCTTGCCGCCCCGGTGGCCCAGGCCGATTACGACGCCGTCACCGCCCCCCTGTGGGATTACATGGATGCGCTGACCCCCCTGCTGTGGCGGCAGGGCCGGGCCTATCCGCAAAACGGCGCGCGGCTGGTGCAGCTGATGGCCGATGCCGAGATCGACATCGGTTTCGATTTCAACCCCAACGCGGCGGCCAATGCCATCGCCGCAGGGCAGCTTCCCGACAGCGTGCGCAGCCATCTGCATGACACCGGCACGCTTGGCAACGCCAGCTTTGTGGCGATCCCGTTCAACGCCACTGCCAAGGCGGGCGCCATGGTGGTCGCCGACATCCTGCTGTCTCCGCGGGCACAGGCGCGCATGGCCGACCCCGCGGTCTGGGGCTTGGGCACGGTGCTTGATCTGGACCGGCTGGACCCTGCCGATCGCGAACAGTTCAAGGCCGCCTCGTATGGGCCGGCAACGCTGACCCCGCAACAGCTGGGGGCGCCGTTGGCCGAACCGCACCCGTCGTGGATGGAAACGCTCGAACAGGACTGGACAGCGCGATACGGCACCGCGCGATGACGTCATGACCCTGCTGCGCCTTGCCCCGGCCCTGACGCTGGCTGTGATGATCGGCCCGGTCGCGGCGGGGATGGCGGGCACGCTGCTGCCCGCGCTGGGGCTGATGCCCGTTCTGGGGCAGTCCGGGCCGGGGCTGGGGCCGATCCGCGACCTGCTTGGCTGGCCGGGGCTGACGCGGTCCGCCGGGCTGAGCGTCTGGACAGGAGGAGCGGCGACAGCGATTGCCCTGGCGATCACCCTGACGATCTGCGCAGGCTGGCACGGCACCCGCGCCTTTGGATGGCTGGAACGGGCCTTGTCGCCGCTGCTGTCGCTGCCCCATGCGGCGGCGGCGTTCGGTCTGGCGTTCCTGATCGCGCCCTCGGGCTGGATCGCGCGGCTGATCGCGCCGCTGGCAGGGTGGGACCGCCCCCCAGATGTGCTGATCCTTCAGGACCCTGCGGGTCTGTCGCTGATCGCGGGGCTTGTGGTCAAGGAAGTGCCGTTTCTGCTGTTGATGTCGCTCGCCGCCATGCCCGCGCTGCGCCCGGCGCACAGCCTGACCACGGCGCGCGCCCTTGGTTACGGGCGGATGACCGGCTGGGCCAAGGCCGTTCTGCCACGCCTTTACCCGCAGATCCGCCTGCCGGTCTATGCCGTGCTGGCCTATTCCATGAGCGCGGTCGACGTGGCGATGATCCTGGGGCCCGGCACGCCGCCCCCCCTGCCGGTCCAGGTGCTGCGCTGGATGAACGACCCCGATCTGACGCTGCGCCTGCGCGCCTGCGCCGGGGCGCTGCTGCAACTCGTGCTGACGTTGGGCGCGCTGGGGCTCTGGCGGGGCGCGGAACTGGCCGTGGCGCGCGCGGCGGGCTGGTGGCTTGTGTGCGGCGGGCGGGGCGCGCGCGACGGGGCAGCGCGCGCGGCGGCGCTTGGGTTGGGCGCGCTTACCGCGGGCGGGCTGATCGCCGGGCTGGCGTTGCTGGCGGTATGGTCGGTCGCCGGGTTCTGGGGCTTTCCGGCGCTGCTGCCGGACGCCGTTACCCTGGAGGGCTGGCACCGGCAGGGCGCCACCCTTGTCGCCCCGACAGCCGACACCGCGCTCATCGCCCTGGCCGCGACCGGCGTGGCGCTGGCGCTGACGCTTGCCTGCCTTGAGGCCGAAACCCGCTACGGACTGAAGCCTGGCACACGGGCGCTGGTGCTGCTGTACCTGCCGCTGATCCTGCCGCAGATCGCCTTTTTGCCGGGGCTTCAGGTGCTGGCGCTGCAAAGCGGGGTGGACGGGACGCGCGGCGCGGTGATCGCGGCGCATGTGGTGTTCGTGCTGCCCTATGTCTTCCTGT
Organism: Salipiger aestuarii; assembly: GCF_003259905.1. Classification (GTDB taxonomy): domain Bacteria; phylum Pseudomonadota; class Alphaproteobacteria; order Rhodobacterales; family Rhodobacteraceae; genus Salipiger; species Salipiger aestuarii. Next base: position 67,316 of record NZ_QLMG01000001.1, on the reverse strand, counting down.
CGCTGTCCGACCCGTGGCGCGGGTTCGACCCGCGTCAGGCGGCGGTGGCGCGGGCGCTTGGCGCGTCGCCGACGCAGGTGTTCTGGCGGGTGAGGCTGCCGATGCTGCTGCGCCCGGTGCTGACGGCGGCAGCGGTGGGCGCGGCAGTGTCGGTGGGACAGTTCCTTCCGACGCTGCTGCTGGGCGCGGGCCGGGTGACAACCCTGACGACCGAAGCGGTCGCCCTGGCCGCCGGAGGCCAGCGCCGGATCATCGGGGTCACCGCGCTGGCGCAAACCGCCGCCGCCTTTGTGCCCTTTGCCCTTGCGCTGGCGATCCCGGCGCTGGTGTTCCGCAATCGTCGGGGGATGCGCCATGGATGACGGGCTGACGCTGGAAAAGCTGGAGATTGCAAAGGACGGGCGCCGGATGATCTGCCTGACCGCGCATGTCCCGCCCGGACAGGTGCTAAGTGTGATGGGCCCCTCGGGCGCGGGCAAGTCCACGCTGCTGTCGGCGCTGATCGGCACGCTGGCGCCGGGTTTCGACCTGACGGGGCGGGTCTTGCTGAACGGGCGGGACATCACCGCCCTGCCCCCCGAACGCCGCCAGATCGGCATCCTGTTCCAGGACGAACTGCTTTTCCCGCACCTGTCGGTGGGGGGCAACCTTGGCTTTGGCCTGCCCGCAGGCATCCGGGGTCGCGCGGCGCGCAGCGCCCGGATCGAAACCGCGCTGGCCGACATCGGAATGCCGGGCTACGCGGCGCGCGACCCGCAGACCTTGTCGGGCGGGCAAAAAGCCCGTGTCGCCCTGATGCGCGTGTTGTTATCGCACCCCAGGGCGCTGCTGCTGGACGAACCGTTTTCGCGGCTCGATGCGGGGTTGCGCGCGCAGATCCGCGACCTGGTCTTTGCCCGCGCCCGCGCGGCGGGGCTACCGGTCTTGCTGGTGACCCATGACGAGGACGACGCGCGCGCCGCAGGGGGCCCGGTGATCCGGCTGCGGCGCTGACGGTCTGGCCAGATCCTCAGGCCGAACGGTTCAGCCGCGTTTCGATCTCGCTGGCGTATTCGGCGATCTTGATGCTGAACCGCTTTTCGATGTTGCCCCGCGCCAGTTTCAGCGACTGGACAAGCAGCCGGGCCGACAGCGTGCGGGGCAACACCTCGACCTTCAGCCCGACCCGCGTGCGCATCGGCGACAGGGGGACGAAGTCGATGGTGGTCACCGCGTCAAGCCCGCCCGAGGTGGCGGTGTAAACCATGGTGTTGGGCGGATCGAAGCGGGTCAGGGCGATGTCGGCCTCGCGCGCCTTGCCCCGGTAGTAAAAGCTGGCCCGCCATGACAGGCCCTGATCGGGCGTTGCGCCGTCGGGCGACACGCGCGTCACCTCGATGCCATGCCGCATCGCCTGCCGTTCGAGCCGTTCGAAACTGGTGGCCAGACCGAACACCTGATCCAGCGGCGCCTCGATATCCTCGCGTGTGGACAATTCCATCTGTGTCCTCGCCTTTGCGTCTTGTTGTTTGGCCAGATGACCCTGCGGGGCCGAATGTCCACTTAATCCAGCCGGTCCGCAAGCCAGTTGCTAAGCAGGAAATGCGCGATCGACCCCTTGCGGGCAGGAAACAACGCCGGATCCTCGCCGGCGAAGGCGCGGGTCAGATCCTCACGGGTGACCCAGCGGGCGGTTTCGATTTCGATGGGGTCGATGACGATGTCATCGGTTTCGGCCAGACCATGGCAACCCAGCATCAGCGAAGCGGGAAACGGCCAGGGCTGGCTGCAAAGATAGCGCACCGCACCGACGCGGATGCCGGATTCCTCATAGGTTTCGCGGCGCACGGCGGCCTCGATGGTTTCGCCCGGCTCGACAAACCCCGCAAGGCAGGAAAACATCCCCTCGGGCCAGCCCGGAGACCGACCGAGCAGGCAGGAATTGCCCCGCGTGACCAGCATGATGGCCACCGGGTCGGTGCGCGGGAAATGATGCGTGCCGCAGGCGGGACAGGTGCGCTGCCAGCCCGCCATCACCGGTTCGGACGCAGCCCCGCAACGGGCACAGAACCCATGGCTGTCGTGCCAGGCAAACATCGCGCGGGCGGTGGCGGCGATCTCGGCATCGCGCGGGCCAAGCTGGGTCAGCATCGCGCGCAATTCGGCGAACCGAGCGCCATCGGTGCACAGCGGGTGATGCTGCTCGCTGCGATCTGTGAACCCCTGTACCTCGGGTGTGCCGGCGTTCGGCTCCCACGCGGACAGATCGCGCGCGAATAGTGCCGCACCCGCGTCGCGGCCCAGAAAGATCTGCGGCCCGGCGGCCTCGGCCAGCAGCGGGTGATCCAGCGGCAGGCGGGCGATGGCGCGCGTGTCGCTGCCCGACACCAGCAGTTTGCCGCGCCACAGCGCGACACAGCGGCTGCGCGCGTCGCCAGCAAGCGCCGCAAGCGCGGGCACGTCCTTGCGAATCTCTGCCGCTCGATCCAGCCCGGATCCCCCAAAGGTCACCTCTTGCGCATGCCGCATGTCGCCGCTCCTCGCTATCTCTGCCTGGGCCGGACCTGACAGCATATCGCCGCGCTGCGCAATCCTGCGGCGAAAATGTTTCTCCGGTGCCACTTATGCAGCGCCATCATACCGCCTCGGTTGTATTTAATCGCTTTTTAATGCAATAATTACACGTTATTCGGGAATTTGTAGCCAGTCCTCACAGCACCGCATCGAAAGGAATGTGCTCTTGCCCTGTCATCCCCCTCGTGATCTGAGCCGCCGGTCCTTCATCGCCGGCACCGCCGCGGGGTCCACCTTGATCGCCCTCCATCCCTATTCTGCCTTTGCCGCGGTCAATCAGGCCCATCTGCGGATCATGGAAACCACCGATCTGCACGTCCACGTTTACCCGTGGGACTATTATGCCGACCAACCCCGCGACACAGTGGGCCTGTCGCGCACCGCGTCGGTCATCGACGGGATCCGAGCCGAGGCGACCAATTCGATGCTGCTGGACAACGGCGATTACCTGCAAGGCAACCCGATGGGCGATTATATCGCCTATGAACGGGGCATGAAAGAAGGCGACACCCATCCGGTCATCGACGCGATGAACGCCGTCGGCTTCGATGCGGCAACCATCGGCAATCACGAATTCAACTACGGGCTGGATTTCCTGATGAAATCCACCGCCGGGGCGAAATTTCCCATCGTGCTGGCGAATATCGCGACGCGCCAGGGGGCATCGGCGCGCGACGACAAGACGTTGTTCCGCCCCTATGTGATCCTGGATCGCCAGATGACGGACGGCGCCGGTGTGTCGCATCCGATCCGCGTCGGCATCATCGGCTTTACCCCGCCTCAGGTGATGAGCTGGGACCGCAAGCACCTGGAAGGCAGCGTCACCGCTCGCGACATCGTCGACACCGCCCGCGCCTATGTGCCCCGGATGATTGAGGAAGGCGCCGACATCATCGTCGCGCTCAGCCATTCGGGCATCGGGTCCTCCCGCCACAGCGAGGGGATGGAAAACGCCTCGGTGCCACTGGCAGGGGTGGATGGCATTGACGCCGTGATGACCGGGCACAGCCACCTTGTGTTCCCGTCCCCCGATTACGCCGGGTTCGACGGGGTCGATGTGACCGCCGGAACGATTCTGGGCAAGCCCGCCGTGATGGGCGGGTTCTGGGGGTCACACATGGGGCTGATCGACCTGCTGCTGGAACGCGATGGCAACCGCTGGAAGGTGGCGTCCGCGTCCTCGGAAGCGCGCCCCATCTTCAAGCGTGGCGAGGACCGCGTGATCACTCCGCTTGTGGGCGACGAGGCCGCCGTGCTTGCCGCCGCCAGACAGGCGCATGAGGAAACGCTGGATTATGTGCGCCGCCCCGTCGGGCGCAGCAGCGCGCCGCTGCATTCCTATTTCGCGCTGGTGGCCGATGACCCGTCGGTGCAGATCGTGGCGAACGCGCAGGCCTGGTATATGGCGCAGATGATGCGGGGCACCGCATACGAGGGCCTGCCGATCCTGTCCGCCGCCGCGCCGTTCAAATCCGGCGGGCGCGGCGGCCCTGACTACTATACCGACATGCCGGCCGGCGACCTTGCCATTCGCAACGTCGCCGACCTGTACCTGTACCCCAACACGGTGCGCGCGGTAAAAGTGACGGGGGCGCAGCTGAAGGACTGGCTGGAACGCGCCGCGGGCATGTTCAATCGCATCACGCCGGGCGCCACCGATGCGCCCCTGCTGAACCCCGATTTCCCCAGCTATAATTTCGATGTGATCGACGGCGTCGACTATCGGATCGACCTGTCCCAACCGATGAAATACGACGCGGACGGGGCTGTGGCAGCGCCGGACGCCAACCGGATCGTCGGGCTGATGCGCAACGGCGCGCCCGTCACCCCGGATGCCGAATTCATCATCGCGACCAACAACTACCGCGCCTCGGGCGGCGGCAATTTCCCCGGCACCGGCGACACCGTGGTGTTCGAAGCGCCCGATACCAATCGCGACGTCGTCGTGCGCTACATCGTCGAAAAGGGCACCATCGACCCCGAGGCCGACGGCAACTGGCGCTTTGTCCCTCTGCCCGACACCACGGTCCTGTTCCAGACCGGACCGGCCGCACGCGCCCATGCCGCCTCGATCGACGGGCTGGCGCTGGAAGAGGCTGGCGAAACCGACGACGGGTTCCTGGTGTACCGCATCGCGCTGTGACGGCAGGGCACGCCGGGCATCCGGCTTGCGCCCGCGCGCCCGTGCCGATAGGGAAATGCGCAAGATCATGACCCGAGAGTAGCGACCATGAATGACCTGCGCGACAAGTACATCGAGCTGATCGCAGCCGCCACCGGCGAGGCCGCTCTTGAAGAGCTGCGCGTGCAGGCGGTCGGCAAAAAGGGCGAAATCAGCCTCAAGATGCGCGAACTCGGCAAGATGAGCCCCGAGGAACGCCAGATCATGGGCCCCAGGCTCAACGCGCTCAAGGATGAGATCAACGCGGCCCTTGCGGCGAAAAAGGCGGGGCTGGCGGATGCCGCGCTGAACGAACGGCTCAAGGCGGAATGGCTCGACGTGACCCTGCCGGGACGTGGACGGCGCAGCGGCACCATCCATCCAGTCAGCCAGGTCTGGGAAGAATGCACCGCGATCTTTGCCGATATGGGTTTTGCCGTGGCCGAAGGGCCGCAGGTCGAAACCGACTGGTACAATTTCGACGCGCTCAACATTCCCGGCCACCACCCGGCCCGCGCCGAGATGGACACGTTCTACATGCACCGCGCCGAGGGCGACGACCGTCCGCCGCATGTGCTGCGCACCCACACCTCGCCGGTGCAGATCCGGTCGATGGAGGCAGGCGGTGCACCGACTCGCATCATCTGTCCGGGCCGCGTGTATCGCGCCGACTACGATCAGACCCATACCCCGATGTTCCATCAGGTCGAAGGTCTTGCCATCGACAAGGACATCTCGATGGCGAACCTGAAATGGGTGCTCGAAGAATTCTTTTCTGCGTATTTCGGCACGGCGGTCAAAACCCGCTTTCGCGCCTCGCACTTCCCCTTCACCGAACCCTCGGCCGAGGTCGACATCCAGTGCCAGTGGAAAGACGGCTCGGTGAAGGTCGGCGAAGGCGACGACTGGCTCGAAGTGCTGGGGTCCGGCATGGTCCACCCCAAGGTGCTGCGCGCGGGCGGGATCGACCCCGACGAATGGCAGGGCTTTGCCTTTGGCATGGGCATCGACCGCATCGCCATGCTGAAATACGGCATCCCCGATCTGCGGGCGTTCTTTGATTCTGATCTGCGCTGGCTGCGGAACTACGGGTTCGCCTCGCTGGATGTGCCGACGATCAGGGGTGGACTTAGTCGGTGATTTAGGGGCTTTCGGGAAGGCCCATCGTTGATCTGGCCCTTAGTGCGCGGTTTCTCCAGTATGCGAACATTTATCAATATTCTTATTTTGGCTGTGACAGCCCTAGCAATTGCAAGCATAGCAAGCACAGTATATCTCAATGCGACCTCAGGTGTTCCGCTGACTAATAGGCAGCTGAGCCACGATTTTGAGGACGCAATCCAAGAGGCTCAGCATTTGGCGGAGCGTGTTCAATCTCTGGAGGAAGCAATGATTGCCTTGGTTAACTCCGATGCTGAAAGTCTATCAGTAGGCGCGCTGGCCGAAGGTCAAAAGTATGACTCAGCTCGGATCGACGCCCTTGAGGAGAATTTAGATTTGCAGCCTCGGGAGTTGATTGAGGTGCTCCTGCTCAGAGAGAAGCTGAACTCTGTCGAGAGTGATTTCGAGGAAACTGTGCGCGCGATAAGGGTGGAAGTGGATCGAGTATTCACCATGGGGGTGACTCTATTGATAGCATTACTCGCAGCAGTTTTGCTATTGGGTCTGAGACGCTCGGAAAACTCTAAATGAAACTCTTCCGCCACGAAAACCGTGACCGCAACCATGACACACGCCGCGTTTATGCGATGTTTGAAATCGCCCATACGCTGGTCGACTTCGCGGCGGCGGTCTGTTTCACCATCGGATCGGTCCTGTTCTTCTGGAAGCAATACGAGACGCAGGCGATCTGGTTCTTTACCATCGGATCGCTGTGCTTCATGGCCAAACCCACGCTGAAACTGGCGCGCGAAATCAAGCTGTACCGCATGGGCAAGATCGACAGCCTCGCCAACCGCTACAAGGATTAATCGAACAGTGACGACTGGCCGGGCGGTTTGGGCGCGGCCATGCCCAGATGCGTCCAGGCCCCCTGCGTCAGCATGCGCCCGCGCGGGGTGCGCTGGATCAGGCCCTGTTGCAGCAGGAACGGCTCAATCACTTCCTCCAGCGCGTCGCGGCTTTCCGATAGCGCGGCGGACAGGGTTTCGATGCCGACCGGGCCTCCGTGGTAATGTTCCGCGATCAGGGTCAGATAGCGCCTGTCGGCCCCGTCCAGCCCGATGCTGTCGACCCCCAGTCGCGTCAGCGCACCATCGGCCAGTTCTCGCGTGACAACACCGTCACCTTCGACCACCGCGAAATCGACCACCCGGCGCAGCAACCGCCCCGCGATCCGGGGCGTGCCGCGTGATCGCTTGGCGATCTCGCGCGCGCCATCCGCATCCGCCCGCACCCCCAGCTTTTCGGCGTTGCGGGTGACGATCAGGTTCAGCTCGTCCACGGTATAAAATTGCAACCGCGTCGGAATGCCGAAACGGTCGCGCAGCGGCGTTGTCAGCAGGCCCAGCCGCGTCGTCGCCCCGACCAGCGTAAAGGGCTGCAATTCGATGCGCACGGTGCGCGCGGCCGGGCCTTCGCCGATCACGAGGTCCAGCTCGTAATCTTCCATCGCGGGGTACAGCACCTCTTCGACGGCGGGGTTCAGCCGGTGGATCTCGTCGATGAACAGCACGTCGTTGCGTTCAAGATTGGTCAGGATCGCCGCCAGATCGCCCGCCTTGGCCAGCACCGGCCCCGAGGTCATGCGGAACCCGACCCCCAGCTCGCGCGCCATGATCTGCGCCAGCGTCGTCTTGCCAAGGCCGGGGGGGCCGTGAAACAGCGTGTGGTCCATCGCCTCGGCACGCTGGCGGGCGGACTGGATGAAGACGCGCAGGTTGGCGCGCAATTCGGCCTGACCGACGAAATCGCCAAGCATCTGCGGGCGCAGGGCACGGCCCTCGTCCTCGGGCAGCGGGTCGGGGCGCAGGGTGGGATCGGGGCCTGTCATCTCAGTTTCCGTTCAGACCGTTGCGGCGGGTATCAAGGCGCAGTTTCCAGCTGTTCTCACGCGCCAGCACCTCTTCGGGCAAGGCCGTGGGCGACACCAGTTCCAGAATCGCGAACCGGAATGTGGCGGGATCTCGGTGCGCCAGTTCGCGTGTCACTCCCCGATCGCCCGCCGTGTGCTGTTGCCAGCGGCCAAGAAGATTGTCGACCCCATAGGCGGACCCGACGTAGCGTTGCCCGTCTTTCTCGTCGACGATCAGATATATGCCGCGCCAGTTGCGAAGCGTGATCGCCCAGTCGCGCGGAAGCGATTGGATTTCGCGGCGTGTCAGGGTCAGTTCCGTCCAGTCTGGCATCGGGGGCGCAACCTGCCCATGGCGCCTGATTTCGAGAACTTGCAGCGGGGTGGTTTCGGCAAGCCGCATGTAAGTTCGCCCGCCAGGATCCTGACAGACAAGACGCTTTTCAAGATCGGCAAACGCATCGTGCCGGCGCAGGTGAAACAGGGTACGCCCGCCGAGCCGCGCTGCGCGTTCTTCCGGTCGGGCGATATGGCCATCCACCCGGTCCAGCATTTCGCGGCGGCCTGGATCGTCCAGCCAGTCGTTTATAGACAGCACCGGGCCGATCTCGCGCTGAAACAGGCCGAGAAAGACCACATCGCCCCCCGGGACCGCAAGGAACGACGCGAGACAGGCGCGATTGCGCAGGGTGGTCTCGGGCGCGGGGGCATGTGTCGATTGGTAGATGTCGAACAGATCCGGGCGTTCGTCGGCCAGCATCGACAGGCTTCGTCGCGCAATCGGGTCCGAGGGTTTGTGCAGGCAAAGCGCGACCTCGGTTTGTGGCAGCCGGTGCAGACGCAACAAGTCCTGAAACAGCATCCGCTCAGGCCTTTGGTGCCAGCAGGCGCAGCGCGGTGCGGATCAGGGCCGAGGTTTCGGCGTCGGGAGTGTCCTGCGCGGCCTGAGCCACGGCCCCCGCCGCTTCGGCGGGGGCGTAACCAAGGTTGGACAGCGCCGACAGCGCCTCGGCCTGCGCCGAGGCCGAGGCGGGGGCCGGGGCTGGCGCGGTCGGTGCGCGGGGGCGCGCGACGGGGGCGTCTTCGATCACGTCAGCATCGGGCGTGGTCACCGTGCCGCTGCCCATCGCCATGACCGCCGGGGCCTTGTCCTTGAGTTCGATCACCACGCGCTGCGCCGTCTTGGGGCCGATGCCCTTGGCCGTCTTGATCGCGTTGACGTCACCCAGCGCGATGGCGCGGCTGACGCCATCGGGGCCAAGCGTGCCCAGAATGGCCAGAGACGCCTTGGCCCCGATGCCCTGCACCGAGGTCAGCAACCGGTGCCATTCCTTTTCCACCAGCGTGGGAAAGCCGAACAGCTGCAACAGATCCTCGCGCACCAGCAGGTCGGTATACAGCGCGGCCACCTCGCCGGGGCCGGGCAAGGTGGCCAGCACGCGGTCCGAACAATAGACCATATAGCCCACGCCGCGCACGTCGATCAGCACATGATCGTCGCCCTTGTATTCGATGCGTCCGGCGATGCGTCCGATCATGTCCGTACTTTCCTTGGCGGGCTCAGGCCCGGATCTTCATGGTCTGTGCGCCCACATGATGCGCGTGGCAGATGGCGATGGCCAGAGCGTCGGCCGCATCCGGGCCGGCAATCTCGACGCGCGGCAGCTGCATCCTGACCATGTGATCGATCTGTCCCTTGTCGGCATGGCCCACCCCCACCACGGTCTTTTTGACCTTGTTGGGCGCGTACTCCCCCACCGGCAGCCCGAACTGCGCGGGCACCAGCAGCGCAACGCCGCGCGCCTGGCCCAGTTTCAGCGTCCCCACCGCATCCTTGTTGACGAAGGTCTGTTCGATCGCCGCAAGCTGCGGCGCGTAGCGTTCGAACACCGCGCTGAGCTGGCGGTGCAGGGACAGCAGACGCGTGGCCAGATCATCGGCAGAATCGGATTCGCAGACACCGTTCGCCACATGGCGCAACCGGCTGCCCTGCATGTCGATGATTCCCCAGCCAAGGCGTCTTAGCCCCGGATCGATGCCCAATACCCGCATGTCGGCCCGCCTGCTCATTGTTGTTCTAAGGCTTCCTTAACCCGCGAGATAGCACGAAAGGCGAACACGCGCCAATGCCCAGGCAATGCGATTGCAACCCGGTCCGCCGTTTCTCCAAGCAGCGCGGCGCATTTGCGACAGGTTTCCGCCTGAAGGCGACTCATTGTCGCTGGAAAAATCAGCGCTTTTGCGGGGTATTAACCCAATTTTCGAGCCATTCCGAAACTGCATGGAACCCATGCAATCTCTCGTATTGCCTGTACCCATTTCTGCCACTACGTCCGCATAGAAATCAGGCAGTTTGAGAACTCATTCACAAGGACACTGACCCATGTCGGCATACGACTCTTTCCGCACCGATGGCGGCGCCGCCGGCCTGGCCGGGCGCATCGGTTCCGTCTTCGTCACCGGCTACGGCGCCGCCCCCGCCCAAGGCGCCTCGGTTTCGGTCGAGATCGCCGCGAAAACAAGCCGCTTCGTCGCGACTGTCGCGGACGCGATCATCGACTGGCACGAAGCGCGGCAGACCCGCAAGAGCCTAAGCGCACTGACCGACCGCGAGCTCGACGACATCGGTCTGACGCGCGGCGATATTGAAATGGTCGCCCGCGGCCGCTGGTAAGCCACGCGCCCGACGCAACGAACAGGCCGCGCAGTCCGGACACCGGAAAGCGCGGCCTTTTCCATGCGCGGGTGTCCCGGCACGCCGAAGCTGCGGAACAGGCCCGAAAGATGCAGCGTCTCAGCTTATGAAGGCCTGGAACTTTTCGGAAAGCCATAGGCTTGCAGGATCGGTTGCCATGATCCACGCGCCTGCTTGTTCGAAGGCAGAGCCGGTCGCAAGGTGACCGAGGCGGCTTTCATAGTCTTCGACCCCGAGATTGGCGAGAATGAAGCCTTTGAACAGCAAGAAAACGCCGAGGGCCATCAAAACGGTCCGAAGCCTGAACACGGGAACCCGCCGGATCGGTTTATGCTCGATCGTCCCGTTTCGGTTTAACGCCGTGACATAGCCGTCGGCCAGTTTGCGATGCTTTGCGGTCACCGCGCGATGGCGTTTTTCAAACTCTTCGACCACCTTGTCCATGGCGCCCTCGTCAATACATCCGGCCCCCACCGTCAAGACCAGATATGCGCATGAATTGCGGCAGGAATGGGGCAAGTGCCTTGGGTTCACCGTAGTTGGGTCAGTTCGTCAGACGTTTTACAAAGCGTTAACGTCGCCCAGTCGCCAATCACCTCGCGGTTGGTCAGATTGATGCCATTGCTTGCATAAACCTCGGCGACCTCATCCGCCTGCCGGGTCAGCAGGCCGGAGAGAATCGCGTACCCACCCGGTTGCAGATTCGCCGCCATGTCCGGAGCCAGCTCGATCAGCGGCTGCATGAGGATGTTGGCAAACACCAGATCAAAGGGTGCACGGGCGGCAATCTCGGGGTTGGCGAAACCGGCGGCGACGACGGCGCGCACCTTGTCGGCCAGCCCATTGGCCCGCAGATTGGTCTCGGCGACCTCGACGGCGACATCGTCAATGTCGGACACGATCACCGCGCCAGGCCAGATCCGCGCCGCCGCCATGCCCAGCACGGCCGTGCCGCAGCCGACGTCAGCGACGTTCCGTGCGACGACACCTTCGGCCGCCAACCGGTCAAGAGCGCGCAGGCAGCCCAGCGTGGTGCCGTGATGCCCCGTGCCAAAGGCCATTGCGGCCTCGATCAGCAGCGGCTCGGCCCCCTCCGGGATCTTGTCCGCGTCGTGGCTTCCGTAGACAAAAAAGCGCCCCGCCTCGACGGGGGTCAGTTCGCGCCGGACCTTGTCCACCCAATCCTGATCGGGAACCCTGGAGACCGCAAACGGCCCGGCCCCGAAGGCCGCGGCGAGCAGCGCAAGTTCGACATCGTCGGGGGGTTCGGTGAAATAGGCGCCGATTTCCCATATCCCGGAATCGTCCTGCGTTTCAAAGGTGCCCACACCCGTGGGTTCGGGGTCAAGCTCTTCCATGGCTTGCGCAAGCGCCTCGGCGGCGTCCTTGTCGGCAAGCGTGGCGACAGCGGTCCAGGTTCTGGGCATCTTGGATCTCCGGGTGGGTCGAGGTCCGATAACGCGTTTGCCCCCCCTTGAAAAGGGCTGCGGCGGCGGGTTGGGCCGCCCCCCGACGACAAGTCAGCGCCGCCGGTCACAGCTTGCGGCCCCGACATGAAAAAACCGCGCCCGGAAACCGGACGCGGTGTCATGATGTCGCCCATACAGCGCGGCTCAGGCGGCCAGCGCACCTTTGGCCTGATCGACGATCGCACCGAAGGCTTCGGGTTCGTGCACGGCGAGATCGGCCAGAACCTTGCGGTCGACTTCGATCCCGGCCTTGGACAGACCGTTGATGAACCTGGAATATGTCAGCGCCTCGTCATGCGCGCGAACAGCCGCGTTGATCCGCTGGATCCACAGAGCGCGGAAGTTGCGCTTGCGGTTCTTGCGGTCGCGGGTCTTGTACTGGTTTGCCTTGTCGACGGCCTGTGCCGCGACCTTGAAGGTGTTCTTCCGGCGGCCATAATAGCCTTTTGCCTGGTCGATGACCTTCTTGTGACGGGCGTGGGTGACGGTACCACCTTTGACTCGTGCCATGTGTCAGCTCTCCTAGAATCAGCGGTCGTAGGGCATGTAGCCCTTGACGATCTTGGCGTCGGGGGCCGACAGGGTGGTGGTGCCGCGGGCGTCGCGAATGAACTTCGTGGTGCGCTTGATCATGCCGTGGCGTTTGCCGGCCTGACCTGCGACGACCTTACCGGTCGCGGTCACCTTGAAGCGCTTCTTGGCGCTCGACTTGGTCTTCATCTTGGGCATTTCCGTCTCCTTGACGTATTGCGGTGAACGCGCGACTCGGCATGCCACTGATGGCCGGCCGCACGGGCAGGAGGCGCCGCTATAGAGCGCGTGGCGCCGCGATGCAAGCAAGAATCCGGCACTTTGGCCTAGCGGATCACCGCGCCGATGACGCCGTAGATCGCATCGGGAATATCCGCCAGCCGGTAGCCGCCCGGCTGCTGCGCGTTGCCGTGCAGCACTGCCGCCAGTCCGGCCACGGCCAGTACGGCACCGGCGCGCGGTGCCCGCCGGTCGGCCCAGGCCGCAATCACCGCGGGGATCGAGAGCGCCACAAGACAAAGCCCGAGAACGAGATACTGGTCCGGCTGCATGCTCTACCCATCCTGCAACGATGGCACGAGGCTAGCACGAGGGCGCATCGCGGCGAAAGCGCCCCGGCCCCCGGCCCGGCCCACGACGCGCGCCCGACCCTGCCAGCAGACCGCAAATGCGCCCGCCACTGTCCCGCCGGACGCATTCATGCCAAACGCCGCCGCGCGATTCTATTCGGGATCGGTGGTGTAGATCAGCCGCTCATTGCACGGCGCAACCCGCAGGATGTTGGTGGTGCCCGGCATGTTGAACGGCACACCGGCGGTCACCACGATGGAATCATCGGTGCCCGCATAGCCCTGCGCCCGTGCCGCGCGGGCGGCGTTGACCACTGCCTGCTTGAAGCGTTCCAGTTCGCCCGTCATCACGCAGTTCACACCCCAGGTCAGCGACAGCCGGCGCGCGGTGCCGCGCAGCGAGGTCATCGCGATGATCGGCACGCGCGGGCGTTCGCGCGCCACCTTGGCCACCGTGGTGCCCGACGAGGTGAAGCAGCAGATCACCTTGATGTCGCCCGATTCGGCGATTTCGCGGGCGGCGGCGACAATACCGTCGGCGATGCTTTTCTTGTCGACGTTGCGGCTGGCCTCGATGACCTCGGTATAGGTCGGGTCCTTTTCGACGGCGATGGCGGTGTTGTTCATCGTCGTCACAGCCTCGACCGGGTATTGCCCGGCGGCGGATTCCGCCGACAGCATCACCGCGTCGGCGCCCTCGTAGATGGCGGTCGCGACGTCGGAAACCTCGGCCCGCGTCGGCATCGGGCTTTCGATCATCGATTCCAGCATCTGGGTCGCAACGATCACCGGCTTTCCCGCCTTGCGGCACATGCGGATCAGGCGCTTCTGGATCGGCGGCACCGAATGCACCGGCAGTTCGACCCCCAGATCGCCGCGCGCGACCATCACGCCGTCGGACACCGCGAGGATCTCGGCAAAGCTTTTCACAGCGGACGGTTTTTCGATCTTGGACAGGATCGCGGCACGACCATCGGCGAGCTTGCGGGCCTCGGCCACGTCTTCGGGGCGCTGCACGAAGCTGAGCGCCAGCCAGTCGATGCCAAGGGCTGCGGCGAATTCCAGGTCCTTGCGGTCCTTTTCGGACAGCGCCGCCAGCGGCAGCACCACGTCGGGCACGTTCACGCCCTTGCGATTGGAAATCGTGCCCCCCGCCTCGACGACGCAATTGGCGAAATCCTTGCCGCATTCCTCGACCCGCAGGCGGATCTTGCCGTCGTTCACCAGAAGGTGGGCACCGACGCCCAGGGCTTCGAAAATCTCGGGGTGCGGCAGGCAGACACGTTGTTTGCTGCCCGGCTCGGGATCGAGATCAAGCCGGAAGGTTTCGCCCCACTCCAGTTCTTCTGCGCCGCCGGCAAATTCACCGACCCGCAGTTTCGGCCCCTGAAGGTCGGCCAGAATGGCGATCGGACTGTCGAGATCCTTTTCCACCTGGCGGATCAGGCGGTGCATCTTGGAAATGTCCTCGTGAGTGCCGTGGCTCATGTTAAGACGAAAGACGTCGGCACCGGCCTCGTGCAGCGTACGGATCATTTCGTAGGTGTTGCTGGCCGGGCCCAGCGTGGCCACGATCTTGACTTTGCGAAAACGTCTCATTTTCCGTCTCCTCCGCCCGGTCGGATCCGGGCCTCTAGAATTGGTTTAACCTTGAACAAGTTATCGCTAACGCGCGTTTCGGGTATCGCGCAATTCCCTTTGCCGTGCAACTGCTCTAATTGACGCTGACAGGAACACAACGGATGCCATGACCTACGCCCCATATACGATTGAAGGTGAAAACCGGGACAGCGGATTCCTGGTCACATGCGATCACGCCACGAATACCGTGCCGCCGGACCTGGGGGGAAGCCTTGGTCTGCCACAAGCGGATATGGCGCGCCACATTGCCTATGATTTGGGCGCTCTGGGGACGGCGCGGGCGCTGGCCGCCGCTCTGGGGGCACCCCTCGTGGCGTCGAATTTTTCGCGGCTGGTGATCGACCCGAACCGGGGCGAAGACGACCCCACCCTGTTGATGCGCCTGTATGACGGGTCGATCATTCCGGGCAACCGCCACGCGGATGACGCGGAACGGGCGCGCCGGCTCGACAGGTTCTGGCACCCCTACCATGGCGCGATCGAACGGATGGCGGCGCGGCGCAAGGATGTCGCGATCGTCGCCGTGCATTCCTTTACGCCGCAGCTGCGCGGCCGCCCGTTGCGTCCGTGGCATGTGGGCATCCTGCACGCCTGGGATGCGCGCCTGTCCGACCCACTGATCGCCTTGCTGGAACGGGTGCCCGACCTGACCGTGGGCCGCAACCAGCCCTACCCCGGACACCTGCCTGGCGATGCCATCCACCGCCACGCCTTGCGGTACGGGCGCAACAACACGCTGATCGAACTGCGTCACGACCTGATCGCCGACACGCAGGCGCAGAACATCTGGGGGCAAAGGCTGGCGCCGCTGCTTGAGGCGGCGCTGGCGCAGGTCGCCCCCTGATCCTGCCCCCCCCCCGGCCCCAACCCGAAACCCGACGGAGGACACCATGGACGAACAGACCCGGATCGAAATCGAAGCCGCCGCCTTTCGCAGGCTGCGCCAGCACCTGATGCAGGACCGCCCCGACGTTCAGAATATCGACCTGATGACTCTTGCGGGGTTCTGCCGCAACTGCCTGTCGCGCTGGTATCAGGAGGCTGCCGCCGAGCGCGGCATCGACATCGGCAAGGCCGAGGCCCGCGAAATCTATTACGGCATGCCCTACGACGCCTGGACCGCGCAACACGTCCCGGCGGACGACGCGAAAAAGGCCGCGTTCGACGCCGCCTTCAGGGAAAACGTCCTGAAAGACAAATAGCGGGCGCCACCGCCCGCCGCGGATTACAGGTCGCCGTCCTGCGCGCGCAGCTGACGCGCGCGGGTCAGGATGGCATCCTCGACCGCGCGCGTGGTGCTGCCCGCAACCGGCCCCGCCCGCGTCATCAGCGCGACATTCAGAGAGCGCGCATCCAGCGCCGGGTCTGACACATAGATCGTCGCGCGGTACGATTGCCCCCCGCCCGGCGGCGTACCGAAGCCCGTGGCGATAACCCCGGTGAAGGGATCGACCGATTCCACCGGCAGGAAATCCAGCACGTCCAGCGACGCGTCCCAGATGTAGCGGTTCACCGCACCGACCCGGCCCGCGTCCTCGCGTTCGCTGAAGATATCCCAGATGGTCGAGGTGGGCTTGCCGTCACGACCATAGATTTCCTGCTCGATATTGCGCTGCGCGGCCTCGGCATTGCCTGGCGGCACAAAGGCCGTATCGTCCTCGCGCCGATCGAACCAGCCGCAGCCCGCCATCGCCAACACGCTGCCCAGAAGCGAAATTCTCGCCATGTCACGCCTAAAAGTCATTCGCCCAAGCTCCTGCCCGTCCGGTCATCCTGTCCGCCCCTGCATACCGGGCACCCGCGCGCCCGACAAGCAGTCAATGGCCCCGCCCCTGAGAGACCGCGCAACGCCCCTGCCGGCGCGCCGTGCCGTCCGCGGAAAACCGTTGTGGCAGAATCGCATCACTGAATAGCTTGTTGCCAACGCGCCCCAGCCATCAGTTGCCAACCCCGGGCCGCGGGGCGCATAGAGAGGCACATCAAGGCCGGGCTACCCGGATTGGTACGTGCCTTACGAACACATGAGGGAAACAATGAAAAAGATTCTGTTTGCGACCACCGCACTGGTCGCGACCGCAGGCGTCGCATCGGCCGAAGTTGCTCTGACCGGTCTGGCTGAAATGGGTGTCTTTGGCGGCAACGAGGCCGACACGCAGTTCTTCACCGATCTCGACGTCACCTTCACCATGACCGGCGAAGCAGACAACGGTCTGACCTTCGGTGCAACGATCGACCTCGACGAGGCCGCCGACCGCGGGGAACCCGGCCGTTTCGAAAGCCCCAACACCCAGGGCGGTGAGAACATGTTCATCTCCTGGGGTGGCATGACCTTCACCATGGGTGACACCGACGGCGCGTTCGACCGGATCCTTCCCGAGATGGCCCTCGCTGGCGGCTCGCTGGCCGACGACGAAACCATCCACGCGGGTTTTCAGCACGCTGACGGCTCCGATGGCAACTTCAGCATCCTCGCGCTTGACGATTTTTTTACTGCACAAAGCGCCCGCGCAATTGCGGCAGGTAACCTGGCAGCCACCGAAGCAGCGTTCGCGGCCCTTGCATCGCCGAGCGTCAATGACCTGCTGAACCTGGAGAACATTCGCGCTCTCGACGCAGCCGCGCTGGAAGAGGCAAACGCTGCTGCTCAGGACATCGGCTTTGACGATCTGGCCGACTATATGGACACCTTCGCAGGCGCATCGGCGGACGAGATCGAAGCCGTCCTCGCCATTGGCATCGCGGGCTACGGCCTCGACGGGTTCGGCGACGGTCAAGTCGCTCGCTTCGACTATGCCTACGACGCTTTCAGCTTTTCGCTGTCGGCCGAACAGGTCGCAGACGGCAATGACGTCGATGACATCGGCGACACCGTCTGGGGTGTTGGCGGCGCCTGGAGCGGTGCAGTCTCGACCGTTGATCTGACTGTCGCGCTTGGCTATCAGACCCTTAGCGATATTGCATCGGTCACCGGCCTTGCCGTGACCGGCGCTGTGGCGAACGGCTTCTCGGCTGGCTTCGACTACTCGCTGACCGACCTCGACGATGTCGACGAGGACGTCACCCACTGGGGTGTTGGCTTTGGCTACGAAGTCGGCGCGCTGGCAGTCGGCGTCAACTGGGGCATGTTCGAGTACGACGGCGAAGAACAGTCCGGTGCAGGCCTTGCAGCCGCATACGACCTTGGTGGCGGTCTCGCAGCCAAGTTCGGCTACGGCCACTCGGACTACATCATCGGCGACGACGTCAACACCTACTCGCTGGGTCTGGCGATGTCCTTCTGATCTCTCACGAGATCCGGATACGAGGGAAGAGCGGGCATTGCCCGCTCTTTTCTTTTGTGCGACCCACGGCAGCGACCCATCGTCCTTGACAGGAACCTGTGCCAATGCTGCCGCTTTCACCGCAACGCGTCGCCCGCCTGAGACAAGAGGCCACCAGCGCGATGGCCAGAGGGCAGATCGACCGGGCAAAGACCGCGCTGCAGCAGCTTGACATGGTCGATACCAAAAGCGCCGACACGCCGTTTCAACTGTCGCGCATCGCATACGAAGAAGGCGACCGCGACGCCTGCCTGACGCATCTGCGCCGCGTCGTCGCTCGCGCCCCCGACAATGCCAAACTGCTGATCCACGCCGCCGAACGGTTCCGCAATCTCGGCGCCGCCGAAGAGGCGCTGCCCGTCTATGACACGCTGGCCGCTCTGCCGGGTCAGGCGCTGAAGGCGCGCGCCGACAAGGCCCACACGCTGCAACTGCTTGGACGGTTCGACGAGGCCGGGACGATCTTTCGCAAGCTGCTGCGCCAGCACCCGCACGAGGCGCAGCTTTACCGCATCTTTCTTGCCACGCGAAAGCTGGCGCCCGGCGATCCGATGTTGCGGGCGATGGAACAGCTTTGGGCACGCAAGACGCTGGGCGACGAGCCGCGCGCCCATCTGGGCTATGCCCTTGGCAAGGCGCTGGACGAAACCGGCGCCCCCGAGCGCGCCTTTGCCTGCTGGACCCGCGCCAATGCGGCGCAGCGCAAGGCCGCCCCCTTTGACAGCGCCGCGCAGGATCGTGAATTCGACGCGGTGCTTGCCGCGCAGGCGGACCTGCCGCGCCTGCCCGGCGGCAGCGATACGCCGCACCCGGTGTTTGTCACCGGGATGCCGCGGTCCGGCACCACGCTGGTGGAACGCATCCTGTCGGCCCATTCCGACGTTGGCGCCGGGGGCGAGCTTGGCCATGCGCTGCGCCTGTCCTACCAGCTTTTCGGCGTGGGCGAAAACATGGCGCCGATCACCGATTCCGCAAGGATGCAGGCGTTTGCCGCGCGCTATCGCCGGATCGCGCGGCGCGACGTGCCCGGCGACGCCCCCGTCATCACAGACAAGTCGATCCTGTCCTACCTTATCATCGGTCTGCTGCATCACGCGATGCCCGATGCGCGCTTTGTCGTGGTCCAGCGCGACCCGCGCGACATCGCCCTGTCGATCTGGCGCAACCACTTCGTCACCGGCACCCACCGCTATGGCAACGATCTTGCCGACATTGCCCATACCATCAAACGCTTTCGCCGCATCGTGGCGCATTGGCAGGCCACCCTGCCCGGCCTCGTCCATGAAATCCGTTACGAGGATCTGGTGACAGATCCCGAACCGCACGCGCGCGCGCTGATTGCCGCCGCCGGGCTGGGCTGGCAAGACGCCTGCCTTGCCCCCCAGGACAGCAAAAGCGCCGTCAAAACGCTTAGCGTGGCGCAGGCGCGCGAACCGATCCACGCGGGCCGTGCCCGTGGCTGGAAAATCTACGAAAAGGAACTGATGCCCTTTATCCGGGCCTGGGGAGACGCGCCATGGGATTGACCGACATCCGCAACCGCATCGAAAAAGCCTGCGCCGACGCGGGCCGCGCCCCCGACGAGGTGCAGCTGATCGCTGTCAGCAAGGTGCAGCCGAACGAAGCGGTCGAGGCGGTGCTGCAACAGGGCCACCGGCTGTTTGGCGAAAACAAGGTGCAGGAGGCCCAGGGCAAATGGCCCGATTTCAAGCAACGGTTTGACGGAGTCGACGTGCATCTTCTGGGTCCGCTACAGACCAACAAGGCCCGTGCGGCGATGGATCTGTTCTCGGCCATCCATTCGGTCGACCGCCCGAAGCTGGCGCAAACGCTGGCGCGGCTTGCACAAGACTTGGGCGCCTGCCCCGATCTGTTCATCCAGGTGAACACTGGCGAAGAGGATCAGAAAGCGGGGGTGCTGCCCGCCGATGCCGATGCCTTTATCGCCGATGCGCGGGCGCTGGACCTGCCGGTGCGTGGGGTGATGTGCATCCCTCCCGTCGATGAAACCCCGTCGCTGCATTTTGCGCTGTTGCGAAAGATCGCGGAACGCAACGGGCTGGCGGGGCTGTCCATGGGCATGAGCGCGGATTTCGAGCAGGCCATCGCGCTGGGGGCGACCCATGTGCGGATCGGCTCGGCGATCTTTGGGGCGCGTGACTACGGCTGACCCGCGAAGCAGGCCCAGGGGGCTGACGGGCCCTGTCGGTACCAGAGAGGATCAAACCGCCCCGCACTGTCTTGCACCCGCGCGCGCGCGGGGCTAGGGCTTGGGCCATGCGCATCGTACGGGATTATCAGTTCGTCGAAGATCAGGACCGGGGGGCAAGCGCCGCCCTGGGCAATTTCGACGGCGTTCACATCGGCCATCAGGCCGTCATCGAACTGGCCCGCGGGGCGGCGGACGGCGCCCCGCTGGGCGTGCTGACATTCGAACCCCACCCACGCGAGTATTTCGCCCCCGACATGCCGCCCTTTCGGCTGATGTCGGACAAGGCACGGGCCAGCCGGCTGGAAAAGCTGGGCGTCGATCGCCTGTACGAGCTGAATTTCAACGCCGCGCTGGCGTCGCTGACCCCGGGTGACTTTGCCCGGCAGGTCATTTCCGACGGGCTTGGCCTGCGTCATGTGGTGGTGGGCGCCGATTTCCGTTTCGGCAAGGACCGCAAGGGCACGGCCGGCGATCTCGCGGCATTTGGCGCGGAACTGGGCTTTGGCGTCACCATCGCCGAGCTTCTGGCGCAGGGGCAGGCCCGTGTCAGTTCCACCGCGATCCGCCAGGCGCTTAGCGATGGGCGTCCGCGCGAGGCCGCCGCCCAGTTGGGGCACTGGCACCGCATCGAAGGCGTGGTGATCGGCGGAGAGCAGCGCGGTCGCCAGCTTGGCTACCCGACCGCCAACATGTCGATCGAAGGGCTGCACCAGCCCAAGCTGGGCGTCTACGCGGTGGTTGTCGATGTGCTGACGGGCGAGCACAAGGGGCAGTATCACGGAGCGGCCTCTATGGGGGTGCGCCCGATGTTCGGGAACAACCTGCCGAACCTGGAAACCTATCTGTTCGATTTTTCCGGCGATCTTTACGGTGCGACGTTGTCCGTGGGGCTGGTCGAGTATCTGCGCCCCGAACAGAAATTCGACGGGCTGGATGCCCTGATCGCGCAGATGGACCGCGACTGCGTCCGCGCGCGCGGCATTCTGGCCGCGCTGTGAGCGACCCCATCGCCCGTACCGGCCTTGCGCCCCGGTTCTGGGAACGCAAGCCGCTGTCCCGGATGTCGGACGCAGAATGGGAGGCGCTGTGCGACGGCTGTGGCAAGTGCTGCCTGAACAAGCTGGAAGACGAGGACACCGGCGATGTCGCGCTGACCCGCGTCGCCTGCCGCCTGCTTGACGGCGAAACCTGCCGCTGTTCGCAATACCCGATCCGTCACCAGTTCGTGCCCGAATGCATCGTTCTGGGCCCCAGGAACATGGAAGACAACCTTTACTGGATGCCCGAAACCTGCGCCTACAAACTGCTGTGGCAGGGCAAGCCGCTGTACAAATGGCACCCTCTGATCACCGGAGATCCGGAATCGGTTCACCGCGCGGGCGTGTCGATGCAGGGCCGTACCGTGTCCGAGTTCGAAGTCGATGACGACGACTGGGAAGACCACATCATAGAGGAGCCGACCTGATGTTCTTTGCCTCTGACAATTCCGGCCCCGTGCCGCCGCAGGTGATCGACGCGCTGTCGCGTGCCAATGCGGGCCATGTCAGCGGCTATGGTGCCGATGCGCTGAGCCTGTCGGTCGCCGACCGCCTGCGCGATCTGTTCGAGGCGCCGCAGGCCGCCGTCTACCTCGTGCCCACCGGCACGGCGGCGAACGTGCTGGCGCTGGCGCTGCTGTGCCCGCCCTATGGCACGGTGTTCGCCTCTCCGGTCGCGCATATCCACGAGGATGAGTGCAACGCGCCGGAATTCTTTACCGGGGGGGCCAAGCTGACGCTGGTCCCCGGCAGCGACCGCATGACGCCCGACGCGCTGCGCGCCGCCATCGAGGGCGAACAGAACCGCGGCGTGCACGGCCCGAAACGCGGCCCGGTGTCGATCACCCAGGTCACCGAACGCGGCAACGTCTATTCCATGAACGAGCTGCACGCGCTGACCGCGGTCGCTCAGGAATACGGCCTGCCCGTGCATCTGGACGGCGCCCGGTTTGCCAATGCCGCCGTCAAGCTGGGCGTGTCCCCGGCACAGATGAGCTGGAAGGCGGGTGTCGACATCTGCGTCTTTGGCGGCACCAAGAACGGATTGATGGGCGTCGAGGCGGTGCTGATCTTTGATCCCGCCCGCGCCGAGGAATTCGAATACCGCCGAAAGCGCGGCGCGATACTGTTTTCCAAGCACCGCTATCTGGCGGCGCAGATGGATGCCTATCTCACGCGGGATCTGTGGAAAGACCTCGCCCATCAGGCCAATGCCCGCTGCGATCAGATCATCCAGGGGATGAAGGGCCTTGGGGTTTCCGTGCTGAACGACACCCACGCCAACATGGTGTTCTTTGACGCGGCGCGCAGCGTGCATCGGGCGCTGCACGACGCCGGGGTGGCCTATAACATCTGGGGCGCGCTGGACGGCGACCCGCAACAACAGATCATGGGCCGCCTTGTGTGCGACTGGTCGCTGGAACCGGCACAGGTTTCGGCGTTTCTGGATCATCTCGACAAGGCAGTCTGAAACGCGAAACGCCCCCTTGCGGGGGCGTTTCTCCGTGACGTGAGCATGTTACGGACAGAGAGTTCAGTTGAGAGCGAAGTGCAGCTCGTAGCTGCCATCGGTGAAATTGCCGAAAAGGTCGGGAATATCCGGATGATCCACCGGTTCGCCCGAATAATCGGCAATCAGGTTCTGTTCGGACACATAGGCCACATAAAAGCTCTGATCGTTTTCAGCCAGGAGGTGGTAAAACGGCTGATTCTTGACCGGGCGCGATTCTTCGGGAATCGCCTCATACCAGTCGTCGGTGTTGCTGAATTCCGGGTCCACATCGAAAACCACCCCGCGAAACGGGTGCTTACGGTGGCGAACGACCTGGCCCAGGTGATATTTCGCGCGGTGTGTGTGCATCTGTGAACTCATGGCCCAAGTGTTGTCATCATTGTGGCAGATTGTCCAACTTTGTGACGTAATTTAGCGGAAACACTCTGTGCGTCGAGGCCGCACAGTGGTGTGCAGCGCACAGTCCAAATCGCGCGCCACGGCTGGCTTTTGCCGCGCCCTCGTCGCTGGTGCAATTGTGATTCCATCGCCTGACGCAATGCTGTATCCTCTGCACAGGCAAGAGACCGAAAACGACAAGCCGAACACGGCGCAAAACACAAGAAGCGAGAGGCAGATGAGCAGATGGCTTCGCGCGCTGGTGCTCGTGTTGCTGGCGGCATCCTGCGGGGGTGGCGGTGGCAGCGGGACAGCACCACGCGATCTGGAAAACGCATGTGCAATCCTGGACGAACGTCCCCATTATGCCCGCGCCTTTCGCGCGGCCGAGCGCAAGTGGGGCGTGCCGATGCACGTGCAGATGGCGACGATTTATCAGGAAAGCAAATTCATCTCGGACGCGCGGACCCCGTTCCGCTATGCGCTGGGAGTGATTCCCTATGGCCGCCAAAGCTCGGCCTTCGGGTACAGCCAGGCGCTGGACGGCACCTGGGACGAATACCTGGAAGAAACCGGCAACCGGCGCGCGCGGCGTGACAACATCGCCGATGCGGTGGATTTCATGGGCTGGTACATGAGCGGCTCGCGGCGGTCGCTCGGGCTGAACATGCACGATGCCCGCAACCAGTACCTTGCCTATCACGAAGGGCGCACCGGCTTTCGCCGGGGCACCTACAACAACAAGGCCTGGCTGGTTCGGGTGGCCGACGATGTCGGCGAGCGATCGCTGGTCTATCAGGTGCAGCTGGCCACCTGCCGCGCCGCACGCTGAACGACTGCGCGGCGCCCCCGACGGGCGCCGCCGCCGCGATCAGTTGCTGACGCGGTTCACGTCGAAGGTGCGGTTCGACAGCTTGGTGTCCGACAGCCCGCCCAGGACCACGGTCGTGGTGCTGCCGTTGCCGTCGCGCACGACCCACTGGCGCAGTTCCACGGGGCTGTCGGTGAATTTCATCTGGATCGAGCCGTATTCGGGATGCGCCGGATCCTGCGCCGTCACCGTGGTTGCGGTGCCGTCATAGCTGTGGCCCGTGACCATGCCCGCCTGCCCCAGATTCACGTTGCGCGCGAGGATAATCGACAGCGGCGTCTGGCTGAGCGGGTAGGTTTCCGGCTGGCCGCCGACCTTTTTGTCAAAGATATAGACCGCGCCGGACCAGGCCAGCACCAGCGCCTGTTCGGGCGGATTGTATTCAAAGCGCATCTTGCCGGGGCGCTTGATATACACCGTCCCGGTCGAGATCGTGCCATCGCCGTTGATCTGCGTGAACGGGCTTTTGGCCGATTGCACGGTGTTGAGATATTGCGAAATCTGCCCGAGCGACAGTTTTTCGGCCGCTGCCGGAACGGCGGTCAGCGCGACCGCGGTCAGGGCGGCTGCAAGGGTACGGAGCATACGGGGTCCTTCCTGCTCGAATCATTGCCACGGGTATCGCACCCGCCTTGCGGTTATGCGATATCCGCCGGCCTTGCAGATCCAGATAGGGTGTAACCGCGCCCGGCCAAGCCCTGGCGCGCAGGCTCGGCGTGAGTTGGCGCCCCGGAACCCGCGCCTCAGACCGGGCGCCCGAGCAATGCGGCGAGGTAACGCCCGTAGTCGTTCTTGCGGAACATCTCGGCACGGGCGGCCAGGTCTTCCTTGCTGATCCAGCCTTTGTCATAGGCGATTTCCTCGGGGCACCCGGTCTGAAGACCCTGGCGTTCTTCCAGCGTGCGCACGAAGTTTCCCGCATCCAGCAACGAGCCGTGCGTGCCGGTGTCCAGCCAAGCATAGCCGCGCCCCATGCGTTTCACGTCCAGCTTGCCCTCGTGCAGGTACATTTCCAGCAAGGTGGTGATTTCCAGCTCTCCGCGCGCCGACGGCGCCACCTGTGCGGCCCGGTCCGGTGCCGAGCCATCCAGGAAATACAGCCCCGTCACCGCGTAATGCGACGGCGGCACGTCCGGCTTTTCGATGATGGCAGTGGCCTGGCCACCGGCGTCGAAAGCAACCACGCCATAGCGTTCGGGGTCCGCGACGCGATAGCCGAACACGGTGCCTCCGTCGGGGCGGGCATCCGCCTGCGCCATCAGTTCGGGCAGGCCATGGCCGTAAAAGATGTTGTCGCCCAGCACCAGGGCCGAGGGCGCGCCGTTCAGGAAATCCCGTGCCAGAATGAACGCCTGCGCCAGACCGTCGGGGCTGGGCTGCACCACATAGGTCAGCGACACGCCCCACTGGCTGCCGTCGCCAAGGGTGCGGATGAACTGGTCCTGATCCTGCGGCGTGGTGATGACAAGGATCTCGCGGATCCCGGCCAGCATCAGCACCGACAGCGGATAGTAGATCATCGGCTTGTCATAGATCGGCAGCAGCTGTTTCGACACCCCGATGGTGATCGGATACAGCCGGGTGCCAGAACCGCCGGCGAGAATGATGCCTTTGCGTGTCGTCATGCTGAAAATGCCTTTTGCTCGAATGCGCGCCGGGTCAGTCCGGCAGGTCGGAAAGGATGGCAGCAAGACCCCTGCGCCAGTCGGGGCGGGGGATGCCAAAGACGGATACGGTCGTGGTGCAGTCCATGCGCGAATTTCCGGGGCGTTGCGCCGGTGTCGGATAGTCGCTGCCGGGAATGTCGATGATGTCGCAGGCCAGTTCGGCCTGGGCCATGATCTGCCGCGCGAAATCGGCCCAGCTGACATCGGGTGCACCCGAGAAATGGTAGGTTCCGGTCTTTTCGGGCGCGTCTTGCAGCACGGCGGCGATGGCGAGGCAGGCGGCTGCGATGTCGCCCGCCGGGGTCGGACCGCCGATCTGATCGGCGACAACCGTCAGCCGGTCGCGGCTTTGGCCAAGCGCCAGCATCGTCTTGACGAAGTTCTTGCCATGCGCCGACACCACCCAGGATGTGCGCAAGATGGCATGGGGGCCACCTGCACCGCGCACGGCGGCCTCTCCGGCGAGCTTGCTGCGCCCATAGGCGCCCAGCGGCGCGGTGGGCGCATCGGGAGCAAAGGGCGCATTGCCTGCTCCGTCGAAGACATAATCGGTCGAAATATGCACCAGGGGAATGCCCCGGTCCGCGCATACCTGCGCGATGGCGCCGGGGGTGTCGGCGTTTATCACCGTGGCGAGGGCTTCTTGGTCTTCGGCCTGGTCGACCGCTGTGTAGGCGACCGCGTTGATCACCGCCGTGACGTCATCGCCGATGCAGGCCGCGCAGGCGGCGGGGTCGGTAAAATCCGCGGCGCCCCGGCCCAGAAACCGCGCCTCGGGGGCGCGGCGCGCCAGTTCCCGCGCGACCTGCCCGGTCTTGCCGAACACCAGGATCATGCGCGGACCCCCAGCCGCTGACCGACGCCGTGGCGTTCCTGCAGGGCGCGCCACCAGGGTTCGTTCGCAAGGTACCAGTCGACGGTCAGCTCCAGCCCCTGTTCGACGGTGACGGAGGGGCGCCAGCCCAGTTCCTCGCGGATGCGCACGGGGTCGATGGCATAGCGCGCGTCATGTCCGGGGCGGTCGGTCACAAAGGTGATCTGGTCGGCATATGACCCGTCCCTGGGGCGCTTGCGGTCAAGGATCGCGCAAAGCGTACGCACCAGATCAAGGTTGCTGCGCTCATTCTCGCCCCCGATATTGTAGCTGCGGCCCGGTGCGCCCCTGGCGACCACCAGCAGCAGCGCCTCGGCGTGGTCTTCGACGTACAGCCAGTCGCGCACATTGGACCCATCGCCGTAAATCGGCAGCGCCTTGCCCGCCAGCGCATTCAGGACGATGACCGGGATCAGCTTTTCTGGGAAATGGTAGGGGCCGTAATTGTTGGAGCAATTGGTCAGCACCACCGGCAGGCCGTAGGTTTCATGCCAGGCACGCACCAGATGGTCGGACCCCGCCTTGGACGCGGAATAGGGCGAGCGCGGATCGTAAGGCGTGTCCTCGGTGAACTGTCCCGTGGCCCCGAGCGAGCCGAACACTTCGTCGGTCGAAATGTGGTGAAAGCGAAAGCGGTCGGGCTTGCCCCGCGCCACCCAATAGGCCCGCGCGGCTTCCAGCAGGTGAAAGGTGCCCATGACGTTGGTGTCGATGAAGGTGCCCGGCCCGTCGATGCTGCGGTCCACATGGGATTCGGCGGCCAGATGCATCACCGCGTCGGGCTGATGCTTCGCAAGGATGCGATCCAGCGCGGCGCGGTCGCGGATGTCGGCCTGTTCAAAGACATATAGCGGGTTGTCGGCGACGCTGGCCACGTTGTCCAGGCAGGCGGCATAGGTCAGCGCATCGAGGTTCACCACCTGATGACCCTGCGCCACCGCGCGGCGCACCACCGCCGAGCCGATGAACCCGGCGCCCCCGGTGACAAGCAGCTTCATGCCGTGCCCTCCCACACGAAGGGGCTGTCGAAATCCGCCAGCAGGGGGGCTGCGGCATCCTTGTCCGACAGCACCGCGTCGCCCGCCAGGCCCCAGGCGATGCCGATGGACGGGTCATCGAAGCGCACCGCGCCGTCGCAGTCCGGCGCGTAATAGTCGGTACATTTGTAGCAGATCTCGGTATCGGGCTCGCGCGTGGCAAAGCCGTGCAGAAAGCCCGCCGGAATCAGAAGTTGCCTGCCGTTGTCGAACGACAGCTCTTCGCCAACCCATTGCCCGTAGGTGGGCGAGCCCTTGCGGATGTCCACCGCCACATCGAACAGGCGCCCCCGCCCGCAGCGCACCAGCTTGGCCTGCGCATGCGGAGGAGACTGGAAATGCAGGCCGCGCACCGTGCCCACCTGCGCCGACATCGAATGATTGTCCTGCACGAAATCGTAATGCAGCCCGTGGTCCGCCAACCGTCCGGCATTCCAGCTTTCGCAGAAGAAACCGCGCGCATCCCCAAACCGGCGCGGCGTCAGGACAAGAACGCCGGGCACACCGGTCGGCTGGATGTCTAGCATGGAACGGCCTTTCGCAACTACGACATCGCACAGGTCGCATAAGCCGCTTCGCCGTGTCAACGAAGCCGCACACCCGCGCCGCAAAAGCCCCCCAAAGACCGCGGCACAGCCGTGTCGTGCAGCAAAGGGCCGGCATCGCATTTCGCTCTGTGTGCAGAACGACACGATCGCTGACGCAACGACACGCTTTCGACCACAGAGGTTTGCAGCGCCCGCCCGCCCGCGCGACACTGCTCGCAAATAACAAGATGACGGGAGGCCCAGCCGCTTGCCCGACACTAAAGACGCGGTGGAGGGCAGAAATGCCGGTTGCAACACGGACAGCGCGAGGCAAACGCGCCGCGCGGAAACTTGCGCTGGCATCGTCTTTCTGCGCGCTGTCGGCACAGGCGGCCCTGCCCCAGGAAAGCCAGTGGGCGTGGAACCGCCCGACGCTGAATTTCATGGGCGTGCCGGGCATCGTCGATATGCCGTCGGCGCACCCGTCGCGCGATGCCGATATCGACCTGTCGCTCAGCATGCTGAACGGCTCACGCCGCCTGACCGGACATTTCCAGATCACCCCGCGCATTTCTGGCGTGTTTCGCTATGCCAATCTCGACAGCTACGCGGGTATCGACGAATATTATGATCGCAGCTTCGATCTGCGGTTCCTGCTGGCCGAGGAAGGCCCGACAGCGCCCGCCGTCACGCTTGGGCTTCAGGATTTCGGCGGCACCGGGATCTATGCCGGCGAATATCTTGTCGCAACCAAGACAATCGGTCGCCTGCGCGCCACCACCGGACTGGGCTGGGGGCGTTTTGCCAGCCTGGGGGGCTTTGCCAATCCGCTGGGCGTGCTTGGCGACAGGTTCGAAACCCGCCCCGATGGGCCGGGAGGGGTGCAGGGCACCGGCCGGCTGGACGCCAAGCAATGGTTCCGCGGCGATGCGGCGCTGTTTGCCGGTGTGCAATACGCATACAGCGATCGCATGGTGCTGTCGGTGGAATATTCGTCCGACGATTACGCCGCCGAAGAAGAAAACACGTCTTTCGAGCATCGCTCGCCGTTCAATTTCGGCCTGTCCTGGCGCGTCGGCGACCGGATGCAGTTGAATGGTGCCTGGCTTTACGGGTCCACCATCGCCGCCGGGCTGACATATACCTTCAACCCCAGGACCCCGAACGCCTATCCGGGCGGGTTCGACCGCGCGCCATTTCCCGTGACGCCGCGCGCGCCGGGCGCCGCCAACGATCTGGGCTGGGCGCGGCAGGCGGACGCGGGCGCGATCCTGCAAGACAACATGCAGCGCTTTCTTGAAGCCGATGACCTTGTGCTTGAAGGCTTCGACGTGGCGCCGCACACCGCCCGCATTGCGTTCCGGATGGGCCGCCAGAGCGGGCCTGCGCAGGCGGTGGGGCGCGTCGCGCGGATGATGACCAACAACCTGCCGCCCTCGATCGAGCGATATGAAATCACGCTGGTCGGCCACAACGGCCTGCCGGTCAGCACCGTGGTGATAAACCGGTCCGACCTTGAAGAGCTTGAACACGCCCCCGACGGCGCCTGGCAAAGCTTTGCCCGCGCCCGCATCGAGGATGCCCGCGACCTGCCCCCGGCCGCCGTGGCACGGTTCCCGCAGTTCGACTGGCGCGCCGGACCCTACCTTGAAGCCAGCTATTTCGACCCCGACAGCCCGATCCGACTGAGTTTCGGCGCCGAGCTGAGCGCGCGCTACGAACCGCGCCCCGGTGTCGTGTTCCAGGGGGCGCTGCGCCAGAAACTGTCGGGCAGCGCCGGAGACCTGCCAGACTCGAATTCCGATCTGCCGCATGTGCGCTCTGACAACGCGCGCTACGCCGATCAGGATTCGGTGACGCTGCGCGACCTGACGGCGGCGAAGTACTTTCGCCCCGGCGACGACCTGTTCGCCCGTGTCAGCGCGGGCTGGTTCGAACCCATGTTCGGCGGCGTTTCGGGCGAGATGCTGTGGAAGCCGGTGGACAGCCGCCTCGGGCTTGGCGTCGAAGTCAACTACGCCAGACAGCGCGACTTTGCCCAGGACCTCGGGTTTCAGGATTACGACATCCTGACCGGACATGCCTCGGCCTACTGGGAAGGCGACGATGGCTTTCTGTATCAGGCAGACGCCGGGCGCTATCTGGCCGGCGACTGGGGCGCGACCCTTGGCATCGACCGCGAATTCGACAACGGCATCAAGATCGGCGCCTTCGCCACCTTCACCGATGTCAGCTTCGACGAATTCGGCGAAGGCTCGTTCGACAAGGGCATCCGGTTCGAAATTCCGCTGTCGGCGCTTGTCGGCCAGCGCACCGACACCACCATCGCGCGCACCATCCGACCCGTGCAGCGCGACGGCGGCGCGCGGCTGGACGTGAACGGGCGGCTGTACACCCAGGTGCGCAACTTCCAGCAGCCCGGCCTGCAATCCGACTGGGGGCGGTTCTGGCGATGAAATTTCCGGCATTCTTGCTGGCCGCGACGCTGGCCCTGACCGCCTGTAGCAGCGATAGCGAAACAAGCCGCGCCGTCGACATGCTGCGCGGGATGCTTGCGGCCAAGCGCGCGGGGCCGCAGCTGGCGCTGCGCGATCGGCTGACTCCCGACATGGTGGCACAGACGGGAACGCCGCTTCAGATCGCAAGCTTTGCGCAACGCGCCGGCGCGCAGATCCTGTTTGCGCCGGAAACGCAGAACCGGGGCTATGTGTCCTGGCGCTCGCCCACGGGCGAAAGCATCGTGACCCTTGGCGGGCTGTTGCAGGCGACCCGCGGCATGGGCGGCGATCTGATGAGCGCCGATCTGGCGGATGTGCAGGTCGCGGTTTCCGGGCAAGCGCGCCGCGCCGAACGGGTGCACCGCTATCTCGACGGTGAAAATCACATCGTCGCCATGGCCTTTGTCTGCGACTACGCGCGCACGCCCGACCAGACCACCGCCTATTTCCGCACGCTGGCGGTCACGCGCGTCACCGAAACCTGTACCGGCCTGAATGACCGCTTCGAGAATCGCTACTGGCTGGACGGCGCGGGGCGGATCGTGCGTTCGGTCGAATGGATCGGCCCCGCTGTCGGCTGGGTCGAACGCGAACAACTTGCGCGATGACGCGCCCCGAACCGATCCAACCGATCCATTTGCGCGCAACAACCGGCGGTCGCGATGGCAAAGTTCGCACATTCGCGGACGCGGGTGATCTTCTGGCCCCGATTTCCTATTTGAGATTTGCCGATCCACCGATCAACTGGTAACGTTCGGTAAACCAGTTTGGAGAAACCCCATGACCATCAAGAGCGTTCTCGGCCTCGCCACAGCAGGGCTTCTTGCCCTGGCGCCGATTGCCCAGGCACAGGAAGTCAAACCGCGCGACCCCCTGATTTCCAGCCAACAGGGCGAAGCATCGTCCCCGCTGGTTCCTGCGCTGATCGGCGGTGGCCTGCTGCTGATCGTCGGGCTTGCGGCCGGCGGCGGCGATGGCGGCGGCGGCGGATCGTCCAACAACACCGTGCCCGACTGACCGTTTCCGCCTGAGCGGAACATTTGTACGAAGAACTGAGGCGGACCTGCATCGGGTTCGCCTTTTCGTTGCGTGTTCTGTGGTCAGATTATTTTTTTGCCAGTAGGTTTACCGCAAGCACAAACGCCGCCGACAAGGCGCACGCTCGAGGACAGGATATGGTTATCAAGGGATTCAAGGGCCTCGCAGCCGCCGGGATGCTTCTTCTGGGTGCCTGCGGCATCGCCTACCAGTCGCCGTCGGTCAATCCGCTCGGCGGCGGGGATACCAAGGTCCGCGTGCTGCGAATCACGCCCGAAAGCGCGATTGTCGCGAACCGGGCGGGGTATGCCCCCAAGGAACTGCCGTCGATCTTCTTCAACACGGCCGGCGGTGGCGCCGTGCAACCCGGCGGCGGGGCGGCCCCCGCCCCGGTCGTCGATTACCAGAACCGGCCATCGTCGATGCAGACCCGCGTGCCCCCCGCACCGAACGAGGGCCCCTACCGGATCGGCGTCGGCGATGTGCTGTTGCTGGCGACCCCCCAGATCGGGTCCACCGTCGAGCAGTTGACCGGACTGCTGGCCGCCGCCAATTCCCGCCAAGGTTACACGGTACAGGACGACGGTGCCATCGCGATCCCCCACGTCGGGCGCGTGCCCGTGTCCGGGTCGACCCTGGAGGAAGCGGAAAACACGCTTTTCCAACGTCTGGTCGAAACCGACATCGAACCGACCTTCAGCCTGGAGGTCGCGGAATTCAATTCCAAGAAAGTGTCCATCGGCGGCGCCGTGCAAAACCCGTCGGTCGCGCCGATCACCCTGACCCCGCTGTATCTGGACGAAGCCCTGGCCGCGGCTGGCGGCGTGAACGCGGCCGATCTGGATTACGCCTCGGTGCGGATCTATCGCGACGGCACGATCTACCAGATCCCGCTGGACGCACTTTATTCAAACCGCAGCCTGGCGCGGGTGCAGCTGACCGACGGCGACGTGGTCTTTGTCGATACCGCTTATGAACTTGACCGCGCGCAGGCTTATTTCGAAGAACGCATCCGGCTGGCCGAATTCCGCCAGGGTGCGCGCATCGCGGCCCTGAACGAACTGAACGCCGAGGTCGGCCTGCGCCGGGGCGCGCTTGGCGAGGCGCGTGACAATTACATGACCCGGCTCGAACTGGATTCGGTTGACCGCGACTACGTTTACCTGACCGGAGAGGTCGACAGCCAGGCGCGCTATGCCTTGCCTTTCGGGCGCACCGCGTCCTTGGCGGATGCGCTGTACGAGAATGGCGGCGTGCCGACCCAGACCGGCAATGTGCGCGAAATCTATGTGCTTCGCGGCTCGCCCGATCCGCGTGAATTCGGCGCGATCACCGCCTGGCAGCTGGACGGGCGCGACGCCGCGAGCTTTCTGCTGGCCACCCGGTTCGAGATGCGCCCCAACGATGTGATCTTTGTCGCCGAACAGCCCGTGACCCGCTGGAGCCGCGTCATCAGCCAGATCACCCCGTCGCTGGTGACCTACGCCGCCTCTGCCGCGTCGAACTAGAACCGGATACGCCATGGGTGAATCTCGCTGCACCCACGTTTGCCTGGCAATGCGCGCCGTTGGTGCCAGGCCCGTGGAATGAGACGTTTTCTGCGTCGCAAGCCTCTGGGCGGTGCCGGCATTCGCAGACAGGCGTTTCAGGCCCCGATTCAGCCTCTGGCCCCGTTCTGGGCGATTGGCGACCTTCACGGATGTGCCGAGCTGTTTGACCGGCTTCTCGATCAGATGTTCGATCTGGGGCGCCCGGCGATCAGGCTTGTCCTGATGGGCGATTACATCGACCGGGGCGACGACAGCGCCGGCGTGCTGCGGCGGCTGCATGGCATCCAGACCGAGGTCGGCGTCGATGTGATGGTGTGCCTGCGCGGCAATCACGATCAGATGCTCATTGATTTTCTCGACCGCCCCGAGCTGTGCGGCCCGCGCTGGCTGCGCCACGGCGGACTTCAGACACTGGCCAGCTTCGGCGTTGCCGCACCACGCCCGAACGTCGGGCACGCGCAGTGGCAGGATGCCCGCGACCGGCTGCGCGGCGCTTTGGGCGACGCGACCGAGGCCTGGCTGCGGGGGCTTCCGTCCAGCTGGCAGTCGGGCAACGTCTTTGCCTGCCACGCGGGTACGGACCCCGCCCTTCCTGTGGGTGCTCAGGACGAAGCGGTGTTGCTGTGGGGCCATCCGGATTTCGAAAGGATTTCGCGCGGTGACGATACCTGGGTGGTCCACGGCCACACCATCGTCAAAGCGCCGCAGGCGCAGGACGGGCGCATTTCGATCGACACCGGCGCCTATGCCACGGGGCGTCTGAGCGCCGCATTGATCGAACCGGGTCATGTGACGTTCGTGTCGACCTGACCGGGTGGCCGACCGAGAGGCCGGCGCCTAGAGCACCACGATGCCGCTGTGCTTGGCCTTGTGTTCGGGTTCGACGTGAATGGTGACGCGGCTGCCTTCGAACGCGACGTGCACCGCGCTTTCGATGCGGTCGCAAATCTCATGCGCGGCCTCGACCGTCATCTCGCCCGGCACGACAAGGTGAAATTCCACGAACAGCGCCCGCCCGGCGCGGCGCGAGCGCAGGTCGTGGGCTTCGACCGCGCCTTCGGCATTGGCCGAGATCAGCGTGCGCATCTGTTCGATCTCGCCCTCGGGGGCTGATTCGTCCATCAGCCCACCGATCGAATGGCGCACCACGTCCCAGCCGGACCACAGGATGTTGACCGCCACAAGCGCCGCCAGCAGCGGATCCAGCCAGGCCCAGCCCGTCAGCACCGCCGCGACCACACCGACCGTGACCCCGAGCGACGACACCACGTCGGTCAGCAGGTGCTTGCCGTCCGCTGCAAGCGCGGGCGAGCGCATCTGTCGGCCCGCGCGCAGCAGCACGAGACACCAGACGGCGTTGATGACGCCCGCCAGCAGGTTGATGCCCAGCCCTTGCCAGGGGGCCTGGATGAGCGCGGGGGCCTGCCATGCGTCCCAGGCTTCGCGCAGGATCAGTATGGCGGCGACGACGATCAGCACGCCTTCGAGCACGGCGCTGAAATATTCCGCCTTGTGATGACCATAGGGATGATCGGCATCGGCGGGCATCGCCGAGATGCGCAAGGCGACCAGCGCCGCAAGCGCGGTGGCGACATTCACGATGCTTTCCAGCGCATCCGACAGCAGAGCCACGGATCCGGTGACCCACCAGGCGAACGTCTTGAGGGCGAGAACCGCGAGGCCCACGGCGACGCTGCCGTAGGCGATTTTCAGGACCTTGCTCATGGCTGCCTCTGCGCCGGCCTAGGGGATTGCGCGCCTGATAGCGAACCGGCCCCGGACACGCAACCGCGCGACCCGGACAGGGTTTGTCACTTGTTGAGCGCGTCGCGGATCTCGATCAGGATGTCGAGCTGCGACGGTCCGGTATTGACCTCGGGCGCCACCTCGTCGGGCTTTTCCGCGGCGGATTTGACCCGGTTGACAAGCTTGACCAGCATGAACACCACAAAGGCGATGATAAGGAAATTTATGATCGCGGTGATGAACGATCCATAGGCGAACACCGTGGCCCCGGCTTCGCGCGCGCTTTCGAGGCTGCTGTAGGTCGCATCGCCGTAGAGCCAGTAAAGATTGGTGAAATCTATGCCCCCGGTGAACAGCCCCACGATGGGGTTTATCATGTCCGTGACCAGGGATTGCACGATGGCGGTGAATGCGGCGCCGATGATGATGCCGACGGCCATGTCCATGACATTGCCCTTGGCGATGAAA
Organism: Salipiger aestuarii; assembly: GCF_003259905.1. Taxonomy (GTDB): domain Bacteria; phylum Pseudomonadota; class Alphaproteobacteria; order Rhodobacterales; family Rhodobacteraceae; genus Salipiger; species Salipiger aestuarii. The sequence goes on along the minus strand of NZ_QLMG01000001.1, from coordinate 31,948 downwards.
TCCTTGAATTCCTGAATCATTGGTAAGTTCCCTGAATGATCGTTGTGTATCGCGGCAACGCCGCCGGACCATGACTGTGGCACAGATGCCCCGAAGTCCAGAACTGAAATCGCCCCGGTGACGGCGCGCAAGCCGCGGGCCGTGCCCTGTCACCCCGAAGCGCCCCGGGGGCGTGTGACAGGGCCGCCCCCCCAAACAGGCTGTCAGGCCCCCGCCGGAAGCGCCCCGGTGAGCACATAGCGCAGCACGCTGGCGACCTCTTCGGGGGACCGGGCGACGGCAAGGGCTGCCGCGTCGATCTCTTTCAGGGCGTGGTCGTGTTCGGGCGGTTGCAGCACGATCAGCGACTTGCCCAGCGCCGCCGCGACTCCGGCATCGAATGCGGCATTCCACTGCCTGTACTTGTCGCCGAACCGAACCACGACCACATCCGCCTCGGCGATCAGCTTGCGGGTGCGGATGGCGTTGATCTGCGCGCCCTTGCGGTCATGCCAGAACTTGTCCGGTTCCGCCCCAAGGATGGCGACGCCGCAATCGTCGCTCGCGGCGTGATCGGTGACCGGCGCGGAAAAGGTCACATCCAGCCCCTGCGCGCCCTCGATGACGCGCTCGCGCCAGTCGGTGTGGATTTCACCCGACAGATAGATTGTCAGCCCCATGGTATCGTTCCTCTTGTTGCCGGTCACTCCGGGCTATCACGGTGGCACGCGATGGCAACGGCCAGCTGCGGAACGCGCCCGTCGCCGCCGCTGCGGTTTCTCAAAACCGCCGTCTTTTGCGCTGGCGGCGATTTCACGCGCATTTGCGCAGGTCAACCTCTTTCGCGCCCCTGAAAGCGGACCTATAAGTGCCGTTGCTTGGGCTCGGGCAGAGTCGCGGGCCAAAGACGTCATATCGACACCATTGGGGACAGGGCACAGCATGTTTGGACTGGACAGACTCATGGGCGCCTTTTCGGCGGACATGGCCATCGACCTTGGGACAGCCAACACGCTTGTCTACGTCAAGGGACGGGGCATTGTGCTTTCCGAACCATCCGTGGTTGCCTATCACATCAAGGATGGTGTGAAAAAAGTGCTGGCCGTGGGCGAGGACGCCAAGCTGATGCTGGGCCGCACCCCCGGCAGCATCGAGGCCATCCGCCCGATGCGCGAAGGCGTCATCGCGGATTTCGACACCGCCGAGGAAATGATCAAGCACTTCATCCGCAAGGTGCACAGGCGGTCGACCTTTTCCAAGCCCAAGATCATCGTCTGCGTGCCCCACGGCGCGACTCCGGTGGAAAAGCGCGCCATTCGTCAGTCGGTGCTGAGCGCGGGCGCGCGCAAGGCCGGGCTGATCGCCGAGCCCATCGCCGCGGCCATCGGCGCGGGGATGCCGATCACCGACCCCACCGGCAACATGGTCGTCGACATCGGCGGCGGCACCACCGAGGTCGCCGTGCTGTCGCTGGGCGACATCGTCTACGCCCGGTCGATCCGCGTCGGCGGCGACCGGATGGACGAGGCGATCATCAACTACCTGCGCCGCCAGCAAAATCTGCTGGTCGGTGAATCCACCGCCGAGCGCATCAAGACCAGCATCGGCACCGCGCGGATGCCCGACGACGGGCGCGGCAGTTCCATGCAGATCCGCGGCCGCGACCTGCTGAACGGTGTGCCCAAGGAAACCGAGGTCAGCCAGGCCCAGGTTGCCGAGGCCCTGTCCGAACCCGTGCAACAGATTTGCGAGGCGGTGATGACCGCGCTGGAAGCAACCCCGCCCGATCTGGCCGCCGACATCGTCGACCGGGGCGTGATGCTGACCGGGGGCGGCGCGTTGCTGGGCGATCTGGATCTGGCGCTGCGCGAACAGACCGGCCTTGCGGTGTCCATCGCGGATGAAAGCCTGAACTGCGTGGCGCTAGGCACCGGCAAGGCGCTGGAATACGAAAAACAGTTGCGCCACGCCATCGACTACGATTCCTGAACCTCTTCAGCCGCGTCCTCGGGCGCGGTACACTAGGACCGAATGGCGAAGAACGGATCCCAGTCCGAAACCTACTCTGGCCCGCTGAAGCGACTGCTTCTGGCGATCCTCGTGCTGTGCCTTGTGGGGTTGTTCATCTTCTGGCGCATCGATTCGCCGCGCGTCGAACGGTTTCGCGCCCAGATCGTCGACCGGGTGCTGCCCGGCTTCGACTGGGCGATGGCGCCGGTCAGCGGCGCGGTGCGCATCCTGCAGGATTTCCAGAGCTACCAGCGCATCTACGATCAGAACCAGGAACTGCGCCGCGAACTGCGCCAGATGACCGCCTGGAAAGAAGCCGCGCTTCAGCTTGAACAGGAAAACGCCCGGCTGCGCGATCTGAACAACGTGCGGCTGGACCCTCGGCTGACCTATATCACCGGGGTGGTGCTGGCCGACAGCGGCTCGCCCTTTCGGCAGTCGGCGCTTATCAATGTCGGCTCCCGCGATGGCATCGTGGATGGCTGGGCAACGATGGACGGGATCGGCCTTGTCGGGCGAATCTCGGGCGTGGGGCCGAACACCAGCCGGGTCATTCTGCTGACAGACACCACCAGCCGCATCCCTGCGGTCATCCAGCCCTCGGGGCAGCGCGCGCTGGTGATTGGCGACAATTCCGCCGCGCCACCGATTGATTTTCTGGAAGACGACGACCAGGTGCGCCCCGGCGACCGCATCGTGACCTCGGGCGATGGTGAGGTGTTTCCCCCCGGCCTGCTGATCGGGCAGGTGGCCGCCGATCCGGGCGGGCGGCTGCGGGTGCGCCTTGCCGCCGACTATGAGCGGCTGGAGTTTCTGCGGGTGCTGCGCGATCATGGCGCGCGCCAGGTCAGCGCGCCCTCCGCCCTGATCCTGCCCGAAATCCCCCCCGGCATGCAGATGCCCCCCGCCATCGACCCGGCCACCGGCCCAGCCGCGGACCCCGGCGATGGCTGAGGCCCGCCCCGGACGCATCCTGGTCATGCGCGCGGCCTTTGTCGGTCTGGCGCTGCTGATCCTGTTCTACCACCTGCTGCCCCTGGACATGATGCCGCCGCGCTATGCGGGGCCGGATCTTCTGGTGGGGCTGTGTTTTGCCTGGGCGCTGCGGCGCCCCGATTATGTGCCGGCCCTGCTGGTGGCCGGGGTCATGCTGCTGGCCGACCTGATGCTGGGGCGCCCCCCCGGACTGTGGGCGGCGCTGACGCTGCTCGCGACCGAGACGCTGAAACGCCGTGACCGGCGCGGCCCCGAAACCACGTTCGTCATGGAATGGATCGCCGTGGCCACCACGCTGATGACCATCACCATCGTCTACCGCCTGGTGCTGGGGCTGGTGGTTGTGCCCGCAGGCCCCCCCTTTCTGGCGCTTATGCGATTTGCCATGACCGTGATATGCTATCCGGCGGTGGTCATGGTATCGCAGTTCCTGCTGGGGGTGCGCCGCATGTCCCCCGGAGATTTCGACCACGCCGGGAGAAGCCTGTGAGACGCACGCCCCGCGAAACCGCAGACAGCAATCGCAAGATCACCCGTCGGGGCCTGCTGCTTGGCGGTTCCCAAATCGCCTTCGCCGGTGTGCTGGGCCTGCGGATGCGCCACATGCAGGTGGATCAGGCCGATGAATTTCGCCTGCTGGCCGAAGAGAACCGCATCAACATGCACCTGATCCCGCCGTCGCGGGGGCGGATCTTTGATCGCGAAGGCCGGGTGATCGCCGATAACGAAAACACCTATCGCATCACCATGCGGCGCGAGGATTCCGGCGATCTCGAAGACACCATCGGGCGGCTGGCGCAGCTGGTACAGCTGGACCCCGAGGATGTGACCCGCGCGCTGGAGGAAATGCGCACCTCGCCGCCGTTTCTTCAGGTAACCGTGGCCGACCGGGTCACCTGGGACGAAATCAGCCGGGTCGCGGTGAACGCCCCCGCCCTGCCCGGCGTCACCCCCGAAGTGGGCCTGAGCCGGGTCTATCCCCAGCACGACACTTTCGCGCATGTTGTGGGCTACGTCGGGCCGGTGTCCGAACGCGACCTTGCCCGCTATGAAGACCCCGAGCCGGTGCTGCGCATCCCGCGGTTTCAGATCGGCAAGGTGGGCATCGAATCCAAATACGAGGAACAGCTGCGCGGCGCCGCCGGTGCCAAGCGGGTCGAGGTCAACGCGGTGGGACGCGTCATGCGCGAACTCGACCGGCGCGAAGGCACCGCGGGCGCCGATCTGCAATTGACCGTCGACAGCGAGCTTCAGGATTACATCAAGGCCCGCCTTGGCCCCGAAAGCGCCAGCGCGGTCGTGATCGATGTCGAAAGCGGCGACTTGCTCGCCATCGCCTCGTCGCCCTCATACGATCCAAACAAGTTTGTGCGCGGCATTTCCGTGCCCGATTACGGCGCGTTGCGCGAGAACAACCACCGCCCGCTGGCCTCCAAGACGGTGCAGGACGCCTATCCGCCCGGATCGACATTCAAGATCGTGACCGCGCTGGCCGGGCTGGCCGCCGGGGTGATCGGGCCGGACGAGACCGCCTACTGCCCCGGCCACCTTGAGGTCGGGTCGCGGCGGTTTCACTGCTGGAAACGATCCGGGCATGGGCATGTGAACCTGGAAAACAGCCTGCGCGACAGTTGCGACGTCTATTATTACGAGCTGGCGATGAAGGTCGGGATCGAAAACATCGCCGCGATGGGCCGCCGTCTGGGGCTGGGCGCGGCGCCCGATGTGCCGATGTCGGCGGTGACCGCCGGCCTGATGCCCGACAAGGACTGGAAGCGGCGCGAGCGGGGCGCGGAGTGGCTGATCGGCGACACGGTGAACGCCTCGATCGGACAGGGGTTCGTGCTGACCTCGCCGCTGCAACAGGCGATCATGACCGCCCGCGTCGCCACGGGGCGCGAGATCATGCCCCGCCTCGTGCGCAGCATCGGCGGCGCCCAGGTTCCGCTGGTCGGCGGTGGCGACCTCGGGATCGACCCGCAGCATCTGCGCTGGGTGCGCAACGGGCTGATCTCGGTCGTCAACAGCCCGCGCGGCACGGCGCGGCGGTCGCGTATCGCCGCCGACGACAAGCGCATGGCCGGCAAGACCGGCACCAGCCAGGTGCTCAACCGCGTGGTGCGCAACCAGGATGTGCCCTGGGAAGAACGCGATCACGCGCTGTTCGTCTGCTACGCGCCGGTCGACGCACCGCGCCTTGCGGTTTCGGTGGTCGTGGAACACGGCGGCGGCGGCTCGACGGTGGCCGCGCCGGTGGCGCGCGACATCATGCTGCAGGCGCTCTACAAGGGCACGCCCCCGCTTGACGCCTACCCGTCGTCGGATCGCGACCGCATCAAGACCCAGCAGGACCGGATCGCACGCGAACGCGCCGAACGCGCCGAGGCAGAGGGGCGCCGCGCATGAGCTATCTTGAATATTCGGTCAAGACGATCCCGTCGGGCTGGCGCAAGGTGCTGTACCTGAACTGGCCGCTGGTGGTGCTGCTGTCCGCCGTCGCCAGCGTCGGGTTCCTGATGCTGTATTCGGTCGCGGGCGGCGCGCTTAGCCCCTGGGCAGAACCGCAGATGAAACGCTACCTGCTGGGCCTGGGCGCGATGTTCTGTGTTGCGATGGTGCCGATATGGCTGTGGCGCAACCTGTCCGCGCTGATCTACCTGGGCGCGCTGGCCCTGCTGGTCGCGGTCGAACTGTTCGGTGCCATCGGCATGGGCGCGCAACGCTGGATCGACATCGGGTTCATGCGGTTGCAACCGTCCGAGGTGATGAAGGTCGCGCTGGTGATGGCGCTGGCGGCCTATTACGACTGGCTGCCGATGCGGCGTGTGTCGCATCCGGTCTGGGTCATCGCGCCCTTGCTGCTGATTCTCGCGCCGACGTTTCTGACGCTGATCCAGCCCGACCTTGGCACCGCGATCCTGCTGATGGTGGGGGGGGGCGCGATGATGTTCATCGCGGGTGTACACTGGGCCTATTTCGCGATCGTGATCGCTGCGGGGGGCGGCGCGGTTTACACCGTATTCCTGTCGCGCGGCACGCCGTGGCAGTTGCTGAAGGATTATCAGTTCCGCCGCATCGACACGTTTCTCGACCCGTCCACCGACCCGCTGGGCGCCGGGTATCACATCACCCAGGCCAAGATCGCCATGGGTTCAGGCGGCTGGACCGGGCGCGGGTTCATGCAAGGCACCCAGTCGCGGCTGAACTTCCTGCCCGAAAAGCATACCGACTTTATCTTCAACACGCTGGCCGAGGAATTCGGCTTTGTGGGGGGGATCTCGCTGCTGCTGCTGTACGTCCTGATCGTGGTCTTCTGCATCGTCGCCGCGTTGCAGAACAAGGACCGCTATTCGTCGCTGCTGATCCTCGGGGTCGGGCTGACGTTCTTTTTGTTCTTCGCGGTGAACATGTCGATGGTGATGGGCCTTGCCCCGGTCGTCGGTGTCCCGCTTCCGCTGGTCAGCTATGGCGGGTCTGCCATGCTGGTCCTGATGATCGCCTTCGGCCTCGTGCAGAGCGCCCATATCCACAGGCCCCGCTGATGCCGAATATTCTTTTTGCCGCCACCGACGAACGCTGGCCGGAATATGAACCTGTGCTGCGCGCCGCGCTGGATGCCACCGGCATGGACTACAGGCTTGCCCGCGACCTGCCCAAGGCCGAGGTCGATTACATCGTCTACGCCCCCAATTCGGATGTGCAGGATTTCACCCCCTACACCCGGCTCAAGGCCGTTCTGAACCTGTGGGCCGGGGTCGAGCAGGTGACACGGAACGAAACGCTGAAGGTGCCGCTGGCCCGCATGGTGGACACGGAGGGCCTGACCCAGGGCATGGTCGAATACGTCACCGGACATGTGCTGCGCCATCATCTGGGAATGGACAGGCATATCGTGAACCCCCCGCACAGCTGGCGGCCAGAGCCGCCGCCGCTGTCTGGCGACCGCCCTGTCACGATCCTTGGGCTGGGGACACTGGGGCTGGCCTGCGCACAGGCGCTGGCCGCACTGGGATTTCCGGTGACCGGTTGGTCACGCAGCCCCAAGCAGGCCCCCGGCATCACCTGCCTGCACGGCGAAGCCGCGCTGGATGCCGCGCTTGCGCGCGCTGACATCCTGGTGCTGCTGTTGCCCGACACCCCCGCCACAACCGATCTGATGGGCGCAGACCGGCTGGCCCGCCTGCCCCTCGGGGCCGTCCTGATCAATCCTGGCCGAGGCCCGCTGATAGACGATGCCGCGCTGATCGCCGCGCTGGACAAGGGCGCGCTGTCCCACGCCACACTGGATGTATTCCGCACCGAACCGCTGCCCCGCGATCATCCGTTCTGGGCACATCCCAAAGTGACGGTCACGCCCCATATCGCGTCGGAAACCCGCGCCCCCAGCGCCGCGCGCGTCATTGCGGAGAACATCCGCCGCGCCGAAGCGGGCGCACCGATGCTGCATCTGGTCGACCGCGACGCGGGTTACTGACCGTCTGTCGCGTCCGGGGTCCGGCGCCGCTTGAACACGCCGGACCCCTTGGCCACAAGCGTCCCCAGGTCGTCCGACAGCGTGGCTTCGGCATAAAAGATGCTGCGCCCGCCCCCGGTCATCCGTGCATCGCAGATCAGCCGGGCGCCGCGGGGCTTGCCGATATATTGCACGTTCAGCGACAGCGTCAGCGCCACTGCCCGCGCGTCGGCCTCCCCCGTCCAGCATCCGGAAATCCCCATGGCGGAATCCAGCAACGTTGCATGCACACCGCCATGCACAATCCCCTCCCGATTGCCCAGCTTGCCCGAAATCGCCATTTCGTAGCGCGCAAATCCTTCGCGCCAGTCGACAAGGTCATATCCCAGCATCTGCGCAAACGCGCTTGGCGGATCGGTCATATCGGTCATGTATCCTAAATTTCTTCCTGTTCCAGCGCCAACGGCACCGCCGGGACCTTCAGGTCATCGACGCGCAACGCACCCGTCGGGCGCGACAGCCGGGGCCGCACCACCCAGTACAGCCGCTCGGACGCTCGTGTGATGGCCACATAGGCCAGCCGCTTCCACAAGGGTTGTCCTGCCTCGACCCGGCCCATGCGCGCCGCAGCGTACAGATCCGGCGCAAAAACCTGAACCTGATCCCATTGCGACCCCTGCGCCTTGTGAATCGTCACCGCAGCCCCATGCAGAAAGGTCGCACCCATCCGTGCCGCATAGGGAATAAAGGGCTCTGCCTCGTCGGGCTTTTCGATCTTGACGATTGACGCCGCCGAAACTTGCGGATCGGCTGCGCCCATGACGTGCAGGCGCGAAAACCCCGGGCGCTTGCCCGGCCCCAGATAGATCACCTGCGCGCCCTTGATCAGGCCGCGCGCCTCAAGATCAAGCCGTTTCTTGCGATGCTTCAAGGGCAGTTCAAGCCCGTCACAGATCAGCGGCTCTCCGGGCAGCAGTTCCGTCTCGGGCGCGTCGAACACGTTGCGAAAGGCGTGAATCAGCCGGATGCGCGTGGCATTGCGCCAGACCAGCACCGGCGAGCGCGCCATCAGATCCACTTCGACACGGCTGGCCCAGACCACACGGTCGTCCTGCGCGGCCTTCTGTTCGACCATGCGTTCGAAATCGTGAAATTCCAGGCTCGGGTCCGCAAGCGCATGGGCCAGATCCAGAATCGGGCTTTCAGCCTGCTGGCGGTGAATGCGATGCAGTTCGATCGTGTCTTCTTCGGCGATGCCGTCGAACACCATCTTGCCCGACTGGTTCACCGGCGCCAACTGCGCCGGATCGCCGAACAGAACGAGGTTGGGGAAAATCTCGCGCAGATCCTCGAACTGCCGGTCGTCCAGCATCGAGGACTCGTCCACAAAACCGATGTCCAGCGGATCTTCGCGCCGCTTCCAGCCGGTGATGAAATCGCTGCCCCGCAACCCGGCTGCCGCAAGCGCCGCCGGAACCGATTTGTGGGTCTGAAAGCCGGCGAAAGCGCGGTCCAGCGCCTCTTCGCCAATATCCTCGATTTCGGGCCTTTCCCCTTCGCCCATCAGCCATTCTGCGATGCGCTCATACTCTGGGTCATATACCGGGCTATAGATGATGCGGTGGATCGTGGTGGCAGGCACACCGCGCATCCGCAGCACGCTTGCCGCCTTGTTGGTCGGGGCCAGAACCGCAAAGCTGCGCTTTTCCAACAGCTTGCGGCTTTCATAATCGCCCGAGACGATCTCGGCGCCACTCGCTTGCAGCGCCTTGCAAAGCTCTGACAGCAGCAGCGTCTTGCCCGACCCGGCCTTGCCCTTCAACGCCATGACGCGGGGCAGGCCATCCTTGGCGGGCAGGCAGACACCTTCCTCAAGATCGACGCCAGCGCCGTGCAGCATCTGTGCCACGCGGTCCCACGCCTCGGCCTGATCGTCAGAGAATGTCAGTGCGGGCAAATCCATGCGGCGCATCCTACCCGGCCCCGCTGGCGGGCGCCAGAGACGAGGCGCCCGCAGGGTCTTTCGTCGGGGAATTTCCCGGCGGGGGCGGCCGCTACGCCGCGACAGTCATGCGCGGCGCATCGGTTCCGAAGGCGGTCTCGAACCAGCCACGCGACTGTTCCGGCGTAATTCCCGCGCTTGCCGCCACCCGTGCCTGAGCCTGGGCGCTGAACTCCCACAGCCCGACCGAGATGCGCTCACGCCCGTCGCCCTGACTGCCAAGCACCTCGGGCGATGCCCCGATCCGCTTGTAGATCCGCACCATGCGCGCGTCGAACACGCCGACGTAATGCTCGACACCAAAGCCTTTCATGACCTCGCCCCCGGCCAGCATCAGCGCGGCAGCGGCGCCCGGGTCGGTGTTTCGCGCAAGGCAAAACCGGGTGCATTCCCAAATGATCGGGCTTTCGATGCGCACCCCTCCGGTCAGGGACAGAAAGTGTTCATTCACCATGCAGCGCCCCACGGTGGGGAGCAGGCGCATCGAACCGCCATGCGTGCCGTCGGCTTTTTCCCAGATCACATAAAGTGGGTTCATATCGTCATATTCGTCGCGCTCGAACCCGTCAGCGTCGACGCTGACCTCCCATCCGAGGCGCGTTCTGAACTGGTCCGCGCGGTCGCGGAACATGGTGTCGCGCAGAAGCGGAAAATTCTGAAGCTGGTCGGCGTAAATGTAGCGGATCATTGCGTGTCTCCCGTGTCGTCCGATGAAAGACACATTGCGAAAACGCGGTTAATCGAAGGTAAGCGGACCGCGCGGCTGGTTTAAGCGGAAACAACCGCACCGTACGGTTCGATTAACAAAGTCTGAACAATCCGCAGACCCGGCGTCGCGGGACAAAACCATCAAATCCGGGGGACGTCGCAAGGGACCGCGTTATACCACGATCAGGCCGCGCGACAGCGCGCGCGCAACGGCATGCGTCGTGTTCATCGCGCCCAGCTTGAAACGGGCGCTTTCGATATAAACCCGCAACGTGTGTTCGGAGATGCTGAGCGTCTCGGCCACCTGTGCCCGGCTGTAGCCCACCGCAAGCAAGGTCATCGCCTCGACCTCTCGCGGGCTGAGCGGTTGTGCCGGTTCGGGCTTGCGCCCCGGTTCAAGCTCCAGCGCCTTCTGATTAAAGGCATGAGAAATCAGGATAAGCTCTCGCCGGTTGCTCTCGGTGAAAAGCTGCCAGGTTTCATCGTTGCAATTGTGGCTCAGGCTGAACAGGGCGAACTGCCCGTTCGGACCGCGAATCGGGATCGAATACCCCTGGTTGCCGACGCCATGCCCGATGGCATCCTTCTGGAACGCTCTCGCCGCCTTGGACGACCAGTCGAGGCGCTTCCAATCCACCGGGTGGAACCGCTGATAGCAGCCCTGGATGACCGGATCTATCCGCAGATAGCCTTTTTCGACATATCGCTGCACCCAAACCGGATCATAAGTGCCGCATCCGAACTGTTCGCCGTCTGCGCTGACCCAGTGATAGACCAGATGGGCAATCGCGTAGTGATCCCTGAGGGCAACGCTTACTTCCTGAAAATCCTCGGGCTTCGAGGAGTTTTCAAGCTGTTCCAGTAGCCCGTCCGTGCCGGGAAAGTTCGCTGCAAAGCCCAAAGGCGCCCCCTTCGAGGCCCGACGCAATTTCAACCTGAGCCACCAGCTGTGCTTCGTCGAGCTGCTCGGCCAACGCGGTCATGGCGTTGGCGCGTGCAAAGGTTTTCAGGTCCGTCAGGACGTCGATGATCCAGTCATGTGTCATGGCTAGCCTTCCCGTGGATAGTTAACAAAGCGTTAAGAACAACTATAGCATGCGTCACTTCGGAAAGAAATTCACGGATTCCAACTCCCCAGAAATGGTGAGGGTCCATTTTCCAACCTGTTGGTCAGCATATCCACAGCCTCAGAACGCAAGATGTCCGCGAACCGTTAGAACGATCCACGAACATACATAGCATTCGATTCCTGAACGCAGGGTTAACTACGAGCTGCCAACGCTTCTTCAAAGGTGCGCAGCCCCGTTTTGGGCGCCTGCACCAGCACTGCCATGTTGCCCGGCTTGTGCTGGTTGCGCAGCATCTTCATGTGAGCGTCGGGAATCTGATCCCACTCGAAAACCTCCGACATACACGGATCGAGCCGCCGCTCGACCATCAGCCGGTTGGCGCTGGCCGCCTGCTTGAGATGGGCAAAATGCGACCCCTGAAGGCGCTTCTGATGCATCCACATGTAGCGCACGTCAAAGGTGCAGTTGAACCCGGTGGTGCCGGCGCAAATCACCACCATTCCGCCCTTTTTGCACACCAGACACGACACCGGGAACGTCGCCTCGCCCGGATGTTCGAACACCATGTCAACGCTGACGCCCTTGCCGGTAATGTCCCAGATCGCCTTGCCGAACTTGCGCGCCTCTTTCAGCCACTCGTTGTATTCGGGCGTGTTCACCGTCGGCAGCTGGCCCCAGCACTTGAAATCCTTGCGGTTGATGACGCCTTTCGCTCCAAGTCCCAGCACGAAATCGCGCTTGTCCTCGTTGGAAATCACCCCGATGGCATTCGCCCCGGCGGTGTTGATCAGCTGGATCGCATAGGACCCAAGCCCCCCCGACGCCCCCCAGACCAGCACGTTCTGGCCCGGCTTCAATTCATGCGGGTGGTGGCCGAACAGCATCCGGTAGGCGGTGGCCAGCGTCAACGTGTAGCAGGCCGATTCCTCCCAGGTCAGGTGCTTGGGGCGCGGCATCAGCTGCTGGGCCTGCACGCGGGTGAACTGGCTGAACGAGCCGTCGCCGGTTTCATAGCCCCAGATCCGCTGCGTGGGCGAGAACATCGGATCGCCGCCGTTGCATTCCTCGTCGTCGCCGTTGTCCTGGTTGCAATGGATGACAACCTCGTCCCCGACCTTCCAGCTGGTGACCTTGTCACCCACGGCCCAGACGATGCCCGACGCATCCGACCCGGCGATGTGAAAATCGGCGCCATGCACGTCGAAGGGCGAGATCGGAACCCCCAGCCCAGCCCACACACCGTTGTAATTGACGCCCGCGGCCATCACCAGAACCAGCACCTCGTGGCTGTCCACCTGCCAGGTATCGACGACCTCTTTCTTGAAAGATTTATCCGGCTCGCCGTGGCGCTCGCGACGGATCACCCACGCGTGCATCTGTTTCGGCACATAGCCGAGCGGCGGCATCTCGCCGATCTCGTAGAGGTCTTTCTGTGGCGCCTCATAGGGCGCGATCCCGGTTTGCGTATCCAGAGCCATCGGGGCCTCCTATCTCTAGCGATCCATGCGGATCCAATATCCCGTGAGCAACGCTGCAGTGCAGAATCGCAGCGCCGCCCACAGCGGAATACCGATGGTCGCGCAACATTGCAACATAAACCACATGTATTTTTGTAATTTTATGACCCTGCAAATGCTCAGACGCCAAGACTCTGCTCGCCAGGCAGCGCGTCAGCGGGCTATTTCATACGGTATCCGGATCAAAATACACGTTTCGCTCCGAATCCCGCCACGCAACCGCATGTCAAAGGCGTAATATGGCCCCAAGCGCCGCGAAACGCCTCGGCGGTCGCCACGTCGCCGCACTGCGGCGAATTGACGAGACATAATCTTTCGAATACCACACACACGGCGCAATATGATTGCCTATTGAAATCCTGCCCTGTGAGGGAGCCCGATGCCATGACCGACCCGACCCGTGACCGCCCCTGGCTGATCCGCACCTATGCCGGACACTCGACCGCAAGCGCGTCGAACGCGCTGTATCGCAGCAACCTGGCGCGCGGGCAGACCGGCCTGTCGGTCGCGTTCGATCTGCCGACCCAAACCGGCTATGACAGCGACCACATCTTGTCCAAGGGCGAGGTCGGCAAGGTCGGCGTGCCCGTCTGCCACCTTGGCGACATGCGCGCGCTGTTCGACGATATTCCGCTTGAGCAGATGAACACATCCATGACGATCAACGCGACGGCGCCCTGGCTGCTGTCGCTTTATATCGCCGTGGCCGAAGAGCAGGGCGCCGATATCACCAAATTGCAAGGCACGGTGCAAAACGACCTGATCAAGGAATACCTGTCGCGCGGCACCTATATCTGCCCGCCCGAACCGTCGCTGAAGATGATCGGCGATGTCGCCGAATACTGCTATACCAACGTGCCGAAATGGAACCCGATGAATGTGTGTTCCTATCACCTGCAAGAGGCGGGCGCGACGCCCCAGCAGGAACTGGCCTTTGCGCTGGCCACCGGAATCGCGGTGCTGGACGAGTTGAAACCCCGCGTCGCGCCCGAGGATTTCCCGGCGCTTTGCGGGCGGATCAGCTTTTTCGTCAACGCAGGCATCCGTTTTGTCACCGAGATGTGCAAGATGCGCGCTTTCGTCGATCTCTGGGACGAGATCCTGGAAACGCGCTATGGCGTCGAAAATCCGAAATTCCGCCGCTTTCGTTATGGGGTTCAGGTCAACAGCCTCGGGCTGACCGAACAGCAGCCCGAAAACAATGTTTATCGCATCCTGATCGAAATGCTGGCGGTGACGCTTTCGAAACGCGCCCGCGCGCGCGCGGTGCAGTTGCCCGCCTGGAACGAGGCGCTTGGCCTGCCGCGCCCCTGGGACCAGCAATGGTCGATGCGGATGCAGCAAATCCTGGCTTATGAAACGGACCTGCTGGAATATGGCGATCTTTTCGATGGCAACCCGGCGGTGGATGTCAAGGTCGAATCGCTCAAGGCCGAGGCGCGGGCGGAATTGGCCAACATCGATTCCATGGGCGGTGCGATTGGCGCGATCGACTACATGAAATCGCGGCTGGTCGATTCAAATGCCGAGCGGCTGAACCGGATCGAAAACAACGAAACCATCGTGGTCGGAGTCAATAAATGGACCGAAGGCGAACCCTCGCCGCTGATGGGCGAGGACGGTGGCATCATGGTTGTCGATCCGGCGGTCGAGCAGGACCAGATCGACCGCCTGAACGCCTGGCGCGCCGACCGCGACGAGACGCGGGTGCAGGCCGCGCTGGACGATCTGCGCGCCGCCGCAGCCGAGGGGCGCAACGTCATGCCCGCGTCGATCCGCGCGGCCAGGGCGGGCGTCACCACCGGCGAATGGGCGCAGCAAATGCGCGCTGTGCATGGAGAATATCGTGGCCCGACGGGGGTTTCGCGCGCGGTGTCGAACAAGACCGAAGGCCTGGATCACATCCGCCAGGCTGTGGATGCGGTCAGCGACCGTCTGGGCAAGCGGCTGCGCTTTCTGGTTGGCAAGCCGGGGCTGGACGGGCATTCCAATGGCGCCGAGCAGATCGCCTTTCGCGCCCGCGACTGCGGGATGGAGATCGACTACGAAGGCATCCGCCTTACGCCGGAGCAGATCGTCGAGGCGGCCCGCAACGGCGCGCATGTTGTGGGGCTGTCGATCCTGTCGGGCAGCCATATTCCGCTGGTCGAAGATATGATGGAGCGCATGCGCACTGAGGGTCTCGACCATGTGCCGGTGGTCGTCGGCGGAATCATTCCCGATGAGGATGCGAAACGGCTGATCGCGATGGGCGTGGCCAAGGTCTACACACCAAAGGATTTTGTGCTGAACACGATCATGTCGGATATTGTCGCTCTGGTCGATTCGAAGGCGGTTGCCGCCGCATAAACCATTCTGTCCGACCCGAAAGACGGAAACCCGCCGGTATTAAATACCGGCGGGTATTTAAATTCGTATGGCTCTGCCACATAAAAGCGCTTGCGTTTACCGCTTATTCATCAAATTAGGGGATTCCACGATAGCGATACAAAAGGTGACCCGTCATGGAAGTGAACCTCGAAGCTCTCTCTAAGGACGAACTCAAGAAACTGCGGGCCGATGTCGACCGCGCTTTGAATACGCTCGAAACGCGCCGCAAGGCCGACGCGAAACGTGCTGCGGAACAGGCGGTAAAGGAATTCGGCTTTTCTCTGGACGAAGTGCTGACCGCTGGAAGCGCCAAGGGATCGAAAGGCGCGCCGAAATACGCCAATCCGGCGAACCCGTCGCAGACCTGGACCGGCCGTGGCCGCAAACCCAACTGGCTCAATGACGCGCTCGCTTCGGGCAAAACGCTGGACGACCTGGCGATCTGATGACGATCCATATCGGGGCCGAAGCGGGACAGATCGCCGAAACGGTTCTATTGCCCGGCGATCCCCTGCGCGCCGAATGGGCGGCGCATAACTTTCTCGACAACCCGGTGTGCGTCAATCGGGTGCGCGGAATGTTTGGGTTTACCGGCACCTGGAATGGCCATCCGGTTACCATCCACGGGTCGGGGATGGGTATGCCCAGCCTGTCGATCTACGCCAACGAACTGATCCGCGACTACGGCGCAAAAACGCTCGTCAGGATCGGATCTTGCGGCGCGATGCAACCGGCTGTCGGATTGCGCGACGTCATCCTTGGAATGACCGCGTCGTCCCTGTCGACTCCGTCCCGCGGGATCTTTCGGGAATTGAATTTCGCGCCCTGCGCGGATTTCGATCTTTTGCAGAAAGCCGTGGTCGCGGCGAGGTCAATTGGCGCGACGTATCATGTTGGCGGACTCTATTCGGCGGATGTGTTTTACGACGAACGCCCGGATCTCAACGACATCATGACACGCCACGGCATCCTCGGCGTCGAAATGGAAGCGGCAGAGCTTTACAACCTTGCCGCCCGCCACGGTGTTCGGGCGCTGGCGGTTCTGACCGTCTCGGACCATTTGCTGACGCACGAGGCCCTGTCGGCCCAGGACCGGCAAAGTTCGTTCGGCGACATGGTGCGCATCGCCCTTGAGGCATCGTTCAGCTAGGCTCTGCGCCGCTTAAACCTGACGCCCATGGCTGCGGTCGTATCCGTTGGCCATGGGCGACGCCCAGCCATCCAGGGCGCCGCTTTCAGCCGCCAGCACCTCGACCCGCAACGGATGACAATCCACGCCATCCGAGCTGTGCTTGGATGAACAATCGCCCCCCGGGCAGGCGCTGAGCGCACCCAGCAGGTCGATCTCGGCAAAAAAAGTGAGGTGATCGCCAGGCCGCACCGGGCTTGCCTTCATGAAATACTGCCCGGTATCGCGGGTGAACCCCGTGCACATGAACACGTTCAGCACATCGTGCACATGTCTTTCCGCCTCGGGCAGAGGCAGGCCGGTGGCGTCGGCCAGGGCACGGGTCAGATTGGAATGGCAACAGTGATGGTACTGCGCGCCCGACAGCAGGTTGCCGGTATAGGGATCGCAGCGCGTGCCGATCACATCGTGCACAGACCCGCCGAACGCGTCGATCCCGTACCAGCCCAGCGTATCCTCGACGATGGTGGCCATGGGGCGCAGGTGGGGAAAGCTTGACCACAACCTTTCGCCGCTCGTCACATGACTGCCATGCAGCGCCCGTGTCTTGCCCGAATAGAACCGCTCGGACAAATCGCCATCGTGCCAGAGGTTCAGATCGCCGACCTGCGGGCCACCCACACTGGTGATGCGAAAGAACTGCCCGGCCTTCACCCGGAAATGGCACGCCCCCCGTGGCGGGGCAAGGAGCTGCGAAACCGCCATGGCCCCGTCCAGCGCCCGCCTGTAGCGCACCATGTCCGGCACGGGCAGCGTATCGGTCGGATAGCAGATCACCGGAGGAACGGCGCGGCGCGCATCGGCATCGGCGGGGATCGTCATGAGCAGGCTCCTGTTTCGTCCCACCGTCCTAATCCCGACGGGCGCGCGGCGGCAAGCGGTCAAACGAGCGTCGGTTCGACATCGACCGCGCCGTTCAGCACCGCCATTTCGGCCTGGGCGTCTTCCCCCCCCGCGCGCGCGAATACTCTGCGCCAAGTCCGGAATCACCAAAGGTGAGGTAGACAGTTGTCACGGCTTCCCCGCCCTCGATGGGTTCTGAGATCGTCGGCTTCGTGAACAAAGGGACGTCGCCCTGATCCGCATCAGACCATCGGGATCGACCTCGACAGAGCAATCGGCGGTCTGCGCGTCGGTAATTGCCCCTTCGCCGCCGACCCGGATTTCAAACATCCTGTCCGCCGTGTTCTCGATCTGAGAGAACGGGCTGTTGTCCATGTCCGGCCCGCCGCTATCCGGCACCCGCCGCCAGCAGCCGGACAGGGTGCCGTCAACGCGCGGACAACCTCGATTTCAAAGACTCCGCGGATGTCTTCCATCGCGCCGCTGGCGGAGGCAGGGTCGAAACCGGGCATCGTCGCTGCTGAAGATCACGGCGCGGCGACAGGGTCTGCGCGGCGCGAGCAGGGCCGAAACACGCATCTGTCCCAGGAGAAAGCCGGCAAAATCAGAGCCGAAATTTGTCGCATTTGCGCCGGACACGCAGCGTTTTCGCAGCGAAGACAGCGCTATATGGCTTCACTTCAATGCCTCGCGCGCAGCGCGCCGATGACGTCGCATGGCGGGCGCGCAAGACAGTCGGATGGCGCTGCGCGAATTGTTCGCGTCACAATGCCAACGTCCTTTTTCAGGGACGAACCACAGGCCGACGATCCGGGCGTCAGAGGCCAAGATGCGTGTTGGCAACCTGTGTCGTCAGCGCCCGCATCGGCCCGGCCCACACGCTGCGTCCGCGTTCCAGGATCACCGCGCGATCGCAGGCGCCGCGCAGTTCCTTCAGCGACTTGTCGATCACCAGCATCGCCATGCCATCGGCCTTGAGCGTGGCGATAGCCGCCCAGATCTCGGCACGCACCGTCGGGGCAAGCCCCTCGGTCGCCTCGTCAAGGATCAACATCCGCGGATTGGTCATCAACGCCCGCCCGATCGCAAGCATCTGCTGTTCGCCCCCCGACAACGAGGCGGCGCGCTGCCTGCGCCGTTCGCCCAGACGCGGAAAAAGCCGTTCGACCCTGCCCGCATGCCACGCACCGGGCCGGGCCGCCGCGACAAGGTTTTCGGCCACGCTCAGGTCGCGGAAACACCGCCGGCCCTCGGGCACCAGCCCGATGCCAAGCCGCGCCGCGCGATGCGACGGCAGGCGCGACAGATCCTGCCCGTCAAAGACCAGCGTGCCCTGCGCGGGCATCATCCGGCAAATGCAGCGCACGGTGGTGGTCTTGCCCATGCCGTTGCGGCCCATCATCGCCACCGCCTCGCCCGCCGCAATATCCAGATCGACGCCGAACAGCGCCTGCGTTGCCCCGTAGGATGCGGTAAGCTGCGTCAGCGACAAAAGCGTCATGCCCCGTCCCCCAGATAGGCGTCGCGGACCAGGGGATCGGCGCGGATGTCTTCAACGCTTCCGGTCGCGATGACGCGCCCGTAGACCAGTACGGTGATGCGGTCGGCCAGCGCGAATACCGCGTCCATGTCATGTTCGACCAGCAGGATCGGCGCGCGCGTCCGCAGCCGGTCAAGAAAGCCGGTCAGGTGGCGCGATCCTTCGGCGCCCAGCCCCGCCATCGGTTCATCCATCACGAAGGCGCGGGGCGCTTGTGTCAACGCGACGGCGACCTCCAGCTGGCGGCGCTGGCCGTGGCTAAGCTCGGCGGTGCGCAGCCGGGCCAGATCCTGCAAGCCGGTTTCAAGCAGCGCGGCTTCGGCGGTATCGCGCAGGCCGGCATCGCGGGCGACGCGCGACAGGAACCGCCAGGGCCGCCCCGATGCGCCGAGCGCGCCCAGCAACACGTTTTGCATCACCGTCTGGTCCATCGCCAGCGCCGAAGTCTGGAACGTGCGCGCAAGTCCCATCCGGGCGCGGGCTTCGGTCGGCAGGGCGGTCACGTCGCGCCCCAGAAAGGTCACGCGCCCGGAATCGGGGCGCAGCGACCCGCAGATCTGCGCGATCAGCGTGGATTTCCCGGCGCCGTTGGGACCGATGATCGCGTGGATCTCGCCGTGCAGCAGACGGATCGAAATGCCTTCGCTGGCGCGCAACGCTCCGAACGCCTTGTGCAGCTCGTGGGTGGACAGGACGGAGTCAGGCATCGGGCCGCCCCTTGCCGCAGATCATGCCGATCAGCCCACCGCGCCCGAACAGCACCACCGCCAGCAGCACCAGCCCCAGGAATATCTGCCAGTAGTCGCTGATGCCGCCCAGCCAATGTTCCATCATCACATAAAACACCGCTCCCGCCACCGGGCCGAACAGACGCGCCACGCCACCGATGATGACAAACACGATGATCTCGCCCGACATCTGCCAGCTGAGCATCGACGGGCTGACAAAGCGGTTGAGGTCGGCGAACAGCGCCCCCGCCAGCCCGGTCACCGCGCCCGAGAGCACCAGCGCCACCAGTTGCAGCCTGCGCGGATCAAGCCCGACGGCGCGCACCCGGTCGGGCACCTGCCGCGCGGAATCCAGCGCCAGCCCGAAGGGCGACCGGCGAAGCCGCGCGTATCCCCAGAGCACGAGGCACAGCCACGCCAGACACAGCCCGTAAAACTGTATGGGGTCCAGCGTGTTCAGCCCCGGAAATCCGTTGCGGACATAAATGCTCAGGCCGTCCTCGCCGCCATAGGCGGGCCAAGAGATCGCAAAGAAATAGGCCATCTGCCCGAATGCCAGCGTAATCATGATGAAGTAGGCACCCGAGGTGCGCAAACTCAGCACCCCGATCAGCCACGCCGCCAACCCCGACGTGACCGCCGCGGCCAGCCAGATCACCGGCATGGATTTGGTGCCCTGGATGGTGAAGACCCCGTCGTAAAGCGGGGTGTAATTCTGCGCATGGCTCGCCAGAACGCCCATGGCATAGCCGCCGATGCCAAAAAACACCGCGTGCCCGAGACTGACCAGCCCGCCCAAGCCCAGCGCGATGTTCAGCCCCGCGGCGGCCAGCGCAAAGATCACCGCGCGGGTGGCAAGCATGATGGTAAACGGCTCGTCCGCCCAAACCGCCCAGCCGGGCACGACCACCAGCCCCGCCAGCAGCGCCGCGTTCAACAGCCATTCGCGGTTCATGCGCGGGCTCCGAACAGGCCGGTGGGTTTCCAGATCAGGACCCCCGCCATCAGAATGTAGATCGCCATCGACGCGAAGGCCGATCCGATGGTGGCGGCGCCAGAGGCGTCGGTGACCAGCTTGAACAGTTCGGGCAGCAGAAGGCGGCCCAGCGTGTCGGTCAGCCCCACCAGCAACCCGCCCACCAGCGCCCCCCTGACCGACCCGATGCCGCCGATCACGATCACCACAAAGGCCAGAATCAGCACCGGCTCGCCCATGCCAATCTGTACTGACTGGATCGGACCGACAAGCGCGCCCGCCAACCCGGCCAACGCGGCACCGATGGCGAACACCAGCGTGTACAGCTTGCTGATGTCGACCCCCAGCGCGGCGATCATTTCACGATCGTTTTCGCCCGCGCGGATCTGGATGCCCAGCCGCGTGCGCGCGTTCATCCACCACAGCCCCGCCGCCACCGCCAGCCCGGCGCCGATCAGCGCCAGACGGTAGGCTGCGTATTCGATGCCGCCGGGCAGCATCACGGTCCCAGCCAGCCAGGGTGGAATGTCCAGATACAGCGGGAACGATCCGAACAGCCACCGCGTGCCCTCGGAAAAGATCAGGATTAGCGCGAAGGTCGCCAGCACCTGATCCAGATGGTCGCGCGCGTAAAGGCGGCGGATCACCAGCAGCTCGACCATGGCCCCGGCCGCCGCCGCCGCCGCCAGCGCCGCGATCAGCGCCAGCAGGAACGACCCCGTCGCGCCCGCTACCGCCGCCGCCGCAAAGGCACCGACCATGTAAAGCGACCCATGCGCAAGATTGATAAGCCCCATCACGCCGAAAATCAGCGTCAGACCGGCCGCCATGAGAAACAGCATGACACCGGATTGCAGCCCGTTGAGGATTTGTTCGGCAAGCAGAATCGGTGACATCTTTGGCCTTCAGGGGGCCTTGCATGTGACAAGGCCCCGTCTTTTCACTTCATCGAACAGTCATCGACATAGGCCGACGAGCGATCTGTCAGCGCGGTGGCGACGATCTTGTTGGTGTAGATGTCGCCTTCCTTGATGACCTCGCGGATGTAGATGTCCTGAATCGGGTGCTGGTTGGTGTCAAAGCTGAACTTGCCACGCACGCTGTCGAAATCCGCAGACTTCAGCGCCGCGCGGAAGGCATCCGCATCCGACGGGTCGGCCTTGTCCAGCGCCGAGATCAGCAGATGCGCCGTGTCATAGCCATAGGCCGCATAAAGCGACGGAAGGCGACCGTATTCCGCCTGAAACGCGCTGACGAAATCCGCATTGGCGGGCACCTCCAGATCCTTGGACCAGTTCGATCCGTTCTTTACCCCAAGAGCCGCGTCGCCCACCGCTTGCAGGATCGCCTGATCGAAGGAAAACGCCGGGCCAAGCACCGGCAGGCCGACGCCGCTGCCCGCATATTGCTTGAGGAACGAAATCCCCATGCCGCCCGGCAGGAAAAAGAACACGCTGTCCGCGCCGCTGGCCCGGATCTGGGCAATCTCGGCGGCGAAATCGGTCTGGCCCAACTGGGTATAGACCTCGCCCGCGAGATCGCCGTCAAAGAACCGCTTGAACCCGTTCAGGCTGTCTTGCCCGGCAGGGTAGTTCGGCGCCATGATGAACGGCTTGGTGTAACCTTCGGACTTGGCAAAGGCGCCCGCGGCCTCGTGCAGGTTATCGTTCTGATAGCTGACCGCAAAATAGTTCGGATGGCAGCCCTTGCCCGCAAGCTGGGCGGGGGCGGCGTTGGTCGACAGGTAGAATTTGCCCTGCGCCGTGGCGCTCGGCACCACTGCCATCGCCAGGTTCGACCATACGATGCCGGTCAGCACATCGACCTTGTCGGACTGGATCATCTTGTCGGCGATCTGCACGGCCACGTCGGGCTTGCGCTGATCGTCCTCGACAAGGATCTCGACGTCGTCCTGACCTTTCATACCCAGCAGGAACCCGTCGCGGGTGTCGATGCCAAGGCTGGCGCCCCCACCCGACAACGTGGTGATCATGCCGACCCTGACCTCGGCCTGCGCGGCGGATGCCAGCGCGGCAAGGCTCACGGCCGCGAGCAGCGACTTGATGGACATTGCGGAACTCCCCTGTTCTCGTCGTCATTTGTCAGCGCCCGAATCTGCGCCCGGACTTCCGCGCGAGAATTTACGCAAAGCGCCGCGATGTCCATGCGCGACCGCCCCGCGCCGCCGCTTTTCCCAAGGCGGGCCAAGCTCTCGCCACAAAGCTGCTGTTTCCTTCCGGGCAACAGAACCGCCATACGGGGCAGCACAAATGAACATGGCCACCAACGCCGTCATGGCGCCACCACCGCCAAAGCGGCTTGAAGATCTCAGCCTGCCGCGGGTCTTCATGCGCGATATCGCGCTCAAGACCGTGTACCGCAAGAATGCCAATACGGTGTCCTACCTGTCCAGGGACATGTGCCTGCCCATCGGCATCACGCAGGAAATCATCGAAATGGCCCGCGGTCAGGGCCTGCTGGAAGCCATGGGCACGCTCGGCGCGCAGTCCGCGACCCATGAAATGACCTATCAGCTGACGGACGCAGGCAAGGCGCGTGCCACGGACGCGCTGTCGCAATCGGAATATTTCGGCCCGATGCCGGTGCCGCTGCACGTTTATGCCGAACAGGTCAAACGCCAGTCGATCCGCAACGTGCAGATCACGCGCGAACAGCTTACGGGCGCCATGGGGCACCTTGTGCTGCCCGGAGACCTGATTTCCCACCTTGGTCCGGCGGTGGGGGCGGGGCGGTCCATTCTGATGTACGGCCCGCCGGGAAACGGGAAGTCGTCTATTTCCAACGGCATCCGCGACGCCATGGGCGACAAGATCTACATTCCGCGCGCTGTGGAATATTCCGGTCAGGTGATCACTGTTTACGACCCTATCGTACATACCGCCGCCGAGGTCGAAGCGGACGACCCCAACGTCCTGCGCCGCAAGAACCGGTTCGATACGCGGTATGTGCTGTGCGACCGTCCCACGGTCATTACCGGGGGCGAGCTGTCGCTGAACATGCTTGACCTTGTCTACAATCCGACGGCCCGCACCTATCAGGCGCCGTTGCAGCTGAAATCGACGGGGGGCATTTTCATCGTCGACGACCTGGGGCGCCAGGCGGAATCGCCGCAAAAGCTGGTCAACCGCTGGATCGTTCCGCTGGAGGAAAACAAGGACATCCTGTCGCTGCAATCGGGCGAAAAATTCGAGGTTCCCTTCGACACGCTGGTGATCTTTTCGACCAACTTCCACCCGAACGAGATCTTCGACAAGGCGGCCCTGCGCCGGATCTTTTTCAAGATCAAGATTGACGGCCCGAGCCAGGAGAACTTTCTCAAGATTTTCGCGTTGGTCGCGCGCAAGAAAAAGATGCAGCTTGACGAGCAGGCCCTGATTTACCTTCTCAAGACGAAATACCCGACCATTGACAATATCTATGCCAACTACCAGCCGGTGTTCCTGATCGACCAGATGATCTCGGTCTGCGATTTCGAAGGCTGGCCCTACAAGATGACGCCAGAACTGGTCGACCGGGCATGGGCGAACATGTTCGTCAGGGACGAGCATATCGTGAAATGATGCCTGCCCCGCAATGCGCGCGAAGAAAAAGGCCCCGAAGCGATGCTTCGGGGCCTTTCTGTTTCAAATCGCGACGTCGACTCAGCCGCGCTCTTCGATGATCTCAACCAGGTGCGGGATCTTGGAAACCATGCCACGCACGGCGGGCGTATCTTCCAGTTCGCGGGTCTTGTGCATCTTGTTCAGCCCAAGGCCGATCAGCGTCTTGCGCTGCACTTCGGGGCGACGGATCGGCGAGCCGATCTGCTTGACAACGATGGTTTTAGCCATGGATCTCAGGCCTCCTCGGCGACTTGGATGGACTCGGCCGGCGCTTCGTCACGCTTGGGAAGAATGTCGGCGACCTTCTTGCCACGGCGCTGGGCGACGTTGCGGGGCGACTGGTTCTTCGTAAGCGCATCAAGCGTGGCGCGGATCATGTTGTAGGGGTTCTGCGACCCGATCGACTTGGCGACCACGTCGTGCACGCCCAGCATTTCGAACACAGCACGCATCGGACCACCGGCGATGATCCCGGTACCCTGCGGAGCGGTGCGCATCACGACACGGCCAGCGCCGTGGCGGCCTTCGATGTCATGGTGCAGCGTACGGCCTTCGCGCAGCGGCACGCGGATCATCTTGCGCTTGGCTTGCTCGGTGGCCTTGCGGATGGCCTCGGGGACCTCTTTCGCCTTGCCCTTGCCAAAGCCGACGCGGCCCTTCTGATCGCCCACCACCACGAGAGCTGCAAAGCCGAAGCGCTTGCCGCCCTTCACGGTCTTGGACACGCGGTTGATCGCGACAAGGCGATCCGCGAATTCCGGAGTTTCGTCACGGTCGCGGCGGTTGCCACGGCGATTGTCACGTTCTGCCATGAGGCATTCCTTTTTCAGGGTCGGCACGGCCCGGACGGGTCCGCTTCGCGCCGGTTGGTCAATCCAGGTGAGGCGCGATCGCGTCTCCCGGATCATCGAGGCAGCACCGCGGCCACCTACAGGAAAGCGGGGCGGTCAACACCGCCCCGCGGGGGATCCGTGGCGCGGCCCGAGACCGCGCCAGCAGGATCAGATCTTCAGGCCGCCTTCGCGGACCGCCTCGGCAAGAGCCTTGACGCGACCGTGAAAGAGAAAGCCGCCACGGTCGAAATACGCCTCTTCGATGCCAGCAGCCTTCGCGCGCTCGGCCAGCGCGGCGCCCACCTTGGTGGCGGCCTCCACGTTGCCCTTGCCGATCACGCCCAGATCCTTCTCCATCGAGGAGGCGGCTGCGAGCGTCACGCCGTTCACATCGTCGATCAGCTGAACGCTGATGTTCTTGTTGCTGCGGTGGACCGACAGCCGCGCGCGGCCGGCGTTCACCTTGCGAAGCTTGTTCCGGACGCGCAGGCGGCGCTTGAGGAACAGTTCCCGTTTGCTGAGTGCCATTTTCTGCGTCCTTACTTCTTCTTGCCTTCTTTGGCGAAGATGTATTCGCCCTTATAGCGAATGCCCTTCCCCTTGTAGGGCTCCGGACGGCGCCAGTCGCGAATATTCGCGGCGACCTGGCCAACCTGCTGCGCGTCGTGACCTTCGACGATGATTTCCGTGGGTTTCGGCGCGGTGACCGAGATGCCCTGCGGAATATCGAAGTTCACGTCATGGCTGTAGCCCAGGTTCAGCTTCAGGGTCGAGCCCTGGATCGCGGCGCGATAACCAACGCCGTGGATCTCAAGCTCTTTCTTGAAGCTGTTCTGAACGCCGTGCACCATGTTGGCGACCACGGTACGGGACATGCCCCACTGCTGACGGGCGCGCTTGGAATTGCCGCGCGGCGTCACGGTGATGGTATTGTCCTCGACCACGATGGTCACATCGTCGGTTGCGTTGAAGGTCTGGGTGCCTTTCGGCCCCTTCACTTCGACGGTCTGGCCGCTGACGGATGCGGAAACACCCGAGGGCAGCTCGACCGGCTTTTTCCCAATACGAGACATGCGTCCCTCCTTAGAAGACCGTGCAGAGCACCTCGCCGCCGACATTGGCGGCGCGGGCGTTTGCATCCGACATCACGCCCTTGGGCGTGCTGACAATCGACACACCCAGGCCCTGACGGACGGTGGGGATATCCTTGACGCCCATGTAGACGCGACGACCGGGGGTGGACACCCGAGCCAGTTCGCGAATGACGGGGGTGCCATCGAAATACTTGAGGCTGATCTCGAGGGTCGGGTGACCGTTCGAGTCGGTGCCGGATTCGTAGCCACGGATGTAGCCTTCGTCCGCCAGCACATCGAGAACCCAACCACGCAGCTTGGATGCGGGGGTCGAAACGACCGACTTGCCGCGCATCTGGGAGTTGCGGATACGGGTGAGCATATCGCCGATAGGATCGTTCATCTAAGTACCCTCCTTACCAGCTGGATTTCACGACGCCGGGAAGCTGACCGTTCGAGCCCAGTTCGCGCAGCATGATCCGGGAGACCTTGAGCTTGCGGTAATAGGCGTGCGGACGGCCAGTCAACTGGCAGCGATTGTGCAGGCGGGTTGCCGAGGAATTGCGCGGCAGCTTCGCAAGTGCGAGGCGCGCCTTAAAACGCTCTTCCATGGTTTTGGTTTCGTCGGTCGCGATCACTTTGAGAGCGGCACGCTTGGCGGCATACTTTTCCACCAGCGCCTGGCGCTTCTTCTCGCGTTCGATCATGGATTTCTTGGCCATGTGTCTCTCGCTCCTCAGGCGTTGAAGGGCATGTTGAAATGCTTCAACAGCGCCTTGGCTTCCGCGTCGGTTGCGGCGGTGGTGGTGATGATGATGTCCATGCCCCAGACCTCGTCGACCTTGTCGAACTCGATCTCGGGGAACACGATGTGCTCCTTGATGCCCATGGCAAAGTTGCCGCGACCATCGAACGACGGCTTGACGCCACGAAAATCGCGGATGCGGGGCATCGCGATACCGATCAGACGGTCCAGAAAGTCGTACATCCGGTCACCGCGCAGGGTCACCTTGGCGCCCAGCGGCATCTCTTCACGGACGCGGAAGCCGGCGATCGACTTCTTTGCCTTGGTGGTAAGCGCCAGCTGGCCGGCAATCTTGGTCAGATCTTCCTGAGCCGATTTCGCCTTCTTGGAATCACGAACCGCCTCGGCCCCGCAACCGATGTTCAGGACGATCTTGTCCAGACGCGGAATCTGCATGTCGTTCTTGTAGCCGAACTCTTCCTTAAGAGCGGGCTTGGCGGTCTCGCGGAACAGCGTCTTGAGACGCGGTGTATAGGTCGCGGTATCAAGCATCGATCACGTCTCCCGTGGTCTTGGCGAAACGGACCTTCTTGTCACCTTCCATACGGAAGCCGACTCGGGTCGCTTTGCCGTTTGCATCGACCAGTGCCAGGTTCGACAGGTCGATGGGCTTGGCCACCGGAAGGCGTCCACCCTGCGAGGTCTGGCTCTGGCGGGTGTGCCGGATCGCCATGTTCACGCCACCGACGACGGCCTTGCCGGCCTTCGGGGACAGGCTTTCGATGGTGCCGGTCTGGCCCTTGTCCTTGCCGGACAGGACGACGACCTTGTCACCTTTGCGAAGTTTCGCAGCCATCAGAGCACCTCCGGAGCCAGCGAGATGATCTTCATGAAGTTCTTCGCACGCAGCTCGCGAACCACCGGCCCGAAGATACGGGTGCCGACGGGCTCGTTCGAGTTGTTGAGAATGACCGCGGCGTTGCGATCAAAGCGGATCGCGGTGCCGTCATCACGACGAACTTCCTTGGCGGTGCGCACGACGACGGCCTTGCGGACGTCACCTTTCTTTACGCGGCCGCGCGGAATGGCCTCTTTCACCGAGACGACGATGATATCGCCGACCGATGCATAGCGGCGATGCGAGCCGCCGAGGACCTTGATGCACTGAACCTTCCGGGCTCCGGAATTGTCAGCGACATCCAGATTGGTCTGCATCTGGATCATGTCAGTTTCTCCCGACCTTCAGGGATGAATCCCCTGGGGTTTCGCTAAAGTCTTGCGGGCAGGGCTTTGCACCCTGCCCACCTGCGCTCTTAGTGAGCGGCTTCCTTCTGTGCGTGGCGCTCTTCGTCCAGCTTTTGCTGGAGAGTCGCGTTTTCGGCACGCGCGGCGTTATGCGCGTCGAGCATCTCCGCGGTCATCACTTCCCAGCGCTTGGTCTTGGACTTGGGGGCGCATTCACGGATCGACACCTGCTGGCCTACCTGGAACGAACCGGCCTCGTCATGGGCGCGGTATTTCTTGGATTTCTTGATGGTCTTCTGCAGCACGGGGTGCTTGAAGCGGCGAACCACCTGAACCGTCACGGTCTGGGCGTTGGCGGTGGAGGTCACGGTGCCTTGCAGGATACGCTTGGGCATGGGTCTGTCCTTATTCCGCCGAAGCCGCGGCAGCGGCTTTCTGGTTCAGCACGGTGTTCACGCGCGCAACATCGCGACGCACCTGACGGATGCGTGCAGAGTTTTCAATCTGTCCGGTGGCTTTCTGGAAGCGGAGGTTGAAGGCCTCCTTCTTCAGGGCCACAAGCTCGTCCCGGAGCTGATCCGGGGTCTTCGAGCTAAGCTCTTTGGCGTCCATAAGGCGCTCCTTTGTTGCAACATCACCGGAGAGCCCCGTCGCTTGCGCGGGTCACCCTGATTCCCGGTGGAGGTGGATGAAGGCGCTCTATAGGCGGGTTGGCGCGTATTGGCAAGATATTTACTGCCCCCCTTTCGGGGCCGCGGCCACGGGGCGGGCAGACCCCACGCCGCAGAAGGCCCGGGCAGATCGCAGCGCACAGCAGACCCGTGGTCTTTTTTCGACAAGCACTGCGCGGGCTCGGAGCGTAACGTCGTGAATATATCGGAAAAATGGCAGCCCGTAGGGGAATCCGAAACCACAATATGTAGATGTTATATTTGAAATCATTGGATTTTTCGAGCTCTTGGACTCCACGAATCAATATGTAGGTGTATAAAAAAGCGTATAACGATTTTGCGGCACCCCTGCGCCCATCGAGAGTTTGCAAGATGATGGGCCGAACGGAGCGTTAGGGAATCGAACACCTGAATCGCCGGAAAAGCGTATAACGTTGCCTAGGGAGACGAACCATTGAAGCAGCACGTGTTACGCCAGACCGACATTGACGCAGCGGTAAAGGGCTTCACCAAGAAGCGAAGTTTGTCGGACGGCGCGGGGCTGATGCTACTGGTCAACAGCCCCACATCGCAATCATGGGTCTACCGCTACAAGGTGGGCGGTGTTGAAAAGCGGCTGGGGCTTGGCGCGTATCCCGGTGTTACGCTGACTCAGGCGCGGAAGCTGGCGCAGATTGAACGCGGACGAAGGGCCGATGGCGTGGACCCCGCCGCCGCTAAGGTCCAGCGCAAGCGCACGGGTGTGATCTGAATGATACGGGAACGTGGGTGTGCCAGAACGAAGACGATTTTGTCATCACGTGTCTGCATGACCACTGCCGACACCTGACAACGTGGGATCATATTCGACTGTGGGACGAAAACGAAAAGGCGGGCGTCGCCGTGTTGCCCGACGAATACGACACCTTGTCCGACCTACTTTGCGACTCCGACCTCTACCCCATCGTGGACGAGGAAGAATTTCACTTCGACAAGTTTGACTACGGCGTGCCCATCCCCATTGACCGCCTGACCACGGCCAAGAAGGTGGAACAAGCCTTCAAGGCACTGCCCGCTGACGCGGGCAAGGACCGCATTGCAGCGCTCTACGCGGGCGTAGAATCGGGCGGCGGGAAAGGTCCAGCGTCGGAAAAGCTCAAGGAACTGGTAAAGGGTCTGGGCCGTTTTGATGGCAATGAACTCAGAGCGCTTTAAAAAGCCGGTTCTGAGATGTTGAATGCCCAACGAAAGGAGTGGGGCACGCGTCAGCGTGAGGCCGAAATGGAGGAAGTCATTGAGGCCATGGGCAACGAAGACTTGGGGTATCCTTCCATGGACCCGGCAGACCCGTTGGGCGATACATCGGCTGAAATGATGGCAACCATGGGCAGACGTTTTGCGCCCATTGATCTGGACGGGAAATTCAAGATCGTGCGCAAGCCCGATCTTGGGTCTTTTCACTCTGAGTTGATGTCCACAGTGGTGATCTACGGGAAGTATGACTTTCTTGACCTTCACCTAGATCGGCAGATCAAAATCGGGGATGAGATGGTGAACCCGGCGCAGCTTTTCTTGGAAACAGCTAAACGCAAGAGCGGCATGGGCCTCATCCCGCCGCCGTTGGAATGCCCTGAGAACTACTTCAACCTATACCAAGGCCGCAAACTTCAATCCAAACCGGGAAGCTGGCGGACACTGCGCCGTTTCATTCTCAAGGTCATCTGCAAGCGCGACAGGAAAAAATACCGATGGCTCATCCTCTGGATGGCTCACATGGTCCAAAGACCCGGCGAGAAGCCGGGGACGGCGATCATCTGCCGGGGTGAAGGTGGGACAGGTAAGGGCAGTTTCGGGCAGTTGCTTGCCAAGCTGGCCGCGCCACATTTCAAACAACTTGAAAAACAGGTGCATGTCGTTGGTCAGTTTGCCGGGGAACATCTGAGCAAGTGTATCTTGGCGGTCGTGAATGAGGCGGTTTTTGGCAAAGACCCTAAAGTTGCGTCGGAGCTAAAGGCGCTTGTGGACTCCACCACCATACAGGCGGAAGTGAAAGGCATGTCAGTGGTAACGCTGCCGTCCTTCCTGCGGCTCTATATCGACAGCAATGCCAAGGTGCCGCTCTTGATCGCAGGCAACGGCTCTGAGCGGCGGTATTTCGTCTTGGAGACCAGCACCGACCACCAGCGCGATGATGCGTATTTCACAGAGCTACATGCGGCGATCAATGGGGGTAAGATGGCGGCGGTGCTGGATTATCTTGAATGCTATGACCCCGCGTCAGCGGGGTTCACGTGGAATGATGTGCGGGATGCCCCTGCGACGGTTGAGCGCGATGCAAGGGCTGAATACTCCATGAGCGCGCCCATGCGGCGTCTAGCCGATGTGCTGGCGGATGGGGCAGTCACGTTGATGGTGGACGGGCAGCAAGAGACATTCGAAACATTCGAAGTCGGTAAGTGTGACAAGGGCGACGAAGGCTGTTTGCGTGTTCCCCAGACTGCATTCAAAGACTACATCTGTTCAGTCGGTGAGAAGCGTAATGCAGAAGACTCGGACGTGATAGCGATGTTCGAACGTCTGCATCCGAGAGTGGTAGTCACAGATAAGCGGGGGCGTGTCGGGTCTTTGAAAGATCGATCATGGTGGCAGTTTCCTGCGGATGTGATCGGAGCCGGGTGCGTAAAGGCCGCGTGACACGTTCCGACCTCCACAACCTCCAAGCAACCTCCAAAGGCTTGGAGGTGAAATATCACTTTAAAGCAATGCCTTATACCTCAACCTCCAAACCTCCAACCTTTCTGGAAAGTTGAAAAATCCCGAAGGGACACACACACCTTGGGAACAAGAATACAAAGGGTGTGTGTCCCCGTCCATTTCTGGGAGAGGGCGGAATCCTTGGAGGTTTGGAGGTTTCCCCATAGGGTATTGAAATATATGGGAAAAGAACCTCCAAGCCCTTGGAGGTTGCTTGGAGGTTGTGGAAGCGCACCTTTTGGCACTAATTGCCTGAAATCACGGGATTCAGTGGCCGCGCCCGCTTGGGCGAAATAAAATTCTGCGTTAGCGATCTACTTGTTCCATCCCGGATGATCACATAGCCCCTCGTCGGTCAGCGCTTTTCATGGCACGCTGGGTTTTGACCGAGGCGCGGGACGGGAGAGCGACATGCTGATCAAGCTTCACAGCCAGGCAACAACGACGGCGAAGGTCAGGGCGGCGATCCAGGCCAGCGATGAACCAGCCTGGGTTCTCGCGGAACGCCACGGGACGACTGAGCAGACTGTATGGAAATGGCGCAAGCGCGACACAGTCGAGGATCGCAGCCATGCCTCATCGGCTTCAAACCACACTGACGCCCGCGCAGGAGGCTGTGGCCGTGGCGCTGCGCAAGACGCTGC